>NZ_JAGPOX010000012.1 GCF_019038435.1 Nocardia alni
ACCCACCCCGGCGGCGGACCCCCATGCTCCCGTGGTCCCCGGGGCCGATCCGGAAAGCCCCGCGCTGGCCCCCGGCGCCGTCCCGCGGAATCTCGCCGATCAGGTCGGCGCACAGGTCAAGGAACTCACCCGGGACAAGCCCTTCAGCATGGTCGCGCTCACCGCGAAGGATCTGGCCGACACCACCGCGATGATCCGTTCACGCAATTCCGACGGCACGTGGGGACCGTGGTACCCCACCGCGCGCGTCGACACCGGCCGCAACGACCATGCGGTGAACACCAGGACCGGCACCGAACCGATCTACGTCGGCAACACCAAGGCCGTGCAGGTCCTGACGACGCACAAGGCCGACGCCGCCGCGCCGACCGGTGTGACCCCGGCCCGCGCCGACGATCCGGCGCTCCCGGCGAGCCAGGACATCTCGGCCGTGCTGATCGATCCGGGCCGCGGCGCGGCCGACTCGGCGCTGTCCACGATCGCCGCAGCACTGCCCGGCGGCGGCCCCAAGGTGATCACCCGCGATCAGTGGGGCGCGGACCCGTCGCTGCTGTGCGACAAACCCACCTACGACGACGGCCTCGGCGGAATCACCGTGCACCACACCGCCGGTCGCAACGACTACAGCCAGGCCGAATCCGCCGGCATCGTCCGCGCCATCTACGCCTATCACGCGAAGACGTTGGGCTGGTGCGATATCGGCTACAACGCGCTGGTCGACAAGTACGGGCAGATCTTCGAGGGCCGCGCGGGCGGGCTGGACAAGCCCGTGGAGGGCGCGCACGCGGGCGGATTCAACGAGAACACCTCCGGTGTCGCGATCATGGGCGACTACGAGACCGAACCACCGTCCGACGCCGCGATCCAGGCGATCGGGCAGTTCATCGGGTGGCGAGCCAAGGTAGCGGGGCTGGATCCCAAGGGCCGCACCACCATGTATTCCGAAGGCACGCAATACACCAAGTACAAACAGGGTCAGGCCGTGCAGTTGCCGATCGTCTTCGCGCACCGCGACGTCGGGAACACCGTCTGCCCGGGCGATGCCGCCTACGCGTTGATGGATCGCATCCGCGACGCCGCCGCGAATGCCGCGAACGCGACGAACCTGAGTCCCGGCACCGAGGCGAAAGCCGCGGCGCCTGCCGATAATTCGAGCCCGGCGCCGGAAGCCGCGGCAACTGACACCACCGGGACAACGCCCAAATCCCAACGCACCCAGGCCGATATCGCCGCGCTGGCTGCCCTGACCACCAAGCTGCTCAACATGATCGGAACCAGCCCGGTCGCGAAATACTGGGCCGGACAGGGCGGTCCGAACAGCCGCCTCGGTGCGGCCACCGCGGAGCCGGAGCAGACGCCGGACGGCGGTCAGGTCGGTAAGTTCGTCAACGGCTACGTATACGCCGCACCCGACGGCGCCATCATCGAACTCGCCGGACATCTGCTGGACCGGTTCATCCAGCTCGGCGGCGAGTCCGGAGTGCTGGGCCTGCCGCTGAAGAACGCCTACCCCGTCCCGGACGGCATGCGGACCGATTTCCAGAACGGCTCACTGATCATGAACACGGCCACTGGGATCGTCACGGCGCTGTACAAGATTTACAGCGAAACGGCCGCAGGGCAGCCCGATGCCGGAACCTCGGCACCCGCGGCTCCGGCCAACTGAGCGCGAGTCCGCCACACCTGCCAACGATTCCGACGCATCGTCGATCCCACGCCGACAACTATTCGATCAGATATCAATTCCGGTCCGTCAATGATTATTGGTACTCAACGATTCAGCCGGCCACCAGCGCTCCAGGATCCGGGCGACCCCGTCGGCCGTATTCGCCGCGGTCACCTCGTCCGCGGCGGCCTGCGCGGCAGGATGGGCGTTGCCCATCGCCACGCCGTGCCCGGCCATCCGGAGCATCGGGACGTCGTTGGGCATATCCCCGAAGGCGAGGATCTCGCGATGTTCCACGCCGAGGCGCTCGGCCGCGATCGCCAATCCGGAGGCCTTGGTGACCCCCGGGGCGGACAGCTCGATCAGCCCGTTGTCGGTCGAATAGGTGACATCGGCGCGGCCGTTCAGCCGCGGTGCGATCGCGTCGTGCATCTGGGCGCTGGTCGCGCGCGGCAGCCGGATCAGCATCTTGATGGCCGGGGCGGCGAGCACCTCCGCGCGTGCGACCTGGGTATCGTCCGGATTGAGCCAGGCGTGCTGGTACTCGGGCGAGCTGACGAACTGCGGGGTCGCGGCGTCGTGCGCGCTCGCGCCCACTCGCTCGGCGGCCAGACCACATCCGGGCAGCACCCGCTCGGCCAGTTCCGCGAGCCACGCCAGACTCGCCACATCCAGGGAGATCTGCTGCAGGATGCGATCCGTGGCGCTGTCGTAGATGACCGCGCCGTTGCCGCATACACACAGCGGCGCATAGCCGAGCCCCGCCACGACGGGATCGATCCAGCGGGGTGGACGCCCGGTGGCGAGCACGAACGGCACCCCGTCGGCGACCAATGCCGCCACCGCGGCCTTGGTGCGCGGGGTCACCTGCTCGTCGGCGTCGATCAGGGTGCCGTCGACGTCGGTAGCCACCATCTTCGGTTTCGGCAGGTGCGGGTGAGTCACCCAGTCCATCCTGCCCGAACCGCCCGCGCGGAAGTAATCCCGCTCCACACTGCCGCGGGGGCGGTACGTAACACGCCCGACCGAAAATCTATCCCTATGATCAGGGGCTAGTAACCGACCCGAGGGGACAGATGACCGAGCGCAGCGAGGGAATCACAGACACAGCACCACCGTTCGCAGCTGTGACCGAGCGTAGCGAGGGAACCATCAACACAGCACCAGCGGTCGCAGCGGAGCCGAGCGCCAGCGAGGCGCAGCTGTGACCGGCTTCCTGCTGCGCCGAGCGTTGAACTATGTCGTGCTGCTGGTGCTCGCGTCATTCCTGACCTTCGCCCTGGCGTCACTGACGTTCCACCCGCTGGACAGTCTCGAACAACGTCACCCCCGACCACCCCAGTCCGTGATCGATGCCAAGGCGGCGCAGCTGCATCTGAACGAGCCCATCCTGCCGCGCTACGGCACCTGGGTGGAGGGCATCGTGCTGCACGGCGACTTCGGGCAGACCCTGGCCGGGCAGCCGGTGAGTTCGGAACTGGGCCGCCGCGTCGGGGTGAGCCTGCGGCTGCTGCTGATCGGCTCGGTGGTGGGGACCGTACTGGGCGTGCTGATCGGGGCGGCGGGCGCGATACGGCAGTACCGGTTCAGCGACTACTTCACCACGATCGTCTCGATGCTGATCCTGTCCACGCCGATCTTCGTCCTGGCGACCCTGTTGAAATACGGTGCGCTACAACTCAACAACGCCACCGGGCAGCAGATCTTCCTCTATACCGGTGAGACCTCGGCCTCGGCGATCAGCGGACTGTGGAACCAGATCGTGGATCGCCTCCAACATCTGGTGCTGCCGACCCTGGGCCTGGCCCTCGGCTCGATGGCCGGGTACAGCCGCTACCAGCGCAATGCGATGCTCGATGTGCTGGAGAGCGATTTCATCCGAACCGCCCGGGCCAAGGGGCTCACCCGCAAGCGCGCACTCTATAAACACGGCCTGCGCACGGCCCTGATCCCGATGGCGACGCTGTTCGCCTACGGCCTGGGCGGCCTGGTCACCGGCGCGGTCTTCACCGAGAAGATCTTCGGCTGGCACGGCATCGGCGAATGGTTGGTGGACGGGATCAACTCACAGGACCTGTACATCGTGACGACGGTGACGACCTTCGCCGGACTGGTGATCCTGATATCCGGCCTGCTGTCGGACATCGTGTACGCCCTGCTCGACCCGCGGGTGCGTGTGGCATGACGGAGATGGAGCTCCTGACCCAGGGCGCGCCCGAACCCGCCGCGGCAGGACGCCGGAAGCTGGTGTGGCGCCGGTTCCTTCGCAACAAGGCCGCCATCGTCGGCGCCATCGTGCTGTTGATCATCGTGATCGCGGCCTTCGCGCTACCGCCGTTCCTGCCGCACAGTTATCAGTATCTGGACAACACGCAGGCGTATATGCCGCCGAGCCCGGATCACCCGTTCGGCACCGACGCCAGCGGCGCGGACGTGCTCGCCCAGACACTGCACGGCCTGCAGAAATCGCTGATCATCGGCTTCTCGGTGGCCGTGATCGGCTCGATCTTGGCCGTCACCGCCGGCTCGGTGGCGGGATTGCTCGGCGGCTGGACCGACCGCGCCATCATGTGGCTGGTCGATCTGCTGCTGGTGGTGCCCAGCTTCATCATCATCGCGATCTTCTCACCGCGTACCAAGAGCAACGGGTCGATCCTGCTGCTCATCGTGCTGCTCGCCGCTTTCGGCTGGATGATCAGCGCGCGCATCGTGCGCGGGCTGACCCTGAGCCTGCGCGAGCGCGAATTCGTGCGGGCCGCACGATATATGGGCGCCTCGACGCGTTCGGTGATCGTCACGCACATCGTGCCGAACGTGGCGTCGTTCCTGATCATCGACACCACGCTCGCGATCGGCTCGGCGGTGCTGGCCGAAACCGGCCTGAGTTACCTCGGATTCGGCGTGCAGCCGCCGGATCTGTCGCTGGGCACGCTGATCGAGATGAATTCCGATGCGGGATTGACCTTTCCCTGGATGATCATGTTCCCGTCGCTGTTCCTGGTCCTGATCGTGTTGTGCGCCAACCTGGTCGGCGACGGTTTGCGAGACGCGTTCGACCCCACCTCGAAACGTGCCCGGGCCCGCCGTAAGCCGGACAAGTCCGACAGGAAGAAGCAGAAGGTGCAGGCGTCATGACGGATACCCCGGTCAGCGCCGAGAAGGGCAAGACAGCGCCCCTGCTCGAGGTCTCGGACCTGCACGTATCCTTTCCGGGCGAAGAGGGCCGCATCGACGCGGTGCGTGGTGTGAGCTACACCGTCGCCGACGGCGAGGTACTCACGATCGTCGGCGAATCCGGTTCGGGCAAATCGGTCTCGTCGCTGGCCGTGATCGGACTGCTGCCCGATCAGGCCCGCGTGCGTGGCTCGATCCGATTGCGCGGCAAGGAATTGCTCGGCATGGACGACCGCCGGCTGTCGAGCCTGCGCGGCAGCAATATCTCCATGGTGTTCCAGGACCCGCTCTCGGCGCTCACGCCGGTCTACCGGATCGGCGATCAGATCGCCGAAGCCCTGCTGGCACACGGGAAGATGACCAAACAGCAGGCGGCCGAGCGGGCCGTCGAACTGCTGGACCTGGTGGGCATTCCCGAACCGCGGGTGCGGGCGAAGGCATTTCCGCACGAATTCTCCGGCGGCATGCGCCAGCGCGTGGTGATCGCGATGGCCATCGCCAACGATCCGGAACTGATCATCTGTGACGAGCCGACAACGGCGCTGGACGTCACCGTGCAGAAACAGATCTTGAATCTGCTGCGCAAGGCGCGCGATATCACCGGCGCGGGCGTCATCATGATCACCCACGATATGGGCATCGCCGCCACCATCGCCGACCGCATTGCGGTGATGTATGCCGGGCGAATCGTCGAAACAGCCAGTACTACTGAGCTTTTCAACTCACCGCGGATGCCGTACACGGTCGGGTTGCTCGGGTCGATCCCGCGCATGGACGGCCCGGCCCGCGCACCGCTGATCCCCATCGTCGGATCCCCGCCGGCCATGCACGCGCTGCCCCCGGGCTGTCCGTTCGCACCGCGCTGCCCGGTCGCCATCGAGGAGTGCACGGCCGCGGAACCTGCGCTGCAGGACATCACGCAAGCACATCGCGCCGCCTGTATCCGCACCGCCGACATCGACACCGCCGACCTGTTCGCGGCCTACCGGCGCGAGATCACCGAGGCCGAGCCCGAGGCCGTGCCGGACGAGCGTGTGGTGCTGCGGGTTTCGGATCTGACCAAGGTCTTCCCGATCACCTCGGGCGTGATATTCCGCCGCCGCAAGGGCGAGGTGCGCGCGGTCGACGGCATCGGCTTCGAGTTGCGCGCCGGCCGCACGCTGGCGCTGGTCGGCGAGTCGGGGTCCGGCAAGTCCACCACGCTGACCCAGATCATGGATCTGATCGCACCCGAGGCTGGCGATATCGAGGTGCTCGGGAGCAACGTCGCCACGCTCACCAAGGAGCGTCGCCGCGAGATCCGGGCCAAGATGCAGATCGTGTTCCAGGACCCGTCCGCATCCCTGGACCCTCGGCTGCCGATCTTCGACGCACTGGCCGAGCCGCTGCGCATCATCGGGCGCTCGCGGGCGGAGATTCGCACCCGGGTGCCGGAACTGCTGCGGCAGGTCGGGTTGCGCGCGGAACATATGGATCGTTATCCGGCCGATTTCTCCGGCGGGCAGAAACAGCGCATCAATGTCGCGCGGGCGCTGGCGCTGGATCCGGAGATCCTGGTGCTGGACGAGCCGGTGTCCTCGCTGGACGTGTCCATCCAGGCCGGTGTGCTGAATCTGTTGCGCGAGTTGCAGGCCGAGCGCGGACTGTCGTATCTGTTCGTCTCCCACGATCTTTCGGTGGTCCGCAATCTGGCGCACGACATCGCGGTCATGTATCGCGGCAAGATCGTGGAATACGGTCCGGCGGAACAGATTCTGACCGATCCACAGCATGAGTACACCCGCGCCCTCATCGACGCGATTCCCGTACCCGCCGTTGTCCGATAGCCTCGTCCGATAGGAGCCCAGGTGTGAAGAGACGCACATTCGCCAAGGCCGTCGCGGCGGCCACAGTGTCGACGGCGTTCTCGGCAGCCTGTTCGTCCGGGGTGGGCACCGGCCCAACCGGCCCCACATCCCTGGGTACCACCAACGACATCAATCCGCAGCCGCGCGCCAACATCCGCGACGGCGGCAATCTGCGGCTGGCGATCACCGCCTACCCGTCGAACTGGAATGTGCAGTCCAGTGACGGCAACGAGGGCGAGTCGGCCGACCTCATCCGATGGATGATGCCGCGAGCGTTCAAGTCCGACGCCGCCGGAGCACTCACGGTCGACACCGACTACTTCACCGACGTCAAGATGACCGGCACGAACCCACAGCAGGTCGTCTACACGATCAACCCGAAGGCGGTGTGGTCCGACGGCACGCCGATCACCTGGGAGGATCTGGCCGCTACCTGGCAGGCGCTGAACGGCAAGGACAAACGCTTCCTGATCGCCATCACCAATGGTTTCGACCGGGTGGAGAAGGTCGAGCGCGGCGTCGACGACCGCCAGGCGGTGCTGACCTTCTCGACGCCGTACGCCGATTGGCGCGGGCAGTTCTCGGGCAATTCGATCCTGTTCCCGAAATCGGTGACGGGTACGCCGGATGCGTTCAACCACAGCCTGGCCGACAACATCACGGCGACAGCGGGACCGTACATCGTGCAGTCCACCGACCGCACCCAGGGGCGAATCGTGCTGGCGCGCAACCCGAAATGGTGGGGCGCACCGCCGAAGCTGGACACCGTCACCTACAGCGTGCTCGACCAGTCCACCTGGGCCGCCGCGGTGCAGAACAACGAGCTGGACGCGGCGCGGCTGTCGAATATCAACGACGTCCTGCTCATTCGGCGCACCCCGGCCGTGGCCCTGCGGCATGCTCCGGCGAATATGTGGCGCTGGCTCACCTTCAACGGCGCTCCCGGTTCCATCCTCGCCGATTCCGCACTGCGCGTGGCGATCTGCAAGGCGATCAACCGGCAGGCCATCGCCGATGCCACGCAGCGGGGCCTGACCGCACACCCGCGGGTACTGAACAACCACATCTTCATCGAGGGACAGCAGGGCTATCAGGACAATTCGGCCCCGGTCGCCTACGACCCGGCCGCGGCGGCGAAACAGCTCGATGCCATCGGCTGGAAGCTCCAGGGCGACGTACGCGTGAAAGACGGTCGCCAGCTGATCATTCGCGATGTCATGTACAACGATCCGACCTGGGTGCAGATCGCGAAGATGATCCAGCAGGATCTGACCGAGGTCGGCGCGAAGCTGACCATCGACACCCGGCCCGGGCTGGACTTCTTCAGCCGGGTGATCATTCCGGGTGATTTCGACGTCTCGCAGTACATCTTGATGGGTGATGTGTTCGTATACAGCAGCATTCCGCAGGAATTCGGCCTCTATCCGAACGACGTGCAGGGCAACTTCGGCCGCATCGGCTCGCCCGAACTGAACGCCCTGATCGATGAGACGCTCACCGAACTCGATCCCGCCAAGGCGATTCAGCTGGCCAACCAGGTCGACAGGCAGATCTTCGCCGAGGGCCATTCACTTCCGCTCACCCAGGATCCGGGCAACTGGGCGACGCGAACCACGCTCGCCAATATCGGGGCGCCCGGGTTAGCGTCCTACGACTACACCAGCATCGGCTTCGTCAAATGAGTAGTGAGATATGACCTCGTCCCGACGGAAGGATCGATCCATGCGGATTCGTTCGAAAATAGTCCCGCTCGCGATCCCCGTGGTCGCGGTCGGACTGGTGGTGTCGGGATGCGGTTCCGGTACCAATAATCAGGTTGCCAATGTCGACGTCAACTCGACCAACGACATCAACCCGAAGGATCCGAGCGCCCTGCGCGACGGCGGGAACCTGCGCCTGTCGATCTCCTCGTTCCCGGCGACCTTCAACGACCTGCATATCGACGGTGGCGACGCGGACCTCAACTCGATCATCGAACCGCTGATGCCGGATACCTTCGTCAGCGACGCAGCCGGCAACCTGACGGTCGACCACAACTATTTCACCGACATCAAGCTGACCGGCACCAATCCGCAGCAGGTCACCTTCACCATCAATCCGAAGGCCGTATGGTCCGACGGGTCGCCGATCACGTGGGAGGACCTGCAATCCGAGGCCCATGCGCTCGGCAACGCGAGCCAGGGGTACCAGATCAATTTCTCCCAGGGCTTCGAGCGTGTCTCGAAAGTGGCACGCGGCGTCGACGACCGGCAGGCGATCGTCACCTTCAACAAGCCGTACGCCGAGTGGCAGGGCATGTTCAGCCCGCTCTATCCGAAGGCGGTGACCGCGTCCCCGCAGGCCTTCAGCGATATGGACCGCAACGATCTGAAGGTCACCTCCGGTCCGTTCGTCATCACCGGCATCGACCGCACGCAGGACCGCGTGGTGCTGGGCCGTAATCCCAAGTGGTGGGGCCCCGCGCCCAAGCTCGACACCATCACCTACACCAGGCTCGACCAGAGCGCGGTGCTGGGTGCGGTGCAGAACAACGAGATCGACTACACCTATGTGTCGGGTCTGGCGAATGTCGTCGCCGCCAAGAATTCACCCGGCGTCGTCGTGCGGCGCAGCCCCGAACCGAGCTGGAGCCACATCACGTTCAACGGTGGCCCGGGCGCGCTGCTGTCCGATCCCAAACTGCGGGTGGCGATTTCGAAGGCGGTCGACCGGCAGGCGATCGTCGACCAGGCGCAGCGGGGCATCGTGAACAACCCCAAGCCGCTGAACAATCACATCTTCGTGATGGGACAGAAGGGGTATCAGGACAATTCGGCGCCGGTCGCGTTCGACCCCGCCGAGGCCGCCAAGGAACTCGACGCGCTCGGCTGGACACTGCATGGCGACGTTCGTGAAAAGGACGGTAAGAAGCTCGAACTGCGCGATGTGATGTTCGATCAGAAGGAGTGGGTCGACACCGCCAAGATCGTCCAGCAGGACCTCGCCAAGGTCGGGGTGAAGGTGGATATCCAGACGGTGCCGGGCACCGGACTGTTCACCGATGTCATCGATCCGGGCAATTTCGATCTCGCCCAGTTCAGTTGGGGCGGCAGCAGCCTGCCGCTGATCTCCCTGCCGCAGATCTACGCCTACGACCCGAACAACCTGCAGAGCAACAAGGCTCGTATCGGCTCCCCCGAACTCAATGCCCTGATCGAGCAGACCATGTCCGAACTGGATCCGAACAAGGCGATCGCCCTGGCCAACCAGTGCGACAAGCTGATCTGGCAGGAAGGCTATTCGCTGCCGCTGCAACAGGCGTCGGGGACCTACGCCGTGCGTGCCAACCTCGCCAACATCGGCGCGTACGGGCTGGCCAACATCGACTGGACGAAAATCGGTTTCCTGAAGTGATTTCCGGCATGGGCCACCCCCTGGCCTATCCGGTGCTGACGACGCTCGGCGCCCTGGCGATCTGCCTCGCCTGGGCGCCGTTCGCGGATACCGAACAGCTCGCCATGCTGGCGGCCGTGGCATTGGTGATCCTCTGCTACACCGCATTCCGGCTGGCGGTGGCCCTCGGGGTGCTGCCATGGCACACGACCGCGCCGGGGCAGAACGCAGTGCGCACGATCACCTTCCGCAGGCTCCGTCAGCAACACCGCCTGTTGAGCCGATCCTGGCTGGAATTCACCATCGATGACGTAACCCACTGGCTTCCGGTCTATTTCGACCCCGCGCTGGTCACCATGCCCGAATCGACGGCCGAATTCGGCGGCGGTACGGTCGGCCTCGGCGCTCGGCGACTGTATCCCTCGGGCCCCCTGCGCGAGACCGAACCGATCGGCCGCCTGCACGAGAACCCCAGCCGCCCCGACCCGGACGGCCTCGCCCACGCCGCCGCCGCGGCCCGTCCCACCCGGCGCCTGCTGCTGGACGCCCAATTCGCCGTCGCCGCCCCCTTCGCCGCCCTGCTCTGGGTCTATGTCGCGGGCGGCGGCTTCCCCGCCTTCGTCGCGGCGCTCACCGTCGCCGCGGGCGCCGCCGTCTGGTTCGGCGCGATTCGCGGCTCGGATCCCAGCTGACCCCGGTCACACCGGCTGCTGCTGGGTTGAGGCATGGATTCCGCCCCCGCCCTCGGCGACGGTGTTGTACTGCACCGGGACGATCGCGCGGCCGGGAAACGCGTCGGCCAGAATGCCCGCCGCGCGGTCGTCTCCGCGCCGGTCCCCGAAGGCGGGCACATAGACCGCATCGTTGCCGATATAGAAATTGACGTAGGTGTACAGGAATTCCGGCTCCCGTTTTCCCGGCATATCCACCGGATTGGGCTGCGGCAGTTCGATGACGTCGAAGCGACGGCCCTTGGCATCGGTGGCCTCGCGCAGAATGTCCTGCGCGCGGGCGGCGGCGCGGGCGAAGGCGTCCTCGGGCCGAGGGGCCAACGGCCGGGTCACCAGCACCACACCGGGTTCGGCGAACCGGGCGACCGCGTCGACGTGACAGTCGGTCACATCCTCATCGGTGACCCCTTGTAACCACACCACTTTCGTCACGCCCAGCAACTCGCCCAGGGCGCGCTCGATCTCGTCGTGGTCGCTGCCCGGATTGCGATTCGGGTTGACCAGGGAGCTCTCGGTCGCCAGCAGTGTGCCCTCCCCGTCGACCTCGAGTGACCCGCCCTCGGCCACGATCGGCGCGACCACCCGCTGGACTCCGAGGTACTCGAGCGTCTTGCGCACCACCTTCGCATCCATGTGGTACTCGGCCTTCTGCCCCCAGCCGTTGAAGTTGAAATCGATCCCGGCCAGGGATCCGTCCGCCGCGCGCACGAACGTCGGGCCGGTATCGCGCACCCACAGATCGTCCAGCGGCGCGGACACCAGCTCGACCGAACATCCGAGGGCCCGGTGCGCCTGTTCGAGGTGCTCACGCCGGACCAGGAGCGCGACCGGCTCGTGCTCGGCGATGGCCCGGGCCAAGCGTGCGACGTCGGCGCGCGCCTGCGGCAGCAGCGACTCCCACACCGACTCCTTCGCCGGCCATGCCAGCCAGGTTCGGGCGTGCGGCGCCCCCTCGGCCGGCATCACATAGCGCGTCATGACCTCTGACGGTATCCACTCCGTCCGATATGCGCCATAAACCAGCTGGTAAGCGACCGTTTTACGGCGCACAATCGGCGTGCCGTACAGCGTGTCGGGGCGCCCGACCAGTCTGTTCCGTGGTCAGCGATGCTCCCCAGGGGTGAGTGTGACGACACGCACACTCGCGAGTCAGTCCGCTATGAAAGCATCCAGATGGTCCCGCACCCACCGCGCATAGGCGCCCGGTTCACGCCCCAGCACCTGCCGCACATCATCGGTGAGTGCGACATTGCCGCCGTCCCGGATGAACTCCGTACCGCCCAGCGCCCCATCGATGAACTCCTCCGACCGCCCCTGCGCCCGCAGCACCTCACGCACCGACTCCGAGGACAGCTCCTGCAGCGCCACCGGCCGCTGCAACGCACTGGCCAGCTCGAATGCCAGATCCGGTTCCGACAGTGCCGCCGGACCGGTCAGCGTGTAAGTCCGGCCCGCATGATCGTCCGAAGTCAGCGTGCGCACCGCGACCTCCGCGATATCGCGCGGATCGATCGTGCCCTGACGGCCGGTCCCCGTCCGGACCGGCACCGGCCGACCCGCGCGCACGGCATCGGCCCAGGCCAGCGTGTTCGAGGCGAACTGGCTCGGCCGCAGGATCGTCCACGCCAGCGTGCTGTCCCGAACCGCCTGCTCACCGGCCATATGCCAGGTCGCGAAGATCCCCAGGGTCGTATCGCCGGTGCCGATCGCCGAAAGCTTCACCACCCGGCGCACGCCCGCGGCCCGCGCGGCGGCCACCAGCGCCGCATCCCCACCCGGTTTACCCGGTTCCAGCACCCCGACCAGGAACGCCGCTTCCACTCCCGCCATGGCCGCGTCCAGCGAGGCCGGATCGTCGTAATCCCCCCGGACAACGTCCACACCGGCGGGGAAGATCGCCGCCCCCGGGTCGCGGGTCAACGCCCGCACCTTGTCGCCGCGCAGCACGAGCCGCCGAACCACATCACGTCCGATGGTGCCCGTGGCACCCGTCACCAGAATCATGATTATCAGCCTCTCGCCCGACCCACCTGCGCCGATAGGAAAAAACGGCACAACCGCGACAGTCCGGCCGCGCCTACAGTGGATCCGGTGACCACCCCGCTCGCCGCGGCGCCCGCCCGGACGCGACACCGCATACACACCGCGGAACGGTACGAACGCGCAATACCCCTGCCGCACTCGCTGCGACCATGGTTCGTCGCGGCCGGACATATCCCGATGCTCGACCCCGTCCGGCGGCCGTTCACGCATATCCCGGAAACCGACATCCGGCTGATTCTGCGGCACGAGCCGACCGGCCGCCGCGACGTCGTGGTGATCGGCCCGCGCACCCGCGCGTCTTACAACGCCGCCGACGAGCCCGCCACCTGCCTGCGGCTGCGCCTGGCCCCCGGCGCGGCGCTCCCGCTGCTCGGCATCGCGGCGGCCGAACTCACCGACCGCATCACGGTGCTCGGCGAATTACCCGGTCCCCTGGCCGAATTCAGCGATCGACTGCTGCACAGCCCCCTCTCGGAGTCCGTATCGATACTGAAAGACGCACTGCCCCGGCGACTTTCCGACGATTCCGCCGAGCGCTCGCGGCGCGCACTGCTGTCCGCCGCGCTGGCGGCATTGATGACCGACCCCGCGCCGATCCCCGAGATCGCCGCCCGCCTCGCGGTCAGCGAACGCCAGCTCCGCGCCCTGTTCACCACCGGAATCGGCGTGTCCCCCAAACACTTCGCCCGCATCGCCCGAGTCCGCCGGCTGATGTCCGAGGCCCGGACGACCCCGCTGTCGCAGGCCGCCGCCGCGGTCGGCTACTACGACCAGTCCCATATGACCGCCGACTTCCGCGCCCTCATGGGCATCCAACCCACCCGGTTCCTCGACGGCGACCTCCCCGCCCCGATCCCCTGCCACTCCGTGCTGTCCGCGTACGCCGCCGCGTGAGCCCCCACGACTCGGGGCCCAGCAGGCGGCGCAGCGACCATTCGAACTCGGCGGCGGAATCCACGGTGGCCAGGCGTTCCTACGCGCCCTGTTCGCGCGCCGCCTTCTGCTCCCGTGCCGCCCGGCGACGGGCGAGTTCCTCGTGCTCCAGCACCACGGCCCGCTCCGGGGTGGGCGCGGTGCCGCCGAGCCGGGCGGGAACCCAGCGGGCGCCCGGCGGCATCTCGTAGTTCTGCTGGGCCTCGGTGAGCAACTCGGCCATGCGCGAACGCAATTCGGCGGTCAACGCGTCGACGGCGGTCGCCGTCGCCTCGCCGCCGGGCGACCCGACAGGTTCACCGATATGAATGTGGACGGGAAAATGATTGCGGCCCAGTTGTTTCGGGATATCCTTGGTCCAAATGCGCTGCGCGCCCCAGATGGTCATCGGGACGATCGGCGTACCGGACTCGATCGCCATGCGCGCCGCGCCCGACTTGAACTCCTTGAGTTCGAAACTGCGGCTGATGGTGGCCTCCGGGTACACCACCACGATCTCCCCGTCGCGCAGCGCGGCCACGGCCCGCGCGTACGACTGCGCGCCGTGGCCCCGATCCACGCCGATCGCCTTGCAGTGCTTCATCAACCAGCCGACGATGCCGTGTTCGAGTTCGGCCTTCATCATGTAGCGGACATTGCGGCCGGACTCGCGGCCCACCAGCCCGACCTCCATGAAATCCAGGTAGGCGGTGTGGTTCACGGCCAGGACAGCGCCGCCGGCGCGCGGAATATTCTCCTGCCCGGTGATATCGACCCGCAGACCCTGCAACCAGAACAGGCTGCGGACCAAACCGGCCAGAACGTCGAACACGGGCTCGCGCGCCATGGGTACAACTCCTCCTACCGGCCGGACCCGAGCTAAGCGGGTTCCCGCCTCGTCGCGGCACGTTCGGCCTTGGCGGCGGCGTCGGCGGCATCCATCGCGTCGGCCTCCTCCAGGGTCGGTGCGCCACCGCCCAGCCGAGCCGGGACCCAGTATGCGCCCGGTTCGTGAACATAACCCTGCTGTAGTTCCGCGAGCATCTTCTGCATTGCCGCACGCAGCCGCTCGGTGAGCTCCGCGGCGGCGACATCCTCCACGGCGGGTGACGCCGGCTCGATCGGCTCACCCACCTGGATCCGGATCGGGGTGTTGGTCCGTCCCAGGCGTTTCGGATATCCCTTTGTCCATACCCGCTGTGCGCCCCAGATAGTCATGGGAATGATCGGCACGCCCGCCTCGATCGCCATGCGTGCCGCGCCCGACTTGAACTCCTTGATCTCGAAGCTGCGGCTGATGGTCGCCTCCGGGTACACACCGACCAGTTCACCCCGGCGCAGATACTCCACCGCGGCCTTGTAGGAGTCGGCGCCGGCCGATCGGTCCACCGGAATGTGCCGCATGGCGCGCATGACGGGTCCGGAGATCGCGTTGTCGAACACCTCCTTCTTGGCCATGAACCGGATGTACCGCTTCGTGGCACGCGGGGGCAGCCCGGCGTAGGTGAAGTCCATGTACCCGGTGTGATTGATGGCGATGACCGCGCCACCTACGGCGGGGATGCGCTCGGCCCCTCGGACATCGAATTTCAGCCCTTGCGCGAAGAACACGGTGCGGGCCAGGCCGATGATCGACCGGTAGAAGGGTTCCACAATTCCGCTAGCGTAGTCGTTTGTGCAACTCATGGCCCCAATCAAACACAGCTACGCACAGGAATGAGGTTCGTCGCAGTGGTTTCGCCCGCCCTGGCATCGCGTGGCCGTGGCCCCCGACAGGGACGATATGCACTGGTAGGAGGGCTGGCGGCGCTGGCGCTGTGCCTGGTCGGCTGTGATTCGCACGTCGGTATCGAAGGCACCGACTTCAGCACCGACGATCCCGGGCCGCCCGCCTCCTCGGTGACCTCCGCGGCTCCCGCACCACTGCTGCCCCCACCCGGGCCCGGTGAACTCGAGGTCACCGTATCGCTGGCCGCCCGCGATCCGAAGGCCGCCGACGCCATCACCCGCTGGGCCATGGACCTGCAGCATCTGTCGCCGGAGCGGCTCGAGAAAGCCTGCTGGACCATGGCGCCGCAGAACGTGGAATCCATGTACGCGAGCAAACAACCCATCCTCGACGCCCTGGCACGACCGGGCGTGGACGACGGCTCCGCCATCACCTGGCGAGGGCAGGGCCCGGCGGCCGTCACCGTGGTCGCCCAGCGTGTCGACATCGATAGCGGATACGCCTGCCCCCGGGTCTACGCGGCGGGGACGGCGGCCGGATTCGACAGCGCCGACGCACGGCACACCGTCCGCCGCTACCTGGACCGCGCCACCGGCGCGCCGCTCGACCCGGCCGACAAGGAGTCCACCCATCCGCTGCTGTGCCCGGCGAGCCCGCCGAGCTGGGATCCCACAGGCAGCGGGGAGGCGGTCGCCGCGCCGTTGGCGAGCGATCCGGGCAAGCTGTCCGGGGTGATGTCGTTCATCGACCAGTCGATCACCTCCCGGGCCTCCCGTGGGGGTTACATCGGGGTCTCGGTACCGGTCCTGACCGCCTCCGGAGAGCAGCAGAACCTCACATTCACCCTGAAGAGCACTCGACGGGGTTACTGCATCGGCGAGGTTTCCTCGTAGTCGGTAATCTGAGTGGCTGGCAACGTCAGAAGGGAAGTTCGTGCAGATCACCAGCGTCGGACACGCCGGGTTCCACATCCGCACCGCGGCCGGGACCATCCTCTGCGATCCATGGGTCAACCCGGCGTATTTCGGCTCATGGTTCCCGTTCCCGGACAACACCCAGCTGGACTGGGACGAACTGGGCGACTGTGATTTTCTCTACGTCTCGCATCTGCACCGCGACCACTTCGACGCCGAGCATCTGCTCGCACACGTGAACAAGGACGCCACCGTCCTGCTGCCCGACTATCCGGTGCCGGATCTGCGCCGGGAGCTGGAGAAGCTGGGGTTCACCACGTTCTTCGAGACCGAGAATTCGGTCAAGCACACCGTCACCGGCCCCGGCGGCGAGCTGGACATCATGGTCATCGCGCTGCGGGCCCCCGCCGACGGGCCGATCGGTGACTCCGGGCTGGTCGTCGCCGATGGCGAGACGGTGTGCTTCAACATGAACGACGCGCGTCCGGTCGATATGGACGTCCTGCACGACGCGTTCGGGCACGTCGACATCCACCTGCTGCAGTATTCGGGTGCGATCTGGTATCCGATGGTGTACGACATCCCCGCGCGCACGAAATCCAATTTCGGTAAGCAGAAGCGCCAGCGGGGTATGGACCGCGCGCGCAGCTATATCGAGCAGGTGGGGGCGACCTGGGTGGTGCCCTCGGCCGGTCCGCCGGTCTTCCTGGACGACGAGCTGCGCTATCTCAACGACGATCGCGGTGACGAGGGCAACATCTTCCCGGACCAGATGGTGTTCCTGGATCAGATGAGCGTCCACGGCAGTGCCGGTGGGGTGCTGATGATTCCGGGTTCGGTGGCCGATGTGCGCGGGACCGAGCTGACGCTGTCCCATCCGGTCGATCCGGACGAGATCTACGGCGACAAGGCCGGGTACATCGAGAAGATGGCCCAGCGCCTGGCCCCCGTGCTCGAGCGGGAGAGGCAAAGCTGGGCCGCGTCCGCCGACGAGCCGCTGCTGCCCCAGCTCAAGGACCTGTTCGAGCCCATCATGGCGGCCAGCGACCTGATCTGCGACGGCATCGGCTATCCCGTGGGTCTGGTGCTCGGCGAGGACACCTTCGTACTGGACTTCCCCAAACGTTCGGTGCGCGAGCCGATCGAGGGAGAGGGCCGGTATCGGTACGGTTTCCGCATCGATCCCCAGCTGGTGCGCACGGTACTGCGCGACCACGAGCCCGACTGGGTCAACACGATCTTCCTGTCCACCCGGTTCCAAGCATGGCGCATCGGCGGCTACAACGAATTCCTGTACACCTTCTTCAAATGTCTCACCGACGAGCGGATCGCCTACGCCGACGGCTGGTTCTCCGAGGCCCACGACGATTCGGCGTCGTGCGAACTGGCCGGCTGGGAGGTGCAGCGCCGCTGTCCCCACCTGAAGGCCGACCTGTCGAAATTCGGTGTGGTGGAAGGCTCCACGCTGACCTGCAACCTGCACGGCTGGCAGTGGGACCTGGAGTCCGGGCGGTGTAAGACCTCCAAGGGGCATGAGCTGCGTTCGCGCAGACTCTGAATCCTTACCGATCCACCGCGAACTCCCGTGCCTGTTCCAGAATGCGCAACGCCTGGACCGCATCCCGCGGATCGACGGGAACGGGTGCGCCGTCGAGCAGCGCGGCGGCCACCGCGGCGTAGAACGCCGGGTAGTCGCCCGGCTCGGTAGGGGTCGGGTGGGTCTCGCCCGGCGTGCCGAGGACACCCCAATGCTCGGGTTCGACGGCGCCCCAGGGCTTTCCGTCGTCCGGTCGACGCCCCTCGCGCAACGCGTTCTCCTGCGGGTCCAGACCGTATGTCACATAGCCGTTCTCGGATCCCAGGACCCGGAAACGCGGACCGAGCTGTGGTGCGACGGCACTCATCCACAGGTGTGAGCGCACACCGCTCGCGTGGGTGAGGGCCAGGAACACGTCGTCGTCCGCCTGCACGCCGGGCCGACGACGATCCAGCTCGCAGTACACCCGGGCCACCGGTCCGAACAGGGTCAGCGCCTGATCCACCAGATGACTGCCGAGGTCGTAGAGCAGGCCCGCGCCGTCGGCGGCGTCACCGACCTCGCGCCAACCGCCCTTGACCGCCGGGCGCCAGCGCTCGAACCTCGATTCGAACCGGCGCACCTCCCCCAGGCTGCCGTCCTCGATCAACCGCCGCACCGTACGAAAGTCACCGTCCCAGCGGCGATTCTGGAACACCGTCAGGGCCGGCCCGGCCCGCCCGGCCGCATCGACGACCTCCTGTCCCTGTGCGGAGGTCACCGCGAACGGCTTGTCCACCACCACAGCCAGGCCCGCGGCCAAGGCCTCGAGGGCCAGGGGTGCGTGGGTGCGGTTGGGCGTCGCGATCACCGCCAGATCGATGCCCGCGGGTTCGGCGAACAGCTCCTGCGCCGTGGGCACGACCCGGACGCCAGGATGTTCCGCACGCGCCTGCTCGGACCGCTCCGGCGAGGAGGTGACCACGACCGCCACTCGCAGCCGCGGATCCGCGGCGATCAGCGGCGCGTGGAATACCGACCCGGCCAACCCGTATCCGATCACGGCTACGCCCAGCTCCGCCATACCTGCCCTCTCGCTCGGATCGTCGTATCCCTTCCCCGATCATCCGGCGGGGCGGGTCGCACGCGTCAGTTCGGTCCGCCGAACGACCCGGAGTCGTAGTGGTTGGCGCCCTGGTCCAGCGGAATCCAGCCACTGCTGGAGAACTCTCGCTCCGGCACACCGGCGCCGACCAGGCCGTGCTGATCGTTGAGGTCGCTGATCAGATCGGCGACGGGCTGGGAATCGCTGTAGTGGTAGCCCTGGGCCAGCGCGAAACCGAGTTCGGTGAGCACCGCGGCCTGATATTCGGTCTCCACGCCCTCGGCGATCACCTGCAGATCCAGCGATTTGCTCAGGGCGGCGATGACCCCGAGCAGCGGCGGGGCCGGTGAATCGGATCGGATGGATGCCACGAAGCTCTGGTCGATCTTGAGAATATCGCTCGGAATAGTGGCGAGGCGGCTCAGCGAGGAGTAGCCGGTGCCGAAGTCGTCGATCGCGATGCGCACACCGCGGTCGCGCAACGTGTTCAGATTGCCGATGGCCGTCTGGGATTCAGCGGCCAGCTCGCTCTCGGTGACCTCGAGGACGAGCTGGTCGGTGGGCCATCCGGTATCGGCCAGAATGCCCAGAACGCGCTCGGCGTACTCGGATTCGGCCAGCTCGAGGCCGCTCACGTTGACGTTCAGGGTGAGGTCGAGCTGGGCGAAGGTCTCCTGCAGGCGCGCGGCGTCGGCGCAGGCCCGGCGCAGCACCAGCTCGTCCAGATCGGCGATCAGGTCGTATTCCTCGGCGACCCGGATCAGGCCCTCGGTGGTCACGTCCGGCTGCGCGCTCGACGACCAGCGCAGCAGCGCCTCCACACCGACCGCCCGGCCGGCTCCGTTCTCGGTCAGGCTCACGATCGGCTGGTAGTGCACGTCCAGCGCACCCTTATCGATCGCCTCGCGCAGCTCCACCGCCAGCGGCAACTGCCGGGAGGACTCGAGCACCGTCCGGTTGCGGCCGGCCTGCTTGGCCCGGTACAGCCCGACATCCGCGCGGGACACCAGCAGCGAGCCGGATTCGCCCTGCTGCCAGGAGGTCACGCCCGCCGAACATCCGGTGGTGACCGCCGCGCGCAGCTGCTCGGTGAGCAGGATCGCGGCCTGTTCGGTGGTGCCGGGCAGCAGCAGCGCGAACGCGTCGCCGCCGTAGCGCGCCAGCCGCTGGTCCGGCCCGAGCAGTTTCGACCAGGTGTCGGCCACCCGCTGCAGCACCGCGTCGCCCGCGCGATGTCCGAGATGATCGTTGATCTTCTGGAAGCGGTCCAGATCCACCAGTACCAGCGCCAGCCCCTGTTCGGTGCGGGTGGCGTGCCCGATCGCGTTGGCCAGCACGCGGTCGAAACCGCGGCGGTTCAACAGTCCGGTCAGCACGTCGATATCCGCGTTCGAGGCCATCCTGGTCAGGATCCCGACCACGATGCCGACCCCGACTGTGACACCGGCCGGGATGATGCCCGACCACCACGGCAGACCGCGCGAGGGCACCACCCACAGGCACAGCGCCACCGCGAACGCGACATGAGCCGCGACCCGCTGCCAGGCGAAGAAGATCGCCGCATCGCAGGCGATGAATGCGTAGAACGCGGCCAGGCTGATCGCGCCGACCGAATTCGGGAACCAGTGCACCGCGATCGTCACCAGCACGGTGGCCACCGCGACGTAGCCGTGGTGGATCGAATGCGGCAGCCGCGGGCCCCAGATCAGCAGGCTGACGCCGAGCAGCAGCGCGATACCGGCCGCACCGCCCACCAGCGGCCGGTTGCCCTGATCACCTGGGGCGACGGCGGTGATGAGCAGACCGAGTACCCCACCCATGACGTAGAACGCCCCGGTGGTCCGGGCCATGACCATTGCCGTCGCCAGCGCCGAGACCGTCCGCACCCGCGTCCGGGCATCGCCGCGAGAGCCGAATCCGCGCACGCTGCCTAGCCTAGACACAGTTGTCCCATGCAGTAGTGACATCCGCAGGAATCCACCGGCAAAGTCTTCGGGGAACCGGCATGGTCCGCGGAGAACTGGCATGTCCGGCTGCACAATCCGGGTGTGATCGTGGATCGGACGACGCCTGGATACGGGCGCGCCGTAAATCCACAGCGCCACCTTTGTTTTAATCGCAAATTAACAGCTACCAACCTTGCGCGAACCGGACCACCCCGCCACGACAACCGGATTCGCCGCGGCGCGGACCACGTGTGTGGCCCTAGACAGCTTCCAGGACTTCCCGTCCGACGAACGGCACGAGCGCCTCGGGCACCCGGACCGAACCGTCGGCCCGCTGGTGGTTCTCCAGCAGTGCGACGATCCAGCGCGTGGTGGCCAGGGTGCCGTTGAGTGTGGCCGCGATCTGCGGTTTGCCGTTCTCGTCGCGATAGCGCACCGACAGCCGGCGGGCCTGGAAGGTCGTGCAGTTCGAGGTGGAGGTGAGCTCCCGATAGGTCTGCTGGGTGGGAACCCAAGCCTCGCAGTCGAATTTGCGCGCGGCCGAGGTGCCCAGATCACCGGCCGCCGTGTCGATCACCCGATACGGCACCTCGATCGCGGCCAGCATGTCCTTCTCCCAGCCCAGCAGCCGCCGATGCTCGGCGTCGGCGTCCTCGGGCCTGCAGTAGACGAACATTTCGACCTTGTCGAACTGGTGCACCCGGATGATGCCGCGGGTGTCCTTGCCATAGCTTCCGGCCTCCCGCCGGAAGCACGAGGACCAGCCCGCGTACCGCTTCGGACCGCCCGACAGGTCCAGGATCTCGCCCGAGTGATAGCCCGCCATCGGCACCTCCGAGGTGCCGACCAGGTAGAGGTCGTCCTCCTCGAGGTGGTAGATCTCGGCGGAATGCTGCCCCAGGAATCCGGTGCCCGCCATGATCTCCGGGCGCACCAGCACCGGCGGGATCATCAGGGTGAACCCGTTCGCCATAGCCTGCTGGGCGGCCAGCTGGAGCAGACCGAGCTGCAACAGCGCGCCGTAACCGGTCAGGAAGTAGAACCGGGCGCCGGACACCTTGGCCCCACGCTCCATATCGATCAGCCCCAGCGATTCGCCCAGTTCGAGATGGTCTTTCGGGGTGAAGTCGAATTCGGGTGCGGTGCCGACGGTTTCCAGGACGACGTAATCGTCCTCGCCGCCGGCGGGTACGCCCTGCTGGACCACATTGGGCAGTGCGCGCAGGGCCACGTCCAGGTCGGCGTCCGCGAGGTTCTCGGCCACCTCGGCCTGCTTGACCTTGGCCGACAACTCCTGGCCCTGTGCCAGCAGACCCGCCCGTTCGTCCGGGGACGCCTTGCCGACCTTCTTGCCCAGTGCCTTGTGCTCGGCCCGCAGCGTGTCGGCGGTCGCGACCGCGGCGCGGCGGGCGGCGTCGGCCTCGAGCAGGGCGTCCACCAGCGCCGGATCCTCACCGCGGGACCGCTGCGAGGCACGGACGGCGTCGGGGTTCTCGCGCAGGAATCGAAGGTCGATCATGGGTACTCAGCCTAACGGGGCTCGTCCACCGATATTCCGCAGGTCCACAGCGAATAGCCGAGCCGATCGTGGCGGGGTGGGGTGGGCGCTGCCATGATGGACCGCGATGCCATCCGACCATGTGCCCGTGCACGGACCAGAGCCCGAATGGGGTGAATCGGTATCCGACTGGCCGGGAGCCGATTCCGAGTGGGACGAATCCCCCTCCGGGACCTTCGAGCCGTCCCCGACCCCCCGGCGTGCGGCCGGGCGAACCCACCTGCCGGCACACAAGATGCGGTGGGGCCTGCTCGCGGTGGCGGTGGGCGCGGTGCTCGCCGCGATCGTGACGTTGTCCATCTCCGGATTCCGCAACTCGCACGGACTGGAGGCGCACGAACCGGCGGGCGGGGCCGCGGGGGGCCGGGTCAATACCGCCTTCGGCACCGCGACGGCGGGCGACTGCCTGACCTGGGCCGATCCCCGGACGCTCGACCTGTCGAAGGTCAACTGCGCGGATAAGCACCTGTTCGAGGTCACCGCCGATATCGACCTGGCCGACTATCCGGGCCGGGAGTTCGGGCCGGGCACCCGTTTTCCCGATTCGCTGCGCTTCGCCGAACTACGCGACGAGCACTGTGTCACCGCGGCGCAGACCTATCTGGGCGGACGGCTCGATCCGCGCGGCCGGTTCGTGGTCGGCATGATCAATCCGGGCGAGCCCGCGTGGACCAGCGGCGACCGAACGATCCGCTGCGGCCTGCAGTTGGTCAGCGCCACCGGCAACGCCACCCAGGACACCGTCGGCCGGGTCCGCGACAGCGATCAATCCCGCATCTGGGATCCCGGCACCTGCATCGGCATCAATCAGAACCTGCCCACCAACGAGCCGGTCGACTGCGCCAAACCTCATGCATACGAGGTGATCTCGACCGTCGATCTCGGCCCGCAGTTCACCGGCGACCCGCCCGCCGCGACCGACCAGGACAAGTTCATGCAGAACCAGTGCGCCCGGGTCGCCGGCAGCTACATGGGCGGTGCGGATTCGTTGATGAACAAGACGCTGACCGTCTTCTGGGACGACCTCGACGTCCGCAGCTGGCTGGTCGGCAGCCACAAGTTGAACTGCCTGGTCGGCAAGGGCGCCCAGGACGGCTTCTCCTCGATCACCGGCTCGGCCAAGGGCAACATCCTCATCGACGGCCAAGCGCCTGTGCCACCACCGAAATCGGGCCGCTCGACCCCGGCCCCACTGCCCGGCGCCGCCGCACCGCCGCGATGAATCCGCGGAGCCGAACGCGATGACCGTATCGATGTCACCGGAAGAATTCGAGGAGCTGGTCGGCGACGCCCTGGATCTGATCCCGCCCGAGCTGGCACACGCCATCGACAACGTGGTTGTGCTGATCGAACCGCGCGACAGGCGGGATCCCCACCTCCTCGGCCTGTACCACGGCATATCCCTGACCCAGCGGATCGACAGCCAGTACGGCGGCGTCCTGCCCGACACCGTGACCATCTTCCGCGAACCCATTCTGGCGATGTGCACGACTCGGGATGAAGTCGTGCAGGAGGTAGCGATCACAGTGATTCATGAGATTGCGCACTATTTCGGGATTGACGAACAGCGGCTGCATGAGCTGGGTTGGGGCTGACGCCGCCTCACACACTTCCGATTCAAGATTCTTAACCAGCAGAAATACTGCCTGACATGGGCTGATCGCCACCATCTGATGCCCGGGAATCAATCGTGTCGAGCTGTTCGACGCCGTCGATTCGGTCGGTTTCGGCGGCGTTGAGCGGGGTTCGGCGGCACAGATTTCCCCGAAATTCCCCGAGGATCCCTGCAATCATCGTGACTCGAGCCTTGATCACCCAATGTTTGCCACACGGCTGAACTAGACCACTCCGCGAAGTCTCACCTTGCGCTGACCTGGTCTTTTCCTATTCGAATGCCTGTTTGGCGAGGTTGACGCGCTGCTCTGCCGGGTGGTCGAATCCGCAGATAGCTATCCACTTCCGGGAGCTAGACCCTCCCGAAGGTGGCCACAAAAATGCCCCTCAGCGGATCTAGACCATCCGCCAAGGGGCTGATGCCAGGAAGAAAGGCTTCCCGACATGACCATTATCACCATGCCTACTCGGCGCCGCGGTCCCAGGACCGCAGACCCCTTCTCCGCTGATTTCGACTTCGCAGGACAGCAGGAGCTCGCGCAACAGCGTTTGGCCGAGCAGGCGGATCCGTCTTGGACCCAGGCCATGTCTGATAACGAGCTGCGGATGGAGCGAGCGGCCGCCGAGGAGATTCGGACACTCGCACGAACAGCTCGGCTGGACGAGGCTCGGGATGCTCACGGCCGCCAAGAGCTGCGGCGCAAGCACGAGCGAGCCGATGAGGAGGCATACGCCGATGCCGACGCCGCGTATCGACGTGCGGCAAGCCCCACGGCACGGGTGGGCCGATTGTTTCGGAGTTCACGGTGGGTGTCTCGGACGCTGACCGGTGTGGCTGTGGTCGGCATGGTGTGGGGTTCGTTCAACGTGCAGCACAACCTCATGGCGGGCACGCCGCTGACGGATCCTCGCTACTGGCTGGCGTACCTGTACGAACCGATCATCACGCTGCCGCTCGTCGCGATGATGTATTTGGCGACGACGGCTTCCCGAGAGGGACAGGTCATCGCGAAGGCTCGGATTGCCCCGATCGAGATCGGCTTACTGCTGCTGAGCCTTGTGATAAATATCACGCCGTATGTCATCGCGGGTGACCTTCAGAAGTCCTTCGAGTACAGCATCGCACCGGTGATGATCGCAGCGGTCATTCCGATGCACTCGCTCGCCGCCAAGGAGTTCGCCAAGATGATCGGCGGTGGGTTGCCTCGAACGGAGAGCCTCGGTGCAGCCGAAGTTATCGAACCGACGCCGACCCTGGTCGATGTAGCTTGACTGCACCCGGCCGGACTCCCCAGCAGCACAGCCGAACCTCCATGCGGCGTGCATACCCAGGACGGGGACGAAGGATCAGCCGACTGTCGAGAAACAGTTCCTACTCGTCTAGGCCGCGCGTCGGGAATCGCGCCCCGCCTGGGCGGTAGTCGGTCTCAGGGACCCGTGAGGAGCTGTCTCGCCAGCTTCCCACAGCGACACACCCTCGCCGGGTACTCGTGGTACTCGGGTTCAATTTTCATGGGAATCACGCGCATTCCTCACGCCGCCATGGTGCAGCGGATGTCCCGTGGCCCGAGTCCGGTGTGCGACAGATGTTTCCGCGCTCTCCCCTTTGCCAAGGCATCGGTAGTAGCGCATAATCAGGGCAGCTCGACCCTGTTGAGGTCGGGCTCACTCAGCGCGATTCGGCCGCTCTCAGGCCCGGCGTTGGACACGGACAGACACCTCGCGAACTGGTGTATCGCTGTCCGGGACGTCCACATTCGATTCCGACGCGCTGAGGACACGTTCATGAAGCTGATCCCCCGCCCGCACACGATGTTCCGGTTGTGGCGATCGCCCGATCCGCCACAGGCACAGATGGATCTCACGGACCGGGTTGCCTGGGCGCGCGGTCGAATCCCGTTGCAGCACATCGACGATCTGTTCGATGCGATGGACGACGACGAAATCGAGGAGATACGCCTCAGTCGGAAGGCCATGCGCCGCAAGGATCGCCGTCGCACTGAACGCAGTTTTTCCGCCGATCTTGCCGCAGAGCACCAGCGCCGCCGGGAAGCTACGCGGATCCGCCGCCACGACGAACACCAGCAGCGATGGCTTGCCCGCGCTCGGGCAAGCCGAGACCGGGCTACCAACGCCGACGCTCAAGAGGCCGCTCTCCACCGGAGAGCGACATGGGCTTCGCTGCGATTGCGGGCAGTGATGGCGGCCGGGCTGGCATGGTCGGCGGTCAATGTCGGCAGGAACCTCATGCCCGTCGTCGGCCCCGCCGGCGCTGTCTGGTGGTTGCAGTGGATCTTGTCGTTCGGGCTCGAAGCGATGGTTTCGGTGCCGATTCTGGAAATCATGGCTCAGTCCGCGGCTGCCGCTCGGTTGGGCCGGAAGGTGAAGCGCGACAAAATCATCATCTTCGAGGCCGGGTTATTGCTGACGACGGTGGGCTTGAACTGCGGGCCACACCTGGCCGCAGGAGACTTCGGGCGGGCGGCGGAATACGCTGTCGCGCCAATGATGGTCGTGGTGTTGATGTGGGTGCACGCCTGGATCGCTGCGCGCTACGCCACGCTGATCGCCGCGGTCGCCGGCGCGAACAGCGCCGCCGACGTTCCCGGCAATCAACCGGCCCCGGTGCTGACGCGGGGATATGGCACTTCGGTCGCGTCTCTGCCCGATCTGGCCCCAACCGTCATCGGGCCGCCCCCGACAGTTCTCGGCAATTCGTTTGTCGGCGAGACAAACTCAGTGGCCGAAGACCGGAATGAGGCTACGGATCGTTACTGGTGGGTCGCGGTGCGGATGGTAGAGACCAGGAAGTCTCTGAAGTCGGTGCCCGATCTCGTGCAGATTCTTCGGCTCGCCGACCAGGGGATGAACGCCAACGCGGTCACGGCTCGGATGAACCGAGAAACGGACGGCTCATGGCAACGATCCACCGTCGATCGGCTCATTCGATGCGCCGACACTCTGGGATTCCGAACCAATCCGATGGGAGGTGATCTTATCGGCCAATCGACGCGCGCAGCGTAGTGACTGCTACGAGGCTCGTCGCCGAAAAACGGTGAATGCCGGTGGACTTCGTGTGATAGGTGTGCCGAGCATATCGCCACACCCACACGAATAGATAACCGAAAAGCATTGGCCCTCAGGTGCGAACTGAGGGCCGCAACCCGAAGGCTGCTGTGCTGCTATGCAAGTCTGATGATAGCGCATGCCGCGATGCGGGTTCAACCGCTGGCGTACCGGCCAGCGGCAGACCTGTCGCACTCGCGGATCCGCTATTCCTGCTTCCCGAATCATCCATAGCCCCAACCGATCCGGCCTCAACACACGTCGAGGCACGGATGGCCTGGGAGCGTCTGAGCCCACTGCTCGCAGCACGTCGTTCCATGCGCCTATGGAACCCGGCCCATCGTCGCTTTCGCGACCGCGCCCAGCCACTCACCCAGAGACTCCCCGAATTCCCTGCGGCGCTGCCGTTGTATCGACGACGACGTACCCGGCTGCTGGCATTGGACTTCGACGCCAAACATCTCGGGCCCACCGCGGTTACCGAGGACGTAGACCGCTGCCTTGCCTGGATCAGCGAATGCGGCGGCCGCGCGATCACTGACCGCAGCAGCAGCGGCGGCCAGCACATTCTGATTCCGCTTTCGGTCGGAATGGCAGTGCCCAAGGCCCAGATCGAGCCGATCGTGCGGCTGCTGGCCGCACGACTGCCGACGCTGGACATCACGCCCATGTTGGGCGACGTCTCCGGCTGCATCACCCCGCCTGGATCAGCTTGCAAGGAGGGCGGATACCGCACTCTGTCTGGTTCGCTCGATGCCGCAGTCGATGCGCTGACCGTACGTAGCGACAGCAGTTTCCTCGCGCGGCTGATGATGCTTCTGAGCGGTGGGCGTATCGCTCGTGCACGCACTGCCGCGCACGACACGGCGCGCGTCGCGCTCAGCCCGCGCGCACCGCGCACGCGCACTCCCAGCGCGCCCGTAGCCGCTGATCTGATGTGGGACGGCACAGGCGACCAGGCACGCCTGCGCACCGAACACCGGCGCTGGTCGTCCATGTCGGCGGTGGTTACCGCGTTCGCCGTGCACGGCGCTGCGCCCACCGATCAGCGGTGGCGCGCGCAGGACGGTCGCCTCGACCGCAGCGCCGCGCGCCAATCCGTGCTCACCGCAGCAATTTTGCAGGGGATGTCGCGTGCCGACGTCCAAGCTCAGCTTCCCGCCGCCGGCGGCTCCTGGGCAGGGTTGGCTCGTTCCTACAGCCGCTACGAGACTGCGGCCGATGCCGCCATGGCACGCGACTGGGACAAGGCCTGCCGATGGGTCGCGCAGCACGGCCGCGAATTCCGGTCGTCCGTGCACAAGACACAAGAGCGCACAGGGGGGTGCAGGGGGGAGAACGCAACTGCGTACACGAGAACGCACGCACGTTGGCTCGCAGCTGCGATCGCCTGGGTCGATACCCAATGGCCCGGATCTCCCCGGCGAGCCAACGCCTTGGCAGTCCTACAAGCGATGGCGTATGCGGCAGCGGTAGGCGGCGAGGTCGTGAAAGGCGTGCCGGTCGTCGAACTGGGCGGCAGATCCGTATCGCTGATGGCCGGATCCCTACCCGAAACCACGGTCTGGGAGGTGCTCCATGAAGTCCGTGAGGTGCCCGGCGCACCGCTGCTGCGAATCCGTCGTGCGGCAGGAGTCCTGGCGGATCGCTACGCACTGGTCACCCCCCAGACCAATGGCCGCCGTCTGCGCCCAACCCGCACCCAAGCCGACCTCGCCCGAGTGGAGCCCGTCCATCCCGCCTGGTCGGTGCTGGGGATCCGGCACCGACGCTTGTGGGAGGCCGTCGTGCACCAGGGCTGCACCACGCCCGCCGACGCGTTCGCCACCGCTCGCCTAACCCGCAGCACCGGGTACACATCCCTCGCCGCCCTCGCCACCAGCGGACTCATCGTCCACACGCACGGCACCGTAGTCCCCGGGCCAACCACGCTGGACTCGATCGCGCACGCGCATGCTCTGCACCACGCGCACAACGAGCGCACCGCGCGCCACCGCCGCGAGCGCGCCCTCTGGAAAGCCTGGCTCGCACATCGCGATCGGTACGAACACGCCGACCCCTGGCAGACACACGAGACCGAGGACTACCTCGCCGCGGTAGTTGCCGCAGGCCCACCCACGCCCCCGACCCAGGCGCTGATCCGTAGACAGATTGGAGTCTCACCGCAGACCCTCGACTTCTCCACCCGTGTACCACCGCAGTCGGTCAAACCAACGACTCCGCGCCCGGAAAGCCTCGATTTACAGGGTCCCGCCGGGCGACACCTGCCCGGACCGCACCCATGCAAGGCACGGTCGCCGGGCGACCAGAGACTCCGGCAGGTTGATTGCGCACGATGCGCTCACGCCGAGCAAGAATGCACGCACGTCGTGCTAGCACCAGGTGATGTGCCCCCGTGAGCAACCGCAGCCAGTCACAGTAGCGAACGAAGCCAATCTATTCCCTCACTAGAATTCCTGCAGTTCTGGGAGTTCTCAATGACCGAGGTAGACGGATCCTCCGATCCGGGAGAGCCATCCACTGACAGCGCCGTCGCTGGCAGTCTCGCTGGTGACAGCGGCAGGGTTGCTGATCACTGGGAGGTCATAGTGACGGTCCTACTAGGAGTACTACGGCTGTTTGCCGTACGTCCTGTGGACAGGCTCCTGGTTCGGCTCAGGAGCCTGCACGTACTGGGGCGCAACAAACCTCTCAGCGGTCGCCGCA
Source organism: Nocardia alni (assembly GCF_019038435.1). Taxonomy (GTDB): domain Bacteria; phylum Actinomycetota; class Actinomycetes; order Mycobacteriales; family Mycobacteriaceae; genus Nocardia; species Nocardia alni. Next base: position 29,900 of record NZ_JAGPOX010000012.1, read on the forward strand.
CGTCCTCGCTGTAGGCATGGCGAACGGAGTCGCATCGCCCCGAGAATTCTGTCCGAGATGGTTTCCGTCCGTCTGGGACTCCAGCCGAATGCTGCGGGTTCACCGACATCTTGCTGGATGCGTAAGGTGTGAACCCCCTGGATGAGGAGAGAGAGATGACCACTGGGCAGGAACAGGATTCGGACCGTGAATTGTTGCTGGTTGTGCGGGCGCTCGAGCGGCTGACTGTCCGGGTCGAGGCGCAGTTCAGTCCGGAGATGCTCGAAGCCGGAGATCACGACCCGGCCGGAACCGAGTTGCTCTCGTATGCCAGGTCGTGCCAGGAGCTTCTGGACGACCCGGCGTTGTCTTCACGACTGCAGGCCGCCGCGCCGCGCCACTGGTGAGTCGTGCGCGCGGCCCGGGATCACTTGCCGGACGGGGTCAGACGGTCGTCAGATCGGTGGCCAGCTCGCGCAGTGCATGTGCGAGGTCGCGACGCAGCCGGTCGGCGTGGGCCTGGCCGACCACGACGGTCAGCGCGCCGGGAGTGAGCCCGGTGCGGGAGGCGATGTATCCCAGTAATCGGCTGATGCCGAGATAGTTTCCGTATCCGCGTTGCAGCAGGTACTGGGAGCGGTAGTGGGCGACCGCGTGCAGGCGTGTGCCGTCGAGCTGGAAGGACAGCATCGACAGGCAGGGGAAGGCCATCGCGGAGGTGTCGTGGCGCGGTTCGTACACCGGCACCGAAATCGGTTCGGGGACATCGGGTTCGGGAATATCGACGGAGGTTTCGTAGCGGGCGCGTTTGGGTGCGGCGGTGGCGCGTTCGATGGTGAGGGTGGCGATGAGGCGCTCGAGCTGGTTCACCTGGCCGTGCGGGGTGGGGTAGGCGATCAGTCGCTGGAAGTAGGTGCCCTTGTTGTTGCGCGGTTCCAGGCGCTTGAGCTGGGGGTAGAGGGCCTGGTAGCGGGCTGCGAGCCGGACGGGGTCGGCGTCTTGTGCGGCGAGGGCGGCCGGGAAGATCGTGTTGGCGACGGTCTGGACCGGTGGCAGGTCGAATTCGGCCAGCAGATCGTCCGCTGCTACGCGGATGCGCAGCCGTTCGGGGTGTGCGGTGTCGGCGATTCGGGTGACGGTATGGAAGGCCCGCCGTTGTGGCTGGGCGTGCACGGCCAGGGTGGTCTGCAGCCATGCGGTGGACAGGTCGTGCGCGGTGATGTCGACGTAGTGACTCATCGTGAGTTTCCTGGGGAGATCGGTGACGGGAGGCTGGAGCGTTCGATTCCGTAGGGGCGGGGCTCTACGGTGAGGGTGATCTCGCTGGTGTCGGTCACGATCGTGGCCGGGCACGGCTGTTCGCCGGGATCGGTGCAGCGCAAGTGGACACCGCCATCGCCCTCGGCGGCCACCTCGACCGGGCCGCGGGTGCTGTGGACTGTTGCCGGGGCCGGTACGAGCAGCAGATCGCCGGGTGAGGTGTGCAGGGGTCTGTGGTGTCCGCGGCCCAGGTGCCACACATCGATATCGCGGGTGGAGTCCAGCAGGTCGCCAGCGAGGTGTCGTTTGAACTTGGACGGCGCGATGCGTGCCCACGTGTCGGCGTCGGCGCCGGTGAGCAGTCGCAGTGACACCAGGTGCCGCACGGTGGAGGCGTAGCTGGTGCCCAGGTGTAGTGCGAGCTGGTAGGCCTGTGCGGGTTGTTCAACCCGAGGCAAGTCGAGGTCGGCGAGGGTGGCCAGGACAGCCCGACGGGGCATCAGGAACCAGGCGGCGAAGGCCTCGGCAGCCTTTTCCACAGGCGTCCAGTGCCGGACCGCCGCACCCAGTTCGAGGGTGGGGTCGTGGCCGGCGCCGCAGTCCAGCACCGTGGAGTGTTCCAGGCGGTGGTGGCCGAGTTCGTGGGCTGCGGAATGCCTGCGGACCGCGCGGGTGAGCCTGCAGTTGACCAGGATTCCCGGGTCGCGTTCGAGCTCCTCGGCGATGTAGGCGCCGAACAGTCCAGGCATCGGCCTCCAGATCAATGCCACCCCGGCGCGGGTGATCGCGGGTCCGACGGCGATCGGGGTGCACGCGAGGTCGATATCCAACTCGTCGTGGGCGTGGGCGGCCTCGATCGACGCGATCCGGTTGGCCATCTGCCAGGACATCAGCACCCCGGTCACGAGCGCCGTGCACGGCGGGTGTAGCTGAGATACTCGGCGAATTTGCGCATCTCTTCGTGGTCGTCGTCGGTCAGGTCGACCAGGACCCGGCCCAGCACGGAGGCGGGCTCCACTGTGGGGCTGTTGTCCCCGCCCAGGAAGTAACTGACCGGGTACTGGTACAGCCGCGCCAGCTTACGCAGCTCGAGACTGTCGACTTTGCGGTTGCCCCGTTCGATCTCCGAGATCGCCGAACGGGCGATCCCGGTCGAGGAGCTGACGAACTGCTGGGACAACCCCAGATACTCGCGGACTTCTCTGAGCCGCCGGGCCAGCTCGGACTGATCGAATTCGGGTTCCACGCTTTCGGGTTCCACGCTGCTCATGCGGTGTCCTCTCGTTGCGCATCGAGCCTGCGGCACACCGCGCGGGCGAACCCGCGCACCGAGCGCATCGCGCGGGCGGTTTCCTCGGTGGCCGGAAGATAGGTTGCGGTTGCTTTCTGCACCCGCGCCAGGATGTCGACAGCCAGCAAGGAGTCGATCGGCAGATCCTCACCGAGCTCGGCGAGCTCGGCGTACAGCTGCCCGGGATCGCAGCCGGCGTCTTCGGCCAGCAGATCCACGATCAGATTGGACACTTCGGCCTCGGTCATCACCACCACCTTGTCTGGTTTGCCAACATCATGTCCGATAGTACATCATTGTCGGGTATCCCGACAGCTTGTTTGATCTTCCATCGTAGGAGAGCGGATGAAGCTCAGTGAGTACCAGCGGCGAGCGCGTGAGACCAACCAGCCCGACATCGACCTGACCGCACATCTCATCGGGTTGTGCGCCGAGACCGGTGCGATGGCCTCGGTGTCCAAGACCCGGATGCGGTACGGCGAGGCGTTCGGCGGCTGGCGCAAGCAGGTCCGCGAGGAACTCGGTGACATCCTGTGGCATGTCGCCGCCATCGCCGACGACGTCGGCCTGGACCTCGATGACATCGCGCAGGCGAACCTGCACCGCACTCGCGCCCGTTGGCTACCGAGCCCGGGCCACCAACTCGACATCTCCGTGCCGCCCGACGAGCAGTTGCCTCGCCGCGGAACCTATATCTTCAGCCAGCAGCGCAATGCGGCAGGCCGCTGGGAAGTCCAGGTCCACATGGACGGCCGGCAGGTAGGTAACCCGCTGACCGACAACGCGCTCAACGAGGACGGCTACCGATTCCACGACGTGTTTCACCTGGCCTATGCCGCCATTCTGGGCTGGTCTCCGGTGACCCGGTCGCTGCTGCGGCGCAAACGCAAGTCCGTGGCCGACATCGACGAGGCCGAAGACGGCGGCCGCGGGATCGTCATCGAGGAAGGCGTCTCCTCGTTCGTGTTCACCTACGCCTCGCTGCACAACCACTTCGATGGCATCACCCGGCTCGACCAGGCCATCCTGGACTCCATCACGCTGATGACCGCCACACTCGAAGTCGGCGTACGCTCCGCCGCAGAGTGGGAATCGGCAATCCTGCAGGGGCACGCGATGTTCCGGCAGCTGCTGGCCCACGGCGGCGGCGCGGTCGAATTCGACGCCGACCACCGCACGCTGCGGTACCTGCCGCAAGCATGAGATCGCCTCGCGTAGTGTCCGTAAATCCTGTGGGAGGCGCACCCGGACTCGGTCATCCGGCACTGTGCCGGTGCGGTCATCGTTCCCGCCAGCTCGGCCGATGAGCGTGCCCTGTGAGACGTTCGAGCCGTCATAGCCGTCAGCATGTGGACGCGGTCGGCGACGACCGGGTGCACGGCGCCCAGATCGGTTGCCATCGTGGCTCTTTGAGTTCCAGCTCGCACACCGGCAACTCACGTCGACTATCTTCCTCCCTGGCACCGATCAGCGCGTCATGCGAATGCGGCGCGCTGATCACAGGGTTGTTCAACTGACAGATCCTGTGCATGCCCTATTAATCCGAGGTTGGGGCAGGTGGTAAAGCTCGGCGTGGGAGCCGCATGGATAGGTTGCCCGCGTGATCGAGTCGGAAGAGAACTTTGTGTTTGGCGGGGCTGGTCGTTCCCCGAGCGGGTAGGTGGCAGACCATCGATTCAGATTGTTGTAGAGTTTCGCGGACCCTCGGAAGGACACCGTATAGCGTTGCCTTGCAATGGCTTACGCCATCCTCCCTCCGGACAGCTCGGTTTCGGTCCATTGATCATCGGGGTTCCCCGACCATCGGCCTCCGAGTCGTCCCGGGCGTGAGCGGATGAGGAGCTGCTCGCTGTGCGGGCCATCCCGGTGTGAGCCGCAGTAACGGCGGCGCCCCGGCCACCGGGATGCCACTTCACTCGGGCGCATACTGCCGTGGGCCGATTATCCGTCCAGTCGGTATCGTCACGGGTGCCCCGGGCCCGTCTTGTTACTGCGCCACCTGCGAATCGGTGGTCGTCGTCTGGAAGGTCCGGCACGTCTGGACCAACGCCACCCAGCTTCCGCCGGAGTAGTCAATCGCGTGATACAGAGGCGCACGTGGGGTGTTGCGGGGTAGTTCCAGCAGGAGTCCGGCCTCGACCAGCCGTTTGACGACCTGTTTGACCTGGCCATCCGGTATCCGGGTTTGTGAGTGGATCATCCGGACGGTGATGCCGCCGGGTGAGCGTGCTGCGAGATCGGCGATCGCGGCGGCAACATCGACCATGTAGCGGTTACCGAAAATCGCTGCCGATCGCTCCCGGATCGCGTCTCTTTCGGCATGTGACACCTCTATAATGTAACGCGTTACGCGAATCGTGTAACGCATAAAGGAGGACAAACGCGAATGGCGGTTGCAGCGACGGTCTCCACCCAAGGTGAGCTCGATCTGGATGTCTCCGACACGGCCTCGCCGTCAAGCACGCACCGTCCCGCGCCCCTGCCCGAGGGTCTGCGGATCGGCGGACGGACGGTGTACCCGACGCCGGTGTTCGATACCTATTGGTATTTCGCCGCGCGCCGTCAGGCCATCTACGAGGCCCGGCTGGCCGGGCGGGCGGGTCCGTGGACCGATGACCCGGTGTTGCGGCGGCACCGCTTCACCAACTGTTACCGCGCCGCTGATCGGGTGAGTCAGTTTCTGATCCGGGAAGTCTCCTACCAGGGGTCCCAGGATCTGGACGAGGTGGTGTTCCGCACGCTGCTGTTCAAGTTGTTCAACCGAGTGTCCACGTGGCAGTTGCTGACCGAGGCGTTCGGTGAGGTGAGCTGGCGTGAGTTCGATCTGCGCGCTTACGACGAGGTCCTGACCTCAGCATTCGCCCGCGGTGTGAAATTGTATTCGGCCGCGTACGTCGTGCCGCCACCACGATTGGGGGCCGAGCGCAAACACACCAATCATCTGCGGCTGCTGCAACACATGATGACCACCGGGCTGGTCGAGCACCTGGCGGCGGCGACGTCGTTGCAGCAGGTGTTCCTCACCCTGCTGGACTATCCGGCGATGGGGGATTTCCTGGCCTATCAGTTCGCGATCGACCTCAACTATTCCAGCGCGCTGGAATTCGACGAGATGGAATTCGTCGTGCCCGGCCCCGGGGCTCGTGACGGCATCCGCAAATGCTTCGGCTCCGAGGCCGACGGTATCGAATCGGAGGTGATCCGGTACATGGCCGAGCACCAGCAGCCGCACTTCCAGCGACTGGGCTTGAGATTCGACGGCCTAGGCGGGCGTCGACCTCTGCAGCTGATCGACTGCCAGAACCTGTTCTGCGAGGTGGACAAGTACGCGCGGGTCATGCACCCCGACATTGCCGGGCGCAGTGGCCGCACTCGCATCAAGCAGTTGTTCGCACCAGTGCCCGATCGGGTCGGTGCTTGGTTCCCACCGAAATGGGAGCTCGGCTGAGCTCTAGTGATCTGCCTGATCGCGCGCTCGGAGGTCGCCGATCGCGGGAGCCCACACTTGTGCATGACGAGCGCGTTCCGTGGCGGTCAGCGGACGAACCACCAGTGTTCGGGCGTCCAGGTCGCAGACGACCGAACCGTCGCCGTGCTCTCGCACCGCACGCCAGGCCCGGAAGCCGTCGAGGATGGCGCGCTCCCATTCCATTTCGGTGCACAGGCCGACTTCGAGATTCGCTGTCATCCGACGGCACAGGCGCAGGATTTCACTGTCGACCAGTGACGCACTGGTGAAATAGCTGGCGCGTCCGGCCGCTTCGAAGATGAAGGCGGACAGGCCTTCCTCGATCGCTATCGCGCGCCCGCCGTCTTCGACGTTGTCGACCAGCGGACTGGCTTTCCTTTTACGCTTCAGCAGTGCCCGCATCACCGGGCTCCACCCCAGGATGGCGAGGTAGGCGAGGTGGAACACGTCGTGGTAGCGGTAACCATCTTCGCGGTAAGCGTTGTCACCCAAGGGATCTCCACACGGTCGGCCGTCATGAACCGGCAATACCCGCGGCGGTAGTCCGTCGGTGTCGGTATCACTGTGGGGAAAGGGGGCGATGTGGACTTCCAGACGCCGCGGCAGGCGCTGGGAGTCCGGAACATCGGCGCCGTCGAACAATCGTGCCGGACCGATCCGGTGTGTAGGCGAAGAGGGTACCGCAGCGGGTAACGAACTCGAGATCGCCGAGGGCTGGCTGGTGTGGCGTGGCCAGCGCGCGGCGATTTTCGAAAGGTTCGCACGTGCCACCTCGTCCAAGCCCACTCCCAGCCAGGTGGCGGTATCGGCGATATACCACAGGATATCGCCTAGGTCTTCGACCACGAGTGCGTGACGATCGAGATGGACGGGGCCGTCACGGACCAACTTCTTCTGATTGGTCTGCAAGGTCCCTACCTCGCCGCCCAGTCCCAGCAGAGCGATCGTCAGCGCACGGCCCTGGTCACCCTCCCGCTGCTGGTCGTAAGCCCATGCCTCGGTCTGGTAGTCGTCGAAATCCATCATCCACCCCTTTTGCATGATCGATTGTCATTTCACGGTCCCACTACCTGCATCCAGGGGCAAACCGCATGATTCGTGAGGTGTCGGACTCGACCTCGGACGCTCAGGCGTATGCGTGGAACTGGTTCGCGTTGCACGCCGGGCAACGTATGCAGCTGGTCAACTTCTGGCTGGTCGCAGTGACTTTCTTCGGTGCCGCCTATGTCCAGGCCCGGATCGGCCGGATGCCGGCGGTCGCCGCGGGCGTCTGTATCGCCGGCGCGGTTGCGAGCATCGGGTTCGCACTGTTGGATGCGCGTACTCGCCAGCTGGTTCAGGTCGCCGAAGCCGCGCTACTTCGGCTCGAGGATGCCCGCGCCTCCACCGAGGACAACATCAGCCCGCGACTTATCGAAGCAGCCCGCGACGCACGAGCGAGCCGACTGTTCTCCTACCGCTTCATCATTGAAGGAATGCAGCTCTCCCTCACGCTGTTCGTCATCGCCGGCATATTGACCATCGCCGGACACTAGCCGTCACTGAAAGGCTCTTGACAGATCACCCTGTGGGCTGCATCTCCAGCGGATGCATACGCAACGATGCCGTCCGGCACAACTTCGACGACTCCGCACAACTGCCAGATTTAGCGCGCTTCCGCGGTCCGGTGACTACATGCGTAGACACGACCGTCGACGTACCCAACCTGCGACCGCACGCACCGACATCGCACTGAACCGCGATTATCAACCGTCAGGTAATTCCCCCAGGTGTGGTGTAGTTCCGTCACGGATGCCACACCATCTACCCCCTGATTGTGTACTTGTATGAGATCGGCTGTAGCGCAGACTCGTCGAGCACCCACGGTTGCATCACCTCACGAATACCTCCCGAAGCCTTCGGCGGAGTCTGGGCGCGATCGAGCCGGATCGAATGAACCACGACCAGCGCGTTATTCGGGTATGCCTTGAGCTGGAACTTCACCTCACCGTAGGTCAGTTGAATCTGGTCGCCTGGCGATACGGTGCCCTTCACCTCGATACGAACTTTCTGGTCGCCCTTGGTGGCTTCCAGGTCGAACGGGTTGTTGCTACCAGTGTCGCGAACCTTGTACCCGAGCCCCTCGAAGTACTGCCGAGCCGAGGTGACAGCGTGCAACTCGACTATCTTGTTCTCGACCGAGTTCGTACCGAACCCCTGACCGCCACGCCGCGGCCGGTCACGTCCTTCCGCCGCGACTTCGACCATCGCGATCTCCGGAGGCACTTCGCCGGGAAGGTAGATGGCATTAGCGGATGCCTCGTAGATTGCCGCTAGTAGCTGGCCCATGGTGAGCACGTCAGCCCGGAGCTGTGCGTCCGAGGGAATCGCATCTCGATCGTACCGAATCGCATGGACACTGCCGAGCTTGTAGATCCTGCCGAGCCGCCCATCCGAGAGCCAGTCGATCGGAATCCGCTTGTGGAGGCCCTTCGCCGCAAGCACGTCAGCTGCCCATGCCACGCGCTTCGAGAGGACTTTGTCAGGCAGATAGTCGAAGTCCTTGCGGACCGTGTTCCACTGCGTCGTGCCCTGAATCAAGGATAGGTACACCGACTCGCCTTTGATGTCGAACAGGTAGACCAGGTACCAACCGATCCCAGCTTTCGGACTGCTCTCCGGATCAAAGATCCGGGTCCACGGGACCTCAGCTGCTCCCCCTTTGCCGTTGCTGCCCTTCGCAATCCAGGTCGGGAAGGTGGCCAGTTCGTGCTGCAACCACTGTGGAATATTCACCTCCACAAGCTCTCGGCGCCGGACCATAGCTACATCGGCGCTGCGTGACGTCCAGGCCTTCTGCAGGGTCAACACTTCGGTCAGCATGTCAGCGAGCTCCATCAGCAAGACGCTACGCGCGACCACCGACAAGCTTCCGATCCCTCGAAGTGGTGGCGACAGTGCTGGACCGTCGGGGTGGGGGCCAAATCGCAAGTACCGATGACCGCCCGAGCGACGACGAATTCAGCGCGTAAATATGGCAATGGCCTCTTTCAACTCATAGACGCGGAACTCCTCGATGCTGTCCGTTTCGCCCATGGCGGCCCGGCATCTGGTGATCCATTCCAGTGCACGGGCCTGTTCGGTTTCTAGTCCGATGTCGTGGGCGAGTTCGAGCGCCTCGGTGAATGTGCCGAGCGCGGTACGTGCCTGGCCGGTTTCCAGCAACAATGTCCCGATATCGATCAGGACCTCGGTCGCGGCCGGCCGATTGCCGAGCAGATCGAACAGGGCCAGCGCCTGCCGGTGCAGGTCGATCGCCTCAGGGTACCGGCCGGTCCGTGTGCGGACAATGCCCAGATTGTTCAACGCACTGGCCTCGCCCACCCGATTACCCAACTGCCGGAACAACACCAACGCCTGACGATGCAGATCCACCGCCTCCCCGTACAGACCGGTTCGCGTGCGAACAATGCCCAGATTGTTCAACGCATTGGCCTCACCCGCCCGGTTGCCGAGCTGGCGATACAACGCCAGCGCCTGCCCGTGCAGGTCCACCGCCTCCCCGTGCGAACTCGTCCGCGTCCGCACGATACCCAAATTGTTCAGAGCGTTCGCCTCACCTAGCAGATTGCCCAGTTCGCGATACAGAACCAGGGCCTGTTGCAGCAGATCCATCGCCTGGACAGACATACCGGTCCTGGTCCGCACGATGCCCAAATTATTCAGCGCGTTCGCTTGCCCCAGCTGATTTCCCTGCATCTGATACAGCTCGAATGCCCGCCGGTGCAGTTCGGCGGCCTCGGTGTAATCCCCGGTTTCCTCGTGCACATTGCCGAGACTGTTGAGGGCATTGGCCTCACCCAGCGGATCGTCGAGTTCGCGATACCGCGCCAGCGCCCGTCGGTGCAGTTCCGCGGCGCCAGCATAATCCCCGGTGCCCTCGTGCACATTGCCCAGACTGTTCAGCACGTTCGCCTCACCGAGCCGATCACCGAGGTCGAGATACAGCGTGAGGGCCGAGCCGAGCCGATCCATGGCCCCCTCGTAATCCCCCGCCCGCCAATGCACAGCACCCAGATCATTGAGCGCACCGGCCTGGCCGAACCGGTCATCGAGACCACGAGCCGCGACGATGGCGCGTTGGTGCAGCCGGAACGCCAGCGTCCACGGCCCGTCGCGATCCAGCAGCCCCGCCAGCACACCGGTCAGCGCGACGATCCGCGCCGGCTGACGGTTCGCCGCATGGTCCAGGCAGGCCAGCAGGTTGTCGCGCTCGAGGCGCATCCATTCCAGCGCCTGGATCTCGTTGTCGAATGTCCGTGAACCAGTGGAGATTTCGCTGTCCGGACGTGTGCAGCGGGCCAGCCACCGGTCCGCCGCAGCCGCAGTGTGCTCGTAGTAGTCCAACAGCTGAGCCTCGGCCTGTTCGGAGCCCAGCTCGGCATCGGCCAGCGTCCGGGCGTACTCGCGCAGCAGATCGTGTAGGCGATAGCGCCCTACGGCGGGCTCATCCAGCAGGTGGTCGGTGTACAGGGATTCCAGATCCCAGCGCGCGGTCGCGACGTCGAGACCGGTCAGCGCGGCTGCGGCGTGGGCGTCGATGTCAGATCCTGGGTACAGACCCAGCTTGCGGAACAGCAGCTGATGCGCTGGCGGCAGGTCCCGATACAAGAGATCGCTTGCCGCGCGCACAACCCGGGTCCCGGCGTCGAGCTCGCCGAGCCGGTTGGTCGCGGCCCCGAATCCATCGACCAGTTCCGCGATCTTCCTCCAGCGTGGATGACGCGCCAGACGTCCGGCCAGCAGCGTGATCGCCAACGGCAGATAGCCGCACATCTGCACGATCCGCGCCACGGCCTCCCGATCCTCGGCGTCGACCGCGACGCGATGCGCCAAGGTGGTGAACAGCTCGGCGGCCGGCTCTGGTTCTAGGATGTCCAACGCCATTACCAGCGCACAGTCGGGGATGATCAGCCGACGACGACTGGTGACCAGCACCAAGCACTCTGCGGTGCCGGGCAGCAGTGGCTCGATCTGCTCGGCGTCGCGGGCATCGTCCAGCACCAGCAGCACCCGTTTGCCGCTGAGCCGATCGCGCCACAGATCGCGGCGGCCCTCCAAGGTATCCGGAAGGTAATGGATATCGACGCCGAGGCCGATCAGCAGGCCCGCGAGCACATCCGTCGAGTCGGCGACCGCGCGGCCCGGAGTGTGCGCGTGCAGCTCGACGAAATACCGGCCGTCGAGAAAGCGGTCGGACAGCAGGTGCGCGGCGTGGGTCGCCAGCGCGGTTTTACCGACCCCGGGCATGCCGTCGATGGTGTAGATCGACGCCCCGGCATCGGCCGCGGCCAGAATGCGCCGTAGTTCGACGTCCCGACCGAGGAAGGTGCGGATATCCCGCCGCAGTGCGGTCGTGACCGCGGGCCGCAGCGGCGCCTCGGTCTCGGGTGCGGGTTCCGGCGCGACGGGCGATTCCAGCAGCACCCGGCGGCGGGTTTCCAGCCAGGCCGGCATATCCTCCCGCACCACATCGCAACACCACAGGTACACCTCCAACCGGTTGTCGCTCTCCCCGGCGATCCGGCTGCCCTCGAGGCGCCTGCCCTTTTCCATATCCTCGATGAGATTTTTCGACAGATCGACGAATCGCCGGGCCGCACCGTTGCTCTGGGCGGACGCCTTTTGCTCCAGCCGACGAATGGACAGTCCGGCCGCATCCCGCATTTTCCGTAGCGCCGCGCCGAATTCGGTCGGGGTCGTCATCGCCGCGAGATCCTCACGGGTAACCTCCCGATTCGAGCCTTTGATCACCTGCCGACCCCACCGACTCCGCCCCTCTGTTTGCGAGGTAGCAGCAGCTGCCGAATCCGCAATGGTCTTCTCGGGTTCCACCGTGCCCTCTGCTGTGCCAGCCTCCGTCGCGCGATCATTCAGGGCAGACTTCAGGCGATCCAAACCAGCCTCAACATCGAAGCCGTAGCCGAGGTGCTGACTGTCGGCCAGATATCCGTCGAGCTCCCGGAAGAGCCGCCGCTCGTCGGGTCCGTTGTTGTCGGACGTCATGCGTCGGCACCTCCTTTATGCCCTATATCGTGTGCTTCTCTTATCTTCCTCTTGGCGTGCGACCTGTGGGTACACACCGCGTTGGAGGTCGTGTTCAGCGTCTTGGCTATATCGGCCGGGGTCATATCCAGCTCCCAGGTCATGAACGCCACCCGGTACTCGGTTCCAGTGAGATCGCGGGTCAGCACGTCCCAAAGCTGTTTGAGCTGAGGGTCTTCGGTGATCCGATCGGATCGTTCGACAGCGTGAGGGAACTCGGACAGCACGCTGGTCGGCCGATCGAGCTCGGCGAGTTCGCCGCAGAGGATCTCGCGGGATCGATGGGCGCGCCGGTAACAGTCGATCACGCGACGCTTGGTCATGGTAGTGATCAGTCGGCCCTGCCGATCGGCGGAGTGGTTCCGAAAGTGCGTGTCGTACTGTTCGCAGACCGCCACAAATACTTGCTGGACAACATCGTTCGCTTCATTGGCGTCGCCGCGCAGGCCCAGGAACGCCAGACGGTAGACCGCCGGCGCGTATTGTCTGTACAAGGCTTCGATGTGCGCCGTCAGCAGGCGGTCCCCGTTGGTCACCGAGACGACCTCGCTCGCCGGGATCGAGCGCACACCGATGTGGCCGGTTCCGGGGCGATCTCGACGGTGTAGCTGGACACCGAACCCCCTCGCCTCGTGTCTATGATCCGAACGACCGTGCCGGGCTTAGATTCTCGCAGGATCATGCGAGTTATGAAGTGCTGTTGGCAATCACGCACCCGCATCAAAACCAGATACATGAATCCCGGGAGCAAAAGCACCACAGCAGCAGCCCACGTCCCCGGGCCAGCCGCACGGGACTGCACGAACTCCACCACCTGTACTGCTGTCACACCTGGTTCTCGCACGCATAACAGAAACCTTGAGAAGCCCAGTTCAGCCGCAAGAAAGGCGGCATCAACAGATGCAGTTCACGATCGTTCCGAGGGATGTCGCTTCCGCACCACCTGCCGAATCCACAGATGTTGCCTCGCTGTTGTCAACGGCCCGTATACGACTGCGTTCGAGCGCGGTTCGTGGTGAGATTGGTTGGCGACTGGAGTACTGCAACAGCTGTCGGGGGCCGCGGCGTTGCGCCTGGCGGTGCCGTTGATGTGACCGGCGGATCCCGGAGACTCGCTGCGATTTTCGTCTGGATTGGCGCATTCCGGGCGAGTGGCCTGCGGCGGAATCATGCGGGCCCGACTCTGCTAGAGCCTAGCGCGATGTGATGGAGGCCGGCATCGCGTAGTTCGTTCGGATCCAAGAAGTTCCGGGTGTCGAACACGATGCGTCCGGTCATTGCGGTCGCGATTCGACGCCAGTCGAGTCGTCGGTATTCATCCCAGTCGGTGAGCAGAAGCAGCGCGTGTGCCCCGTGCGCGACGTCGTATGGATCAGGGGTGCTGTTGATTCTGTCGGCACTGGTTTCGACTGTTGGGTCACAGGCTGTGATGCGGGCACCATGGCGAGCCAGCGCCTGGGCGATGTCGATCGCCGGTGAGTGACGGTGGTCGTTGGTACCAACTTTGAACGTAAGACCGAGGATCCCGATGCGTAGGGGGTTTTGTTCACCGAGTTCGGAAAGAACTCTAGAGATAATGTGCTGCTGCCGAGCGATGTTGGCCTCGATAGCAGCGTCGACGACTGGCAGAGCGATACCCACTGTCCGGGCTTGATGGGCCAGTGCGGTGGTGTCTTTCGGTAGGCATGGGCCTCCCCAGCCAGGGCCTGGTCGCAGATAGTCACTCCCGATGCGCGGGTCGGCGCCGAGGATGTGCGTGATGTCGGTGATATCGGCGGCCAGCGTGTCACAGAGGGTGGCGATGTCGTTGACGAACGACAGTTTGGTGGCCAGAAACGCGTTGGCGGCGTACTTGGCGAGCTCGGCGGAGGCGGGGTCGGTGAAGATGACCTCGGTCCGTAGTGCTTCGTATAGGTTCGCGACGGATTTGGCCGCTGCCGGGTCGTGGCTGCCGATGACGATTCGAGCGGGGTGGAGAAAGTCGTAGACGGTGTGGCCCTCGCGCAGAAATTCTGGGTTGGAGACGACTGCGATATCTCCACACTCGATTTCCTTGGCGATGCGTGCGCATGTTCCCACGGGGACAGTCGATTTGATGATGACCACCGTGCCAGGGCGAGTGTGGTGCTTGATGCGGTCAACCGCATCGTCGATCGTCGTGAGGTCGGCCGCCCCGTCGGGCTGAGACGGGGTCGGCAGGCACACGATGACGGTATTCGCACAGGTCAAAGCAGAGCCGATGTCGGTGTCGAAGCGCAGCGTTTCTGCTGCCAGACTATGTCGAAGGAGGCCGGGGAGGTCCGGCTCGGCGAGTGAGGTGTGACCGGTACGCAGCGAATCGACCAGGGCACGATCGTGATCGATGCATGTCACGGTGTGGCCGAGCGAGGACAGGCAGGCACCGGTGGTGAGGCCGACGTAGCCGGCGCCGAGTACAGCGATGTGGCCGGCGATGCTCAATGGTGTTCTCCAGGTTCTTGGTTCGGCTCAAGCGGCGGATGACATCCGGTTGCGCGCACTGCCTTGGTGAGCCGGTCGAGGTAGGTGCAGTGTTCGATGATCTGGCGGTCGAGATCGGTCAACGGGCCGTACGCGATTAGGAACGCGGTTTCGAGGTCCGAGCGGTGGCGCCAATAGCGGTCGGTCAGGCGCACGAGATCGCGGGCGGCGAGGTCCATTCGCGCGTGCTCGAAGTCGATGAGCCGCACTGTTGCGTCGGGCGCGAGAATGAGATTGCGGGGTGTGAAGTCAAGGTGACACGGCACGACGGGGACATCTCTGATGGTGGCAAGGTCGCGCAGGTGTGCACGGATTGTGTTGCGGTCCCCGGTTGAGAGCACGTCGGTGGCCAGTTCGAGCCAGGCGTGGCCGCGGTCGGCCAACCAGCTCGTCATATCGACGGTGTGGGTGGGCGGTTGAGCAGTGTGCCAGGCGGCGAGCAGCGCGCCGGCCTGCTCGTACGCCGCGCGCTCATGTTCGACTGGTAGGTCCAGCTCGGTCAGCACTGATCCGGGCACGGCAGTGACGATCAGCGTCGGTGGCTCGTCGATATGCGCGAGTAGCCGGGGTACCTCATCCGGGATCGCGGAGGTCCAGTGCAGGTAGGCGTGAAGTTCGTTGGCATAGCGTTCCAAACTGCGGTGGGCTTTGATGATGACCGGGCCATACGAAGGCGTCGCGACGCGCAGGACCGTGGTGTTGGTGTTGCTGGCGTGTTCGACCAGGGGTTGGCTGCCGGGATCGAGGTGACGTCGGCACAGCTCGAGCAGTCCGGCGGCGCCAAGTTCGGTCACCGGTGGTCCTCGGTGAGGTGCTGGATATCGTTGTGCGCGGACAGGATCCACACGGTCTGGCTGAGTCGATTGGTCTGCTGCTGCCATCGGGTGAGGCTGGCGTGATCGGTGGCGAACCGGGTACGGATGCACGTCTCCGGTGGTAAGCCGAGAAGCAGAGTGTGTGCGGCCTCGATGGTTTCACCGTGGGCCAGGATGAGAATCCGCTGCCCGGGATGGTTGGCGATGATGCGCGCAAGTGTGGCGGTGCTGCGATGCAGGTATTGCAACCAGGATTCGGCGCCCGGGGCGTAGGGGCGGTGCGGATCGTGTTGCGGGAGACCGCCGAACGCGTCTTTGATTTCCCGCCACGGCCGTGCGTCGGCGTCGCCGTGGTCGGCGCCGCGCAGCTCGGGGTCGACGTGCACCAGCATGCCCAGGACGGTGGTGACGATCTCGGCGGTTTCCTGGCAGCGTCGCCGGGGTGTGCTGTAGATGACGTCGAATGGGCGGATGGCGTGCTCGGCGAGCAGGCGCTCGGCCAGCTGAACGACTTGGCGCCGTCCTCGGTCGGTCAGGCCAGTGCAGCCGCGTTTCCCTCCGACGATCCCCTCGACGTTGCACACGGCTTCACCATGTCGAGCAAGCAGCAGTTCGGTAGCAGGCATGTCACTCCTTGAGGCGACCATCGTGCTCGCGAGCACGATCGGTCCTGAACAGGGCAGAGCGAGAATGAATTCGGATAGATCAGCCGGATCGTGTGCAGATCTGTGCCGAGCTCACTTCGTGTAAGTGAAAGCGGGCCAAGGTGATACGTCCGGCCAGAGGTAGCGGTAGCCGTGCTGGTGCAAGTACCGCGATGTCAGCTCGTGGTGGATATAGGTATAGAGACGTAGACGCTGAACTGAACATGTCGCGCCGGCCGGGAGCCGGTCGTTGTAGGCGTCCAGGACGTCCGACACGACGACGGGGTCGGGGCGGCCGTGGGTCATGGCACTGCTGACGATCAATTTGCCCAAGTCGTATCCGAATGGCGCGAGGGTGAGATCGTCGAAATCGATCACGGCCAGACCGCTGTCGGTCATGAAGTTGCGGATGTTGCAGTCCTTGTAGAACGCCACCGGCCCGGACGTCGCCGCAGCAGGAAATCGTGCCAGCAGGTTTCGACGTGGTGAGATGAAATCGCTGATCGTCAGCTCGCCGCATCGGAACGGACGGTCGAGTCGGGCTCGGTACAGATGCCTGTCCCAGGCAGCGGCGTGCAGGTCCCCCATGGCCGAAGCGATGGTAACCAGGTCGTCCGGCCCTGGATGATGGCTGCCGAGATCCTCGAACGTTAGCTCCGATTCCGTTGCCGCCAGAAGCGCGGGAACCTGCACCGCGCCGAGTGCCGAGATCCAGCGGTAGTGAGCGGCAGCAGCAGCGGCACGTTCGGGGTCAGCGTAGATTTTCCTGAATACTGTTTTACCGCAGCAAGTTTGCCGACACGTGCCGTGTGAATATTTGCAGTCCTGTGTGTTTCGCATTTCTAGTTCGCCTCCGCGACAATGTAACTAACAGTCGAGGTAGTGAGCACAGGGGTGTTCGGCAGGCGGCGCCGCAGTTCGTCGGTGATCCGGTTGTAGCTTCGAAGGTGTTCGGCGACTGAATATTTGGGGGATGTCGCGAGATAGGTCGAGACGGCTTCAAGGTCATCGAATCGGAACTCGTGACGCTGTTCGACGACCTCGATTACCGTCATGCTGGTGGCGACGATGGTAGGTGCGTTTGCGGCGTGGAAGGTTTGATACAGGCTGGGACGTGTGGTTGCGTCGGGATCCAGGTCGGCCGCCGCGACCAGCTCGTCGAGTTCGGCGTAGCTGTCGGCCGATTTGGTCACCAGCACCGCGCGTCCTGCCGGTGCTAGGCAACGGGCGATCTCTGCCACGGCCGCCTCTGGGCGTGTGGAGTGATAGAGGCAGAACGCCGCGACGGCCAGATCGATAGATCCCGATGGCATCGGCAGCGTATGGAAGTCGGCGCAGATCGGCGTCACCGCGTGTCCGGCGGCGCGGCACCGCTCGACAGCGACATCTAGAAGCGCGGGTGACTGGTCCAGAGCCAGCAGCTTGGTTGGTCGCAGACCTGTAGCCAAGCGCAGTGTGGTGCTGCCGCGTCCGCAGCCGATATCGCAGACCGTCTGCAGGTGGGACGTGTGTTGTGCTGCGAGTTCGGTGATGGTGGCCGCAGCGTCGGCGCCGCGGGTTTTGGCGGCGTGCAGGCTCCGGGTTCGCCTGACGAGGCGTGCGGGCGAGTTGTAGAGGTTGGCGATCAGGTGGGGGTCTGTGAAGGGAGTCGCGGGCATGGACGGGTCGCCTCCCAGGCGCGAGTGTCAGCGGTGCGTGGAGTGCTCCGCGTGCAGGGTTTTGAGGAATCGGTTGGTCTGGCGGCGGCTGGACAGCGTGATCAGCTGCACATGGGCACCGTGCTCGGCGATCAACTGCTGGACCTTGGGACGCATGGACTTGCGGTATCCCCAGATGTATTTCACGAAATTCCAGGTGATGCGGTCGTAGACGCCGTTGGTGTGCTGGCCGCCCTGGTAGCGCAGACGTCGTTGCAGGATCCCGGCCAAGCAAGTGATCCCCGGGAGATCCAGGAAAATCACCGTGTCGGCGGCCTCCAGCCGGATCGGCAGGGTGCCCGCGTAGTTGCCTTCCAGCAGCCACCGCTGTGGGGCGACGAGCTGGCGTTGCAGCGCGGCGAATTCGTCCTGCGGCAACGGATTCCACTGTTGGTCGTAGTACACCGCATCGAGATGGGTCAGGGGAAGGTCGAGCAGCGCGGCCAGTTGATTTGCTACGACGGTCTTGCCCGAGCCGCCGCAACCGAGGATGGCGATCCTGTCCATGGCCCGAGAGGCTACTGGCCGCGCCCCGGGCGGCGGTGGAGGCGTCGCGGTCATGACACCAGTCCGGCGGTGTGTCGCGGCGCGAGCAATGTGTCCAGGATGTCGAGCTGTCTGGACAGCCGAAAGATCTCCAGTCTGTGCAGACAGTCGGCAAGCAATTCGATGTGCCGATCCGTACCGACCATGGCACACAGCCCCGTGATCAGGCGTGAGGCATGTGCTCCGTCTGTGATGTGCAGCTGGGCCGGGGCAAATACCTCCGCAGCGTGAATGGGTGCGGGTGTGAGGGGCAGGCACCCGGCCGTGACGGCCTCGATGATGCGTTGGGTCATCTGGCCGGCGATCGCGTACCTCTGTGGCAGCAGCAGCATGGTGGTCACGGCTCGGCCATAGATGTGCGGAACCTCGGTGAACGGCATTCGACCGGCGAATCGCACTCGTGGCCACCGCATGGTGCGTGTCCACTTGCCCGCGACCAAGTGGCGGTGCTGGGCGGCGGCCGGGGCGAAGAAGTGATCGAACATATCGTCGCGGTCGTATTGGTTTCCCACGTAGGCCAAATCAAGATCCCGGGTCTGCCCAGCCAAGCTGGCAGGGTCGGCGGTATCCAGTGCCATGTCGTCGATGGGGAATAGCAGCGAGATCGCCTCGCTGCTAGGGTGCAGCGCCGCCTCACAGGTCACGACGTGGCCCAGTGTTCGTACCGGATCGTGCGGAGCCTGGCGAAGATCCTTGTCCCAGATAATCGTGCGGACTCCGTGAAGGGTGTAGTGGTCGAGCAGGTCCTGCTGGCGGTGCAGATCGCAGGTGTGGCCTTCTGCGCCGCACGGGGTGGTGTTGCGGGCGGGGATCGGCCAGCGCCATTCCAGGAACAGGGCGTCGATCTCGGGGAACCCGTCGTCCCATCGGTAGGTACTGGTCAGGTTGTGTCCGGCCTCGAGGAGATCGCGGTCGGCTTGCAGGAAGACCACGTCGTGGCCACGAGCGCGCAGCCCGTCGATCAGCGTGCGACGGTGGGAGCGGCCACCGTCAGGGGTGTCCAGAACACCGGGCCCCAGGAAGCCCCAGAAGCTGTAGCCGATCAGCATTTCGTTACCCACCAGCCTTCCATCATCAACGCATCCAGACCTGACTCGATCAGGCAATCCAAAGCCATGTCCGGCGTCCCGCAGATCGGTTTGCCCTTGACATTCAGCGAGGTGTTGATCAGCACAGGCACCCCGGTCAACCTGGCGAACTCGCTCAATACCGCAGCCAGGAAAGGATTCTGGTCCGCGGTGACGGTCTGCACTCGGGCAGTGTCGTTGGCGTGGACGACCGCTCCGATCGCGGTGCGTGCCAGCGCGGTGACGCCGGATGCAAACGACATGAACGGTGCCGGCTGACCGAGCGTGAAATACTCCGCCGCCGACGAGGCCAGTACAACCGGAGCGAAGGGACGAAACGGCTCCCGGAACTTCACCGCCGAGTTCAGCCGGTCGACGACATCGGGACGCAGCGGGGAGGCAAGGATCGAACGGTTACCCAGGGCCCGCGGACCAGCCTCCACCCGCCCCTGGAACAGTCCCACGATGCGGCCTTCGGCGAGCTGGCGGGCCAGGAATCGGGCCGGCTGGTCCGGCCTGATCGCGGTCGTCCCCTCACCCGGGCGGGGCGGCAACGGCAGATCCGGATAGAACGGTCCCAGATAGCAACGGTTCATCACGTCAGCCGGAAACGCGCCGGTCTCGGCGAGGAAGACATCCAGGGCGGCGCCGATGGCGGTCCCGGAGTCACCGGGTGCCGGGGGTACATGGACCTCGTCGAACAGACCGGTTTCGGCGATCTTCGCGACCGCGACGCAGTTTGCTGCGACACCACCGCCGACACACAGCAGCCGTGACCCGCTCAGTGCGCGAGCTCGCACAGCGAGATGAATCATGACCTGCTCGGTGCGCTGCTGCAGGGCGGCGGCGAGGTCGCGGTGCACCTGCTCTACAGCGGCATCCTTGTCCCGTGGTGGGCAGGTGGCGCGCATGAACGCTTCGCTGAGGCGGGTGTAGCGACTCGAAAGCACCCGCAACGGGAATATCGCCGGATCTACCGCGAAGCCCTCGTCGGTGAGCGGCACGGCGCGCTCGAACAGCTGGGCGAACCGCCCGGGATCTCCGAGCGCGGCCAAGGCCATGACCGTGCCCTCCTCATCACCTCGCCGCCAGCCGAGATGATCGGTCACTGCGCCGTACACCAATCCCAGCGACGCCGGATCGGCAATGGAGTCCAGGATCCGGTACCGGGCCGGTTCGCGGACGGCGTGACCGATCGTGGTGGACTGGGACTCGCCCAGGCTGTCGACGATGAGCACCGCTGCGTCATCGTAATCGGACGAGGCGAACGCATACAGCCCGTGAGCGCGATGATGCAAGACCGGCTGCACCGCCGCGTTCGGAAACCGTCCGGCGATCCGCCGAACCCGCGACCGGGTACGTGCCGCGACCCGCACGAAACTACCCGCCCGCGGCAGCGCCCGAGCCAAGGTTTCGGTGTGACAGAGGTGGCGCGGAAGTTGTTTCAACGCAGCAAGATACGAGCGAAATTGAAAGTTGTAGGCCACCGAGTCGATATCGTTCGGAGACAGATTATGTTCGTGCAGAAGCCAATCCACGCCGCGAGCAGGGTAGGCGCCGGTGTGTTTCACCCCTGCGAGACGTTCCTCTTCAACGAACCCGGCCAGCGTGCCGTCCAGCAGCAGCGCAGCCGCGGAATCGTGAGTGTCCGAACACAAGCCAAGGACAGGCCCTGTTACCGCGTTCATCCGATCGCTCCTACCGTGTCTCCGGTCGGCTCGACCTGGGTAGCGAGATGGTCCAGCCAGCGTTCGAGTGCACGCCCCAGCTCGCTTGGCACCTGCGTCGCCTGCTCGCGTGCGCGGCTGCGTTCGCCGGCGCTCCACTGCGAATAGCTCGCCATCACCGCAGCGAACGTCGTCCATATTGGGCACTCGATGGCCGGATCCCGTCCCGCGACAGTAGCCGCCAGCACCGTGTCGAATTGAGCCCAGTCCACCGAGATCGGCGACATCAACTCCGAAGCCTCTGGTGTGCAAGGAATTTCACCCGCACCGGCGAGATGTTTGTCGTAGAGGTGCAGCGAATCCACGACGTGGTGGTACTCGCCTAGTTCGACATCGAGCCAGCCCGCCAGCAGCTCCTGCAGAATGGTCGCCGCGAAAATGTCGTAGCCGAATCCGAGCCACAGATCCTGACTGCGCATCGTAGTGTGCATATGCAGTCGATCGTCTCGGACGAAGAACCGATAATTCAGCGTGCACGGCACATCCCGGTGCCCGCGGGTGTCTTGCTCAGGGTCGAACAGCTGTATCACCGCCTGACGCGAATCCCGGTCCCGAGACAACAAGTCACGGACCCGATCGAGCTGGTCGATGCGCCCGTGCCAGCGCCGCATCCGCGGTCCGTACGCCCCCTGCAGGCGACCATCATCGGTGTACCGGGTCAGATTCCGGTTGTAGCGAAAGATCCACGGATCATCCGAGCCCGACAGAATCCACAAGGTCTCCGCGACCGCGAAGGCCGGATTCAGCAACCGGCCAGGCGGCAGATCCACCAGCCGGCGACGCGGGTCACGCAAATGCAGGTGCGCCCCAAGCACTTCCCGGGTAGGCATACCGCGAGGGCTCACGGCAACCCCGCACTGGAGTAGTTGCTGGCATGCGCCGGCGAACAGTTCATTTGCCGAATCGGCAGCGACGGTAATCATCGAATCTCCTTGATTCGCTTGGCAGCAGAGATATCCGCACATCCGGCGGCAGGTCTTGCAGCCATCGGGCCTGCCGTCTCATCCCCTCTTCGAGACCAACCGCGGGCTGATAACCCAGCAGCTGCCGGGCGCGCTGCAAGTCGGCGCAGGTGGTGGTCACATCACCTGCCTGCTCCGGCATCGGGTACACCGTCGTCGAGCGGCCCGTGACGGACTCGGCGGTATCGAGCACTTCACGCATCGATGTACTGGCGCCGCCACCGATATTGATGACCTCGGCCTGGGCATGGATCCACGCGGCCGCGAGAGTCCCGGCGACCACATCGTCGATATAGGTGAACTCCCGGCGCTGGGTGCCGTCCCCAAACAGCGGTACCGCGACATCGAACAATGCGCTTACCAATGCTTGGTTGATGCCCATTCCAGCCCGCTGGCGCGGCCCGAACACCGTGAAGTACCGCAGCGCAACCACACTCAGCCGCGTATCCCGGCGCCGGGCGTGTGCCAGCGCAAGCTGCTCACCAGCCAACTTGCTGACCCCGTACGGCGAGCAGGGAGCGGCGTGGTCGAATTCTGCACTCGGGCTGCTGGCCTCGCCGTACACACTCGAGGAGGACGCCAGCACCAACCTACGTACTCCGGCCTGCTCACAGGCGAGCACAATCCGCTGGGTAGCACTGATATTGGTGCGGACGTACTCGTCGAACCGTGCGCCCCACGAGTCACGTACGCCGGGCACGGCAGCAAGGTGGAATACCACATCAGCTCCGGTCAGCATCGAGGAAATGTCCATCTCGGCGAGATCGCCGCAGTGCATCCGCAGCCGCTCGTACCCCATTGCGCCGCCCAAATTCGCAACGGCGACAATGCTTTCTGATCCCCGTCGATCGACAGCCACGACCTCGTAGCCGTGCACCAGCAGGGCATCGACAAGGTGGGAACCGATGAACCCCGCAGCGCCGGTCACAACTACGCGTGAGGATGGTGGTGAGCCCGAAATCGTCACCATCGCAGCGTCTCTCCGACTTCCTGCGTGACGCTGACAGCGTGGCGCTCAACTACAGCGGGTTGTAACTCGACAACGACGGCCCCGCCATACGAGCAGATGCGAGCACGTCTTTCGGCTCTCATGGACTCTTTCTTTCTCTTGGGAGCAAACAGATTTCGAGGTTCATATCCGACGACGGGACGAACGATCCTTGACCTCGTGGACCACGCGCCGCTGGGCGGTCCGTCTGGAGTTGTTGCTCATCCCTCCATGCTTGGGGTAGATGACACACCGTCCCTTGGGCATCAGCGCACCCGCAGGCGGGCCATCGCGAAATATCGTTACGTCGCCCAGGCGTCCCGTTCCGGCCATGCCGGCGAGCAGCGTGGGTTGCCGTTGTCCCAGACCTCCACGATCAACATCCGCCACGATGTCCAGCGCAGTGCCAGCTGTCCTACCAGGGCACGGCGATCATCAGGACGGGTGTCGTTCCAGCGCAGCAGATTGCCCGCCAGCCGGGCAGAGGTCTCGCTCGCGGCGTCGATGGCCCACGGCTGCAATGCCCACTTCTGGGCCACCTCGCTCGAGAACGCTCCCACAGAGCGCGCGACATCATGACGGTCCAGCCACAGCATCGCGTCCGCAGTCGGTCTGCCGATCATGGTGTGGCCCGGATGCATCAGCATCGAAAAGCCCTCCTGCTCAGTCCGCCGCCGCACGCATCGACCGCGGCCAGAACAACCGCGCCGGAAGGGCGATAGTCGTCCGCAGGTGCTTGCGACCAGCACCGGAACCCGCCGCTGCGGCGCCCGGGGGACGGCAGCGCGATCTCCGTGCCAGGCCGCGCCACCGCGATCTGAGCCCGGAACAGGCGCGCGAACGTTGTGATGTCGTCCGGGATGTCCGGCTTACAGAGGAACGTCCAGCGCGAAGACCGAGGATGCGAGATGATCGGCCCCAAGCGAATGCCCTGCCGCTGCATATGCAGCCGGACCCGTGCGGCGAGTTCCGCGGGCATCGTGATCGCGCCGATCGTGTCGCCAGCGACGGCGACAATGGCCCGCAACTCCGGGCGTATCCGGGCATCGAGCCGACAGGTTCGCCGATAGAACCGGCAGCGAGACGCGAGTGTGTCGGCGGGCAGCATCGGCAGAACCGTCGTGAGCTCGGCTGCCGCGGTCATGGTCGCTCCTCCTCAGAACGCCTATACGTCGGAGGCGGCATGTCCGGCACCGCACCGCCATGCGAGGCGGTGCGGAGGTCAGCGCGGATCTCGGTGAGGAAGAGCCCGACGTGGTTGATGGCCAATGCCCTGCATCTCGGCCGGTCACCAACTCCCCTGGTCAGCACATCGATTGCCGCATTCAGACCCGCCATGTAGCTGTGTTGGTAACCGTGCGAGGCGTCCTGGACCGCGAGGGAAAGCAGCCTCGTGTACTCGGATCCGTACTCCCTGTTCAGTTGCGTGACCAGCGCAGTGGCCCGCGGCAGCGGGCTGTCGTCGTCGGCCCTCATCATGACTTCGGCCGGGGGAAGATTCAGACTCTCGAGAATTGGGAATTCGGACCGATCTTCGACGCTGACGGCCGTGCACCCGAGCTTGGACAGGAATTCGTGCGCCTCATCCAGCCGCATCGGCCCGTACGCCGCGAACAATCGCCATTCCGCCTCGGTGGCGCCGCGCGGCCGGGGCAAAGTCGCGATATTCCATGCGTCCACATCGGGCTGCTCCGACTCGGCCGGAATGAGCAGTCGAGTCACTTCCTCGTCGGACATGGGTTCTTGCTCCTGTTCCAATCGGTAACCAGGACAATGGGTTTGATCGCCCGGAGAATCGGGCGTAAGGGCCATGAGACCAGCCAGCACATGACCAATGTGATACCGGTCCGTTTCCCGCTCGATCGGCCCGGCCGCCGCCGGAATCGCGGTAGTCCCGAGTGTGTGCCGAGGTAGTGGCGAGGGTCTGTGGCTGGAGGTCATGGATTCCTCTTACTTATTTCTCGAACAGTCGGTGATTCGGCAGCAAACGCATCCCTGCTGTGATCGCCCGGTCCAACCGGACCGCGGCCCGGTCATTCCATCGCGCCATATCGGTGAGAAAGGCTCAGCGGATTCCTCGGCACGGAAGTGCAGCGGGCGGTCCAGGACAGGGAACTCGACGATCACGTGCAGTTCCATACGTGCCCTTCCGTCCGCCGCCGCCCCGCGCTCAGTCGTCGTTCAACTGAGCTGAGACGTAGGCGTGGGCGGCCAGGTAGCGCCTGCACTCCGGCCCGTGCCCGTCGTGGTGCTGTAAGTCCGCGTATGCCTCATGAGAGTTGGCGAAGCCAGTCGGCTCCGCCGCGCATTCCTCGCGTATCGAGGTGTCCAGCATCAGCAACGCAGATCCTCGACCGGTACCGCTGCCGGGACCTCTGGTCTGCCCTGGCCCACTTCGGACACGTTCGACCGTCTCCGATACCCGGGCCGGATATACCCTGGTATCGAACCGTTTGGCTGTGAGCGGCAAGGGATCCATGTCGTCAACGCTATGAAGAACCGATGGCTACCAGGGCACACGAACTGTGTGCCTGTTGGCGTGATCCGGCCCGGGAGGATTGAATCGTTATGGACATCGACGGCATCCCCCGGCGGATCGCGTATTGGCGCGATCGGCGCGGTCTAACACAGAGCGACTTGGCCGTTCGGCTCGCTGGCTCGAAATCGTGGGTTCAGAAGCTCGAATCCGGTGACAGACAGGCAGATCCGCGTATCAGCGTGCTGGAGCGGGTTGCATCGGCGCTGTCGATCCCACTCGAGGTACTCCTTGGTGCGGAGATGCCCCGTCGGGAATGCGTCGACGCCACCGAAATCGCACTGATTCGCGATACTCTTTTGCGGCCGGACGTCATCACCGGCGTCCACGCCACCGCTGAGCCGATTGATCTACACTCGCTCGCCCGCCGTGCCGACTACTGCTTCGAGGCGTATCAAGCGGCGCACTACTCAACTCTGGGCCGGGTCCTCCCGGATCTGATCCTCGAGGGTCAACGAGCAGCCCAATCCAACGACCAAGCGGCGCTTGCCACATTGTCGAGCATTTACCATGTGACGGCGCTGGTGCTGATGAAATTCTCGGATGCGACACTGGCCTGGCACGCTGCCGATCGCGCCCTGACCACCGCTCATCGGAGCGGCGACGCGGCCTCGATCGGGCTGGCAGCTCAGATGTTCACCTACGCGATGTTCGGTCAGGGACAAGCACAAGCGGGTGCGGAGCTGTCGATCAGCACCGCCGAGACATTCGCCGCCGAGCTGCAAGCCCTCGGACCACCGGGATGGTCGGTTTACGGCAGCATGTTCCTGAAGGCCGCCGTTGCCGTTGCGGCAACTGAAAATATCAGCACCACGAGGGATTTGATTGCCGAAGCCAAAGAAGCGGCCGGACGTACCGGCGACAATCGGAACGACTTCCATACCTGCTTCGGTATAACGAACTGTCTGCTGCACGAAGCGTCGGTGCTGGGTCAGTTCGGTGAGTACAGCGCTGCCATCGACGCCGCCGCCCGTATCACTCCTGATGCGTTGGCCGCGCTGTCCCGTGAACGTAGAACGCATCACTTCATCGACACCGCTGTGGCCCACCACGGTCTCCACCAAGATGACCATGCCCTGGATTACCTGCTGGACGCCGAACGCCATGCGCCGCAAGAAGTTCACTGCCGACCTGCGACGCGACAACTGATCGGTGACATGCTGCACCAAGCGAAAGGCAGCGGGTCTTGGGCCCTTCAAGGATTGGCCCAGCGATCCGGCGTGGTTCGATGAGCGGTATGCCAGTTCTGTATGTCATCGGATGCGCCGCTCCGCCGGTCCTGAAGATCCAGACCTTGATCACCAGCGCGATCGACCGAGGCTGGGATACATGCCTGATCCTGACAGCGACCGCGGACCGCTGGCTGGCCGACTCAACCAACACACTGACTGAACTCACCGGAAACCCGATCCGAACCAACTACAAGCTGCCCGGGCGGCCCGACGTACTGCCACCGGCAGACGCCATGCTGGTAGCACCGGCTACCTCCAACACGATCAACAAGTGGGCCGCCGGCATCAGCGACACGTTGCCACTCGGGCTGATCACTGAGGCAATCGGCAAGGGCCTGCCGCTGGTAGCGTTGCCATTTCTGAACGAGGCACAAGCCAAGCATCCAGCGTTTTCACGCAGTGTGGAGATCCTTCGCGGCGCCGGCGTGCAGATTCTCCTCGGTGAGGAAGGACCACATGGTCTCGGTGGTGGCAGCGGCGCAGATTTTCCATGGGAGTTGGCGCTGGATCGGTTGGAACCAGCTCCAACGAATACGAAATGAGCCATCGTCGGTAGGAGCCGGGGTATTGGTGGCTGGGCGACACCCCAGCCCGAGCCGGCGGAACTTATCGATATCCTTCGGGGCAGACCAAGCACTGACCTGTGCGGCTGACGGAGATCGACTACGCCCGGATCCCGGATTGTGTCTTCTGCTGAAGTCTCTCATACGGGGTCTGGCCGTCCAGGCCGCCGTGGGGCCGGTGGTAGTTGTAATAGTCCTGCCACTCTTTGAGTTTCGCGTTGAAGACGTTCACGTCGTCGATCACGACGCCCTCGAGCAGCCGGTAGAACTCCTCGGCATCTATCCGGTGCGAGCGCTCCACCTTGCCGTTCAAGCGGGGCGTTCGCGGCTTGATGTAGACGTGGTTCATGCCCTTGTCCAGCACGTGCCAGTGGAACCCGGACTGGAACTCCGCCCCGTTGTCGGTTTGGATCGTCTCGACCGCGAACGGCAGCTGCGACACGACGTAGTCCAGGAACTGGATCGCGGTCTTCTGGTTGTTGCGCGGGTAGATCTTCAGGATCCGCAGCCGGGTGCAGTCGTCGATCGCGGTGTACTGGTAGAACTTCCCGCGCCGGCCAACCGGTTTCACCGTCGGGGTACCGGCCTTGCCTGGCAGGGGTTCGACGAACTTGACGTCGACCTGCACGTGATGGCCAGGGCGTTGCTTCTCGTACCGTTTCCAGCGGCGGTCGTGCCGCTTGTAACGCTGGGAGGCCGGGAGCCGACCCATGTCGAGGCGCTTCAGGATGCGCCATACCCCGGATTTGCTGATCTGGATGTCGTGGTAGCGCGCGAGGTACATGCGGATCTTGTCCGGCCCGAAGTGGTAGTGCTGCCGGAGATGGATGATCTTCTCGACGACGTCGGCGCGGGTCGCGGTCGGGCTGGTCCGCGGGCGCCGCGATCGCTCACGCAGCCCATCGACGCCCTCGTTCTCATACCGGTGCAGCCACGTGTAGTACGTGGGGCGGCTGATTCCGAAGTACCGACAGGTCATCGCGACGTTGCCGGTGACTTCCTCGACATGACGAAGGACCGCCAGGCACCGACGCACCTCGCGGTCCATGACAAGCTCACTCACCCGAATCTCCCTACTGTTCAAGGGATCCGAGTGTCAAGCATCTCCGTCAGTTTTATAGGTCAGCACCCGTAACCAGGACGATTGTCGGCGGCCAGCTGCAACTTCCCATCAGCAGCCACGTGGCGGGAGTCGACTGGCCGCAGTGGCAACCCCACCGGGATTCGGTGGGCGTCTAAAGAATGAGCGATATGCGGCTACTTAAGACTGGTGGTAGGGCTTGATCCCGGCCAGGATCAGTCCCAGGTACCCGGTGGGAGGCTCCCTATGCGGCTGCCCGCCAGTGTGATCGGTGTGGCTCGCTAATGGCTTGCGTCCCATCGGGTTACCGTACGGGCGTGGCTGGAAAGGGGTTTGCCCTGGCTCGAAGTAGCGGTGCCTTCCTGCACGGATACCTATCCGTCGATCTGGAAGGATACCGATGCCGGTCATCATCGGAATGGACCCGCACAAACGCTCGGCCACCATCGAATTCATCGACCGTGACGCGAGCATCCTCGCGACCGGTCGTTACGGCACCGACACCGCCGGATACGGTGACATGCTCACCGCCGCACAACGATTCCCCGAGCGGGTGTGGGCGATCGAGGGCTGCAACGGTGTCGGCCGGCACCTGGCGCACCGGCTGGTCACCGACGGGGAAACCGTCATCGATGTGCCCGCGAAACTCTCGGCGCAGGTGCGGGTGTTCGCCAC
Source organism: Nocardia alni (assembly GCF_019038435.1). Taxonomy (GTDB): domain Bacteria; phylum Actinomycetota; class Actinomycetes; order Mycobacteriales; family Mycobacteriaceae; genus Nocardia; species Nocardia alni. Next base: position 59,015 of record NZ_JAGPOX010000012.1, read on the forward strand.
CGGCAACGGCCGCAAAACCGATCCAGTCGACGCGCATTCGGTCGCGTTGGCGGCGTTGCGGTCGCCGAATCTGCGGCGGGTGCAGGCGGATCCGGAGCTGCTCGCGTTGGGCCTGCTGGTCGATCGTCGTGACGAACTCGGCCGGGCCCACACCGAGCTGTTGAACCGGATCCACCGCCTGCTGCTGGAGTTGGTGCCCGGAGGCGCCAAACGGTTTCTCTCCGCCATGCAGGCCCGCGCCCTGGCCGAGATCATCGAACCCGGCGATGCCGCGGCCCGGGTCCGTTTGCGGCTGGTGAGCGAACTGATCGACGACCTCGAGGTCGTCGACCGGAAAACCAAAGCGGCGGACAAAGAACTCAAACAACTGGTCCTCGCGCGCGGATCGACCCTGATGGACCTCAACGGCATCGGGCCCTGTGGTGCGGCACGGCTTCTCGCTGACACCGACAGCGTCTACCGTTTCACCTCCCGGGACCGGTTCGCGTCCTGGAACCCCGCCGCGCCCCTGGACGCGTCATCGGGAGATCAGAAGCGACACCGACTGTCCCGGGCCGGCAACCGCAAGATCAACCACGTCCTGCACACCATGGCAGTAGTCCAGCTGCGTCACCCGACCGCAGGCCGGGTCTATTACGACAGAAAGAAGGCTGCCGGGAAAACCTCGATGGAGGCGATGCGGGCCCTCAAACGACGCCTGTCCAACGTCGTCTACCAGCGGATGCTCACAGACCAGCGGCGACGAGACGCGGCAAGCCCGGGAGGGCACTCGGGGGCGACTACTGACTCCAGCGCGACCGGCCCTACCCCGCACACCGATCCTTCGGACAAGCCACAACCCGGACCTACCGCCACCCAGTCTAACGGCGAACTCCCAACCGCCACTTGACATAAAGGGGAGCCATTATCGCTCACTATGAATAACTATCGCCAGATTGACCGTCGACAGCATCCGGAAATGCTTATTGCAGGTTTCACCGAAAGACGTCTGCGAAGGTGTAGGCGAGGACGAGCGCGTCCTCGTTTCCCGCTGCGGCGAACGTGGCGAGTAGGTGTTGGAAGGCTGCTGCTCCGTCATGATCGTGCAGCGCCAATGGGCGGTGATGGGTGAGGAGGTGTGTCAGGTGTGGGACTACCGCGTCGCTGGCGATACGGTCCTGGGCGTACGCTCCATTGCCGTTTATGGCATCGCTGATGGCGATCAGGGCTCTTTTTTCGTCGAGCGGGGCCAGGAATTTCATGGTTTCGACGACATAGTGGACCGAATGCGGAATCCATGTGACCGCGCACCTCGCAAGGATCGGAAAGGCGAGGTCGGCGAAATTCGTCAGATTGGGCCCTGCCGGAGGGCCTTGCTTGTGCTGGTGTTGGAACGCTCCGCTGGCGAAGAAGAGTTGTTGGGCTACCGTGTCCGCGATCTTCGCCGCACCCTGGAGTTCGGAGCGCTCGTCCTCGGAAAGCTCGGCAGTGGCCAGAAGCTGTTCGGGGTGGCGGCCCCAGCGTTCCGCGGCGCTGTCGGCGGCCTGTGTCAGCAGCTTGAACACTCGGCTTTGGGTGGATTCCTCGCCCGGTGTCAAGTATTCGCGGGTGCATTGGGCCACGAATTGGGCCTCGTCGGCGAAGGTGGGTGCAGTCCGCATCCATGTTTCGATGGTTCGGGTCGCGAATGGGGTTTGCTGGTCGACCGCGAGAAAGCTGAGGGTGCTCACGTATGCTCGGCCGAGTTCGCTGGTGGCGTCGGGCCGGTCGTCTCTGGATGCGAAACGTTCGAGAACGGCGTCGACTTCGGTAGGTGCCGAACCGAGTTCCTCCGCAAGACGGCAAATCAGAACGGTCTGGACCGTTGTGTTGGTTTCGGCGAGGAGGAGGCCGCCCAATGCTCTGACCCGCTGTGGTGGAGTCGAATCGGCGAGTACGAGACGCGCGGCTCGAGCGGCGACCATCCGGACGACCTCGCTGTCGTCGTGCAGCGCGTTGTTGACGATCCGGTGTATGTCGGGTCCGTGGTCGGACTCTCTCCATGCCGGCCGGTTCAGCAAGTGAATGAGACCCCCGACGGCCATGTCCCGCATCCCGGGCCCCCAGACGACTGCCATCAGAACGATCCTGCATTCGGGCTTGCGGTCGCCGTAACGAGGATCGCGACAACCCGGTCCCCGACCGGAGTTCCGGGTGTGATCTCGTCGGCGCGGGCGAGCACCGTTGCTGCGTCGATGAGTAGCTGTTGGAGTTGGTCGGGTACTGATTCTGCTTCCACGAAGGCTTGATCGGTCCGCAGAAATGCTTCGGTCATCTCGGGGCGGGTGACCGTCGATGGGTTTCCGTCGGGGCGGGCGAGGTTCAACTCCGTGTGTAAGGTGCGTGCGGCGGTCTCGACGGTGGGGGCCAACGTGGCGCCGGAGTCCAGCACGGAGTCGATGATCGTCCAGGGTGTGGTTCGCCCGACGATTGTGACCGGTTGCGGGATGTCGGGTGGGGCATCGCCGAGAGCTGAGCGTCTGGCTCCCAAAACAGGGTCGATGATCCTGTCGGGTGTCAGGATCCCGATCAGGACATCACCTACCTGATGGTGTATGCCGTTGCGTTCGGCGAGCGCGACCGCTTCGGCCACGGCTGCCTCCAGGCTGTCAGGGGGAATGCTGTCGTCGTTCACAAGTGCTGCAAGTAGGCGGGCTGCGGCCGGATGTGTGTCTGGGTGCGTCAGCAGTGATCCGGTCTCCAGCGCTGGTAGTACCGTGCGACCCAGCGCTGTGGGATCTCCATGGGACGTGAGCACGGCAGCCCAGGCAGAGCTGTTGTGAAGTCGTCCGACCAGCACCCTGATGGCGGGCTCTGTCTGCTGCGGCTGGCTTTGGGCCAGTGCGTTCGAGAGGGCTGCGGCAGCTGTTGTGCCGGAGTCGAGACGGGTCAAAGATAGATCGAGCCCATGCACCAGGAACCCAGAGGCGCCCGCGACGGTGATGGGCCACGTCGTCTGTTCCTGTGAGCCGTCTTCGTTGTCGGTGAAGTCGCAGAAAATCTCCGCTGCCAGGGGTAGGTCGGCGGCGCAGACATCTCCGAATTTTTCGGCCAGCATGAAGGCGCCGTGATCTGCTTGTTGGCGACGGGATTCGTTCAAGGACAGGATTCCCCCGCCGCCGAGTGGCACTTGCTCGTCGCGGGTCTCCTTCAGCGTCATCACGATTGACGCCATGCGACGCGTCAGCGCCGGGTCCTGGGACGCTGTGGGTGCGACGCATTCGGCAAGCCAGGTGACGACGGTTCCACCCCACTGAGCCAGCGCCTCGCTGTCATCGAGAAGCCGCGCGACGGCTCTGCGCACCTCCTCGCTTATCGCGACGAGGTGCTGGAGCTGCCGTGCAGTCGCGCCGGCGAGAGATTCCATCCGTTCGGGCTCGGTCCGGCATCGATCGAGAAGGACAGCCACAGCCCGGCATCTGTCATCAAGGGACGGACCCAATGCAACGGCGGGAGCGCGGCCCTGCAAAACGTCGACAAGAGCTATGGCCAAGAACCCGTCGATATCGGATGAGGGGGAGTTTTCGGCCAATCGGCGGGCAAGGCTCGCCAGCGGAACAATGGCCGCGGACTCGTCGGGTAATACTGCGGCGGAGCGGAACGCGCCGATCAGTTGACTGACCAAACGCTGTGTCGGTGTCATGGCGGTCGAGACGTCTGTGTCACCGCGGGTAGGTGCGAGCGGGAGTAAATCGTCGGGTCGACGAACCAGGTTCACGATCCGTGACGCGAAGGCCAGCGACGCGAGAAGGTGAGGGGAGGCCGCCACAGCCCGGCACACCGGCCAGAAGATTCCGGCGTCGCGGCGATTCCAGAGCAGGTCTACCAGGATCTCGAAACTCGGCCTTGCAATGAGCGGGAGCGTCGGATCCGTGTCCAGCGTGTGAACAAGCCCGTCCTGGTCGGTTGGAGACAAGAGCACGTAGATGGCCGTGGCGTAGTCGAACAGAATGTTGTGGGTGAACGACAGCACCGGCCGGATACCGGGCAGAATCCCGCCCTCGTTGCGTAGCACGCCTCTGCTGAGCAAGTCGTCAAGTACTGGGGACTCGGTGGAAAGGACATGAGGTTCTTCCTGCGCCACTTCAAGGCCGCGCTGGTCCGTCATGGCCCGGCACAGACGCGCCAGTAGCGTTTCGCGGGCGGTCGTGTCCTCGTCACGAATTCGCCAAGACCAAAATTCTTCGAGCAGTCCGATACGGCTGTGGACCGAGACCAATTGCGCGTGTTGAGTTTGTGGGAGCCCGTCGGCCAGTTCGGCGGCGAGCCGGAGATTAAACGGATTGCGCAGCAGGCGACGAAGTTCCGGGTTCGCTTCGGCGAGCAGCGTTGCCAGAGCCATCGGGGGACGGATCGCCTCGTCGAGTTCGGTCTCCGTGAGGTCGCCGACCAGTAAATGGCGCACAGCCGCGAGTCGGTCGTCGCGTGCCTCGAGACGTGACGATATCGGCGTACCCCGAAACGTTCGTTGCAGTTGGCGGTTGTTGCGGGCGTCGAACGTTCGTACTGTGGCGATGATCTGCCAGCGGGATCCCTTCAGCGCATCGATCGTCTTACTGAGGAAGTCCCGGTTTGTGGAGCCGCGCAGCGCATCGACACCGTCGATCAGGACCACGCCGGGCAGCCCGACCCAGGCATCGAGTATGTGCTCCAACGGCGCGGAAAGAGGGAGCGGGTTCATCCCGGCTATATCGGTGGCACGCAGGACCACCAATTCCCCGACTTTCTCGCGGTCGGCCGCAAACTGCTGAGCGACCGAAGACTTGCCGGCACCCGCATCGCCCACGATCAGTAGGTTCTCATGACCGGCGTCGGCGATGAGGTCGGTAGCGGCTGCCCGGGAGATGTATAGGCCGCCGGGCACCGGGAGCTGGGCGTCGGCCTGCAACAACTTCAGGTTTGTCGCGGATTGCTGCCGGAGTGTGGCGATGTCCGCCGCGAATCTCACAGGAGGCGACAGTGCTATTGCTGCTCGCGATAGGGCGAGACCAACCTCGGGCCGGTGCCGCCACTCTTGCGCGGTTGCCGCGGCAAGGCCCTCGCCGACAAGAACGTCGTAGGCCAGCGCAGCATCTGCCGCGTTGGGTAGTCCTCGTGCCAGTGCCGTCACGGCTGCTTGATGATCTCTTCTGCCGGGCTCGATATCGAGCACGAGGATGTGCAGAGCGCGAAAAAAACCCCGCAGGTCCTCTTCATCCGGCACCCCACGTCCACCTGTTGTCCACAGCCGGCGAACGTGCGCAAGCACCACGTTGAGCGCTTTCTCCTCCGGTCCGGTCAGGTTATGGTCGAATGGTGTTCCTGGCGTTGCGGATCCGATGCGCGAGATCACACTGGCCAAATCCTCGCGTACGGTGGCAGGCGCAGAGGTATCGGTACAAAGCACGAGTTTGTCACGATGAGAGTCGATCGGGCGGGAGCCTCCCGCGCGCTGCGGCACAGCATCTGCAAGATATTGGGTGACCGCTTGGGCAAGTGCCTTGGCAAGCGGACCGTCCTCGGTGGTGCCCAGCTTCAATCCCACTTTTGCCTGAAACAGTGCATAGTCGCCGGCATCGGTCACGACCGCGACATCGTCCACAGCTAACCCGGTCTGCGCGCCGACACCCACCACCGTGCCAGCCACCAGCGGAATCAGCGTCGACTCTTCGGCCACCATCGGCGCGGCGGCCCACGCAAACACGCGATCCTGGAATCGGACGCCAGACGCACCCGCAGCTCCGCCGCTTGAGGCTCTCGCGCTCATCGCACGACCGGAGTGGACGGGTCACCTCGAAGGGGCATGTGACGATCTTAACGACGCCGCGGACCGACCCCTCGCCACCCACACTGCACCGTCGGACGACGACAGAGATGGCGGTCTCGGAGTACGGGGCGATATTGGACAGTACCGGATGATTAGGGAGATCGGTTGTCGGGCTTCAACTTACGCCCCGTCGAACGACCGAAACGCAGCAGATGAGTACGTTCGACCAGACAAGGGTGCTTATGGTGGCAAGCCGCTGCTGAGCTCCCCACCCGCCCCGCCATCTCGGAGCCCGCGGCGACGGACCTCGACTCAAGCCCATGCAGGGTAGGACGTAAAGCGGCGCTCCGGAGTGGGTAACTGATTATGTGCTGGACTCGCGCGTCAAAACCCGCTGTTTGACCTTTGTGTATTGGTGGGACGGGACGCAGTGGAGCCGTGGTGATTCTCCCGGTACGGATCATTCCAGCGCAGTGCTACCCAGCATCTATCTGGAATCCGATGTAACCAAGCAGGTCTCGGCGTTGTGGGAGATGCCAATGGACGTTGTTGAGCCGATAGTCACCGCGGACTTCGCCGTCCCGATCGGCGGCTGTCAGCGGCATGCGTCGCACGGTGCGCACGGCTCCCGCGCCGCCTCGCTACTACCCAGCCACGCACGGTCACAGGCCGATGTGGATATATGCGGCCCAGCACCGTGGTTCGGCGGGGCGCTTCTGATAGAGGGGATGCACGGCGGCGTGGACGGCACGGGCGGCGCAGGCCGGGTCGCCGGCGAGGCTGGCGTAGATGGTTTCGGTGAGACTTTCGGCGATGCTGTCACTGATCGGCCATTGCGTCCCGATGACGTGGGCGAAACCGGCGAGATGGAAAGCGCCGGCGATGTGAATCACCTCATCGAGCAGGGTGCCGCCGGGGTCGGCGGTACCGCATGCGGACAAGAAGGCCAATTGCGCCTCCGCGAGGCGCAGTTCGACGAGGTCGACGACGGACAGGTTCTGGTCGTACAGAACGAGGTGGCTGGCCGACGGATCGTAGGGATCGGTGGCTGCGTGGCATACGAAGTGGGCGATATCGGTCTGTGGGAGCCGCTCCAGAACCTCGGCGCGAGTGGCCTGGTTGTCGGAAAGAACGGGGTCTACCGCGGCGAGTATTTCGCGGACACGCTCGGCTTCCGCTACCGCGGACTTCAGGGCTGGGTAGAAGGTTCCGTCGCGTTCGGGTGTGACATTCACACCGACGATGAGCGGGCATTGCCCCGCGGCGTCGTGTGCGTGCCGGCCGCGGACGTGCTGCAGTGCCCGCAGGGTGGGCGTATAGGAGGATACGACCAAATCCAATGCGCCCCAAGGTTGGACACCCTGCTCGGCCTCCTCGATGCTGGGGTACCGGCCCGCGGCATGTAAGGGCAGCACAACGAGAGGTCCGGTCGGCATCCACCAGAGGCGGGGTAGCGGCGTCGGTGCCTCCGAGTGCGGGGTGATGTCGCGGCCGAGCTTGTCCAGGACGATGCCGACTATGTTTTCCCACAGCCAGCCGAGCACAGCGCGCAACTTTTCATCGCGACCCCAGGCACGCGGCATGGTGGCTGCCCGGAACACGGCGAGTTGCGCCAGCACGGCTGATTCGGTGGCGCCCGGAAGATCTACCCGCTCCACCCGGCCGATGAGGTTGCCGGAGCGATCGTGGTGGGCGGTGCACAGTAGTGCGGTACCTCCGGTGGCACTGACAGTTACAGCGACGATCGTCCCGGGCACGGCCAGCACACCCAGTTCGGCGGCATTCGGAGGCAATAAGAATGTCTCAAAGCCCGGCAGTTTCCGGATCTCGGCCAGCACGGCGACCCGCTCGGCCTCAAGTCGGCGACGCTTTTCATGCAAAGCCTCATCGCGACTGGCAAGTGTGGCCGCCACAGCGGCGACAAGAGTGGGTTCGCGCTGCAATGCGTCACGAACGCGGGTGAAGCGTGCAACCAGTTCGAGCTGCTTCTTCTCCCGTAGCGCTGCAAGGTCGTCGCGCACTTCCAGTGCTTGGGCCAGCAAGACACCACGGCCCTGCTCAAGCAACCCCAACGCCGCAGGCGCGTCTCCTGTGTGCAAAGCGGCCTCGGCGGCCCGAGTGGCGAGGTTGGTGTACTGACCGAGCCGGTGTTCTTGATCGGTGCGAGCCAACTCGCGACCGGCGAGCTGCGGAAGCAGCTCTACCGCCTGCCGATAGGCGATCGTGGCGGTATCCCAGCGACCGAGCATCCCCTCCGATTCCCCCCAACCGGCGGCGTTGTTGCACTGCATCGGCAGTGATGCGCCCTGAATGCCTGCACCCCGCTTGTGCACGAGCGCGGCCGCTTTCAGGTCAGCTGGATCCCTGATTCGTTCGAACCTTGCCCGCAACGCGATCCCGAGACTGTTTAGAAGCGCTGACTGGTCGGGGTGGTCGATCGCGGTGCCTTCGACGGCTTGTTGTCCGGCTCGTATCGCATCGTCCAGATCGACCGGATCCCCGGACCGTTCGAATCGGGCACGAAGAGCGTCGGCGAAGTTGCTCATAGCCTTCCCCCGGTAAGGGTGGTCCGAGGCGACGGCATCGACGGCTTGCTGTCCGATTCGTATCGCATCGTCCAGATCGACCGGATCGCCCGCTCGCTCGAATCGGGCGCGCAACGCGATCCCGAGACTGTTCAGATACATCGCCCGGTCGGGGTGGTCGGCAGGAGCGGCATCAACGGCACCCTGCTCGGTGCGTATGGCATCGTCCAGATCGACCGAGTCCTCGAATCGCTCGAATCTGGTCAGCAATGCGTTCCCGAAATTGCTCAGGTACCCCGATCGGCTTGGGTGGTCGACGGGAGTGGCATCGACGGCATCCCGCTCGGCTCGTACCGCATCGTCCAGATCAACCGAGTCCCCGTCCCAGTCGAATCTGGTCCGGAGTGCTACTCCGAGGCCGTTGAGGTATTTCGGCGACTCGGGGTGATCAACGGCGGTAGCGGTAGCGGCTTCTCGATGAGCCTGTACCGCCTTGTCCAGATCGGCCGGATTTCCGGACCGCTCGAACCTGATCAGCAGCGCATTCCCGAAATTGTTCAGGTAGCCCGCACGGTTTGGGTTGGTGATCGTGTCAACGGCCTGCTGCTCGGCTGCTACCGCTCGGTCTAAATCAGCCGAGTTTCCGAACCGCTCGAACCTGGTCAGTAATGCATTCCCGAGGTTGCTCAGGTAGCCCGGCCGGTTGGGGTCGGTGATGGCATCGACAGCTTGTTGTTCGACTTCGACTGCTTTATCCAAGTCGGCCGAGTCTCCGAATCGCTCGAACCTGGCTCTCAGAGCGGTCCCGAGGCTGTCCAGATACCTGGGTCGGTCGCAGTCGTCCAGGGGAGCGGCGTCGACGGCTTGCTGCTCGGCTCGTACGGCATCGCGCAGATCCGCCGTGTGCCCGAGGTGTTCGAACCTGGTCAGCAGCGTGCTTCCCATGTAGCACAGATATCTTGCGCGGTCCCGGTGGTGTGGGGGAACGGCGTCGGCGGCGAGCTGTCTGGCTCGAAGCGCGGCGTCCAGATCGGCCGGATCCCGGGTCGCGTCGAACCGGGCCTGAAGGGCGTTCGCGAGGTTGTTTAGGCAGGCCACCCGGTCCGGGTCACCCACCGCGACAGCATCGACAGCTTCCTGCCCGAACCGCACCGCGTCATCCAGATCAGCCGCAGCTCCGAATCGCTCGAACCTGGTCAGCAGTGCATTCCCGAGGCTGTTCAGGGACGCCACTCGGTTCGCGTCGCCAACGGCCACAGCATCGACAGCCTCCTGCCCGAATCGCACCGCGTCATCCAGATCAGCCGCAGATCTGGACCATTCGAATTTGGTCAGCAAGGCGTTGCTGACGTTACTCAGATAGCCCGGTCGGTCGGGGTCGCCCATGGCGACAGCGTCGACAGCCTCCTGCCCGAACCGAAGCGCATTATTCAGATCGGCCGAATCCTCAAGCCGCCCGAACCTGGTCAGCGACATGCTTCCGAGGTTGCTCAGCCACGTCGCCCGCTGCGGGTGGCCGATCGGGGCGAGGGCGACGACCATTTCTGCGGCGTCTATCGCATTGTCCAGATCAGCCGAATCCCCGGACCACCCGAACCTGGTCACCAACCCGACTGCCAATGTGTTCATGCACGTAGCCCTTGCAGGGTGGTTCGAGGGGACGATGTCAACAGCCCGCTGTCCAGCCTGTATCGCGTCGTCCAAGTCAGCTGTATCCCGGGACGACCCGAACTTGGTCAGCAGCACATTTGCGAGGTTGGTCAGACACATAGCCAAGAGCGAGTTGTCAGAGGAGACGGCGTCGACGGCCCGCCGCAGCGCCTGGACCGCACCGTCCAGATCGGCTGGATCCCTGAGCAACTCGGCACGAGCTCGCAGCGCGTTTCCGAGTCCGTTCAGGGACACCGCCCGATCGGAGTGGTCGCTGGGAGTGGCGTCGACGGCCTGTTGTCCGACCTGTACCGCCTCGTTGAGGTCTGTGACGTCCCCGAGCCGCTCGAACCGGGCCTGGAACGCCCTCCCGAGGTGGATCAGATATGCCAGCCGATCGCGGGGACCGAGTCTTCCGGCCAAAATCGAACGCGCACGGCGCAACCGGCGACGGAACCTCCGATCGATGACTCCCGAACGACTTGCGCGGGCCATGACCGAGCGCCCGGTTCGAACCGCCTCATCCAGGTCGGACGTGTCTTCGGACCACTCGAACCGCGTCAGCAGAACATCCCCGAAGTTGTTCAGGTACAACGCATTTGCGGGGTCGTCGTTCACGGCCAACCCGATGAGGCGCGCCGCCTCGTCCAGGTCATCCGGGTCCTCGGCCTGTAGGAACCGGATTAGCAACGCATATCCCAGATTGTTCAGCAAGGCGGCCCGGTCCGCATCGGCGGTGGGAAGGGTTTCCAGCACGCCCGTGAACCCGACGATTGCGCGGTTGACCTGCTCCAGATTGCTTGTGCGGATAGCACTTCGAAGCGAGTTCGCAGCGCGGAGCGTCGCGAGCCACCGCCCCATGCTCATCAACGTCGTCACCGATCGACCCCCTGTCAGCGCGGGCCCCGCTACAGTCTCGCCGGTTTATCCGCTACCTGGCCAGCGTTGTCCGATACTAGTTACGTCCATGCCAAGATGATGACAAACATAGAGCCGGTGACATCGAAATGGTCGCGATCGGGTTGGCCCAACTGTGTGAAACCCTGCCCGAGTTGCGGCAGGCCGCGGCCGTCAAAGGCCGGGCAAGCGAATTGGAGAGTCTGATCTCGGCCGCCGCCGCCGGAATCGACATCACCGATCCGATAACCGTACTGCGACGCGATCTTGATGCCCCCGATCTGGACGAACGGGTCGGCCTGCCGGGAACGGCCGGCGGAAAACCCATCTCGGAACTCTACGAATGCCCCCGCGACCCACAGTGCGGACGGCAAGCGCGGCGTTCCCCGGGCGGACCCGTCCCCGAGTGCCACCGTGACCGCGCCACTTCACGCAATATGGCGCTGGTCTAGGGGGCGACCTCGGTGTCCTCCTTCATGGGTGAGCTCGCCAAGAAGCTCGCCGACAAATGGCTGACCCTGCTCGTCCTTCCAGGGCTCTTGTTGCTTGCCACAGCCGCCTGCGCGTATCTGACGCGCGGGAAGGCATGGAACGACACGACCTCTGTGAGCACTCAACTGACCGGCCGTGCCCAGACCCTGACCAGCCACGGCAATGTCGCGGTCGCACTAGCCGCGACGGCGGTCCTGCTCGCGGCCGCGGCGGCGGGTCTGACCGCGAATGCCGCGAGCTGGCTGATCACGCGCCTATGGCTGGCGGAGCGCCTGAACTGGCTGGGGAAGCCCCTGACCTGGTGGCGCACCCAACGCTGGAATGCGGCGCAACACTCCGCGCTCGGCGCCACCCCACCGCCCGGGCAACCACCCCTGTCGATGCGGCTGCTGTACTGGTGGAACCGCCGCAACCCGGACGACGCCCAGCAGCGTCGAAACAGAATCTGCCTGGCTCCACCGCAGCGGCCCACGTGGATCGGCGACAGGGTCGCCGCCACCGCCACCCGCATCGACAACCAGTACGGCATCGACCTGAGCAGCACGTGGCCCCGACTGTGGCCGCTGCTGCCCGAAACAATGCGCGCCGACATCACAGCCGCGCGTATAGCTTTCGATCGAACGACAGTCCTCGCGGGTTGGGGCCTGCTCTACACCCTCGTGGGCGCATGGACCGGATGGTGGCCGGCCCTGCTCGCAGGCCTCGGCACCTACACCGCAGCCTGGTACCAGGCCCGCAGCACCATCGCCTCCCTCAGCGACCTCGTCGAAACCGCCACCGACCTATACGCCACCACTCTCGCGGAGGCCCTCGGCATCCCCACCATCGACGGACACGTACACCGCCACACCGGCCGCCTCATCACTGCACGCGCACGCAAAGCAACCTGAGCCGGGCGGCCCCTCAGTCTCAGAGCTTGTCTTTTGCCTCGGGTTTCAAACCGCTTGCCTTGTCGCCGACCGGAGCGAGTTAGGTCGGCGATCGGCCGGTGTGTCGACGCGGAGAGTGCGCTCGAGAACTTCACCCTTCTGTTGACGGCGCTCGCCGAAGTCCAGCCTGCGCTCGCCGAAGTTTCTCACCCGTGAGCGAAGTCGATTAGAGGGGTTCGCGGTGTCCGGTGGTGGCTCGGCGGAGGTTGTCGGCGGCGGCTTCGTGGTCGCGCAGGCGGTAGGAGTCGCCGTCGAGGTTGATGACGATTGAGCGGTGGAGCAGCCGGTCCAGGAGGGCACGGGGATTTCTCAGTCGCCGCTGACAGGCGATGTCGCCCACTGCACGGCGCGAATATCATCGTGAATGCGCACTGTCCGATCCGGAGCCCCTTCCTGGATCGGGCAGAGCGCCTGCGGGACGATGAACTACACCGGGCACCGCACGCCTATTGTGCGCCGAACCACAGGCGCTTCAAACCCGCGATCCGGTACGGCACCCGACGCCACAACGGCTCATTCGTACTGACGATGTTGAGTGCCGCCGAACCCAGTGCCCGTAGGTACCATTGCCTCCGGCCGTTGGAATCACTGGAGGAAGGGAACGGGTGGACGAGCAGCCTCGAATCGACCCCTCCGCGGGTTGGCGGCGCCAACGACGCGGTCTCTCCATCAGCGACCCAGTGTGGGAAGCGGCCAAGAAGAAATGGATCGCCGACCGCGACCTCTACCCTGCGTGGTCCGACTGGCTCGAAGCCGCCTTGGCCGACAAGACCGCTTCCACCCGCAAACGCCACCGCCTGCGAAAAGCTGAAGACTTCCCACCGGCCCCAGACCGTCTGCCCACGGGTCGCCGCCTGCCGCCCGCAGTTCCTCGAGGTCGGATCAAACGCGGATTCACCTGCACCCCTGCCATCTGGGACAAGGCGCGCGATGCGTGGTGGGCGGACCGGGATGACTGGCCGGACTGGGCTGACTGGGCCGAGGACGCCGTCACCAAGAAGGCCGATTATGTACCGCCGACAGACAATGATCGGTAGCAACGGGCGCCGTCAGCTGTGGTCGCCCGGTCAATTCTATTGAGCTACAGTCACTCCCACGCATCCCATATCGTAGTTCCCTATCAGGCCACCAGAAGCGCGGCCGTGCCCCGGACCAGGAGGTTCACGCATCTGACGCAAACCTCTTCCCTGATGTGGCCCCAGCGCTCTACACTCTGGAACCATTGGAATAAGGAGGAGGATCCAATGTCGATCTTGCTGGTCTATCCTGCGGTCCTACTCATCGTTGCCGCGGTCCTGGCGATTGTGCGCTTCACCGGCCCCTGGCCCACCAAAGCCCGTGCCGGTCGGCCGATCCTGCGGGCCGTCGCATTCGTGATCGGCGTGCTGATCACCGCACCGATCATTATCCTGATCGGCTTTGCCGGCGTGGGCAAGCGCCTGTCGTAGCGTCTCGCACGCGGTCGCCTTCCGATTGCCGAGGGCCTTGCGGCTGCGAGCCATTAGAATAAGTAGAATCATAGGGTGATCGACGGAAGCGAAGACAGCACCGTGAACGGCAGACGAAGAGCCTCGACGCTGCACAGCCAGCGGGAAAGTCACCTCGTCGCATCGGTTTCCGCGTCCTCACCCCAGCGATGCGACCACGACGAGGCCGCGCCCCTACCTCCGGGCTCCTTACTGGAATAAGTGGAACAACGCCATGAGCTCAACGACCTCCTTCGACCGCATCAACGCGGCCCTGGAGGACGCTGGGCGATTCGGCAGGCGCTCGGGCGCCTGGACTCTCTACAACTGCCCGACGCACGAGGACTCCGATCCCAGCCTCGGCCTGGTCTACAACCCGGCGAAGCAGCGCAGCATCCTGCGATGCTTCACTGGCTGCGCCGATCACGAGGTGCTGGCCGCGATCGGTCTGGGCGTGCCCGACCTGTTCGACGATGCACGCCGCCTTACCTCCCGCCACGCCGCCCCTTATCGGGCACGTGGTTCCTCCTCGCCGCGCCCGGTCCCCCCAACCCCGCGCGACGCTTCGCTCGGCGCGCGAACCGGGCAGCCGCGCATCGCGGCCCGCTACTACTACCGGCTGCCCGACGGCACCCCGGCCGGGCGAGTCACCCGCGCCTACATCCCGCACGAAAAAGGGACCGAGCGCGTCTTCTGGCAGCACCGATGGGACGGGCGTACCTGGGCGCGCGGAGGATTCCCCGCGTTGCTCTACCGACTGCCCGAGGTGATCGCCGCAGTACGCGACGGCCGGACGATTCATCTGGTCGAAGGCGAGAAGGACGCCGACAACGCAGCCCAGGCTGGATTAACCGCCACCTGTAATGCGATGGGAGCGGGCAAGTTCCGCGTCCAGCATGCCGATCAGTTGGCTGGGGCGGGACGGGTGGTGATCGTGACCGACCGTGACCAGGCCGGCCGCCGTCATGCCGTCACCATCGCGGAGCTCCTGCGGGGACGGGTCGGCTCGGTGGAGATCGTCGAGGCCGCAGTCGGCAAGGACATCTCCGATCATCTCGCCGCTGGTCTCAAACCTGAGGAACTAGTGCCGCTGCGGTCGGCCAGCCCGCTAGTCGAAGGGTGGTCGGAGGTACAGCTGGGTAGCGCCACACTGTGGCACGGGTCAGCCACATCCGGGATTCAGCGGATCGAAAAGGCCGAAGAGGACACGGTCGGCAGTGGCGTGTATCTCGCACAGGAACATATCGCCGCTGGATACGCCCGGCACCGGGCGCGTCAGGTCGGCACCGACACACCGGTGCTGTACTCCGTATCCGTCCGCGACGCACGTCTGATCGACCTCACCGACCAGACAACCCTTGATCAGGTGATGGCGGGATTCCGTCAGGTGCTGGCTGCGGAAAAGGATCTGGCCGAGCGCGCCGAACGCCCGTCCTGGATCCGAATCAACAACCTGCGGGATCTACGAGAGATCCTGCACCGCGACCAGATAAGGGTCGGCGAACTCAAACGCATCACCCAACGCTGCGGCGAGCTGTTCTCCGGCCACCTCCGAACGCAGGGTTACGCCGGCCTGCTCACGGTCGAGGGCGGCGAAGCCGACATCGGCAACCATCTCACCTACCTCCTCTTCGACCCCGCCGAGGTCACCGTGACCGGGGAAAGCCAGCCCCCGCATCCCAACAACACCCCAGCCCGGAAGGACGAACTCGCCATGCCTGATCCCTACGATCCGATCACCGTCTACACCAAGCCGGACTGTCCTCAGTGTGCCGCGACCAAACGTTCGCTAGAGCGTCTCGGCGTCGACTACACCGAGGTCGATGTCAGCACCGACATCGACGCCCGCCGCTGGCTGCTCGGGATGGGCTACACCACGGCCCCGGTCGTGTTCGCCGGAGACAGCCACTTCGCCGGATTTCGCCCGGACAGACTCGCCGCCCTTGGCCAGTCCCACACCGACCACAGGCCGAATCCAGTTTCCGCACAGCCCGAATCGAGCTGGCACATCGACAACGGCGTCATCACCACTGCCCCGCTCGAGGAGCCTGCCGACACCTGGCGCGTGGACAACGGCGTCATCACCGCCGCCGACGCCACGCATCGACAGCCGGCCATCTCGGCGCGGCCGCCGACCTGGGCGGCGCGGCCCATGTCGCCGGCGCGCCCCACCCATGCCCGCCGGCGGTGACCGCCCATGATCGACACAACCGATCACTCCGGTCCGGCACCCTCACCGCGGCGTCACCGCCCGGTTCTGCGCCCCCCGCGGGAGATCTACAGCAACGCACCGAAGGACGACGGAGCACAAGGACCGAACCGGCCGCATCGCGCCCCGCCATCGCGTCACCGCGTCACCGTGGTGGCCGCCGGTGTCCTCGCGGCGGGCGCGGTGGTGACCTTGGTCGCAATATTGTTCTCCCACAACGGAAATCCCTCACGCTCCGCGCCGCCCACTCTGTCGGCCCACACGACTCCCACGGCGTTCGCCGATGGCGGACCGTGCCGCACCAGCGAGGCGGGCACCGTCGTGCGTGGCGGCGAGCCCGGCGGCACCGACACTGGGCCGCACGCCATTCTGGGCTTCGACTACGCCTACTACGTGCTGCGCGACGCCGCCGCGGCCCGCAGCTTCGTCGCGCCGACCGCAGCCGTCGGCTCTATCGAACGACTCCAGGCCGGTATCACCACCGTGCCTGCGGGCACCCAGCACTGCCTGTCAATCACCGCCGACGGGCCGGGCCGCTACCGCGTCGACCTGATCACCCGCCACGGCCACGACGCACCGTTTACCTACCGGCAAATCGTGACCACCGCGACCACCACCGAGGGCGTGCTCATCACCGCCATCAACCCTGCCTCGTAGCAATCTCCCGAAAGGAAACTGCACCGAATGACCCAGCCCGACAACGAGATCAACTCACAAGCGCTCTTCGGATACCTGGTCGATCGAGGATGGCGGCAGGACGGCACCTGGCGCGGTGCCCCCGTCTGGACCCGGAACGACTCAGATGTTCGGCTGCTCGTCCCTGCGAGCATCGAATACCCCGACGATCCGGCGGTGCTTCGCCGGGCCGTGTCGGACCTGGCCACCGCCGAAAACCGGACAACCGACGATGTTCTACGTGACATCGCCGCACATCCTGGTACGCCCAACACCGCGAGCCTGACCGGCCCAGCGCAGATCAGAGCCCATGCCCGCCATCTGGAATCGGTGTTCGAGGAGGCATCTCGACACGCATACGTCTACGTCGAAAACGCCACGGCACAGTACGACGCCGAAGCCGCCGAGCAGGCCGCAGTGATCAGCCAGGCCGATGCCCGCTTGTCGGTGTATCTGCAACAGCACCGCGATGTCCTGGGCGGCGATCCGTACTGGGGGAGCTGGTACGCAGACTTCGGCAGCACTGCCGAGTCCGACGAGATAGCCGGGATCTTCAGCCCCTACGCCGAGGAGGGACGGGAGGACCCGGCGGCGGTACGGGCCGAGTCCTCCGCCCTGCCGACCGGATTCCCCGGGCAGCAGCCCCAGTTCATCCTGCGCCACACGCAGACCAGCGACAATGCGATTCGCCTCGGCAGCCGCGTCCATTTCCTATCCATCGACCACCTCGACGAACCGTTGTACGAGGTCGTCGCCGAGCCCGGCGATACCGCGCCCGCCGGAATCCTGGCCCATCTGTCCGACCGTGATACCGATCAACTGTGGCAGCTTCGCGATACCCGCAACGGCCGCACTGTTCATAGCGACCTGTACCTGCAAGGCTGGCGCGGCGCCGAGGAGGTCGCCATTCCCGGCCCGGTCGAAGTGCTGTGGATGGCTGGCGAATTCGGCCTGAGCGCCCACAATTCCGGCATCCCTCCTATCCCGGAACTCGACGCCAACTACGTCACTGCCGTCACTCTGTGGCCCCAAGTCACCGACGATCTGAAGCGCGACTGGCTCGGCTCTTGGTTCGAGTCCAGCTACCACGAACCCGGACTCTGGGAAGACATCGACTGGACCACCGAACTCGAAGGCTCTCGCTACGCCGGGATGCCTACCGACCAGGCACTCACCGCAGCGTCCACGGACCTCGAGATTTCCATCAAGGCTGCCCTCCCACGCCATCTACTGCCGCCCCGCGACAGCGTCACAAACTTCCTACACGGCCAGGATCTCGGCACCAAGCCAGCGCTCGAGAGCGTGCGAGAAACCACGCGCGATGCCGATACCGCCCAACCACAGGAATCGACCGCATTGGAGACGGCATTAGGGCCGCTCACCCCGCCGCCCGCATCGAGTCAAGCTTCCGCGGCGGCCGAGCCCCCGCAGCGGCCTGCGGCCTCATCTTCCAGAACCGCATTGCCTCACCAGCAGCAGGATCAACCGCAGCGCACGCATTGAGGGAATAACTAGAACAAGTAGAAGGGATCACGGTAGAGTGGCCGGTCGAACGGGCGGACCGCCCGAGAACGGGCAGCAGTCGCTGTGGGCCGAGTTCGACGACCCGGTCCTCGAGCAGAAGGGGTACAACGATGCGCAACATCCGTCGCGCGGTGTGGTCGCGACACAACCGGGAAACGACGACCGCCGCAGTGCCGTGGACACCGGAAAACCACCCACATCTGACGCAGGCCGTCGAGTCGGCACCGGACTGGGAGGACCGGACCGAGGAGCAGGCCCGCCTGCTACGGGATCAGCGAGATCCGGACCGGTGGCGAGAGCTGCTGGTGACGGCGTGTCCGGAGCAGGATCAAGCGATGAGCATGGTCGATCGGCTGTGGGCGGCGCCGCTGCCGCTGGAGTTCCGGGAGCTGGCAACGGCATTAGTGCAGCAGCGGATCGAGGATCGGATGCCGGTCCCGATCGATCCGGACGATCCGCTGCGCCGGGAGCTGGAGGCGATGGTGACCAGCCAGCTGCGCCGCAGCGCGGCATCAATGGGCTAGCCGAGCTCGTCACCGGCTGGGCACGCGCGGTCAGCGACCGCGACCGTGTCCTATCGCGTGGGATGCAAACGCGCCGGGCGCTGGACAGCGCCCGGAAAACCGCTGCCGCCGACCGTAGCCTGGCTGCTCGGATGCGCGGCTCGATCCAGCGGCTCGTCGATCGCCGGGACGCGCTGCTGGCCGACTACCGCGTCCTGGAAGACGCTGTCGCCGAGCACGAGCGCCGCCTCAACGCCCTCGGAGTGGACCCACGGTCTCTGGACGCCAAAGCGGTCTTGCGGTTCGGCTGGGTTCCTCCGCCCACGACCGATCAACCCGGACCCGACACCAGCCAGGCTCCCGCCGTTGCCCTCCCGGCCGCACCTCAGCCGGAGGCTGCGGAGGCCGAGTCCGATCTGCCTGCCCCGCAGCCTCGTCAGCCTTCCGCCGAGTCGACACCTCTGCTCCCGCCCGGCGGGACCGCCGAGACGAATCACGCCGACCAAGTCATCGAAACCGGCGACGTCGAGATCGGCGACGCGGCCGATGCCGGTCCTGTCACCGCAGTACCGTCGGACGACGAGAACGACTCTGCCACCGCCGGTTCGGAAGGGGATCATGATGACACAGCAACTGAGCCGACACGGTCGCACAGCGATGCGGTATTGGCAGACCTACCGGCCGAAAGCCCTGCACCAGCTCGGCGACCCAGCCGCGCAGACGGCGTACTTCCACGCTCTGGACTTGAACGTGAGCGAGCGGATCGGGACGTTGACCGACGAGCTGTTGGCGAAGCTGCCGCTGACGCAGCGGGCGACAGCGCGCAACGCGACGCGGGCTCAAGCGACGGAGATCGTCTACGCCGAGAAGATCTGGCTGCCAAAGGAACCGGGGACCGAACACCTGGAGATGTAGCCACTCCCAACGGATTCCGGCCCGCAAGCCAGGACGAGCTGGCCCCGTCGGGGGAGAAGGCGCGGGCGCACGCCAACCTCGCCGCGATACGGCTACTGCACACCCTGCGCGAGGCCGCTCGCCCGGCCACACCCGAGGAGCAAGCAGTGCTCGCCCGGTGGTCCGGATGGGGCGCGCTTCCCAGCATCTTCGCGACCGAACCGGTGCCTGCGGGCTTCGAGTCCGACGACGAACACGCTAGAGCCCTCAAGCGATGGGGATCGCTGGCGGCCGAGCGCGAACAGGTTCGCGGTCTGCTGACCGACACCGAGTGGAACGCGGCGTCCCGCAACACCCTCAACGCCCATTACACCGACGTCGGCTTGGTGAGCCCGATCTGGCAGGCCATGCGCCGGTTGGGCTTCGACGGCGGCGCGGTACTGGAGCCGGGGTGCGGCAGCGGCAATTTCATCGCCTTGGCCCCCACCGATACCGCCACCCCGGTGCGGATGACCGGCGTGGAGCTCGACCCCACCACCGCGGGCATCGCGCGACTGCTGCACCCCGGCGCCAAGATCCACGCCCAGGGCTTCGAGACGCTGCGACTGCGGGCCGGTCGCTTCAACGCCGCGATCGGCAATGTGCCCTTCGGCGACTATCCGGTGTACGACGAAGTCCACAACCCGGACCTCAAGCTCAACATCCACAACCACTTCATCCTCAAGACCCTGCACGCGGTCGAGCCCGGCGGCCTTGTCGCGCTGATAACCTCCCGCTGGACGCTGGATGCCTCCGATGATGACGTTCGCCGGGCGATACACGCGGTCGGCGACCTGGTCGGCGCGGTGCGACTGCCTACCCGCGCCCATATCGCCGCCGCCGGAACCGACGTCGTTACCGATGTCCTATTCCTACGGCGCCGTCCCGACGGTGACCCGCCCGGTGATGCCAGCTGGCTGCGGACCGAGATCCTGGAATTGCCCGGCCATCATCAGCCCGTCGAGGTCAACTCCTACTTTCTGGATCATCCGGAGCAAGTGGTCGGTGACCTGCGTTCCCGTATGGGCCGGTTCGGGCCCGAACCCACCGTCGTCTTGCACCCGGACGCGCAGGTTGCCGATGGCCTGGCAGCAGCCGCCGCCCGCATCGGTGCGGCGACGGAACCGGAAGACGATTTCGACGAACAGGAGCTGCCCGACGGCGCGCTGGGGTTGGACGCGGCCGGCACCCCGACCGTCGTCGAGGACGGGGTGATGGTCCCGGTCGACATCCACCCGGACTACAGCGCCCAGCTGGTCGAACTGATCCGCCTCAAGCAGCTCACCAACCGCCTCTACGCCGCCGAAGCCTCCTCCACCGCACAGGAGGAAACCCCGCAGCTGGCCTCCCATCGCGCCCGGCTGCGTGAGGCGTTGCGCACCTATCGCCGCCGGCACCCGGTGTTGGCCAAGCCCGGCCAGTACCGGCTGTTCACTCCGCGCGAGGCGAAACAGCGAGCCAAGGCCGATGGCATCCCGGTCCCCGACGAGTGGAAGCAACGCACCGCGTACGGCTGGATCGACGACGATCCCGACTCAGCCCTGTTGTTCGGCCTCGAAGTGTGGGACGACAAGGCCGGCAAGGGCATTGAGCAGAAGGTTCTACACGATCGAGTCCTCGCGCCGCGGGCCCTGCCGACCCACGCGGCAACACCCGAGGACGCCATCGCCATCGCGTTGGAACACGACGGTGGCCGCCTGGACATCAACCGCGTCGCGACGCTGCTGGAGGTCTCGGCATTCGAAGCTGCCGACCGAGTCGGATCCGCGGGCCTGGCCTACCGCGACCCCGATCGGCCCGGCGAGTGGGAACCGCGGCACCTGTACCTGTCCGGGAACGTCAAAACCAAACTCGCCGCCGCCCAAGCGGTCGCTGAGCGTGATCCCGCCTATCGGGCCAACGTCGCCGCGCTGGAGGCGGTGCTGCCGCCGGACCTGCACCCCTCGGAGATCAAAGCCAAGATCGGTGCCCCCTGGGTTCCCGCCGAGGTCTACACCGCGTTCCTGCGTCATCTCGGATTCGGTGATGCAGGAGTCAAATACGCCGGCGGCACGGCCTGGGAGGTCCGCGGCGACAGCGCGACCTACGGCGACCTGGCCGAAGCGGAGTGGGGAACACCCGACCGCAACGCCAAGGAGTTGTTCTCGGCGCTGTTGAGCCAGACCGAATCCACTATCACCATCACCCGCACTGCGAACAAGAAGACCTACGTCGACCGCGAGGCCACCGACGCGGCACGCGAGAAGGCCCGCGAGATCGCCATCGAGTTCGCCGACTGGGTATGGACCGACCCCGACCGCGCGCAGCAGTTGGCGCGCATCTACAACGACGCTTTCAACAACCTCGTCGCTGTCGAACACTCCCCCGCGCCCCTGACGTTGCCGGGTCTGGTCACCGACTGGGAGATGCGGCCACACCAGAACGCCGCGATTCGGCGCATCCTGGCCTCCAACACCGCGCTGTTGGCGCATGTCGTGGGCGCGGGCAAGACCGCCACGATGGTGGCCGCGGCGATGGAGCTGCGGCGCACCGGCCTGGCCAAGAAACCGGCCATCGTGGTGCCCAACCACATGCTCAAGCAGTGGACCCGCGACTTCCGACGGCTCTACCCGAACGCGAAACTGCTGGCCATCACCGCCTCGGACCTGAGTGAGAAGCGGCGCAAGAAGTTCATGGCCCGCATCGCCGGCGGTGAATGGGACGCGGTGATCCTGACCCACAAGGCATTCGAGCGCGTCCCGCTGCGCCCGCAGACCCAAACCGACTACATCGACCGCGAAATGGCCAACCTGCGCAGCCAGGTCGACCGCGCCCAAGAAGTCGGCATGGACAAACGCAGGGTCAAAGAGATCGAATCCGCGCTGGCGCGGGCAGAAGCGAAGATCAAGCAGAAGATCGCCAAGACCAGCGACCGCAGCGGCGTCTACCTCGAAGACACGGGCCTGGACTACGTCTTCGTCGACGAGAGCCACGAATTCAAGAATCTGCGGACCGTCAGCGCGATCCCCGGCGCCGCGATCGACGGCGCGGACAAGGCCACCAAGCTGCACATGCTGCTGGATTTCCTGCGCCGCAACAACCGCACCGGCCGCGTCGCGACGCTGGCCACCGGCACCCCGATCGCCAACAGCGTGACCGAGGCCTACGTGCTGATGCGCTACATGGTGCCCGAGATCCTGGACGAGATGGGCCTCGAGGCTTTCGACAACTGGGCCGGCACGTTCGGCGAAGTCGTCAGCTCGCTCGAACCCGACCCCAAAGGCCAGGGCTACAGGATGAAGGCCCGCTTCGCGCGTTTCTTCAACGTCCCCGAACTGCTTGCCGTCTACTGGGGCTTCGCCGACGTCCAGACCGCCGAAGACCTGAAGCTCCCCACCCCGCCCGTGCGGGCCGGCGAGGATGGACAGCGCGGCGAGAAGTTCCTCATCCCCGCCAGCGCCGAACAGCGCCAGTTCGTGAAACTGCTGCCGTCCCAGCCGTGGGTTCGCAAGCCCGGCGGTGTGCTCAAGGCCCTCGGCGAAGGCCTTCGCGCCAGCCTGGACATGAGCCTGGTCGGCTACAGCAGCGAAGACGGCAGCAAACTGCCCGTCGCGGCCGAGCAGATCACCCGCATTTGGCGACAGACCCGCGACATCCTCTACCCACGATCCAAGGACGACCCCGCACCCCAGGAGCTGCCCGGCGCGCTGCAGCTGGTGTTCCTCGACGACGGCACCCCCAACTCCCAAGCCGAACACCGCGTCAACCTCTACGAGGAGCTGCGCGAGCGGCTGGTCGCGCTCGGAATGCCCGGCGACACAATCCGGTTCATGCATGACGCAGGCACCGATGCCAAGAAGGACAAACTGTTCGCCGAGTGCCGGACCGGTCGCGTCACCGTGCTGATCGGGTCCACCCCGACCATGGGCACCGGCACCAATGTCCAGGACCGCGCGTATGCGCTGCACCACCTGTCGTACCCGTGGAAGCCTGCCGACATGGCCCAGCGCGACGGCCGCATCGAACGCCAGGGCAACCTCAACCACCCCGACATCGCGGGCACCCCCGACGAGGTCCGCGTCCTGTACTACATCACCGAACGCACCTTCGACGAGTTCCGGCTCAACACCCTCGCCCGTAAAGCCCGCTTCATCAACCAGATGCAAAAACGCGGATTCAACCTGCGCGAGATCGAGGACATCGGCGAGGACGCCGTCAACTTCGGCATGCTGACCGCCCTCGCCTCCGGCGACCCCACCCTGCTGCACCTGGCCGAGGCCACCGCCGAACGTGCCCGCCTGGAAGGACTCGCCCGCACCTGGGATCGCCAACAGGACACCCGCGCCGCCGAACTCGCCGACCTCGACAATTGGCACCAACTCGCCGCGCCCGTTGTCGAGGTGATGCGCGCGGCCGCCACCCAACGCACAGCAACGACCGGCGACCGGTTCGCCATGGCCATAAATGGCAGCATCCACCGCAAACGCGCCGACGCCGCCCAAGCCCTCACACAGGAGCTGCTGCGCATCGCGGCAGGCCCCGCACCCGACCATCCCGTAGCCGTCGGTCAGCTCGGCGGGCTGCCAGTCCTCACGGACTTCGACGCCGGCCTGCGGGTCGGCCGCATCGGATTCGGCTGGAAAGATCCCCGCCTCCTGATGGACCGTCGGCCCCTATGGACCGCACAGGAATTGGAGCAGATCGCCATAGCCGACGAGGCCGAGGCTTCAGAGGCCGAAGACACCGACGGACACAACGACCATCCAGCCCGGCAGACGATCCTCGCGCTGGAACGACTCCTGGCCAAACTCGACGACGACATCACCGCGATCGACGCCCAACTCGCCGACAACCGCATTGAGCGCGACGCCATCTCCGGGCGTCTGGCCCCCAAAACCGACAACCCCTATCGACCTACCGCCCGTTCCAAGGAACGTGAGGAACGCCTTCTCGGCAAACTCGTCGTCGCCAACGAGAAACACTCCAACCTGCTCGCGCGAGCTGTGGGAGACAACATCCCCGAGCACCTCCGCGAAGAACTCGACCAAACCAACGCCCAAGTCGACCGCCTCAAGACCGAGATCGCCAAGGAACACCGCATCCAGAAAGGCGAGGAACTCGAGGCCCCACCGAGTCGGGCAATTCCGTCCCAGCCAGAGCCGATCGAGTCGACGCCGCCCAGGGCTGCGACCGATCCCACCAATGAGGCCACCACACCACCACCCCCGCCGGACGATGCGCCCACCGATCGGCACGAGGCCCGCGCGTCATCCACCGGGCCAACCGCCGCCGATGTCGAGCCCGATCCGCACTCGGCGACGATCGTTAGGACTCCGCAGGTCGAAGGCCAGACCCGCCAACTCATCACCGCAGACGGCCCCCAATTCGCGATCCCAGAACAGGAGGCCGCCTTCGACACACATACAGCAGTGCTCACGCCTGCGACCGCGGTGACAACAACGGCCCTGATACAGGCAAACCCGCCCGCGCCGTCCTTGCACCTCCGGGCCGAGGAGGTTGACCAGGTCTCCATTTCCCGGTTCACGGACGTCGACACGGTGTTGGCGCACTGGCGCGAGGGCGCGGATGGCTACCGGGTCGCCGAGACGCGCTCAGAATCGGTGGCTCGAATCAGATCGGCGCTCAAACGTGCCGATGACCTCGATGCGGCCACCGCCGAGCTCGTCGCCGACACCTTCCTCATTGCAACCACTGGCACGAGCGCTTGGACCGTGCTGCACATCGGCACTGCGCTGCGTATCGCCGGTCCGGCCGCCAACCGCGACACCGCCCACCGCTGGGCCAGCGAACTGGCCACCTTCACCGTGGATGGAGTGCCGTTCGACTGGTCCAGCGACGGCCTGCGCGACCGACTGCATTCCCCTGGTGGTCGCGGGATGTGCGACACCATCACCAGCCGTGACACCCGGGCCCGCTGGCAGGCCAGCGTGCCCGACGACGCTGAAACCCACGCCCATGGCGCCGACATCTATCGCTACGCACTCGCCCCCGCCGACCACATCACGGTGTGGGGACCGGACGGGACGATGATCGCCACAGGCACCCGACACCGCCATCGCACCCGTCACCACAGCGCCTGGATCACCGAAATGCGCGACGGACGCGCAGTCCCCGGCCCCTCCTACCCCCGCGACCTCCTCGATCACGTCATTCGACAGCACCTGCTCACCCACGTCGATACCGCCGACCGCGATCCGATATGGATCCACTACGACGACGGACGTGCACACATCCACGGCACCGAACGCGACGACGAGATAAAGAAACTCATCCGCTCCTGCGGGTTCACCTGGTCGGGCAACGCTAAAGCATGGGTCAGCCCCTCCAGCACCCTCGCAGTCACCACCGCGCTGTCGGTCGCCAACTTCGTCGACGCACTCGCACAACAAGGCCGCGTCGTGGAAATCCGTCCGGACGAACATCGGCTACGGTCCATTACCTCACAACCGCTGCCGACGTCTCAGCCGAACCCGCACCAACACACCGACATCGACCGAGCCGACCAGCAGCCTGAGGCCGACCACGCCCCGACACAGCGCCCCAGCAGCATCGGCCGCTACGGCAGCGTCACCGCGGCCATCACCCACCTGCGCGGCAGAAGCAAACCGCCACGCTGGTCCCGACCACCCCGAATGCGCGCAGAAGTCACAGTCGCCGACGCAACAACGGACGAGAAGGCAAAAGCACGAATCGACTTCAGCTCCGACGTCTTCCACTACTACAGGCCCGCCCGCGGCTCACAACTATCCAACGGCGGCCGTTTCCTAATCACCCGCGCACGGCCGAACGCCGTCTGGGAGGTCTTCCACATCCACTCCGGCACCGTCATGCCCCTCGGTGCCGGACACCCCAACAAAGACGCCGCCCTCGACTTCGCCAACCGCCTCGAAGCCGCCCGTGACGCCACCGGCGCAGCCTTCGACTGGGAAAGCCCCCACCTCGGCGACCGCCTGCAGTTGCACACCGGACGCGACGAACTCGTCCGAGCTATCGATCGCGGTCACTCGAACTCTCCTTCCACCAGCACGCCACCACCGGAGAAACCCACCCCCAGAACACCGACCCCACCCGTTCCGGGCGGATTCATGGCCGGGCGAATCATGTTCGGCCACATCGGCCCAGCTCGCCACGCAGACGTGCCCGGCAATGGTCTCGGCCGCTGACCGGAATGACCCCGC
Source organism: Nocardia alni (assembly GCF_019038435.1). GTDB lineage: Bacteria > Actinomycetota > Actinomycetes > Mycobacteriales > Mycobacteriaceae > Nocardia > Nocardia alni. The sequence continues at coordinate 85,760 of NZ_JAGPOX010000012.1, forward strand.
CTATCCCTGAAGGACCCTCAATGACACCCGAGATAACACCGGTTCACCACGAAACCCTCAATCACCTACTGGAAGAGGACAGTTCGACTCTCGGTGTGGTCCCGGCTGCGCTGGCCGGGCACTACACGCACGGCTCTCGACAGGCAGACCTGTCGTTCGACTGGATAAATCCGTTCCCTGCTTTCGCCAACCCTGTCGACCCAGCTCGACTACTGGTCGGCATATACGCCGAGCGCGGCTTGACGCTGGTCGCACTGGACCACCTCGCGCACCGTGATTGCCCTCATCCCATGTGTGGCAACGTCTTCGACCGGCGCCTACGCGAACTCACCCAAATCCCCGCGGACGCCTCCCTATTCGCTGCCTACGACGTCCAGACCACCTGGACCCCTTCTCCACTGCCGTATCTGATCCACATCGACGACTACCAAGCCGCCGAAAGGAAAGGGGGGACCGGCACGCTGGCAGGGCACACCGAGCTGTCGTGCGGATGGGACAATGCGTAGCCGCTGAGCACATACTTCTCGTCCCCATCCATAGCCAACTTCCTCGAAGTACTCGCTCGGCAAGGCCGTACGGTAGAAATCCGTGTAGACGAACAACAGTTGCGATCACCGCCTCCCACCCCGCACCGATACTCTGGCCGGGCCCTCGTCTCGGCGACCGCCCGTAACTACAAGCCCTAGGTGTTTGGTGTCGAACGGCCCCTTGTGCGGGGCCCGGTAAGGTTGCCGGCCCCGCACCGGGGGTTCTTTGTCGGTAACCGGGTCGCAGTGGCTGGGGGGTTGTTTCCGGTTGCATCGGTAGCGATTCGGCGTTCATGGTGGTGTCGAGTGCCATCAGGTAGCGGCGGCGGTCCAGGTCCCGGCGGCGGGGGTGATTCCGAGAACTGCCAGGCGGGCGAGATTGACCGCGGCGGCCAGCAGCCCGAAGTCGGCATTGATCTTGTCTCGTCCGCGCAGGCGGGCGCGGCGTCCGCCGTGTCGGCGGCGCATCAGGTGTCCGATCTTGCGTTCCACCTTGGGGCGGGTGGCGCGATACTCGGCGGCCCAGTCCGGATCGTTGCGCCGCTCGCGGCCGGTGACAAGGTATTTCTCGTGGGCACCCATGGTGATCGTGCGCCCACCAGCCGCGTTGGTGCACTGCCCGCGCAGGGGGCAGGCCGTGCAGGCCTCACCGAAATGAGCAGTGCCGGTGCGGCGGCCGGTGCGGGCACCGAGAGTCGTGGTGACCCCGGCCGGACAGGTCACCGTGCGGGCGTCCAGATCGATAGTGAAACGGTCTTTGGAGTAGTGCCCCTTCACCGCCGGTGATGGCTGCACCTTAATATGGTTGCGAATCCCGTTGTCGTCCAACAATTTCAGTAAGTCTCCGGCACCGTAGGCGGCATCACCGAACACCGCCGCCTGCCCGGCTTCGGCTTCGGCTTCGGCTTCGGCTTCGGCTTCGGCTTCGGCTTCGGCTTCGGCTTCGGCTTCGGCTTCGGCTTCGGCTTCGGCTTCGGCTTCGGCTTCGGCTTCGGCTTCGGAGGGCAGGATGTCGGCGAGCAGTTCCGTGGCGGGGTCCGCGTCACCGGCATTGCCGGGGGTGACGGTGGCGGCGGTGATGATCTCGCTGTCAGGGTCGAGGGCGATATGGCCCTTGTAGCCGTCGAACCCGCGCGCCGAGGTCTTGTGCCCGTGACGGGTCTCGGGATCGACCGTGGAGATCACTCGGTCTGCGGCGGTGCCACGCACGATCAGGAAGGATCCGTCGTCTTCGGCGATGTCCTGACCGAGCACGGTGGCCAGCAGCTGCGCGGCTTTGCCGATCGGCTTGTCGAGATCGCGCCCGTCCAGGACTGCCAGCATCGCCATCGCGTCACGGGCCCGGGAATCGATCAGCTGTTCACGCGCAGCTTGGTCGTCCCAATCGATCACCGGTTTGGCTGCGCTGGCGTAGTCGTCACCGCTGCTGACCTGCGCCTGCAACAACGCCGCCAGCTCAGTGCCGGCGACGGCGAGCAGGCCGCGGATCGCCGACCGGACCAGGGTGATGGTGTCCATCGTGGCCACCGCGTCATACAACGGAGTCGAGTCCAGCACGCGGCGCCGGCCCACCAGCCCCGCGGCCCGAGCCACCTCGAGCACGGCGTCGAAGATCCGGTTCGGCCGCTCCGACCGTGCCAGCCTGGCACGCATGTCCACCAGCACCGTATGCACGAACCCCGGATAATCGAAGTCCAGACCACCAGCGGCGTATTTCCAGCGGGCGTCGAAAGCGAAGCGTTCGGTCGCTTCCCGATCCGAGAGTCCCTCGATACGCTGCAACACCATCACCACCGCCACGATCGACGGCGGCACCGACCGGCGCCCCACATCGGTGAATAGATCAGCGAACATCTCATCCGGGAACAACCGGCCGCAGTCACGGTGCAGCACACCATAAATCGAGTCCCCGGCTATCCGCCCGGCGCAGAACTCCACCGTCGACCGCAGCAAATCACCCTGACTCGGCACACACCCCAACGTCACCCCAGCATCGTGCTCGAGCCCGGCCGATCACCGCACGAAAAACACCAACCACCTAGCCACCGTCGTGCCACATTGCGCCGCAGCGCTATTCGGACAGCTCCAGCCCGACAGCAGGAGGCGTGAGCGGCCCCCTGGCTGCGGCCTCCGATGGGCTGTCCGAGCGGACCCGGCGCGACCGATTCGTCGTTCTCGGTTTGAGCCCGGCGCGGTCGAGATCGCCAACCTTCGCGCCGACCTCCTTCGCGGCCTCGTAAGCCGCCCACGCCGCTTCCTCGGCCGCACGCTCCTCGGCAAGCAGCCGCTCCGTCTCTTCCTCCCGAATGCGCACGCGCTGTTGATGTTCGCCAATGCTCACCGCCAACTCCCGTACCGCCTGTTCGATCCGCGAGCCGATCATCACCCGCTGGTACGCCTCGAGGCCGGCGGCAGCCGGATCTTCCTTTCGCGCCATCACCACTTCCTTTCCGTGAGCCGCCGCTGTTCGTCGGCTGGCCGCCTCGCCACCCAAGCCGATCGGCGTGAATTTGGATCGCCGACGCTCGGGTGCGGGGACACATCGAACAGAGCAGTTATTCCAATGATGCCAAATAACTGCGCCGCAGCGGCGGACCACGCTGCGACCAATGGTGAAATCACGGCAGCCGAACGCTCACGCTGTGGGTTCGTGCCGTTGATGCATGATCCGTTGCACTGGCACGTGGTTCGTTGCCATCAGTCTGGCGAGGTCCACTACTTTGCCTGTTTCGGGCCCGAGTTCTTGGATGCTCAGCAACTTGTCGGTGGGGCCACGTACTGTGTGCCGAGCGTATCGAAAAGCGGTCGTTCCCTGGGGGATCAGCATGTTGTTCGAGAATTTCGTCGCTACGGCGACCGGCGGGCAGGTTCCGTACAAGTATCAGACGCGGATGGCCGAGTGGGGTCTGCCCGAGGTGCTGCGTGCACCGACCGGGTCGGGCAAGACGCTGGCGGCGGTGTTGCCATGGTTGTATCGGCGTGTCGCACATCCGGATCCGGGTGTGCGTGAGGTGACTCCGCGTTGGCTGGTGGTGGTGTTGCCTCAGCGGACCTTGGTGGAGCAGACCGTCGGCAAAGTGCGCGAGTGGGTGACCGCGCTCGACCTCTCGATCGGCGTGCACGTCCTGATGGGTGGTGCGGACAAGACAGATCGGGAGTGGAAGGCGCACCCGGATGGTGAACACATCTTCGTGGGGACCCAGGACATGGTGTTGTCACGGTTGTTGATGCGTGGCTTCGCCGAGTCCCGTGCTGCGTGGCCGATGAGTTTCGGTCTGCTGCATGCCGGTGTGCAGTTCGTGTTCGACGAGGTGCAGTTGATGGGCCCTGGTTTGCAGACCTCGCTGCAGTTGCAGGGGCTCCGCGAGGAGTTCGGGACCGCGATACCGTGCCAGTCGATGTGGATGTCGGCAACGATCGACGAATCCGAACTATCCACAGTTGATCTGCGTCGCGAACTGCGCGTCTTGGATGTCACGAGCGGGGACGACGAACTGGCACGGCGGTTGGCCGCGACGCGGACGGTTCACCGGCTGGCGTTGGCTGCCGATGCACGGACGTACGAGAAGGCGCTGGCGGCCCGTGTTGTCGATGAGCACAGGGAGGGGACAAGGACTTTGGTCGTGGTCAATACGGTGGAGCGGGCGTTGGGCGTGCACGCCACACTAGGCAAGCTCGCACCAGCTGCCCGGATTGTGCTGCTGCACTCGCGATTCCGCCCCGAGGATCGTGACCGCCACACGCGGGCAGCGTTGAGCGAGCCCGACGCCGAGGGGCTGATCGTGGTGGCGACACAGGTTCTGGAAGCGGGTGTTGACGTTACCTCGGAGACGTTGATTACCGAGGCCGCGCCGTGGTCGTCCATTGTGCAGCGTGCCGGGCGGTGTAACCGCGACGGCCGGGCCAAGCGGCCCCGGTTGTTGTGGACGCTCCCGCTCGGCGGCAAGGCACATCTTCCCTATGAGGCAAGCGATGTGGACAGCAGCGCTAGGGCTTTGACGAAACTGGAAGGCACTGCGGTGACCGGGCAGGAACTCGCGGGAATGGATGTGGCCGCGACCCGGCCGTTGTATCCGGTTCTGCGCCGACGGGACCTGCTGGACCTGTTCGATACCACGCCCGATCTCGCGGGCAATGACATCGACGTGAGCCCCTTCATCCGGGACGCGGCCGACCGCACTGTGTCGGTGGCCTGGCGTGACCCCTCCCCGCAGATGCCGGCGGTCGACAGGAGTGAACTGTGCCAAGCGCCGATCGGCGACGTGAAGGCCGTGGCCGCTAGCGGGTCGGCACACATCTGGGATCAGGCCGACGGCGCCTGGCGGCCAGCCGTCTCGCGGGATGTGCGCCCAGGTGCGGTGATCGTGATGGACGCGAGTCAGGGCGGATACCTCCCTGATCGGGGGTTCGATCCCGGTAGCCGATTGCCGGTCGAGCCGGTCCCGGTTCCGGTGCGCGGCAACAGCGGCTTCGATGATGATCCGCTGTCGTGTGGCTACGGTTCGTGGATACCGCTGGCGAAGCATCTCGTGGATACCGAACAGGCTGCTGCTGAATTGATTTCACGGTTCGACTCCGTGCTCGACCTGTCGCCTGAACAGTGTGCTGCGGTGGTCCGCGCGGCGTTGTTGCACGACCTGGGTAAGGCCCACCCCACCTTCACAGCCGCGTTGGTGGCGGCGAATCCCGATTCGCCGCCACCGGATCGCACCTCGGTGTGGGGCAAGTCGCCCAGCCGTAATCGACTGATCTACAGACCACCGCATTTTCGCCATGAGCTGGTCAGCGCGCTGTGGTTGCTGGACGAATCGTCCGGACTGCTCAAGGATGTTGCCGAACCAGATCTCGTCGTATATCTGGTTGCGGCCCATCACGGAAAGGTGCGGGTGACGATCCGAGGCCGCAAGGACGAGTCGGTGGGCGTTGTGCTCGGTGTGGCGGACGGCAGCAGCACCCTCGGTATCGATCTGAACGGATGGTCGATCCCGCCGGTCACCGTGTCACTACAGCACACCACGCATGGTCAGGAGTCGCTGACGGCGCGCGCGTTGCGCTTGCGGGATCGTCCGGATGTGGGGCCGTTCCGGTTGGCGTTCTGTGAGGCAGCGGTGCGGGCCGCGGACTGGCAGGCCAGCGCCGGTCAGGATGGTGAGTGATGGGTGAACTCGCCTTGTCCGGGTGCCGGACGACACCCTTGTCGGGATACTTGTCGGCTCTGGGTGTGCATCGGGTGGTGCATCGGCTGCTCGATCCAGCAGTGGCCGGTTGCTGGGATTCCGGCGTCTACGTCCTGCACAGCTCCTTCGACGATGTCGAGGATCTGACAGAGACGCTGTCGACGGCGTTCCGCCCCGAATCTGTGGTGTCACCATGGAATTCCGGGTCCGGTTTCGCCGGGAACGGCAAGAGCGTCTCGGCGGAGAAGATTCTCCAGTGGGTCCGCGACAGCACCGACGACCGCCGGAGCGCCCTACGGCGCGCCGTGTCCGCCGCAGATGGTGTGGTTGCAGAGCTGCGGCAACGCGGCGCCGACGATCCCTGGGACAAGAAGCACAAACCCGATCTACTCCAGTTGTGCCGCAACAACCTTCCCGACGCCGCGTTGGCGTGGCTGGATGCTGCGGTCGCGCTCGGCGAGGACAGCCCGTCGTATTCCCGATTGCTCGGCACCGGTGGAAACCTCGGCCGCCAAGACCTCTCGGCGACCTATCTGCAGCAGGCACGAGCCGTGCTAGAGCACCGCGACAGCGCCGCATGGCTGGCCTCGGCACTCGACGGCGTCCCCCGGGCACTGCTACCGAAAGATTCACCGGGACAATACGATCCCGGCGGAGTCGGCATGTCCGATGAACCGAACTCCGTGGGCAATCCTTGGACTTTCCTGCTTGCGATCGAGGGCACTCTGCTGTTCGCTACCGCGATGGTGCGTAAATTCGGCGCCGCGTATGCCAATGCCGCGTTGCCTTTCCAAGTGGCGGGGTCGGCGGCCGGATTCGCTTCCGCTGCCGCCGGGGAGCGGCCGCTGGCGGAGTTGTGGACACCGCAATGGCCGTCGCCGATGCAGATCCCCGAGGTGGAGCACTTGTTCGGGGAGGGCCGCGCGGACTGGAACTCGGGCGCGGCACGATCCGGGCTGGACATGGCGCGCGCCGCGGCGACGCTGGGCGTCGATCGCGGGATCGCGGCGTTCCAGCGCTATGTCTTCGTGGACCGGCTGGGCCAGAACCCGATCGCGGTGCCGGCCGGGCAAATCACCGTGGGTGTGCGGGGCGGGGTCGATCTGCTGGCGCCCTTGGACCGCTGGCGCGACGCCGTCCGTTCCACCGATCCGCCTGCCCAGGTCGCGGCGCGACTGCGTTCTCTCGATCAAGCCCTGTTCAGCCATGCCACCAGCGGTTCCGCCGCGGCCCTGGCCGAGGTGTTCGCAGCACTCGGCCGCTGCCGGGCCGCGGCCGACCGATCCGGCACGGTGCGGCGCAGTACCAGCGCAGCACGCGTGCCCTCCGGCGTCAAACTCCTCGACCACCTGAAACCGGCCCTGGAGACCGATCCCGAGCTGCGCATCGCGTTGGCATTGGCGACCTCCCGCGACCGCAAGACAACCTTCGTCGACTGGCTTCGTGCACCCCTGGAGCACAGTCGGCTGGCCGCGGATCTCGCCGATATCGCGCGCCGCCGGGGATTTCCGCAGGCCACCTTGGAGACTGTCGCCGACCGTGTTCCGTCGGTGCGCGGTGCCCGGATCGCGTTCGAATACGGTCTGCGGCTGCACGCCGCCGATGTCCTCGCCTTCATCCTCGGCGCCGTCGACGACACCCGCATCGCGGCGCTACTGGAAGGGCTGGTTTGCGTCGACTGGCGGCCCGTCACAGGCGCGCCGAGCTTACCGGGAGCGCCCGCATCCGATCCGACCACCGACCTGCTCGCGCTCTTCACCGATCCAGGGCAGCTCGACTACACCGATCTCGACGGCCAGAAACGATCGCTGTTCGTCCGGCCAGGCCACGAATGGGTGGCAAGACTCACTGCGCACCACACCGATCGAGTTCTCCACGATGCCGCCCGGCGACTGCGCATCGCGGGACTACGGTACGTGATCACCTCCCCGGCCAGCAGTTTCGACGGCACACGCCTGGCCGCAGCCCTCCTCATGACACCCACCCTGCCCGATCGCCGCGCCGCGCTGGCGCGGGTCGCGGTCGTCGGCACACCTCGAATCACCGCACGCCAGAAGGAAACCATATGACCAACCGGTACGTTTACGACGTCGAGCTCGCTCCGATCGCCGGAAGCACCTTTCAGCCCACCGGTTTTCCCGACATCGGTGCCGCGACGTTCACCCGTTTCGACGACGGTCACCCCGTCGACGCGTTGCTGGTCGAATCGGTGCAGTCCATGGCGAACCGGTTGGAAGCCACTGCATGGAACCGTGCAGACAACCAGCCCGCACCAGCGGTCGCGGGCCTGCCCTGGGTCCGGGTCGTGCGAGCCAAGACCGGTGAATTCCTCACCTCGAGCCGATTGGAGGCACACCGCCTTGCCTCGCCCTTTGTGCGCGAAGCAACCTTGGACGGGGCGAAAATGCTCGACGTCATCGGTACTAGGCTTAAGCTGGCAGCCGACACGCCACTGGACTACCGATCCATGGCCGCCGCAGTGGCCGTGTTGGATCCATTCTGCCTCGTGCACGGGGTTTTCTTCGCCCACAAACAATGGCTCGGCCAGCCACGGTTTCTCCGCGCTGTCTCCGCAGTCATCGAAGCCCACGACGTGCAGCCGGCCGTCAGCGGAGGCCGGAAAGCCGACCGCGTCCGGCATCAACTCGGCGAGGACGGCACCGGCGGAACGTCGGAGGGATACGGATCGGTGCCGTTCAGCCGCACCGAATGGACCGCCAAACGGATCGCCGCCTCGTTCGTCGTCGACGTCGAACTGCTGCGGTCCTATGGTCTGCCCGACGCCGCCACCGCGACCCTGCAGACGCTGGCTCTGTGGGAGATCCGTCATCTGCTCGACGGTGGTCTGCGGCTGCGCACAGCCTGCGACCTCACGCTGAACTCTCCGGTGAACGCCCGCATGGGGCCCGAACTGCCGTCCGCTGACGAACTCACCGCTCAACTGCGTGAACTCGTCGCGAACTCGAACGGGATCTTCGGCAGCGGGGACCCGATCACCGTCGATTGGTCCGGGAAGAAAGGCTGACCGTGCCGACCACACTGGTCTTGACGTTCCCTCTCGGGCGATATCACGCGACCCCCTGGGACCGGCATGTCAACGAGGGCGCCGTCGAACTGCCACCCTCACCGTGGCGGCTGTTGCGTGCGCTGTACGCGGTATGGCAGAACCGATGCCCGGAACTGCCCAAGTCGATGGTTCACGCGCTGCTGACCGAGCTCGCCGAGCCGCCCGCGTTCTCCATACCGCCCCATACGCTCTCGCACACTCGCCATTACTACCCGGACTCCGCGGACGGCACCGACCGTATCCTCGACGCGTTCGCTGCCTTCGGCCCTGACGACCAGCTCGCGGTGTCATGGCCATGCGACCTCGACCCCGAACAACGCGGTATCTTGGAGCGTCTCGCCGAAGCCCTGCCGTACCTCGGCCGCGCCGATAGCATCTGCGACGGCTCCATCGACAACGCCTGGACACCAAGACAACACACGATATGGCGGCCAACTGCCGACGCCGAAAAGCCCGAGGGCGAAGCGGTCCCTGTCCTCGCGCCGGATACCCCACTGAACCTGGACGCACTGCTGGCACGCCCCGTGGATGTCCGCCGCAGCGGCCGTCGGCTGCCCGTCGGTTCACGAGTTATCACGTACCAGAGTCAACCGCCCGCACACCGCCCGCAATCCCGAACCGCGCCACGGCCAACCCGTCAGGTCACCGCAGTCCGATTCGACCTGCTACAGCCCGCATTCCCCCCCGACACCCACAGCGCGATCTACACCGACCTCCTCCGCCAAGCGGCCATCGACAAACTGGGCCGCGCACCGCAGGGCACCATGCTCGGCGGCCGAACCTTCGATAACCAACCGATGCGCAACGCAGGTCACGCTCACTACCTGCCGATCATCCAGAACCGCCGACTCACCGGCCTCGTCGTCTGGATCCCCGGCACCCTGCCCGACAAGGAACTCGACGCACTCTGTGACGTCCGCACCCTCTACGACCACAAACGTCACACCCCCGTCCGGGTGGCCGGAATCGGCGAAATCGGCCATATCGCCCCCGAACTCGCCAAACTGGCCGCAACCTGGCGCAGCGTCACCCCCTTCACCCCCTCCCGGTACCCGAAAAAGAACCGCGACCACCGGCACAGCTTCATCATCCGCGAGATCGAACGCGAACTCGCACCACACATTCCACCACCAACCAGCATCGAATTCCTCGACCGCCCCTGGACTACCTTCGTCCGCCACCGCCCCAGCGCCCGCCGAAGAGGCGATACAAAGCAAGGCCAAGCCCGCCAACCCGCCGAATTCCTCCGCCTACACTTCGAACAACCGATCACCGGTCCCATCGCGCTCGGCCGACTCAACCACTTCGGCCTCGGACTGTTCACTCCCGAAACCTGACACCGGGCTTGCCGTCCATCCCCAAGCCAAGCACCATCAGGCCCGAATCCCCGGGAACCAGGCCGAGGCATTCTTGTGTTGACAGCCGTTTAGATGCCTAGCCGCAATGGAAGTCCGGCCGTTCCGGGCCAGAGGCACGTCCTAACCGCGCCCGGCACCTGGCGGGCCCTGGCCCGTGCCGCAATGGAGTCCAGCTGTTCCAGCCGTGGCACGTGAGTGTCCACGACATCGTGCAATTGTCCTTCGATGCCGCAATTGAGTCCGGCCGTTGCAGCCGGAGGCAGATGGATACTGTCGATCGCCACGCAAATCTGGCAGCAATGGAGTCCAGCCGTTCCAGCCGGAAGCACCCAGTAGGCCGACGCGAAACAGAATGCGGTCTCGTGGCCGCAATGGCGTCCGGCCGTTCTGGCCGGAGGCACGCGGTGCTGGCCCCGTGGGGGCCGGTGCTGACCACCAGGCTGCAATGGAGTCCGGCCGTTCCGGCCGGAGGCACACCGTGCGGAACTGCCCAGCCCAATCGTAGACGTCCTGCCGCAATGGAGTCCGGCCGTTCCGGCCGGAGGCACGAGCGGGGACAGCATGAGACGCCCGCGCGCATCCTGCACGCCGCAATGGAGTCCGGCCGTTCCGGCCGGAGGCACCTCGAGCGACTGCCCGCGCCACGCGCGGATCTCCCGCCCGCAATGGAGTCCGGCCGTTCCGGCCGGAGGCACGCGTCCATCGGCACCCAGCGCGCGGCACCGTTGAGCCCGCAATGGAGTCCGGCCCTTCCGGCCGGAGGCACCTCCCCCGCACGCGCGAGATCCGGGTACGGGTGGGACCCGCAATGGAGTCCGGCCGTTCCGGCCGGAGGCACAGCTCCGTGAATGTGGCGGGTGTGACCTGCAGGAATGCCCGGCTTTGCGAGCAGTCCGGATAGTGTGTGCGACACGCCGAGTGAGGCAGTGCCCGGCACGCGCGGGATAACCCTTCTGACCTGGGTGCGAGCGGTGAAGGCGTGTCGTGCCACCACTTGACCGCTCGCCGTGATTCGTTGTGTTGTTATCCAGGACCATGCTGTTCGTGTACCGAATGTACCGAATCCCAGACGCGGGCGGATCGGGCGGATGCGCAGACGTGTTCATAGTTGTGGGTGGGGATGTCAGACGATTTGAGGGCCAGACGGCGGTCGCCAGCGACGGTGTCCGGTGGTCACGATCGGTGCCGGGTGGGCGGCGTCGCCGAGATCGATGCGGATGATGCTGTCGGCGTTGAAGTCGATGATGTGGTGCACGGCGGTTTCCAATTCGGCGAGTTCGGCGTGCGAGAGGTCGCAAACGAACACTGAGTACTGCAGCCTGCGCCCGTGATCCTCCATCAGGGTGCAGACCCCTCCGGAGCCGTCGGGGATCAGCGATGTCGTATGCGATGAGATAGCGTCGGCGGGACATCGCTCACCTTGTAGTCATCGGAATGTACTCCGGCAGTTCTCCCACCATGACGGCGGCGAGCATTCGAGCTTGCAGATCGAGGACGCGGCGGTAGCTAATCCGATATCCGAAGGTCGGGTGCCGGACTTCGAGATCGAGACGGCGCTCGTAGGCGCGCAGCACAGTTCGGCGTCCGTTTGGCGTCAACGCCCACGGCACCGGCGCGGCGGATGAAGTCGGAGGGGCCGATTTCGCCGTTGTTGAGCAGGCCGAGCACCGTCGAGTCAGCTATGAGTGGCCGGAACTCCTTGGCGAGGTCCAATGCGAGCACAGGCCGACCGCAACGAGAACGGTGGTAGACACCGAGATACGGATCAAGGCCGACCCCGATAGTGGTGACGACGAGGTCTTTGGTGAGCATCACATACCAGAACGACAGCAGTGCGTTGACCGGATAGCGTGGCGATTGCCGGTTGCGGCCGTTGGCCGAGAATTCCGTGGCTAACATCGCCGCGCCGGGCGACAGCATGTCCGCGAACGAGAGGAAGTAGGCGCGCAGTGGTGCCTTCGATGCCGAGCAGCGAGGCGCGAAGTATCACACGTGCGTGCGGCCCGTGACAGCCGGTCGAGCGCGGCGATTGGTCTCCGCGACGTCGGTGCGAGCATTGCGGTGCAACAGGGTTCGGCTGTTGGCGAACACGTCCGCTTCGAGCGGGACAACCTTGTCCGGCGAGGCAGGACTTGCCCGACGTGAAACCTGCTCGCCAACGAGTTGCCATATTGAGTAATGTGGCCCCGGTTCGAATCCGGATGAGGGGGAGCTTCAATGGCAAGCAACGGTCGTGTGCCGAGCTACGAGGGCGACGCATTCTCATGCCCGTACTGCAACGTGTACGCCACACAACGTTGGACCGACGTCGAATGGCCCAAGTGGTGGAACGTCAAGCCGCGGTTCTACCACGGTTGGAAGTGGAGCTGTTGCTCACACTGCGACACACTCGCACTGTGGGGACATCACCAGCTGCTTGTTTGGCCGAACAGAACGCTGCCCGGCCCCTGCGCCAACGAGGACATGCCTCCAGAGATCCTGGCGACCTATGAGGAAGCCCGTCAGGTTCTCGCGATATCGCCGCGAGCCGCCGCAGGGCTCCTGCGCCTTGCCCTGCAAAACTTGATCGACACGTTGGAGCCGGGAGCAGGGTCTGTCAACGACAAGATCGGACGCCTCGTTCAGCGAGGCTTGGAGCCGTCGGCCGCGAAGGCCATGGACATTCTGCGAGTGGTCGGCAACAACGCGGTCCATCCAGGTCGACTCGATGTCGACGGTGACGCCGAACTTGTGCCAGCCTTGTTCGAAATACTGAACCTGGTTGTTCACCACGTCCTCACCCGGCCGCGGCAGGTCGAGGCCCTGTTCGAGACCCTGCCCGCAGGTGCCCGCGAAGCGATCGAACGAAGAGATGAACCGAAGGCACTCCCACCTGGCCGGTCCAGCCGAAAGGGTGCTCGCTCATCTTCCAACCGAAAGAGCGTCGCCTACCGTGACCAGTCAGACCGAGCAGAGTCAGCCGTCGACTGTTGATTTAACAAGCATGGCGGTAATCGAGCCACTCGGTCAGTGAGCAGTTGGTCGACTCGTCGATGGCGAGCAGTCCGTCGAATCAGGAAGCTTCACTGACGATGAACACGTCCCACTTCGGGGGAGCAAGATATCTGAAAAGGGGGCCTTTTCGTTGCGCCCGGCGACGGGCGCGGACACACTCGAAAGTGATTCGAGTGTGTCTAGTTGTTCTAATTGTTCGTCCAGGGGCGAACAACTAGAACAACAGGGAGGTCGGTGGTCGCGTGGTCGGCAGAGCCCGGCGGTCCCATGCCGCGGCCAAGCGCGACATTCACCGCCGCGTCCGCTACACCCCCGACGAGCTCGCCCTTGTCGAACAAGCCTCGGCTGCCGCTGGACTGGAACCGGGGGCCTTCGCTGCTTCCGCCGCGGTCGCCGCGGCGAAAGCCCGTGTGCTGCCACGACCTCCGACCGCACCGCGCACCGGCGCCGATGTACAGGCCCTACGCGCTGAGGTCCGCGAACTACGGCGATTGCTCGGCCTGGCGGGCGGAAACCTCAACCAGATCGCCGCCCGCGCCAACGCCACCGGCGAACCCGTCGGCGACATCGCCGCCGCCCTGTCGTTCACACGACGTGTCGTCGCCCGCATCGACGACTGGCTGATGACCCGGCTGCGGGAGGACCGGCCGTGATCGGCAAGATCCGCAAGGGCTGGAACGCGCCCAAACTGGTCGGCTACTTGATGGGGCCCGGTCGGCACAACGAACACACCCGCCCGACCGTGATCGCAGCGTGGCAGGCCGACCCGGCCGCGCTGCAACCGCTGCGCATCGGTCCGGATGACTTCGACTATGCCCCTGGTGAAGTTCGTAAACTCAGCGCCCATGTCAACGCGGCCGCCGACGCGGCTGGCCTGCCCTGTGTTCAGCCGTTGCCCGGCAAGTACGGCTACACCAAGCACGGCTATGTGTGGCACGCCTCGGTCACTCTCGACCCCGCCGACGGCCTTCTCGACTTCGACACCTGGGCATCCCTTGCAGCGGACATCATGGCCGCCACCGGCATCGCCCCGGCCGAGGACACGGGAGGCTGCCGATGGATCGCCGTGCATCACGGCGCGAACCGGGCAGGCTCGGACCACATCCACATCGCGGCCGTACTCGTCCGCCAAGACACAGGGCGCCGCTTCTATCCACAGAACGACTACGCCCGAGTCCGCGCGGTCGTACGCCGCTGGGAGACCAAGCTCGGTCTGCGGGCCACCGCCGCGCCGCGCCGGTCGCGCACCGCGCCGGAGCCCTCACGCGGCGAACAGGAGAAGGCCGCCCGTCGCGCCGCCACAGGACGTCCCGGCGTGCACACCGCCCAACCAGGTACGGCTGCGCGGGTACAGCTGCGTCAAGTGATTCGCGAGTCGGCCGCCCTCGCGAACGGCCCGGACGAACTGCTGGAGCGACTGCGCGAGATCGGTGTACTCGTGCAGCTGCGCCGCAGTTCCCGAGGTCGCATCATCGGCTGGGCGGTAGCCGCATCGGGCGATGTGTCCGCCCGCACCGGCGAGCCCATCTGGTGGTCCGTCGCCCGCGACATCTCTCCCGACCTGTCGTGGCCGCGACTGACCGGCCGATGGACCACCACGACTCAACCGCGCCCGGCCGGCGAAACCCTCGATGAAGCCGCGACCGCCCTGCATGACGCCGCGTCCCGGCTTCGCACCGACCCGAACTCGCGGGCCTCCGAGCACATCGCCTACGAGTTGCACACCGTGCTCGCCGCGTACACGGTCGTCACCTCCGATCCGTCATTACGCGAGCTGCTGCACGACTACGAACACATCGTCCTGCCCCCAGAACCGCCCGCCGCGTTGGCCGCGCGCCGGCTGCGACAGGTGGCCGCCGACCTCGCCACACTGCGCACTCTGCTCGGCGTGCGCCGAGACCCGATACTCGAACTCGCCACCGCCCTGGCCGAACTCGTGAACGAGGTCGCCCACTGGCACCAGATCAGAGAGCGCCCCTACCACGCCGAGCAAGCCCGCGCCGTCGCTACCGGCGTAGCCGCCACCGCATCCACGCAGCCACGGCGTGCCCCCACAGCGAACACCGACCGTCGGCCGCCACACCCGACCGAGTCCGCCCGCCGCACCGCCGCCGTCCCACCGCATCCGACGACTATCAGGAGTACCCGATAATGACC
>NZ_JAGPOX010000130.1 GCF_019038435.1 Nocardia alni
GGGCCGGGTGGGAATCCCATCTCCCCGGCACCTCTGCTCGATCCGGAGGCACTCGCGCCGGCGAATGTCGACGTGTCGGTGCTGCCCGGATACCTCGGCGGTCAGCGGCTGCACCAGGCTCGGCTCGACAAAGGCAATATGGTCGCCATCACCGACGGGGGCCGGTACAAATCGGTGGACGAGGATTCCACCGGCATCTATGAATTCGCCTACGGCAAACGGATCGCGCAGCTCGCCATCGTCTGCGACGGGGTCTCGTCGTCCGACCGGTCGTGGCGCGCGGCCGACGCGGGTGTCTCCGCGGCGCGACAGTCGTTGCAGAAGGACCTGAAACGCGGCCGGATACCGGTCGAGAAGGCGACGCAACGGGCTATCGAGGCGGCCAACGTCGCGGTCCGCAATCTTCCGGGTAGGCCGACGACGACGATCTCGCTGGCGGTCGTGGTGGAGTCGGACGACCATCGGACCGCTGAGGTCACGTACGGGCGTGTCGGGGACAGCCCAGTGTACGAGAAGGCGCCCCACGCCGCTCGCAACCGGAACAGGCCGTCGCTGCGGCTGCTGACCACGGACGAGCAGAGCAACGAAGACCTCAACCTTCTGTACTACTATCTCGGCAGCGATACGTTGCCGGAGAACAACATTCATACGGTCATCGTGCCCGCCGGCACCACGATCGGTGTGTTCAGCGATGGCGTCACCGGCACCCGCGGCGCGTATCTCACTGATGAACAGCTGGAACAGATCTTCGACAGGCATGCCTCCGAACCACTGATCGAGACCGCCGAAGCGATTGTCTCGCTGTCGTTGCAGAGGCCGATACGTTCCAGGAACCACCACGGCCAATTCGTCGAATACCACGACAACATCTCGGTCGCCCTCATTCGGGTCGGAGCCCGGAGTTCCGGACCGGCGCACCCAGGACGTGCGGAAGTTCCCCGGCACGAACCGGGCTACACGCGGACCATCGCCGACGGCTCCGGGATATCAGCCCCGCACCATGATTCGGCCGGCCGACGCCTGCGGCGGCGCGGTCTCGGCCGGGTATCGCTGTCGGCCCGACCGGGACCCGCCCGCATCATCGAAGCCCAGCCCGGCACACTGTCGGCCGCCGGCACCTCCGACATCGCGGCCGCCCGAGGCGCAGCCGCGGTAACGACCACCGACCGAGCCACCCGCACGCACAACACCCACCAACCGAATCGCCGCCGCCCCCAAGGCTCACGCCGCGCCCCCGCGGGCCGCCCGGCCCACACGAACCGGCCCGGGGCCCAGCTCCCCGTCCAGGCGGTCAGCGGTTCGCGGACTCCACACCGTGAGGCTAATGATGGCTCCGGTCAGCATGTCTCGGCCCAACGTGCACGTGGATCGAGCGAGCTTTCTGGCACACCGCAGGCCGGTGCCTCTGATTTCCTTGCCGGGGGCGGAGAACATAACGGCGGCAACGGCACTCCGCCGCCACGGGGCGGGTCCGATGACGAGCGGCCCGAGCAGTCCTTCGTGCTGCATCGGGGGAGCCTCGAGGAAGTGGAGCAGCTTCGCCGCTTTGTGCATGCTGCGCTTGCTGATTGGCCGAATCGGGATCGCGCCGCCGACGCCGAGCAGCTGGCGTCGGAACTGGCTGTCAACGCGGTTAACCGAGTTCGCGGGGACACGACGGTGGCCGTTCGCGTTCTCGGTGACCGGGCGCGAATCGAATTCGCCGAGGGCGGACGTGATATCGGCTTCCACAACCACGACGTCGGCAGTGAACGACGCCTGATGTTATTGGAGGAGCTGTCGGACGACTGGGGTATCACCTGGCCCGAGGACGTCGAGTCCGAAACCAAGACAGTGTGGTTCGAGGTTGGCGCGGATGAGAATCGGCATGCTGAACGGCAACAGTCTGTCGAGACTTCGGTATCGGGCGATCATTCGCCGATTCGATCGATAGTCGAGTTGCTCCGCGAAGGCATCGGGAACAGCGCGGATGTTGATCGCAACAGTGTGCTGCTGCGGGAATTGCAGGGAGTAAACCGGCGATTCGACCAGTTCGGGATGCGCGTCACCCGTGCGCGCTATGTGAACGTCGACAGCATGGAATCCCCGGCGTTGGTATCGATCCATATGGATGTGGTGCTCGAGGACGCCGACGGCAGCGAGGTCGGGCGGATGACATGGTCATTCCATCTCGAGGCCGGAGACTATGCCTACGCCGAATTCAAGACGATAGGTCTGAGCCGCCTTGTGCGTGGCCAGGGGTTGGCCAGGGCGATGGTGTCGGCCGTCGATGAGTATCTGCGTGACTCCGGCGTCGGGGCGTCCTACGTCAGTGCGGCAGACGAGAACGGGCCGATAGCGCAGGCCATGCTCGGCTACACGTGGTGGACGGAGCCGAGCAAGCTCGCCCACTCGATCGGCAATATCCGCAAACGAATTCGGCAGGCAGCGCGCACAGCATCGGCGGAAGATCAAGAGTTGCTCGACCGCATGCTGGAGGCGTTCGACGGATCGATTGCCAATTACCCGTCACCGCGTGAAATCGTCACTGGGCGATTCGGTCGGGTGGGTGTCCGGGTGCTTGGGCGCTCGCATTGGTGGGGAATCAAGCATTATCGATCCCGCACGGGCTCCCGGGGTGAAGTCACGTTGCCGCCGGGAACCGACCGGGCGGCGGTGCTGGCGGACGCACGAGCGGACCTGCGCAGCTATCTGCTCGATAACGGCTGGACCGACGAGGCGCAGATCGCAGCGGCGCAGAATGTGCTGACCCGGCTTCCGGATTGGCAGGAACCCCGCACTGATGTGGCGGTTCTGCACTGGGAACTGTCCGGTGGGCCGGGCAACCAGACCCTCAGGTTCTCTGTGCGGGAGTCGATTTACGCTACGTCACAAACATTCGATGTGCTCCGGTCCGATCTCGCGGATGCGGTGGCGCGGGCCCGCGCTGGTCGGCCGCCGAAGGTTCGCACCGGAGTCGGCGGCTACGCGTGGGTCTGCGCGTATATGCATGCGCTGCTGCGGGATTGGCCGGTGGAAGATCGCGATCGCGCCGTCGAATTCGTCGCCGGCCTCCTGGAGCGCCTCCATTCGGATGGCGAGGTGACGCTGGATCTTCAGGTGCTGGCGCAGGACCGGGTGCTCACCGGTCGGATACTGGGCGAATTCGACCGTGCCGCGACATTCGACGTTGCCGTGCCGTCACTCGAAGGTACGAGCGCGAGGTGGCGCATTACCGGTGGCGGCGAGCGGGCCGGTGTCATCGCCTTCGATCTGCACAGGCCGATCGGTCCGAGGCGGACCGCGACCGGCCCTGCCGACCCGGTCCGTGCGACCAGGCAGTTCCAGTTCGCCCCCGCGGCGTCGAGGAATCTGGGCGAGCTGCGTTCGGGGCTCATCGAGACCATGATGGGCATGCCGCCCGGCGGTTCGAGGCAGCACGACGAGGCAGGCAATTTCGTCGGATTCGCCGACCGGCCACTGGATGTCAGCATTGCCGCGGACGCCGTCGTGCTCGCTGTGTACGGTGTGGTCGCGCAGTCCGCCGAACCGCTGACCGTGACGGTCGAGGCGACCGAGGCCGGTGCACTTCGGGTGCGGGTCGCCACCGCCGAGGGAACCATCGTGTGGTGGTCGCAATCCCGCCCGCCGCAACCGGATTCGGAACTTCTGTACCACCCGATCACCCATCGGTCCGGGCAGCTGACCGTGCCGGAGAGCAGTGACGCGTCCGCGGTGCCCTACCTCCCGGACCCCGAGCGGATCTCGCTCGAACGCGACGCACAGCTGATCGTCGCCGCTTATATGACGACCCACGGCATCGATGATCTGGAGCGAGTCGTCGCGGCCCACAATGTGGTCGCCCGATTCCTGCGCCGGACCTTCCCCGCGAGCGAGACGGGAGTCCTGGGCTACGAGCTGATCTCCGGTGCGGACGGGGGGCCCGTCCTGCGACTGGTTCACACGAACGCCGCGGGGCAGGTGACCGGTCCGGAATGGATGCTGCCCCTCGCGGCCGTCTCGCCCGCACCGGAACTGCCGGGTACCCTGCGGATCCTCGGTGATCCCTGGCTGACCGGACACTTCCGTGACATGCTGGTCGACCGCCAGGTCGTGGCGCTCGCCGCCGCGGATCCGATCGTGTTCGAGCTGGACCCGCGTGCGCCGTTCGCCGCCACGGATCTGCGCCGCCTGATACCGAATATCCCAGTGCCGCAGCAGCAACGGATACTCGAGGTAGTTCTGCGGTTGCGCGACGAGGCGCGCAGGGCCGGTGGCATGCTGACGGTGGCCCTGGTAGACACTCAGGACGGTCTGCGACTGAGGATCGGCATCGCCGGACGGTACGAGGCGGTCGGGGAGTACTCCGTGCTGGAGTCGCGGACCGCCAGGACCCGCTGGTTCCGGACGGTGCGGGCCCTGGGGCCGACGGATGCGCATTTGCAGGAGTGGGACTCCGGCACCATGGGCTTTGCCGAGTTCGATCTGCCCGACGGCCTCGGCGAGCAGTCGGCGACCCGGCCGCCGGATGCGGAGGCCGAATTCCCGCTGGAGGCAGGCCGGATCGATCTGGTACCCATCATCGATGAGCTGACGGAAGCGCTGCGCGATCGTGGGTGGGGAGAGCCGGAAGCTCGGGCCGCGGCACATGTCCTGGCCGCGTTCGTGGCCGCGAACGAGTTGGGCGACAACGGTGATGCCGCGGTGGGCTGGCGGATTTTCGGGGAGCCCGGGCACGACACTGTGACATTCGCCGGTGGCCACAATGATTCGGCGGCCCAGCAGGATCTGACCTTCACCCAAGATTGTCTGGTGACCGCGGCGCGGGCAGGGGCGCGGGGTGATTCGTGGGAGGCGAGCTTCGAGACTGCGGCGGATGATGCCGCGCCGGGTGCTCTGATCTGCCCGGAGCTGTACGCCTATCTCGAGGCTCTGTCGGAGATATGGGAGCCTACCCGCCGGATTCAGGTCGCGGTGTTCATCGAAGCCGTGATGGCGCAGGTGACCCAGTACGGTCGTGCGGATTTGGTGCTCACCGCAGGCAGTTCAGTGCTGTCGGGGTCGGTGCGTGGGCGATTCACCGACGGGGGCATGCCGACCGAGGAGCTCTGGCCGTATCTCGACCACGAGGCCACGTCCTGGTACGAGATCGAGGGCGAAAATGGCGCTACCGCAATAACTTTCACTCTCGAGCAGGAGAGCGCGCACCAGCACGCCGAGCAGGAGCGAGATTTCGACGTCTCGGGCCGGAGTACGACGATTGTCCCGGGCGATCCACAGGGTCTGAACGACCTGTACACCGGTGTAACCGCGCTGTTGCTGGCCAATCGTCCCGTGATGCCCGAGGAGATGCCGCCGGATATTCGTGCCGCGCGAACCGCGGCCGTCGAATACGTGCGGCAGGAATCGGCGCGGGCGCAGCGCCCGCTCATCGTGAACTATTCGGTCAGCCCATCCGGTCTGCTCGACATCGCGATCTCCGAACCGACGGCGGGCGGGGGCGCGGAGTTCAGTTCGGCCCTCGTTCTGCGTCCCGAGGGGGACCACGACTCGGCCCGCTCCGACCTGCTCTATCATCCGATTCCCGGCCGCGTCTTCGACATGACCGTCCTGCATGCCAACGGCGCCAGCCGGGTCGATGACGATGCTCTGGAGCTGCTGGCCGGGCATCTGTATACCCACCAGTGGACCGACGACGAGGTGCTGGCGGCGCAGGCCCTGCTGACCCGGTTCCTGCGCACGCACTTCGCGACCGGCGAGACCGGGGCACTGACCTGGTGGTTGGAAGGTCCGCCCAATGCTCAGACCTTGCGCATCGCGCGTCCCGATGCGGTCGATCGGCCGCACACCGAGCTCCGCCAGACATTCCTCGACCGTGGGGCATTGGCCGACGAATCCCTGCTCACCGATCCATGGCTGGCCGACCATTACCTCGGGCTGCTCATGGGGGACGGCACCGACGATATTCCGCTGATTGTGATCCCCGCCGAGATCGGGCCCGAGGTGGACCACGAGGAAGCCGTCGCGATGCTCGAGCGGTGGGCGTCGTTGATGGTCGAGGTGTGGATGCCGGATGCGGTGGATGCGATCCCCGACTTCGGAACCGCGGCGCGGACTGCCGTCGAGCAACTGGCCGGTGCGGAACGGGGACGGGTGGACCTGGCGTTCGTGCAGACCAGCGACGGTGTCGTACTCCGATTCGGAGTGGTGGACGGCAACTCACGGTCGGCGGCAGAGCTCGAGGCCGCCACCGGGGAATGGACAGGCCGGGTCGGCGCGATCGGCGCGCGCGCTACACACCTTCAGCCCTGGAGCGAGGGCACGATCGCGATAGGCGAACTGCCACTCACGGATGCACGGATCTCGGCAGGTCAGCTCGCCTATGTCATGAGCGCCCGGTCCAACGAGCAGATCGTGACGATGGCGTCATGGGAAGAGAGTTCGGATCCCCGGCCGTCGATCGGCGCCGCGGTGCGTAATGCCCTGCCGTGGTGGGATTCGAACGAGATCGCGGCCATCGAAGACGCGGCCGCGACAGTGGCCGAAGCTTATCCGCCGGGCACTACACCTGCGACGGTCAGCGTGCTGCGCGTCGGCCCGCCGAGTGCCGGGCGGGTGCGCGTGGAAATGAGCGGTCTGACCATCAATTCCCCCGACGTGGCCCTAGCGGTCGCCGAACTCCAGGCACGGGGCTTCACTGCGGTGGCAGAGCCTGGATGTATGTGGTTCGAATTCGCCACCGATATGCTGGCCCCGAGCCTGCGCTACGACTGGACCACCTATCGCCTCGACCCGGATCTCCAGGCGCTGCCGCCCGCGCTCCTGGCGGCCGCCGCGCACGCCGCGACCATGATGGTGTACTGGACGTCGCACGCGAATCGTATCGGGCAGGAGCGGACTCGCAGGGCCGACGCCGAAGGCTGGGCGGATCTGACCGAACAGCAGCAGTCGGCATTCGTTCTCGCCGACCCGGACGCGGTGACCTCCAACTACTGGATGCTGCTGCAGGTCCGCAAACGAGTCAGTGCCCTGCTGCTCGCGGAGGCGATCGAGCTGCCGGAGAATATGGCGGCCGCGCCGCAGGACCCTGATCAGCGGCTCACCGAGGAATGGTTGTCGCTGATCGCCGAGATGATGGTCGCGGATTCGCTTGCCGATCCGGATATCCCGATCGAATGGTGGGTGGACCGCACCGCGTTCGACGGGCGTGGCCAGCTATCGATGGAGATCGGCCGGATGGGCGACGGTCCGCTGGATCTGTTCGTGGTGGAAGGTGGCAGCGAAAGGATCGAGGCACAGGTCCAGCGGGCACTCGCGCACCATCGGGAGACCGGGAATCCGGTGCTGCTGTGGTTCGGCCGGGGCGAGGCCCCCGGCACGCTCACCGGCGGCATCCGGTTGACCCGGGAAATCGCGGCGCTGGTGGAGACCCTCGGCATCACCGATATCAGGACGTTCTCCGAGGGTGAGGTCGGACGAACTCTGGTCGCCCGCCTGTTGGTGGACGATGCGCTGCGCAATCACATTGTGGGGGCGAGTGTGTTGCTCCCGTTGCCGGACTCACCCGGCTCGGATGTGGGAAACGATACGAGCCCACCGAGGGTGAACCCGGACCTGATATCCGATGCGCCGCCCGCCCGGACCGGCTGGACACTGCTGCGCGCCGGCGCGCGGGGAACGGGCCTGCCGGGAGAGGTTGTCGCCCAGGCACAGTCGGCCCTGAACGAAGGACTACGCGACTACCCGGACGACGTCGCCACCCGCCGTATCGGGGATATGACGCTCGCGCTGGTCACCGAGTTGCCGTTGCGAGACAACCTCGGATTCCTCACCGTGACGCGTACCGGCGTACTCGGTGCGGCCCGGGTACGCGTGGAGTTGTCCGGCATCGGTGCCACGCCCTCGGCCGAGCTACGCGAGCTTGCGACGCGCAATCACGTTGAGCTGCATGATGATTCCGAGCACGGCCGGGTGTGGTTCGAATATCTCGACGGCGCCGAGTCGTGTACGACGACCGCCTGGTCGACCTACCGCCCCGATCCGGGTGGACCGCGGCATCCGCGGGAGCTGAGCGCCCTGGCGATGCACGCCCTGTTCGGCCTCGGTCCGGGGGTGGCGGATCTGCTGCGGGACGGGATGATCGATCGAATTCCGGCGCACTTCGCCGAGACCGACGACGACGCCGCCTGGCTAGCGCGTGTGACCGATATGTGGGATGGCCTCGACGATCACCATCGGGCGGCGCTGATCGTCAGCCTGACCCAGGCCATGGCCTTCGAGTATCCGGTACCGCGTGGTGGCCGCCACCGCGCGTGCGCATTACTGCACGACGACTGGGCCGCACGGATGGACAACCCGGATCTGCCCCTCGGCGGGCGGATCCTGCGGCCGCTGACATCCATGCGAGGGGTCGGGCGCCTCGTCGAGACGTGGCAGATGCTCGCGCAGCGGATCTCACCGGATGCCCCGCCGTGGGTCGGATGGCTGGCGTTGCGCCCGGGCGCGGGCTATATGGCTGTGGGCATGTGGCCCGCGCCCGGCACCACGGACGGTCATCCGCCGGTCACCATCCTCGTGCCCGGCGTGGACGGCGGCGGCACCGGCGATGTCCCGGACTGGGATGCCCGATCCGCGATGGAACGGGCCGAACGGTTGTTCGAGGCTTCCGGCCGAACCAGGGCGGTGGTGGTGCTGTTCGCGCGCGACACGTCGACGGCGCCGGAGGATCGGCAGCGCGCCCGGCAATGGCTGCGGCGCACCTACCGGGAGCTTCGCGCGATGGGTGCGCCCGACGTCACCCTGGTCGGCGACGGCACCGGAGCAGCGTTGACGGGGGCCGTCACCGAGGACCTGGGGCCCGAGACGTCGTCCGATCACGAGACATCCCAGCTGGCAGTGCCCGCGGTTCAGGACCCACTGGATCTGCTCGGCATCACGAATCTCCCCGGCCCCGAGCGCAGCCGGCTCGAACGGGCGCTGCGGCAACGGCTGCACGCGTACCTGCCGCATCGACTCGGCCTGGACCTCGACCAGATGCTGTGCGTCGAGGGGTGGGCAATTCGGCTGTTGCGCAACCAATTCCCAGTCGACCAGGGTTTGATCGCCCGGTGGAACCTGGTCGAGCGGGACGGAAATCCGGTACTGGAGTTCGCCCGTGCCCGGCCCGATGATCAGGTGGAGCAGCAGTGGGAGTTGCCGCTGTCGTTGCCGTCCATGCCGCTGGAATTGCCGGTGGCGCAGGACTTCTTCCGGCATCCGGAACTGGCCGAATTCTTCGGTGGGCAACTTCTCGATGGACATGTCGGCACTCCGCCGCCGCAGCCGGCCGAGCTGATGGTGCCAGAGCATCCGGACGGCGAGGCGCTCAGCGCGAATCTGGATGCCGCGCTGGAACCCTTGTCGGCCACGCTCACCGATACTCGGCAACGCGCGGCGATGACCGCGCTGGCCCGGATGGCCCTGGGGCGGCTGGTCCGGACCGGTCTTTCCGGCACACTGACCTTCGCGCTCGTCGATACCCGGGACGGCGTGCGACTGCGGATCGGTCGTGCGGATCGGACCGTGCGACGCGGTCATCGGTCCGAAGCCGACTGGCGGGCGGAGCTGGCGCGGGCCGAGGCCGACTGGGCCACGGATCAGGCCGATGGCAACCCCACCGATATCTATATGCAGCCCTGGTCCGGTGGCACCGTGCGATTCACCGAATTCGCCCTGCCACAACCCGGTCCGGAGGAGCCGGACCGTGACCGCGCGTCGGGCCGGTCCGACGCCACCGCCGAGTTCCAGCTGAACCCGGGCACCACCGATGCGACGGCCATCCAGGACCAGCTGCGTGCGGCATTGCGCAGCCGCGGATGGGACGCGCCGACGGCGCGGGCGAGCGCGGTTACGCTGTCCCGGTACCTCGCGGTGCACGAATTCGGGCGAGCCCACTCGGCGACGCTGCGGTGGCGGATCTCCGGCGAGCGCGGCCGCGACATTGTGACTTTCTTTGGTAATCACGACAATTCGCTTCAGCCCAGTGCGGAGTTGAGCGTCGTCGAGGAAGTCATGGGCCATGCGTGGCGAGCCGGCCGCCTGAACGACCCGCTGGAGCTGGAATTCCTGCGAGCCGACGCGGTGCCCGCCGAACTCATCCGTCCCGAGCTGTACGCCTACCTCGAGGCACTGCCGCAGATCTGGGAGCCGGGCCGTCGTGCGGATACTGCGGCGTTCGTCGAAAACCTGATGCTTCGGGTGATTTCCAGCGGTTCGGCTCGGCTGGTGCTCTCCGAGGGCGGGAACATGCTGTCGGGCGCGGTGCACGGCAGATTCTCCAGGGGCATCGTGGACGGGTTGGCTGTCTGGCCCGGACTGGAACAGGAAACGCCGTACTGGTTCGCCCACGGCGACGAAAGTGGATACAGCACAGTCGGATTCGTATTCGAGCCGACTGCTTTCCGCAGTACCGGCCCGGCCCACGAGGGTTTCTCCGCGACGCTGCGCACCCTGACCATCGATCCCGAACAGACGTGGCTGCTGAACGACCTGTACGCCGATGTGACCAGTCTGCTGCTGGCCAGCCGCACCGATATTCCGGACGAGGTGCCCGCCGACATCCGGGCCGCCCGCACCGCCGCCGTCTCGTACGTGCGACGCCTCCTCGCGGATGCGGTGTATCCGCTCGTGGTGACGCCCTCGGTCACGGCGTCGGGTCTGCTCGAGATCCTCATCGAAGAGCGTGCTGTCGGTAGTGGCACTCGTCGTTCGTGGCTGGTGATTCGGCCCGAGTACGGGTCGAGCGGCCGCACCGGCCGGGCCCGCACGATGCTCGTCCACCATCCGATTGCCGAGCGCTCCTTCGAGATGACCGTCCTGCGGGAGAACGGTGTCATCCTCGTCGAGCAGGATGCCCGGAGTCTGCTCGCCGGGCACCTGCGCACGCACGACTGGACGCAGGATCAGATCCTGGCGGCGCAGGCCGGGCTGACCAGGTTCTTACAGACCCGCGTCACCGGTCGGCCCGGGGCGGTGCGATGGCGGATCGACGGTTCGCCCGGTGAGCAGAGCCTGTACATCGAACAGGTCGACGGCACGAACTCCGCACCGGTCCTCGAACTCCACCAGCGCATCCGGGTGGCCGGATCGCCAGAGGCCATCGACTTCCTCGGAAATGACTGGACGGCAGGGCATTATCGTGAACTGCTCATCGGAGACGGTGCGGCAGAGAGCATTCCGCTCGCGGTCACCGACGTCCCGCTCACCCCGTACGCCGATCGCGAGGGGGTCCTCGCGGCGCTCGATCCGTGGCTGACCCAGGCCCTCGGACGGTGGCTTCCCGATGCGGTGAATATCCGGCGCGACATCGATGCGGCCCTGGATGCAGCCATGGCACAGATCGATGGGCCAGGTCTCCTCGGTCTCGCGCTGGTCCGGACGGGCGACGGTGTGGTACTTCGGTTCGGCGCGATCGACCGCAACCGCCGGAACGACTCCGGGGCGTTCACGACCGCCGCGGGGGAGTGGGCGAACAGAGTCGGCCTCGTCGGCGGGCGAAATCCGCTCATACAATCTTGGCTGCACGGCACGATCACCATCGGGGAACTGTCCCTGCGTAATTCGGGCGACACACTCGATTTTCCGGACATGGCGCGGCGGCGCCGGGACGACGAATCAGGAAGGCGGCCCCGCAATTTCCGCGAGTCCGATAGGGATCGGACGCCGGGTCCGGCCGGTGACCCGCTCGGGGCCATAGGTGGGATCCGGCCCGGCGTCTCAGATCGGAGGGCGGGCTCGCCCGCCACGCCCGCCGTGCCTGTCGGCAAGGGGCGTGCCGGAGCGATCGCCGCGTGGCTGCGGGGTGTTCGTGAGGCGCAGGAACTCACGCCCGAGGAGTTGGCGGCGGGCCTGGGTGTGCAGGGCAGTCTCATACGCGCGATCGAGGCGGGCCGGGCGCCGTCCGGACATGTGCTGTCCGAACTGCTGGACCGCCTCGCCGCCCGCGGCGTGATCCCGCGCGCCCGGCGGCTACGGACACGGCTGAGCGTGCCCGGACAACGCGGCGGGGATGCGGCTGCCGAGCTCTCGGATCTCGACGTGGTCTGGGTCGAGCGGATCACCGACCTGCTCGAACAGCTGTGGCGCAGCGCGAATTTGGATCAGCAGGACTGGGCGGCGAGAGTCGGGCCGGGCACCGTTGCCGATACTGTCGAGAAGAATTGGCTGACTCCGAATGTGCTCCTCGATCAGGTGATCGCGGTGGCATCGGCCAACGGTGGCGACCGGACCCTCGCAGCGGTCCTGCGCACTGTGCTCGGGGCCGGCGTGCGGCGCGCCGGCCTGCGCACGTTGCGGGAACTGTTGCGGGTCGGTTGGCCGGTCGTCGATCCGCCGAGTGATTCGCCGGAGGCCGCCGGGATCAAGCTCCGGCTGATCACCGCTGCTCGCGATGCCCTCGGGGTCGACGTGATGACGATGCTGCGTGCCGACGTGGCGGTCGAAGTCGTCCGGGAGACCGTGCGGGTCATCTACGACGCGTTCACCGACTTCGTTCCGCCGCACGGGGTGCTCGATACCACGGCATTGTCGACATTGCGACGGGTTGTTCTTGTGCCGGGCGCGCAGCTTGTGGCCGCGGACGGTTACGAAGCCCTGGCCGAGGTGAAGCGGATCCCCGCTGTCGATGGCGAGATGGAGACCGAGATCTGGGTTGCCGAGGAACGGGTGACCGAGCTCGAACGGTGGCGCAGTGCGTTTGCCACCGAAATCGACTTCGGGGCCATCACCGGCCCAGATGTCGACCCCGGCGGGCCGTTGAACGTCGTTCGCTACGTCATCGGCCACGAACTGTTGCATCTTGTCACCGACATCCAGTTTGTCCGGGCCTTCGCGGACAAGCCCGTTCGGAAAACTCCGGTCGGCAGATGGTTGCGGCGATACCACGGTATCCTGCGCGACCTGGGCCTGGTACTCGTCGATTTCGAGGACTGGTTGTACCGGGTTCCGGATTACGTTCTGCACAATTTCCAGGAGAGCCTTGCCGAAGGCCCGCTGGATCTGTGGCTGAACAAGCGGCGCACAGGATCCGGTCCAGGCAGACTGGCCGACCTGGCGGATCCGGGCTTCGCATTCGGTGCGTTCAACGCCGTGCCCGACCGCAGCGCATTCCTCGACAAGCTCGGCCGGATTGCGGCGTCGACCGCGGCGGCGCAGGGCGAACGAGGTCGCCACCTGGAGCGCCTGCACCTGGAGGCCGCCTGGCAGCGGGCACGCGAAGGCGTCAGAACCCTGCAGGATTCACCGAGGCGGAACGAATGGGAGGCCGCCGCAGACCTTGTGGGTCGGTACGACGATATGATCCGCATCCAGGACGAACTGGCGACTCGCCGGATGCGCGAGCGTGCGGACCTGCATGCCGATCGGGCCCGGTCCGCACGCGCTGCGGGACAACGAGTCTCGGATCCCTACACGCAGCCTGTGCGCCGCCGAGGGGCGTGGGCGGACAACGTCGCGCTGGCGATTCAGGCGGCGGGTGACTACTACGGGAACAGGATTCGACACGAGGATCTGGCTCCGCAGCGGGCCGCCGATGGTTATCGGGATGTGGCGGCGCTACTGTCCGAGGCCGGTCGCGGTGCGGTGGTGTACGACCCGCGCACGCAGCAGTGCACATTCGTGGTGAACCACGGTGGTGAACTCGTCCTGTTCGACCGTGGCGGGAATCGGACGGCGACCCTGCTGCCGGAGATGATGGCCGCCGGCGAGGTTTTCCTCTGCGAAGTGGATGCGGGCGGCCTCGCCGTGCACCGCGACACCGTCGCTTGGCCAGCGGGGTTCGAGCCTGCCCACCGCGCGGCAGTGCGGGCCGTACAGTCGGCGGTCGACGAATCCGACCCGGGCGCGGACCCCGTACTGGCACGCCGTGCGGCGCGACAGCCCTCCGATGACGGGCTGGGCACCGGGCTCGACCAGTTGACGATTGCCGCGCGTCAGCCGGTGGGCCGGACCGAACTGCAATGGCTCGCGCAGGCTACGGGCTCGCCGGCGGCGGTGCGGGCGGCTGCGCAGTTGATCGGCTTCGGCGCCGGTCCGCACAATGCCGCCGCGGTGACCGTGCAGGTGCGCCGGGAGGCTGGAAAGGTGTTGCTACAGTTCGCCTTCCGCGGCGACAAGGTGCTCGCTGAGGAGATCTGGGCGCAGCGGCTGCGCGCCGGGCTGACACAGCTCGATCCGCGGATCACCTTCGCCGCGGAGCAGCCCGCACATGCTGCCGGACAACCGGTGCTGCTGGCGGAGGTTGTCGTGCAGCGGCCGGGCCCGGTGGTGTCGCTGTCCTTCCAGCCGGGTGAGCAGCAGCGGATCCAGGAGATCGGCGCCGCGATCGCCGCTGCCGTGCCCGGAGAGCACGCACCACCGATGACAGCCGCGGCCGCCGCCGTGGTGACCGCTGCGCTGCGTGCCGCCGATGGACCGGTCGAGCTGAGAGTTGTTGCGGTAGAAGGACGCCGCACCTGGGTGCTACAGGTCCGCGAGACCCGCCGCGGGGCTTCCACGGAAGCTGCGATGCGTGAGCTGCTCGACACCACAGCACTGTCGTGGGGCGTGCAGATCGAAAGAACCGGCCGGGCCGTGGTCGCCGAATTCGGTCCGCAGGCCGCGGCGACCGGTCCGAGCACCGATCCAGATGTCGAGCCGATCATTTTGGACGGCACCGCATTACCGCCGTTGCGCGGAGTGGGACCGCGGGCCGCCGCGGCCATCGAGCGGATGGTGGCCGCCATACCCGCCGACGGCACCGCCCGTCTGACCGTCACCAGGCAAGCGGACGGGGCCATCGCGGCCACCCTCATCGATGAACGCCGCGAACCGATCGTGCCCGGCCTCGGGGCGGACCCGCTGGCAGCCGGCGGAATACGGCGGTGGTCGGCCACCCTGTACCGGTCCGTCGACGGCACACCCGCCGGTCGTCAGGTTCGCGTCGTCTTCCGCTCGGAGCGTCGAGACAGCTCGCGACGTACCGTAGTGCGGGGAACCTCGCGCACCGCGATCGCCTCCGCCGAGCAGATGTCGTGGAGGCGCCGGGACGGCGAATCCGCCGGACCGCGCCCCAGCTTCCGGAGCGGGACGGGCGACGGCGAAACCGTGGCGGAACGTCGTGACCCGGTCGTGCGGCAGCTGCGGTCGACCGAAGCCGAGCTGCGATCCCTGGTGGCGCTGGACCGGGAGATATTCGGTGACGAACGCACGGCCGGATACGACACGCTGGGTTTTCTGCAAGCGAGATACGGGAGTCATTGGTTCGGCCTCGAAGAATCCGGCGCCCTGCAAGCGTTCTGCCTCGGCACTATGGATACGACCGATAGGACCGGGCGTATCCACCGCGTCGGTGTCGCTCCCGGTGCGCGCGGCCGGAGCCTGAGCCGACGTGTGGTCGGCGAAACCGTACGCCAGTTGTTCGACGACGGCGCCGAGCGGATTCAGGTCTCGGCGGATCCGGGCAACGAGGCGATGCTCGGGCTCCTGCGAACCATGGGCTTCAAGAAGCTGTCGAGAACCGGTTCCGAGAGTGTCATGGAGCTGGTACGCCCGGATATCACGGCGAGTAGGGAGGCCACCACGCAGGCGGGGCCGGACGACATCGACTTCGAGCGGACCGGGGTACCGGTAGCGACGGTCGATCTCCAGGCCATTGCGAGCAATATCAGCACGTTGCTCACCATTGGCGGAGGTGGCCGGCTGTTCGCGGTCGTGAAGGGGAACGGCTACGGGTACGGCGCTATCGACGTGGCGCGTACGGCCATGGCCACCGGGGCCAGCGGGGTCGTCGTCGTTCACCTTCGCGAGACCGCTGCCTTGCGGCGGGCCGGATTCGAGGGTCGCATCCTGACGTTGATGGATGTATCGGCAGGCGGTGATTACAGTGCGGCGATCGGGCTGGACCTGGATATGGGTGTGTCCTCACTGCAGGACCTGCGGGAGATCGTGGCGTCCGTGCGGGCTCTGCGGGAGGTCGTGGTGTCTGTGCGGGCTCTGCGGGAGCCAGCCGAGGCCGACGGCAAGGACCTGCCCGGCCCGGCGACTATATCGATACAGGTCGAAACAGGCCTGCATCGCGGCGGTGCGACAGAGGACGAACTCGAACAGCTTTTCACCGAGGCCAAGGAATACATCGACGACGGGTCCGTCGTACTCAGCGGCATCTATTCACATTTGGCCAATGCGGATGTCCCGGAGAATCCGACCAATGATGAGCAGGTTCGCCGGTTCCGGGAAATTCTCGCGCTCGCGCACGGGATCGGATTGCGGCCGAAATTCGAGCATATTGCCGCGACCAACGCGGCATTGAGCCGGGATGACGGATTCGATCTGCGGCTCGGCCATGCGATCTATGGGCTGCCCGCTCCGGGGTTCCCGACTCATGGCCTGATCCAGGCATTGACGCTCACTTGCCGGGTCGCGCAGGTCAAGCGCGTCAAAAAGGGGGCGCGGATAGGTTACGGCGGCGAATTCACGGTCCCCGAAGACGGATACATCGCTGTGGTACCCGCCGGATGGTGGGACGGCATACCCAAGGTCCCGGCCGAGCGGCAGGGGGTTCCCGAGGAGCCGCTGCAGATTCGGATCGACGATGCGAGGTACGACGTCGTCGGTCGAGTATCGATGGATCAGAGCATTATCTGGCTGGGCGACAATGTCGCGCTGAACGCTGAAGGTCGCCCGGTCCGGAAGGTCCGCAAGCATGACCGAGTGGTGATCGTCGATTCGACAACCACTGACTGGCGTCTACTGGACAATCTGCTGAAAGGCCCCCGCGACGGCAACCAGGTAACCACCGTACCCATCTGGTCGCGGCCCGGCACCGATGAACACCTGGGTGGGGTAGCGGGCGACCGCCCCGGCGCCGGCCTGGGCGACCGGGTCGCAGGCCGGCGGGACGGTTCCGCCGGAAGCCGTGCAGCGTCCCATGATTCGGGGCCGGCACATGGCCTCGTCGGCACCGGGCAGCGAACCGGATTCCGGGATCTGCTCGCCTCTATGCCGTTGCTGGTCACGGGTCATGAGCGTGGAATCGATGCCCTGGTCGTGGTGGCGGCGACGGGTCTGGCAGTCGGGGCGCGCAGACTGGTCGCGTGGCGCCGGGCGGCAGGGACGACGCGGCCCGTAGATCGTCCGGGCAGGCATCGGGCAGCGGCGGTCGGCGGAACGGGATCGCGGCGGGACGCGGACACCGGCCGCCGTACGACCGGTGGTCCGGGCGCCCGGCGCCGGACCGCGGCCGGATCGAATCCGCACCGGCGAACCGCTGCGGATTCGCGATCGGGTGGTTGGAAGAGGGTGTCGCACAAGCGCATCACCGATCTGATCAGACGTGGACCGGCAGCCCGCAACGCGGCGTCCGGTGCCGACTGGGCGCGGGCTGCCGGGGAATTCCGGCAGCGGCAGGCACGGTTCACCGGCGCGGCAGCCACCCCGGCCATGCGTACCCGGTTGGCGGAACTGCATGCGGCCGATATCGAGCAGGTGCGCCAGGAGTTGCGGGACCGATCGCGCGACCCGCAGGCCGCGTGGTTGCGTGAGCGCATCGATGCCCTGACCGACGACGGCTGGCTGGATCTCGCCGAGGAGGTACTGCGGCGCAGTGATCGGCCCGCGGCCGAATATCCGGCCTGCGCCCGGGCGATGCTGACCCGTCACGCCGTGACGATGGGCCTGGCGCGTTCGATGGTGGCGGATTCCACCGCAATCGCGGTAGCCGAGGGGATTTGGCTGTTGCCCGCCGATGCAGCGGGCGGCGAGCAACGGGTCCTGATCGCGTCCGCCCTGCGTGATCCGCGTGCGCTACTCGATCATTTCGCATCGCGACTGCGCGATTCCGGCCGCGAGATCATCTACCAGCACCTCGACGTGGGTGACCGCGGCCTGCGCGCGATCACCGGACAGCAACCGCAATCGCTGTCCGACACCGAATTCGGGCTGCAGTACTACACGAACCCGGCGGCCCACGCCTACATCGATGAGCTCATCGCCACCGCCGATCATCAGCGAGCGGCTGCGGCCGCCGAGGCCGGACTGGCCGGCGCGGCGCGTGCTGCGCGCTACTGGCTGGCGCCGGTCCCGGAGTCCCCGTCCCGCCGCGATGGATCCACCGCGACTGCCGAGCGTCCCGAAACACCGCTCGAATCAGGCGAATTCGTGCGGGCGGAGCCGATTCGGGAACCGGCGACGAATATCGCACGTGCGCTGACGCTGGCGTTGTTGTTGCAGTCGCCGAATGTGAACTTGTGCGGCCCGGCAACGGTTTTGGACTTTGCGCGGGCTTCCGGACGGGAGACGGGCAGGGACGCGGAGGGTGTCGAATACGAGGAGGAATGGGCCAGGGTCTGGTTGCCGCCCGTCGATCCGCGAAACGGTGCGCCCGCGGCGGAGGTGATCGGGAGTTCCGGTGGTCGGCCCCAGTACTTCACCGATCTGCGTGCGGCGTACGACCTGGTGAGGGCGACGGGCCAGTGGTATGAGGACCCGAAGCATCCGGAGCGGGGAGGCCTGCCCGACGGCGGTGTGTCGCTGATCGTGACGGTACCGCCGCGGGGTGCGGAGCCGCTGGGCCACGCGTTCCGGTTGGTGTACACGCATCCGGTGGGCGAGCAGGCGCGGGTCGAACTCATCGATGTGCGGGCCGGTCGGTCGGGTCCGATCGAGCGTCCCGCTCCCGGCGGCGGTGCGGTGTGGGGTGGTCTGACCGTCGACGGCTGGCCGGTGATGTCGCGAGATGCCGTGCTCGTCGATCCGGAAACCGGTCACGGCGCGGACTTCACTGTCGGTGCGTCGGATGGGGAGCCGGCCGGGGCGCACAGGAGCCGTGCAGGGCAGCGCCGGATTCCGGCGGTTGGGCTGTCGGAGCTGGCCCGGTCCGCGGCGGACGCGGCGCGCGCGGGTCACCGATTGCACCTGGCTGCCGGACCTGCGCGGAGTATGCAAGTTCGTGCGTATGTCGATGCGTTGCTGCGGGATTGGCACGAGCACGACCGTGATCGCGCTGTCGCGTCCGTTTCCGAGCTGATCGACCAGGTCGGTTCGGATGCGGACGTGACGCTGCGGTTGCGGGTGCTGGGCGGGGATCGAGTGCTTGCCGGGCGGCTGTGGGGCGAATTCGACCGTGCCGCAACGCTCGACGCGGGATTGACCGTGCTGGAAGATGCGGCGGCGAGCTGGCAGATCATCGGAGCGGGCGACCATGCCGACACCATCGCCTTCGAGTTGCATCGGCCGGTCGGTCCGGCTCGCATCCCGACCGGGCACACCGACGAGACCATGGAAAGCCTGCGGATACGTTGTGCACCAGGTGATTTGACAAACCTGAATGAGATGCGGCTCGATCTCCTCGAGGGCTTGATGAACACCCGCGACCAGTTCTTCGTGTGGGATCGGTCCGGCGATTCCGGGCAGCTGCCGATGGACATCACCCTCACCGCCAATGCCGTCGTGCGGGCAGTGGGCACGCTGGTGGTACTGGCGACCGGTCCGCTCACCATCGAGGCACAGGTCACCGAGTCCGGAGCGGTGAGCGTCGAAGTCTTCGATGCGGACGGCGCGGTGGTGTGGTGGTCGGCATGGCGTCCGGTGCACCCCGATTCCGCTGTGCCGTATGTGCCGATCACGGATGAATTCGTCGAGCTGACGGTGCCAGGATCCGATCCGGACGCCGGGCCACACTACATTCCGGGCAGCGAGCGGCGCGGGATCGAATACGACGCGCGGTCGATGGTCCTCGCGCATCTGATGACCCACGGTGTGCAGGATCCCGAGCAGCTTCGTGCCGCACAGGGTTTGATCACCCGGTTCCTGCGCCGGAACTTCCGCACGGGGGAAACCGGATTCCTGCGGTGGGAACTCGTGCCGGGCGAGGACGGCCTCGTCTTGCGATCGGTACGGGTGGATGCCACCGGGCTGGTCCTCGGTCCGGAGTGGCTGCTGCCGATGCTGCGGATCTCTCCCACGCCGGATATGCCGTTCACCCGGGCAGTTCTCGGCGACGAGTGGCTGACCGGTCACTATCGTGAACTGCTGACCGACGCGCGGATCTCGGCGTCGGGAACCTGGTCCGATGGATCCGTCGGTGCGAGTCCGATCCTGTGCGAGTTGAACTCGGTCCAGATCGTGTCCGCCGCGGTATTGGATCGGCAGATCCGGCCGCTGCTGGCCAATCTGTCCGTGGCGCAACGCAACAGGATGCGGGAGATCATCACGCGGCTACTGGCCACGGCCGTCGAGGGAGGCGGTGTGCTGACTCTCGCCCTTGTCGGCACGCAGGCCGGGCCACGCCTGCGCGCCGGCATCGCCGCACCGGATACGGCGCTGTCACGACTGTCCCCGGTCGGTCTGCGTGACGCCGAGGCCGACTGGCTGGGGTCCCTCGCGGGTCTCGCCCCGGTGGACGCACACCTGCAAGCCTGGACCGGTGGCGCGCTTCGCTTCGCCGAATTCGATATCCCCATGGCGCGGCGCACCGGCGCACCGGCCGCCGCCCAATGGGATTCGCGGGCAGCGGCGACGCTGCGTACCGGGGGGCGCGGATCCGCGGGCATTTTCGACGGCACGACCAGCAAACCCGTTGCTGTTCGAGCGGACTCGTCCGGATCGCCGGACAGCTCGGAATCCGAGGACTCCGAAGGCTCCGAGGACGAGCGCTCCGACTCGCTGCTCATGATGGATTTGTCCGGCCAGGGCGACAATCCGCCGAATCCGCCCGCCGTGCTCGTCTCGGGCGAGAACGAGGGCCCGGGCCATGTGACCGCGATCTTCTTCGGTCGCGGCGCCGATTGCGAACAAGCGGTCGACGAGGCGATCACACGCGCTATGCGGGGCTGGTCCGATCCCGACGAGGCCCGTCGCGCCCGTATGGAGATCTTGGAGGTGGTCGTCCGCTACGGATACGAGTATCCGGACAGCGAGGGTCTGCTGACCATCGCGTTCCTGGACCAGCCGCCGGACAGCGACTATCCCGGGCGGCACATCCAGATAGACGTTTCGGGTGATGAGCAGTTGCCACGCGGCGCGCTGTCCGCGAACCGGCTCGATCCCGGCATCGAGCATCACCGCCTGACCTTGGATTACCACGAGTACGAGGGCGTGCCGGATGACTGGCAGCCGACCGAATCCGGCAGTGCCGGATCCTGTTTCGCGCGCGCCCGAGTGATGTACGCGCTGTTTCATCTGGATCCGGCCGCGCGCGCCGAATTACGCGACGGAAACATCGTGCGAGCACTGCGACAGTTGGTGCCGTCGGACACTGTCGAGGGCGTCGTCGAGCAGGCCGTACGGAATACGAGATGGTCGGCGACCCGCCTGACGAGGGCGGATCTGAGCGCGCTTGTCCTGCTGGGCGCCCTGTTCGGCAACGCGGTGGGATGCCTGCCGCCGCAGGCCGTACACGCGGCACACATCATCGAGCAGGCGCGGATCCACCGGTCCGCGCCCGAGCATTCGCCGCGGCGGCGGCGTAACGGCGAACAGGTCCGGCGGGCCTTCAGTGTCGCGTCCCACAGGCTCGGTGAGGAACTCGCCCTGGTGCCGGTGGAGATGCGGGATTACAACGCGGGTGCGTACGACGACAATGGCTCGGCGACGGCGGTGGTCGGCGATGCCTCATCGGCAACCGTGGCGGTGCACATCCTGTCCGGGCTGCGGCCCGACGCCGAGTCGGGCAATCTGGCGGATCTGTCCGACGATATGGACGACGCCGTGTCCCTGTATCTCGCACTGCGGGAGGCGATGCCGGACCAGGAGCCGGTGATCTTCGTCTGGGACGGTCACGATCGGCCGACGCCCGATACGGTCGGCGCGCAGACCCCGTCCGCGGCCGAACACGCCGGATTGCAATTTCGTAAGCATCTGGCCGCCTACGAGGCGGGCCGGCGTACGCTTGCCGAACTCGGTCGAGCCCCGAAGCTCATGGCGAGCGCGGTGATCGGCTACGGCTACAGCGGGGTGGTCGCCGGACACGCCTTGCGGTCGGGCGATGTGAACACCGGATCCGAGGTGCCGCAACGCCTTGCCGATCTGGTCGCGTTGCTGTCCGCGCCGGGAGCCGGGCCGATCGGCGCAGCGGCCGAATTCGGCGCAGGCGAGCACATCTACGTGGGTTACACCGCGGACGACGATCTGGGCGAGAGCCAGGCGTACATCCCCGGTGAATCCGCAAGGCCTTATCCGCGTGGGCATCTCGGTATACGCCCGGACGATCGCCGATTCGGCGCGCGTTCCCTGCGTCCGAGCGAGGGGCACGGGAAGCATTCCTATTTCAGCGGCCCGCCGTTGCGGGAACTTATCGAGGTCATCGGTGATCTGTTCCTGCCTCGGGACCGTCCCTATGCCACGTATCAGGGGCCCGGGCAGCCGGATATGCGCAGGCGCATCGAGCGCGCGGTTCGCCGGGCATTGCGGGGCCAGGCGTCCTCACTGGTGGATCCGTTCGTGACGGTCGTCCTCGACGCACTCGACACGGCCACCGCCCATGGGCAGGCGGAGGTCCTGATCACCGTCGCCGCATCGGACGGTGATGTGGCGATCGATCTGAGCCCGTGTGGCGCCGATGCGGCCCGGCGGATGGCGGCGATGGTCGATGTCGTCGCCGGACGAGAGCAGGACCAACTCGAGACCTCGGTGACGGGCGGTGCGCTCCGGCTCGCATGGGAGGGCGAAGACACCCCGCCGGATGCGGCCCGGCACCTGTGGGACGAAGCAATCGCCCTGCATGCGCTGACCGAACACTCGCGCAGCGATCCGTCGCTACCGGTGGAGCGGATGGCCGCGGATATCCTGCTGCCGCGCTGGCCCGCCGAGACGCCCGCAAGCGCGGAGGCCAACCGGCGCTGGTGGTTCGGGAAGCTCGATCGGACTCAGCGCGATGCGTTGCTCAACACAGTCCCCGGCGTTCTGGGCCGGGCGCCCGGGCTGGGGATCCTGATTCGGCACATGTCGAATATGTCGAGCCTGAACGAGTTCGACGGTGCGCTGATGGACCCGGCCGCCATCCACCGGGCCATGCGGACCGCCCCAAGCGCGCCGCATACCCACTTGCGGACCAATACCGAGGACGGTGTGGAGATCGCGGTCGGTGATCTCCTGGATACCGCCACTACTCGTGTATACCTGCGTACCAGTGCGGCACTGGGGGATCCGGCGACTCTCGAGCGTGAGGTCGCGGCGGCCGCGACGTTGTACGCCGAGGCCAAGGCCCGCGATCCGGAGCGGGGGATCACGGTGATAGTGAGCCACGGTCCCCGGTTGCAGGGCGCCTACGAGGACGGTGACGCGCAGGTCGCGATCATCGCGCTGGGCATGGACGCGGCCATCGAGCTGGAAAGTGTCGCCACCGACTGGATGGACCCGAACTGGTTCCCGTTCGGGCGCATCATGTTCCTGGACCCGGGGCTGGACGAGACGCGGCTGAGCAGCCTGCGCGAACGCGAGCGTGCCGGTACCGCACTGTTTTTCCTGGAGGACGACCTCTTCGGCGCGGGCAACACGCTCGATCCGCTGGCGTACCTCGTGGATCCAGACGGCGCACCGGCCGAGCTGCTGCCGCATCTGGCCGCCTTCGCCGACGGAATGCTGCCGGATCGGCGGCCGCGGCACGAGATGGACTGTGTGCGTGTCGTACACGGGAAACACATCGAGGAGTTCGGTCCCGATTCGGCGGGCGAAGTGGGCGGCGGGGACCCCGACGGAATAGATCCGGACCGGATCGGGCTCGAGGGTGTCAATCGAAAGCAGTTGCAGCGGCTCGCCGGCGGCGTGGCCGTTCCGCTGCGCAACACCGATCCCGATACCGTTCTGGCGGAATTGCTTCCGAACACGGTCGCCGGGGCCTGGATGATCGAGGAGTTTGCGACTCCGGTCGGCAGCCGCGGTCTGGCCCATGCGATCCTGTTGC
Source organism: Nocardia alni (assembly GCF_019038435.1). Classification (GTDB taxonomy): domain Bacteria; phylum Actinomycetota; class Actinomycetes; order Mycobacteriales; family Mycobacteriaceae; genus Nocardia; species Nocardia alni. The sequence continues at coordinate 23,894 of NZ_JAGPOX010000130.1, forward strand.
GTCACTACGGCGACGACGTCCAGCGATACGACCCCGACACCGGCCGCTGGGTGAGTTTCAGCTCGTACCGGCCCGCACGCGAGGTGGTGCAGCGGTATCTGATCACCTACCCCGGGCGGACGATGCGTACGGCAGACGGCACGCAACGACGGGTCGTGCGCCCGGCCCACCCGGTCGCCACGACACCTGAACCCGTCCTGCGACTGCCCGACGACACCCGCGTCGGCGCCGGCGAATCGCCGCCGGATCCCGGTGGCGGCGAGCGGGAATTCCGCTTCCAGCCGGGCGGACCCGGGACCGAAACCATCTCGAATCAGCTCCGGACCACCCTGAACGAACAACACGGGTGGTTCCGTCCGGCGGCGGTGGCGGCCGGGCTGGTCTTGGACCGCTTCGTCGAGCAGCTCGGATTCGATCCGGACCGAATGGTGCGCCTGCGCTGGCGCATAACCGGTGAACCAGGTCATGAGGTGCTGACCCTGGTTGCCGACGACGGTGATTCGGATAACGCCGTGCGGGAGCTGCGGCTGGATCAGCAGACCATGACGAGTGCAGCACTAGCCAGCCAGCGCATGGAACCGTGGGCGGTGGACGTCGAGACGCCCGCCGAGGATCTTCTGTCCGCAGAACGGATCATCCCTGAGATCTACGCTTACGCCGCGGCCCACGTGATGTGGTTGGGTGGGGAACGGGACCGATGCGGCGCTATGGCCGCGGCCCTGCACAATGCGCTGGCGCAGCTGCCCGCACAGCAGCCCGCCCATCTGGTACTGACGGGTGGCAACGATCAGTCCACCATGGAGCCGTTCGGTGTGGTGCTCTCCGGCTCGGTGCGCGGGCGGTTCACCCAGAGCCTGCGACCCGGTTCACAGCTTCGGTCGACATTGGACGCTCACGCGTCGTCATGGTCCGCGATCGATACCGAAAATGGCGACACCACAGTCACTTTCGCTGTCGAATACCAACGCCCAGCCGCGGAAACCCGGACGACGGTGGATCCCGCCACCGAAATGCGGGACGTGGTGATCGATCCGCGTGATCGCGAATCGTTGGAGGAGCTGTCTGCCACGGTCACCCAAATGCTGCTGGACCACCAGTTCCCAGCACAGGCGCAACTCGAGACCGGCTTCCGGACACCCGGTGGCATCCGTGCGGCCCGCATCGTAGTGGCGAATCTGGTGCGCCGCACGATGACCGAGCGGCCGGGCCCGGTGGGAGCGCGAGTCTTGGTGGATCCCTCGGGCCTGCTCGAGGTCGAGCTGTCCGGGTGGACGGCCGGGGTGGAGGTTCCAGGACCACGGCTCATGCTGCGGCCCGCAGGCGAATATGGCGCCGGCCGGACGATGCTGCGATCCCAGCCGATCGCCGGACGGTCCTTCGAGTTGACCGTGCCACCGGACCCTGCTCTCCTCGTCGAGGATGCCCGGCTGCTGCTGGGCGGTCATCTGAAGATGAACGGTTGGACCGAAGATCAGGTCCGGGAGGCGCAGCGCCTGATCGCCGATGCTCTGCACTCTTTTGCCGGGGTGCCCGGGGTGCTGCGCTGGACGGTCGAGGGCCCCCCGTTCCTGCAGACCTTGCGCGTCGAAAGCCTCGATGCCGCCGGGCATCCCGACCGCACGATCGCCGAACTCGGCCAGGCCGTGCGCGAATCCGGTACCCGGCAGACCGAGCAGTCTCTCGGCGGCCAGTGGCTGGCACAGCGCTACGACGAGTTGCTCGGCCGGGACGGCGAGCCCGGGAGCGTCCCGCTGAGGATCGGCCATGTGCCGATCTCACAGGGGATCAGCACCCACGAGGCCGAGTCGCTGATCGAGGGCACGGCGATCGCCCCGCGCTGGTTCGCCGCCGACAGTGATGTGCCCGAGCAGATCACGAAGGCACTGAGGGCCGTCATCGAGCGCCTAGCCGGGCGGCCCGGCATGCTGAGCTTCGCGTTCGTGCAGACCGCCGCAGGCCTGGTGCTGCGGTTCGGTGCGATCCACGCCCAGGCACACGAGTTCGGTCCCCGATACCTGAGCTGGGAGGAGACCTCCGCCGGCGTAGCAGAATGGGTACGGCAGGTCGAGTCTGTCGGTGGACGGGATCCATTGGTACATCAGGGGACTCGTGGCACGTTCGCGATCGGGGAGCTGCCGCTCGGGAATGCGGTACTCGATCCGCAGGCGCTGGAGTCGATCCTGCGTGCACGAGCCGACCAGCAGGTCGTCGGACGCGGCGTCTGGCAACCGCCGACGGGCGAGCTGGGTGCGTCGATGGACAGCCTGGATGCGATTCGCGGTGCCATCCGCAAGACGCTGCCCCCGTGGCGGCGCACTGACATGGACGCCCTGGAGGAGCTGGCCGCACGGCTGGTGCGGGCATATCCGCTGGCGGTGAGTTATGGACTGATCACGGTGACGCTGATCGGAACTCCGGACGCGGGACGCGTCAGTGTGGAGATCACCGGACTCGGCGTCGATGCGGATACCGCGGACGGGGCGACGGCACTGATCGCGGATGCGGGTCTGACCGGTGCGGCCGGGCCGTGGTGGGTGCGATTCGACTATCCGATCGGTGCGGCTCTGCCCGGCCAGGAAGCGGGCGATCGTGAGCGTGCGGCGTGGGGTGGGCCGTTGTCACCGGCCGTGGCCGAGCATGCCGCCCATCTGCTTCGAATCCTGGCCCGTGATGTCGATTCCATCGGCCCTCGCCACCGGAGGCTCGTCGCGCAACATGTGCCGGAACTCGATGTCCTCCACCAGACTTCGTACCTGACGCACAACGCCACAGGGGTGGCCTCGAACCCTTGGATGTCGCCTCGGTTCCGGGCGATTGCCCGCGATCTAGTCCTCGACCATGCCACCGACGAGACGAATATCGCCGGTGACGCCACTCGGGAACTCCTCGAAGATCGCCTGCATCAGGATCCGCGGGAGGACGAGCGCAGCGGTGATCGGCTGCGGTTGATCGCCGAGGCGAGCGCCGCGCGCGCGGCCGTCGCGGAAGCCATCGCGACGGCCGGTCCGGCGACACCGGTCGAGTGGCTGGTGAATCCGTCGTTCTCGGGCGGGCGCGGCGGTGTGCAAGTCCGGATCGGCATGCCCGAGTATCGGCCGGACCACGCCGCTGGGCCGGGTACCGGACGTCCGTTGGATGTCCATGTCATCGAGGGTGACGGCGAACAGGTCGAGGACCGGGTGCGCCGGGCGATCGCGGGGCGTCCGGCGGACGGGCCACCGCTGCTGCTGTGGTTCGGCCACGACGATCCGCGCGGCAGTGACCTGGCCGAGGAACTGACGGCGCTGCGGGAATTGCACGGCTTCACCGAGATTCGCCTATTCGACGAACGGGGCACGGGCATGGCGGTGGACGTCATGGAGTCGGTGAACCGTGTGATACCCGACCTGGTCGTCCTGGGGGACCAGGCCCCCGGTGCGACCCTGATACTGGCTCGGCTGCTGGCGGACTACGCCGGCGATTCGGATACCGCGGTCCTGGTGCGCGCGCTGACCGTCGCGATATTGTTGCGGGTGCGCCCGGGTGCGCCGCGGGTGAATCTGTGTGGCCCGGCTGCGGTGATCGACCATCTGATCGCCAACGGCTGGGTCGCCGGGGCCGACGACCTGCCCGCAGACCTGTTCGAGCGTGATCTCACCGCCGGAATGCCTGCGGCCGAAGTGATTTCCAGGACCCGCACCCGGGCCTATCGGTTCGGGTCCATGCGGCAGGCATGGGAGGCGTTGCGGGCCAGGGGAGAATGGCTGCAGGCACGCGGGCTGCTCGATGAGCGTGGTGAGTCGATCGTCGTCACGGTGCCGCCGAAGCCGGGGGAATCCGTGGGCCACGCTGTGCGGCTGGTGTATCGGCAGGCGGCGCGCGGGCAGGGCCGGATCGAACTGATCGATGCGGCGGAAGGGACCACGACACGAAATTACCTTCCGGCACAGGACGATACGAGTACTCCGGTGT
>NZ_JAGPOX010000131.1 GCF_019038435.1 Nocardia alni
GCCCCTCCCAGAGCCATCAATCCATCCGTGAACTCACCACACCCCGTGCACCCGGACGTCGGCGAACCACCCTAACAAAACATCCCATGATTACACTCAACTCCCGGTCCAGGCAAGATCGCTACCTCCGCACTGGCGGGTTTTGCAGTCCATGCAGAGTTGCAGCGCACGCCCACCGTTCCTGAGCCCGCACTGGACAGGTTCGGAGAGGCGCCCCACTGCGAGTCGGACCACACCAAGAATCCCCTATGCATCGTCCTCGCCGAGGGTATCCGGCCCCGGGCGACTCCGCGGAGGTGAAGTTGCTGTCACGCAAGCCGCAATATTCCAATCCGCGTCTTGTGGGTGGTGCCGCACAACTCCGCGACCCCACGATACGTTCCGACCTCTCGATAGGCGGAAATGATGTCCATTCGCTCCCTCGCACACTTCAATGGAACTCCCTGGGCAGTGACGGATGACAGTTGGCGCTATCACCGTCACCGCCCAGGCCACGAGTTCCGGGCATGACACGACGAACACCGCCCAGACGGTCCTGATCTGATCGAACAACCGAAAGGGCCTACACCCGCCCTGCGATGAACACTCCCCGGCCTATCGCTACATTCTGCGAGCCGATTCGTCGGAAACCGGACTTTTGGAACCGGAGAATGTAGCCAGAGGCCGGGTCGGGCGTATCGAGGGACCCGCGCCCACCGACAGTCCCTCGGATGAGGCCACAGGTGATCACGGTTCATCCGGACAGGGCGGCGATGGCGTCGATCCGGTTGGTGCCGCCGCCCGAGGCGACGCGGCAGCCGTCGAGGGGCCACATGGCTGAGCCCGGTGGAGCGGAGTCTGGGGCCGTGAACGATGGCGTGGCCGACTCGGACTGCGCTAAGGGGTGTGGATGTTTCGTCTGCCGTCGCGGGCGGTGTCGGGTCGGTATTGAAGAACCGGCCTCCGGCTGCATTCTTTGGGCGGAATCGTCGGAAACCAGAGTTTCGAGGCGGAAAAATGCAGCGTCAGGCCGGGATGCCGTTACTGCGCCACCCAGGTCAATGCTGCGGTGGCGCAGGGGCTCACGGCAGCCGAGGGCACACGAGCAGCCGTAACCGGGCCCCATCGAGGCGGCGGGCTGAGCTGCTCAGAGACCAGTTCTACGGTAGGTGGGCCGGGGGATGATCAATGCCGTGGGCGGCGGACCGGCTCGCAGCAGCCGACCGCGCAGGGGGCGCCATTCACAGTGCAGCCGTACCCGGGCTCCGAGCCCAGGCGACGGGGTGTGGCGCCCTCGAGATGTTCCGACACCAGTTCGGCGATCAGCCGAGCGAACCGCGGATCGGACCCGGGTGTCGCCGCGCGTGCGAAGGCCATGCCCAACTGCCCCGCACGCTCCCGGGCCTCGTTGTCCAGGTCCCAGACGACCTCGAGGTGGTCGGAGACGAAACCCACCGGACACACCACGACCGCGTCGACGCCCGCGGCCGACAGCGCGTCCAGATGGTCGACGATGTCGGGGTCGAGCCACGGCACCTGCGGCGGACCCGAGCGGGACTGCCACACCAGATCGTATTCGGCGAATCCCGTTGCGGCGGCACACAATCGGGCGGCGTCGGCCACCTGACGGCTGTAGAGCCTGCCGCCGTCGGCAGGCGGGCCGGCCGCCGCGTCCGCGGACACCGGGATGGAATGCGCCGTGAACACCAGCCGCACGCGATCGCGTCGATCGGCCGGAATCTCCTGCACCGCAGCGTGAATCGCGTCCGCGAACGACTCGATCATCAGCGGATGATCGAAATACTGTCGCAGCTTCACCATCTCGGGCGCACCCGGCACTGCCGCGCGCGCCCGGACGATATCCTCGTCGTATTGGCGGCAGCCCGAATATCCGCCCCACGCCGAGGTCGGAAAGACCAGCGCCGCACCGATTCCGTCGGCCCGCATCCGCTCGACCGTATCCTCGACCATCGGATCCCAATTGCGGTTGCCGAAGTACACCGGCAACGCGATTCCGCGCGTGGCGAATTCGGCCTCGACACCCTTGATGATGTCGCGGTTGAGCGCGTTGATCGGCGATACACCGCCGAAGTGCAGGTAGTGCTGCGCGACCTCGTCCAAGCGTTCGGGCGGCACCCCTCGGCCCCGAGTGACGTTCTGCAGGAATGGCATCACGTCCTCGGGGCGCTCGGGCCCGCCGAAGGACAGCAGCAGTACGGCGTCGAAATCCATGGCGACGGAGGTGAACTCAGTTCGCCACGAAGTTCGCGGGGAACCAGGTGTTGTGGCTCGCACCGCCGTCGACGTAGATGATCGACCCGGTGGTGCCGGGCAGCCAGTCCGACAGCAGGGTGACGATCGAGCGGGCGACGACGGTCGGGTCGTCCACATTCCAGCCGATCGGGGAGGCGCCGTCCCAGTAGGTGTTCAGCATGTTCAACTGCTTGGCGTCGTCGGTCGCGGTGCCCGCGATGGCCTTGGCCGCGAGGGTCTTGATGGGACCGGCGGCGATCAGGTTCGAGCGGACCCGCTTGGCCTCGCCGACCTCGCGCGCCACATAGCGGTTCACCGACTCCAGCGCGGCCTTGGCCACACCCATCCAGTTGTAGTACGGCATCGCGGTGCGCGGATCGAAGTCCATACCGACGATCGAACCGCCCTCGTTCATCGCGGGCAGTACCGCGCGCGCGAGCGAGGCGTAGCTCCACGCCGAGATCTCGAACGCCTTGGAAGCGTCGGAGCCGGGACCGTCCAGGAACGGCACGGCCTCGGGCCCCATCAGGGTGCGGGGGGCGAAGGCGATCGAGTGCAGCACGCCGTCCACACCCTCGGGCGCGAGCTCACGAACCTTGTCGGCCAGGCCGGTCAGGTCGTCCTCGCTGGTGATGTCCAGGCCGATGGCCGGCGGAACCTCCTGCGGCAACCGCTTGGCGATCCGGTCGATCAGCCGCAGCCGCTCCGGAATGCCCGTGATGATCACCTTCGCGCCCTGCTCCTGCGCGACCTTCGCCGCGTGGAACGCGATCGACGAGTCGGTGATGATGCCGGTGATCAGTACGGTTTTGCCTTCGAGCAATCCGCCCATGAGTTGTCGGTTCTCCTTGTGGATTCGAGGATTCTGCGTGATTCCGGCTTGCGCCGGTGATGCCGAAAGGCTCAGTGCCCCATGCCCATTCCACCGTCAACGGGAATGATCGCACCGGAAATGTAGGAGGCATCGTCGGAGGCGAGGAAGCTGATCGCCGCAGCGACATCCTCGGCCTGTCCCATCCGGCCGGCAGGGATGGCCTTGAGCGCGAACTCGCGCATCTCGTCGGTCATGTCTTCCCGGGTCATATCGGTGTCGATGAGGCCCGGCGCCACCACGTTCGCGGTGATGTTGCGCGAGCCGATCTCCCGGGTGATCGCACGGGCCATACCGACCAGGCCGGCCTTGGAAGCGGCGTAGTTGGTCGATCCGGGTGCCCCCGCCTGGCCGATCACCGAGCCGAGGAAGATGATCCGGCCCCAGCGCGCACGCAGCATCGCGCGGTTGGCACGCTTGGCGACCCGGAACGCGCCGGTCAAGTTGGAGTCCAGCACACGCGTGAACTGCTCTTCGCTCATGCGCATCAGCAGCGTGTTGTCGGTGATGCCCGCATTGGCGACGATGACCTCGACAGCGCCCTGATGCGCCTCGACCTCAGCGAACGCGCGATCGATCGATTCAGTATCGGTCACATCGCATTTCACACCGAACAGGCCCTCCGGCGCCCCCGACCCCCGATGCGTCACGGCGACCTTGTGTCCGTCAGCGGCCAGCCGCTGCGCCACCGCGAGCCCGATGCCGCGATTGCCGCCCGTCACGAGTACCGACCTGGAAGTTGTAGGCATGGTGCCCAACTTAACGGTTCGCGCCGACAATACCTACTCCGGGGTTCTGGTGTCGGTGCCCCTTCACAGAACAGCCCGTGCGCGCTGTGTGCAATGAACACAAGTCCATCGCTCACCGCCACACGGACTGCTCGTTCCCGCCGGACCGGATACACCGGACCGATCGGACAAGACCTACGGAATCCGCTGGCGCACAATCAGGCTCGTGGCCATGCCGCATGCGAACAGCAACCCGGCCAGGATCATCCACGGGCGGCTCGCGTCGCCCCATTTCAGCTCGTAACCGATCTGCTCATCGAGTTTGTCGTACGCCTTGGTCAGCTCGCCCAGGCTGGACGCGGTGAAGAAGGTACCGCCCGACAGATCGGCCACCTTGTGCAGCGCCACGTCGTCCACGGGCACCGGAACCTGCTGTGCGCCCTGACCGTCGCTGTCCGGGATGTCGACCGTGCCCCACGGCGTGCCGAAGGAGATCGTGGAGATCGGGATCCCCTTGCTCTTGGCCAGCCGGGCGGCGACGAATTCGTGCCGGGGGTTGTCGACGTCGGTCGCGTCCGGCACGGTCTGCTTACCGTCGGACATCATCACGATCTGCGCGGGCGGCGGCGAGGACGCGCCGCCCAGCACCGAGGCCAGCGTGTCGATGGCCTGCAGCGAGGCGAAGATGCCCTCGCCGGTAGCGGTGCGTTCGGCGAGCTTCATATTGTCGATGGCCGCCTTCACCGCCTCCCGGTTGGTCGTCGGCGACACCTGCACCGAGGCTGTCCCGGCGAAGGTCACCAGCCCGACGTTGATCCCCGGGGTGAGGCCGTCGACGAACTTCTTCGCCGCCTCCTTGGCGACCCCGATGCGACTGGGCGTCACGTCGGTGGCCTCCATCGACAGCGATACGTCGACCGCCAGCATGACCGTGGCCCGGTTGCGAGGCACCTTCTGCAGTGCGGTCGGCCCGGCCGCGGCGATGGTGAAGCACAGCAGGCCGATCAGCATCAATGCCACGGGAGCATGCCGCAGCGGATTACGCCGCTTCGGCGCGACCTTCTCCAGCACCTCCATATTGGAGAACCGGAGCATCCGCTTCTTGCGCAGCCGCTGCACGATCGCGTACAGCCCGGCGATCGCGGCGATGACGATCAGGAAGGCCAGCCAGATCGGAGCGGTGAAATGCGAGATACTCACGCCTCCACCTCGCTGGCGCTCGGCGCCGGCGTGGGCACAGCACGCTGGCTCATTTGTTCACTCCGCTTCGCTCCGTTCACTGCCTGGGCACCTGACCGCTCGGAGCGCCGAAAGTATGGCGCCGGGTGGACACGAAACGGACCACGTCGGCGATCCAATCGCGGTCGGTGCGCAACGTCATCACGGGCGCACCGCACCTGCGCAGCTCATGCTCGACCTCCGCACGGTGTGCCTGCGCCGCGCGCGCGAAATCGGTACGCAACGTGGGGGTCAACGAGAATTCCCGGGTGTGGCCGGTCTCCGGATCGTGCAGCACCACGTCGCCGACGTCCGGCAGGACCAGATCCAGGGGATCGAGCACCTCCACCGCGAGCAGATCGTGGCGGCCGGAGATCGCGCGCATCGAGCGCTGCCAGTCCAGATCGCCGAGGAAGTCCGACATCACCACGGCCAGACCGCGTTTGCGTTGCGGGCGGCGCAGCGATTCGATCGCGCCGCGCAGATCGCCGCGCACACCGTCGGCGGCGTGCGGGGTGGTGGCGATGCGCCGCAGCATCGACTGGGCGTGCACCCGCCCGCTGCGCGCGGGAATCCGCACCAGGCGTTCGCCGTTCGCGACGACAGCACCGATCCGGTTACCGCCGCCGCTGGTCAGATGGGTGACCGCGGCGCTGGCCGCGACGATGAGATCGCGCTTCTGGCACGCGGCGGTACCGAAATCGAGACTCGCCGACAGGTCGATCACCAGCCAGGTCTCCAGTTCCCGGTCGGCGATCATCTGCCGCACGTGCGGATGGGTGGTGCGGGCGGTGACCGACCAATCCATCTGGCGCACATCGTCACCCGGCTGATACAGCCGCGCGTCGCCCGGCTCGGAGCCAGGTCCGGGAATCAGGCCGAGATGATCGCCGTGCAACACGCCGTCCAAGCGGCGTCGCACTGTCAGCTCGAGCGTCTTCAGTGCCGCGGTCAGCCGGGGGTCGGTCAAGCTCCCCGCCGCGAACGAGGGTGGGGCGTGTGAGGGGATGTTCGCTGAAATCGTCACTGGCGCAACCGAATCCTAGTACTTCCCCTCCTAGCGTTGCGGTTGGCCGTTCGGCACCGGCGGCTGCGGGATACCCTGGGGCGGCACACCCTGCGGCACCGGCGGCATCGGCGCGGCGGGCGCACCGGCCGGGGCGGAGGGGGCGTTGGCCTGCGCGGCGACCTGCGGGAGGCCGACAGTCTGCAGGACGCGCCGGATCACGTCGTCGGGGCTGACCTCGTCGGCCAGCGCGTCGTACGACAGAACCAGGCGGTGCCGCAGCACATCCGGGATCACCTCCACGACGTCCTGCGGCACAACGTAATCGCGGCCGCGGATCAGCGCGATGGCGCGGGCAGCGGCGATGATGCCCAGGCTCGCACGCGGCGAGGCGCCGTAGGCCACCCAGCCGGCGACATCGTTCAGGCCGACCTCGCCCGGATTACGGGTCGCGGCGATCACCCGGACCACGTAGTCGACCAGCGCGTGGTGCACGAAGATGCCGGAGGCCACCTTCTGCAGCCGGATCAGCTCCTCGGGCTGCAGGATGTTGTTCGCCTCGGGCGGGGTGACACCCATCCGATAGACGATCTCGCGCTCTTCTTCGAGCGTGGGGTAGTCGACGATCACCTTGAACAGGAAGCGGTCCCGCTGCGCCTCGGGCAGCGGGTACACGCCCTCGCTCTCGATCGGGTTCTGCGTGGCCATGACCAGGAACGGATCGGGCATCGGATAGGTCTTGCCGCCGATGGAGACGTGCCGCTCGGCCATCACCTCGAGCAGCGCGGACTGCACCTTGGCGGGCGCGCGGTTGATCTCGTCGGCGAGCAGGAAATTCGCGACGACCGGGCCCAGTTCGGTATCGAACTCCTCGCGGCCCTGACGATAGATACGCACACCGATGAGGTCGGTGGGCACCAGGTCGGGGGTGAACTGCACGCGGGAGAACGTGCCGCCCACGACCTTCGCGAACGTCTCCACCGCGAGGGTCTTGGCGATACCCGGAACACCTTCGAGCAGCACGTGACCACGGGCGAGCACACCGACCAGCAACCGCTCCACCAGCCGGTCCTGCCCGACGATGACGCGCTTTACCTCGTAGATCGCCTTTTCCAGGATCTGGACATCGCGCTCGAGGGTGTTCGGCGCCGGCTCAGGCGTATCCTTCACCGAATCCAATGCGCCTGCACCTTCCGTCGAAGTCACTAAACTCCCCGCTTTCGCCTCTGGTCTCATGTGCGTGCTGGCCACAACTATTCCAGGTTCCCGGCGATGATGCCGCAACCGGTGTGGCCCGTTTCGCCCACCCTAGGCGATGCGACCGACAGCCTAGGTGATCAGCCGGATCGCGTTGGGCATGATGCCTCCCTCACGCACCGGCGTAATCCGCACCACCGCACCGGATTCCGGCGCCTCCAGCATCTTGCCGTCGCCGAGGTACAGCGCCACGTGCTCGCTGCCGTTAGGGCCCCAGAACAGCATGTCGCCGCGTGCGCGCTGGGCTACGGGCACCTTCGTGCCCATCTGATACTGGTAGCCGCTGTAGTGGGGTAGATCGATGCCCACGCCCGCGAAGGCGTACACCATCAGGCCCGAGCAATCGAAGCCGATCTTGTTATAGTCGCCGTACCTGTCGGCCACGCCGCCGTCGTGAATGCCCTTGGTCGGGCCGTCCTCGTTGCCGCCACCCCACGAGTAGGTGACTCCCAGCTGCGACATCGCGCGATCGATCACGGTCTCGATCAGCTGCGCGGGGGTGCCGACCGGGCGTGTCGGAACACTCAGCGAGCGGTGCGGCGGCGGCGAATCGTCGAGGTCGGTGTGCGAGCGCTGACCGTCGCCGAGTTCGGCGGCACGGTCGCGAGACTCGGCGTCGGCGGCCGCGCGCACCGCGGCGGCGGCAGCGGCAGCCGCGGCGGCCACCTCCTCTTCGCGACGCTGTTCATCCCAGGCCAGATACGCCGCGCGCTGCCCCTGCAGACCCACCACCTTCTGGCGCGCGCCGTCCAGGCGCTGCTGGGCCACGTTGCGCTGCTGGGTGAGCGCGGCCCGCTGAGCCTGCTGCGCGTTCACGGCCGCAGTGGCGATCGAGACGGCGTTCTCGGCCGCGGACTTCTTCGTCTCGGCGGCCGCGGCCGCGGCGTCGGCGGCCTGTTTGGCCCGGCGGGCTACCGAATCCGCGTTGGCGCGCCGCACCTGGGCGCGTTGCAGGTCCTGCATCGTGGAATCCTGCGCCTTGGAAACCGCGCTGAGCAGCTGCGCGCGGTTCAGCGACTCCTCGGCCCCGTCACCGGACAGATAGTTGACCATCGAGTTCGAGCCCGGAATCATATACACCTGCACGGCGAACTTGTCGAAGGCGGCGCGGGCCTTGACCACCGCGGCGCCGGATTCGGTGAGCGCGTGCTGGGCCGTGGACTCGGCGCCCGCGGCCGTATCGGCCTCGGCACGGGCGCTCTGGAGATCGACCAGCGCCTTGTTCACCGCCTCGCGTTTGATCGCGACGTCGGAGTCCAGCTGCCGAAGCTGTTGCTCGACCGAGGCGACGTCGTTGATCAGCGAACCGACCTCGGCGACGCCGTTGTTCACCTGGCCCGCCGCGGCGGCGATGTCGTTATCGCTCGGGTTGGCCGGAGGGGGCGGGACCGCACCCGCGCCGGGGGCCAGCATCATCAGCGCGACGCCACACGCCAGCAACCCCAGAGCGACTCTGGGCAACCCCCCTTGTCGTTTGCCCGGCATGCGCACCCACCTCCCTGGATCACACTGCGGTTCCCGGGGAAGGACGCGTCACGAGGAGCCGTCCCGAGGCGATTGCGAAAATCATTCGCCTCATAAACACCATCGATACCCCTGCTTATCAATGGTCGCTACGTACCCTTGCGACACTTCTTCCCCAAGAGTGTCATCCAGAACCGTACGACACATTCGTCCCTGAACAAATACGGTTCATGGAATCACAGCCAGGTAATTTATCGATTGCCCGTAGATAGCTAAAGATCAAATAGGGATTGCTGGGTAAAAACCAACCGGCTGTCCGGTACCGTGCGCGAATCCGGTACCTCGCACCCGGATCGGCAGATAGATCGCGCTCATAGTCACCGGCGTGCAGAAGGCAGCTTTCGCACGTGCCCCGATGACGCCCTGCGACAGTCAGCGATCACCGCACAGCCGTCGTGGCCCGGCGACCGATCACCCGACGATCGCGGCCACCAGTCCGAGGGATCGAGCCAGCTCCACGGCCTCGTTGCGGCTGTGCGCGCCGAGCTTCTCGTACACGTGCCGCATATGCGTCCGGATGGTATTGACCGACAGCGACAGCTCCACGGCTATCTCCGGCGCGGACAGGTTGGTCGGAAGGTAACGCAGTACCCGCAGTTCACCGCCGGTGAGCGGCATCCGGACCGGCGCGACCGGGAGGCCGCGACCGGGCCGATCCCCGGTACCCGCCACCCCTCCGGCTTCCGCAGACGTCTCTGCCTCCGCAGCCGCCTCGGTTCCGCCCCCATCCGACCCGAGAGCGCCGAGGATCTCCCTGATCAGCGGGCCGTGCTTGGTATCGCCCCTGACATGGCACGCGAGCAAGCCCGGCGCCGGGTGGACGAGAAACGGGAACAGCACATGGTCGGGCTCGGCGGCGTCGAGTGCCCGTTCGAGTGCGTATCCGGCCTCGTTCGCACGACCGAGCGCCTCACATGCCATCGCATCCAGTAGGAACGCCGCTACCGTGTACAACGGACGAACCGCCGACGCCGCATCGCCGGCCGGTGCGGCGAGCACGTCCCTGGCCCCCTGCGGATCGGCTCGGGCCATCCGCAATGCGGCCTCGACGATGCGCATCCCCGCGCTGCCACGCTCTTCGGCGTCTATCTCGGCCAGGACCTGCTCGGCCTGCTGAGTCCGGCCCATCCGGATCAGAGCGTGCAACATATGCGCCCGCAGGATCGGCCGCAGCACATGTGGCGTCACGAGCGTCCGCGCCAGCGGCTCCAGCGCATCGAGGGTGGCGAGTACGGCGGCATACTCGCCGCGCGCCAGCTCGAGACCGGCCCGGACATAGTGCAGGTTCACCCCGGCCACGGGATTGTCCTGCGGACGCAGCGTGCGCTGGGCGTGGTCGAGCCAGGGCTGCGCCTGCGCCAGCCGACCCTGGACGATGAGCGCGTCGGCGTGCACCGCCCATGCCACGGCGGCGACCGGCTTATCGCTCCACCCGTATTGTCGCGCCAGCTCGATCGCCTGCATACTGCGCTCCGCACCGGCCGTATACGACCTGGTCACCGCGAGCTGCGCGGCATAGGCGAGGCCGGCCAGTTCGAGATACGGCCGGCCGATCCGCCGCGCCAGGACGATCCCCTCTTCCAGATGCCGGTTCGCGCCTTCCGGGCGCACCGCCGACACCTCGGCGCTGCCCAGGCTGATCAGGGCCAGCGCGTGCAGGCCGGGACCGAGGCCCGCTCGCACCGTATCCGCGGTCTCGACCGCCACCAGCAGTCTGTCGGCCGCCTGCACCACCGCGGGGAGGTTCCCCTGCCGCCGCGCGAGCCGCAGTCGCAGGATGACGCACATGACCTCGAAGTGCCCACGCCGATCCACGGGCACGCTCGCGGATCCCCGCGCCGCGCGGGCGAGCAGCCGCTCGGCCTCAGACAGTAGTCCCTGGTCCAGGGCTGCGGCGGCCATCACGGCGGTGATCTCGGCATCGGCCGAGGCGACACTCGCGGGAAAGCCGGCGACGAGATCCTGGGTGGTACCGCTCTGCCCGTCGAGGTACAGCTCGACCCAGTGGTCCGACAGCAGCCGGACGGCCAGGTCCCAATCCCGCGCCGCCTGAGCGTGTCGCACCGCCTCGACCGGGAACCCTTGTGCCGCATACCAATCGGCGGCGTCCCGGTGCAGGGCGACCGGGTCCGCCGATCCGGTCCGCCGCAATTCGAGCTGGAGGAGTTCGGCGAACAGGCGGTGATATCGGAACCAGGTTCGCCGCGGGCCGATGGCGACCACGAAGGCGCCGGCCCGCTCGAGGTCCAGCAGGATGCGTTCCCCACCCGAGCCCCCGGTCAGCAGATCGGCGAGCGGGCCGTTGACCCGCTCGAGCACCGAAGTGCGCAGTAACAACTGCCTGACCGGCTCCGGCTGCTGCTCCAGCACCTCCGCCAGCAGATATTCGGCGACCGTACGCTCGCTCCCGGAGAATTCGGCCGCGAACCGGTCCGGATCGGGATGCCCCGCCAGCGACAACGCGGCCAGCCGCAGCCCGGCGGCCCAGCCCTCGGTGCGCTGTTGCAGCAGTACAAGGGTCCGTTCGGACACCGATGTGCCCGACGCCTCGAACAGCGCCCGGGACTCCTCGAGGGTGAAGCGCAGACTCGCCGCGCGGATCTCGGTCAGCTCGCCATCGAGCCGCAGCCGGTGCAGGCCCGGGCTCGAATCGTGCCGGGTGGCCAGGATCAACCGCAATGCCTCCGGGGCTTGCCGCAACAGCAACTCGAGCTGGGGCACCACATCGGTGCCTATCAGTTCGTGCAGATCGTCGATCATCAGCCAGGTACGGTCGCGCAGCGGGCCGAGGTCGGCCAGCAGGTGCTGGACCACCACCCAGCCGTCCGGATCGGGCGCTGTGGTCAGGGGCCGCACCAGCGCCGAGCCCGCGGCAGTAACTCGGAGCGCATCGACCACCGCCGGCCAGAACTGCTGCGGATCATGTCCATGGCCCTGCGCCGACACGTAGGCCGTACGCTCGGCGTGGCCCGGCTCACTGCCCCAGGAGCGCAGCAGGGTGGTCTTGCCGCTGCCCGCCGGCGCCGATACCTCGACGACCCGGCCCGCGCGGCCCAGTTGCTCGAATAACGCAGTGCGCGAGACGATTCCGTGACTCATCGCGGCTACGATCGGATCGCCGTCCGCTTGTCCGAATCTCGAACTCACAGCGCCAACTCTAGCGTCATCCGGAACCCCTCTCACCTGGGCGTGATGCGAATATCACCCGAACCATGTGATGCCCACTCACCAAGTCCGCCACGAGACTTGGGCGTACCGCCAGCCCCCTTTCGACGCCGCGTCCGCACGAGCCTGAACGGAAACCGCCATGAGCATGGCCTACCTCGCACAACCCGAACAGCAGCAACAACTCGAATGGCTCGACGGCGGCACGCTGGCGATCCTGCTCGACGGCAAGGCCACCAACGACCAACTCATGATGGGTCGCTTCAGCGTCAGCCGGGGCGAGGCTCCGCCGTATCACAAGCATCTGCACGAGGACGAGGTCTTCCTGCTGATCAAAGGCACCGCCCTCGTCTGGTGCGACGACCAGGAGTACGAACTCGCCGAGGGCGGCGTGGTGTTCCTGCCCAAGCAGATCCCGCACGGATACCGCATCACCTCCCCCACGGCCGACCTCCTGATGATCAACACACCCGCCGGAATCGAGGGGATGTTCCGGGAGACCGGCCGAGACAAATCGACCCCGCGCCCACCCGGCTTCGAGGTGACACCGAACCCCGACATCGCCGATAAATACGGCAACATCGTCCTGGGGCCGCCGCGTTGACCAGGCGCCTCGCCGGAGCACCACCTACCGCGGGCGCCTGATCCCGCGTCCGCGAGACCGAGCAGGTCATCCCTGTCTCGCACTGACGGCCACCGACACCCCGATCCAGTCCTCCGACAAGCCCGAAAGCACCTCATGACCCAGCAGCAACGCAAAGAACTCGACGAACTCCTTCGGCACGGTCCACTCGACCTCGGGGGTGATGTCGCGGCCCAGCGCGCGATCTTCCACGAGATGATCTCCTCCATACCCCTGCCCGACGACATCTCCAGCAAGCGGGACGAACTCGGCGGTGTGCCCGTCGTGACCGTCGAGATCCCCGGGACCGAGGAGGAGGGGGCCGTCGTGCTCTACCTCCACGGCGGCGCATACGCCATCGGTTCGGCGGCCGACTCCGTGGGTCTGGCCGCCGACGTCTGCCGTCGCGTCGGAGCCCGGGCCGTATCGGTCGACTATCGCCTCGCCCCCGAGCACCCGTTCCCCGCAGCCCTGGACGACGCGGTGGCCGTCTACCGCGCGCTGCTCGACGACGGTGTGCCGCATACGAAGATCGCGATCGTGGGCGAGTCCGCGGGCGGCGGGCTCGCCGTCGCCACCCTTGTGGCCCTCGCGAATGCCGGACTGCCACAACCGAGTTCGGCCGTGGTCTTCTCCCCGTGGGCCGATCTCACCGTATCGGGCGCGAGCGCGACCGGTAAGGCCGACGTCGATCCCGTGCTCACCGCCGAGGCGCTGCGCATCCGAGCTCGCGACTACCTGGGCGACGCCCCCGCCACCCCGCTGTCCAGTCCCGTTCTCGCCGACCTCGCCGGCGTGGCGCCGCTGCTCATCCAGGTCGGCTCGCACGAGATCCTGCTCGACGACGCCGTGCGCCTCGCCTCCCGCGCCGCCGACTGCGACGTTCCGGTGGAACTCCAGGTCTGGCCGCAGGTACCGCACGTTTTCCAGGCCTTCGCCGCCATGCTCGACGACGCCGACCGCGCCCTGCTCGCCGCCGCGGTATTCATCAAGCGCAACTGCTGGCTCGCGGACACTCGATAGCTCCGGACAGCACATCGCCCCGCCGGTATCCGGCGGGGCGATGGCGTGTGTCAGACCCGCTCGCGGGCGGCCCGGCGCGCCTTGATGAGATACAGCCCGCCCGCGGCGGCCACGACCACCACCAGCAGCACGCTGGTCACCGCTGTCCACGATACGGTCTCGGGGGTCTCGAGGTGGCTGACGACGATCTGCGCCGCCTTCACCGAGTCACCGGAGGTGTATTTCGCGTTGTCCTCGGACCATTCCAGGCGCGCGCGGGTGAAGTGATCACTGTAGGTGCCCACCCAGCTGTCGCTGAGCACCACCACGGTGCCGTGCTCGTTCTTGCCGACCTCGGTGGCCGCATCGCGCAGATCCGCCTCACGACCGGGATTGCCCTGCATCACCACGATGCTCAGCGGGATGCCGTGCGCACGGGCGTCGGCGACGACGGCCTCCAGCGGAGCGGGATCCTTGCCGGTGGGCACGGACACGTGGTCGATCGAGAGGTCCACCAGGATCGTGTCCACGTCGAGCGACGGCGGGATCTCCGCGGCCCTGGGGGTGAATACGGTCATCGTCCATCCGGTCTCGTCGGGCCGCCCGCCTGGGCGACCGGTCAACACAGGTCACTATCATCGGCCCGCGCGCCGGGCTGTGCCGAAGGGCTTCGGATGCACGGTACGCGACCGGGGCATGATGGTACCTGGCACGCCGCGCGGAACGACCCCCGCGCGTTTCATAGGACAAGCGTACTGTTAGCCTTGGCAGCGTGAGGGGCCGCAGCGAATGCACCCCTCGACCGGAGCCACCCACGCAGCCCTGTGGGTGGTAACCCTCACCGACGAGTGGAGCTGAACGTATGACGACCACCGATACATTCGGCGCGAAGGGCACCCTGCAGGTCGGAGATCGGTCGTATGAGATCTTCCGCCTCTCCGCAGTGCCCGGCACCGAAAAACTCCCCTACGCTCTGAAGGTCCTCGCGGAGAATCTGCTCCGCACCGAGGACGGCGCGAACATCACCGCCGATCACATTCGGGCCATTGCCAATTGGGATCCGTCGGCCCAGCCCGATACCGAGATCCAGTTCACCCCAGCGCGTGTCATCATGCAGGACTTCACCGGTGTGCCCTGCATCGTGGACCTGGCCACCATGCGCGAGGCCGTGTCCACCCTGGGCGGCGACCCGAACAAGGTCAACCCCCTCTCGCCGGCCGAACTGGTCATCGACCACTCGGTCATCCTCGACGTGTTCGGCACCGCCGACGCCTTCGAGCGCAACGTGGAACTCGAGTACGAGCGCAACGGCGAGCGCTACCAGTTCCTGCGCTGGGGCCAGGGCGCGTTCGACGACTTCAAGGTCGTCCCCCCGGGCACCGGCATCGTGCACCAGGTCAACATCGAGTACCTGGCCCGCGTGATCATGGTCCGCAATGGACTGGCCTACCCGGACACCTGCGTCGGCACCGACTCGCACACCACCATGGTCAACGGCCTGGGCGTATTGGGTTGGGGCGTAGGCGGTATCGAGGCCGAGGCCGCCATGCTGGGCCAGCCGGTCTCCATGCTGATCCCGCGCGTCGTCGGCTTCAAGCTGACCGGTGAGATCCAGCCCGGCGTGACCGCCACCGACGTGGTGCTGACCGTCACCGACATGCTGCGCAAGCACGGCGTGGTCGGCAAGTTCGTCGAGTTCTACGGCGCCGGCGTGGCCGAGGTGCCGCTGGCCAACCGCGCGACCCTGGGCAACATGAGCCCCGAATTCGGTTCCACCGCGGCGATTTTCCCGATCGACGGCGAGACGATCAACTACCTGCGCCTGACCGGTCGCACCGACGAGGAGCTCGCGCTGGTCGAGGCGTACGCCAAGGAACAGGGCATGTGGCACGACGCCGCGCACGAGCCCGCCTACTCCGAGTACCTGGAGCTGGACCTGGGTACCGTGGTGCCGTCCATCGCCGGCCCGAAGCGCCCGCAGGACCGAATCCTGTTGTCGGAGTCCAAGATCGCCTTCCGCAAGGACATCCACAACTACACCAACGATCCGGAGGCCGCGCCGCACTCCAAGCTGGACGAGGCTCTCGACGAGTCCTTCCCTGCCAGCGATCCGGCCGAGCTGAGCTTCGCCGAGGACGACGCGATCGTGCCGACCGCCGCCAACGGGGCGAACGGACGACCCTCCAAGCCGATCAAGGTCTCCGACGAGGCGCGCGGTGATTTCGTCATCGACCACGGCGCCGTCGTCGTCGCGGGCATCACCTCCTGCACCAACACCTCGAACCCGACGGTCATGATCGGCGCGGCCCTGCTGGCCCGCAACGCGGTCGAGAAGGGTCTGTCGAGCAAGCCGTGGGTGAAGACCAACATGGCCCCCGGCTCGCAGGTCGTCTCCGACTACTACGACAAGGCCGGGCTGTGGCCCTACCTGGAGAAGCTGGGCTTCTACCTGGGCGGATACGGCTGCACCACCTGCATCGGCAACACCGGCCCGCTGCCGGAGGCGATCTCCAAGGCCGTCAACGACAACGATCTGTCGGTGGCCGCGGTCCTGTCCGGTAACCGCAACTTCGAGGGGCGCATCTCCCCCGACGTGAAGATGAACTACCTGGCGTCCCCGCCGCTGGTCATCGCCTACGCGCTGGCGGGCACGATGGACTTCGACTTCGAGCACGAGGCCCTGGGTAAAGACACCCAAGGCAACGAGGTGTTCCTGAAGGACATCTGGCCCTCGTCGCAGGAGATCGACGACACCATCAAGTCCGCGATCAACCGCGACATGTTCCGCGACTCCTACGCCGATGTCTTCAAGGGCGACGAGCGCTGGCGCAACCTGCCCACCCCGGCCGGCGACACCTTCGCCTGGGACGACAAGTCGACCTACGTGCGCAAGCCCCCCTACTTCGAGGGCATGGAGCTCGAGCCCGCGCCCGTCGAGGACATCAAGGGCGCCCGCGTGCTGGCGCTGCTGGGCGATTCGGTCACCACCGACCACATCTCCCCGGCCGGTTCGATCAAGGCGGGCACCCCAGCCGCGCAGTACCTCGACGAGAACGGCGTGGCGCGTAAGGATTACAACTCCCTGGGCTCGCGGCGCGGTAACCACGAGGTGATGATCCGCGGCACCTTCGCCAACATCCGGCTGCGCAACCAGCTGCTGGACGACGTCTCGGGCGGTTACACCCGCGACTTCACCCAGCCCGGCGGCCCGCAGGCGTTCATCTACGACGCCTCGCAGAACTACCAGGCCGCGAACATCCCGCTGGTCGTGCTGGGCGGCAAGGAGTACGGTTCGGGCTCCTCGCGCGACTGGGCCGCCAAGGGCACCAGCCTGCTGGGCGTGCGCGCGGTGATCGTGGAGTCCTTCGAACGCATCCACCGCTCCAACCTGATCGGTATGGGCGTCATCCCGCTGCAGTTCCCGGCCGGTGAGTCGGCCGCGTCGCTGAAGCTGGACGGCACCGAAACCTTCGACATCGAGGGCATCACCCAGCTGAACGAGGGTGCGACTCCGAAGACCTTGAAGGTGACAGCCACCAAGGAGGACGGGAGCAAGACCACCTTCGACGCCGTCGTCCGCATCGACACACCCGGTGAGGCCGACTACTACCGCAACGGCGGCATCCTGCAGTTCGTGCTGCGCAACATGATTCGAAACTGAGTCGCGCGGCAGAATCGGTAGGTTGTCGCGATCCGGACCCCGAATTCCGTTCGGGGCCCGGATCCTTCGCTCGTCGCTCGTGCAGCACCCCCGGTTCCGGAGGAGCCCATGCCCAAAGTCAGTGATGACCATCTCGCCGCCCGGCGCAGCCAGATCCTCGACGGGGCGCGCAGCTGTTTCGCCGAATTCGGCTACGAGGGTGCGACCGTGCGCCGCCTCGAGGAGGCCATCGGGCTGTCCCGCGGCGCGATCTTCCATCACTTCCGCGACAAGGACGCGCTGTTCCTGGCGCTGGCCCAGGAGGACGCCGACCGGATGGCCGACGTCGCGGCCAATCAGGGCCTGGTGCAGGTGATGCGCGAGATGCTGGCCAACCCGGAGCAGTACAACTGGCTGGGCACCCGCCTGGAGATCGCCCGGCGGTTGCGCACCGACCCGGAATTCGCCGCGGGCTGGACGCAGCGCTCCGCCGAGCTGACCGCCGCCACCCTGGCCCGACTGGAACGCCGCAAGGCCGCGGGCGCGCTGCGCGACGACGTCCCCACCGACGTCCTGCTGGGCTATCTGGATCTGGTGCTGGACGGGCTCATCGCCCGCATCGCCTCGGGACACGCCAACGACAACCTCGGCGCGGTCCTGGATTTGGTGGAGGCATCGGTCCGGCGCAAGAGCTGAGGTATTTCAGCCAACGTGGCGCAGCCCACCCTGTGACCGGAAATAACAGACAATTACGGTAGGTTCGCCAAATTATGACCTTCAGTGTGCCCGTTACCGTCCGCGGTTACGAACTCGATGTCAACGGACATATGAATCAGGCCGTGTATCACCAATACGCCGAGCACGCGCGCTGGGAAGCGCTGCGGGCCGCCGGGCTCGTCCCGGACAAGATGCGTGTCGACGGGCTCGGGCCGGTCGTCCTGGAATCGACCGTGAAACATCTGCGCGAGTTGCATCTGGGTGACGAGGTCACCGTTACCTGCCGATTCGAATGGGGCGAGGGTAAGGCGTTCCGGATCCGCCAGCAGATTCGCAAACTCGACGGTACGGTTTCCGCGGAGTTCACCGTCGTGCTGGGGTTGATGGACCTGACCCTGCGCCGGCTGGTGCCGAATCCGATCGAGCGCTTCCGGGCGCTGGCCGAATCTCCGGACGTTCTGGATCTCTGAGCCGATCTCCGGTTTCTGTTGATCGGTCAACCGAAATACTTTCAGCGATAGCGCATTACGAAACGGTGCTACGGGAATGCCGGCGCACCGGAATTCTTTCGTTGCGAACCGGCCGATGGCTATTTGGGGATATGATCCAGACCACGCTCGGCTTCCGTGGCAAACCGCGAGCAGATCGGAGACCAGCCCATGACCGAAGCCTTCATTTCCCCTGTGCCTACTCATCCTGAAACCGTGCCGCTTGTGTCCGGTTATCTCGTCGATGAGTCGGCGCGGGCCGTGAGCGTCCGCGTCGACGAGGGAACGTGGACGTTCGACCGCGCCGACGTACTCGGCATCGACTCGCTCGGTGCCGACGGGCCCGGTATAGACCTCCCGGGCGCGACCCGTGAGAGATCCGGCGGGGATGCGCTCACCCGCGAATTCACCCGCCCGGTCCGCGTGCGCATCCGCCGCGGCGCCACCGCCGACTTCACCCGACGGCTACGCATCGACCTCGCCGACCGTCCGATGACGTTGGCGCAGCAGCATTCTCCGGCCCGCGGCGACGAGCTGCTGGCCCGCCAGACCGAACGCTGGGCGCACGACCTGCACCTACCCACCGGTCCCGGCAGCGGCGCAACCATGACCCGCTGCCAGACCCGCTCGTTCCTGCGTGGCGATACGATCGCACGCGGCGACGGCATGGCCGGCACGGCCTTCGGCGACGACGCCATGGCCTGCGACAACCTCGACTGACGGGATACACCCGATGGCCCGCGCGGCAGGGTCGGTGCTTATTGTCACCGAGGCCGACGACCTCCATGCCGACGCGATGGTTGCGACACTGCGAAAACATCACGGCATCAGCCCAATTCGGCTGGACATGCGCGACTTCCCGCGCGAGAGTGGCAGTTTCCGGCTCGACAGAGCCGGAACCGCCCGCTCGCTGTCGCATGTGTACGGCTTGGACGACGTCGCCGCCGTCTGGTGGCGACGCCCGAACCGGACGGTGGTGCCCGCCGGGGTGAACCTGGCCGACGACGAATTCCGCCAGGCCGAATGCGACGGGTTCCTCCAGGGCCTGCTCTGGTCGATTCCCGCGGTGTGGGTCAACGATCCCGGGGCCGACCGCACCGCCACGCGCAAGATCGTGCAGCTCGAGACGGCGCGCCGGTCCGGTTTCGCCATCCCCGAGACGTTGATCACCAACGATCCCGACGAGGCGCGCAGCTTCGTCGATTCGCGACCCGGTGCGGTGGTCTACAAGCGCACCGGGACCGGCCGCGGCGAGTTCTCCGAGACCAGGCTGATCACCCCCGCCGATCTGCACCGGCTGGAGACCATCCGCTCCGCGCCGACCACCTTCCAGGACTATGTCGACGCCGAGTGCGACCTGCGGGTGGTGTGGATCGACGGGGTCGAGTGGACCGTGCGCATCGACTCGCAATCCGGTGTGGGGCGGGTGGATTCGCGCCTGGACACCTCGGTGGACTTCACCCCCGAACGCCTGCCCGCCGCTGTCAGCAAGTCCATCACCACCGTGATGGGCGCGCTCGGGCTGGTATTCGGCGTGCTCGATCTCCGGGTCGGCGTGGACGGCGAGTACTACTTCCTGGAGGTCAACCCCCAAGGACAGTTCGCCTATCTCGAGATCAAGACCGGGCTGCCGATCCTGCGGAGCCTGGGGAACTATCTGGTCCTTGGCGACGCCACGGTACCCGAGGAGTAGATCCGTTGCGTACCAGTCGATTCCGACTACCCAGACACCATCGAGCCACAGCTGAGACCCGCTGTGGTCCTGCGGAATCAGATAGGTTCACAGCTTTCCGCTACGTAAAGGTATGCGATCGGCCAGTATCCGAGACACAGCACTCCAACCGACAGCATGCCAAGACGACAACCCGCTCGAGCAACTCGGGATGTCAGCGGATCAGCGCTGGGACTGCGCCGCCTTGCGACGGTTGGCGCCACCGCGGCTGCGGAGTTGCACATGCGACTCCACCAGCACGTTGTGGATGAACCCGTACGAACGGCCGGTCTCACGCGCAAGCGAACGAATACTCGCCCCCGCCTCGTATTGTTTCTTGAGCTGATTCTGCAAGCGGTCCCGGGACTTTCCGGTCACGCGCGTGCCCTTGCTCAATGTGGACTTCGCCTGTGTGGGCCTGTCACTCATGGCTTCCTCCGGTCGCCTGGCAGCCTCATTCAAGGCTAGACAACCAGGATGCAGTGATCAACGCCTCCGTGTGATCAACCTCACGAGAATTGGCCGGAATCAGCTCATCCGATGATATTCGGCGTTACATCTCGTCCTGAACATCAGGTAAGCACCGACACCAAGGAGGACCCCATGCGCAAGGTCACCGCAGGCCTGTTCATCTCGCTCGACGGCGTCGTCGAGAACCCGCAGGACTGGCACTTCCCCTACTTCAACGACGAGATGGGCGCCGCGGTCGGCGAGCAGATGGGCACGGCCGATACCATGATTTTCGGCCACACCACCTACCAGGGCTTCGCGGGCGCCTGGCCCGAGCGCGAGACCGCCGGCGGACCCGACGCCGAGATGGCCCGGCACTTCGGCGACATCCGCAAGATCGTGGTCTCACACAGCCCCCAGGATTTCACCTGGCGCAACACCGAACAGCTCCAAGGCGACCTGATCGACGCGGTAACCGCCCTGAAGCAGACCGAGGGTGGCGATATCGGCCTGAGCGGCTCGGTCTCGGTCGTCCGCCAACTCCTCGCCGCCGACCTCGTCGACGAACTGCACCTGCTGATCCACCCCATCGCCATGCGCAAGGGCATGCGCCTGTTCGAGGAGTCCGACACACCGCTGCCCTTGACGCTGCTGCGCTCGGCGACGTTCAAAACCGGTGTGGTGCACGCGGTATACGGGCCCGGCGAGCTGCGCGAGGGCGGGTACGAGCAGGCTCGCGAGAGGCTCGCCTGAACGCTGACGCCACGAAGTCGATGCGGCCCGTGCGATGCTCCGCGCATCAGCGCGACCGGTATGCGGGCATGCGCCCCGTCAGGCGAGCTGGATCAGCTCCAGATAATCCTCGGACCAGTGGTCTTCGGTGCCATCGGGGAGCATGATGACGCGTTCGGGGTTGAGGGCCTCGGCGGCGCCCGGATCGTGGGTCACCAGGACGACCGCGCCCGCGTAGCTGCGCAGGGCGTCGAGAACCTGTTCTCGGGAGACCGGGTCCAAGTTGTTGGTGGGTTCGTCCAGGAGCAGGACGTTGGCCGACGAGGAGACCAGTCCCGCCAGGGCCAGGCGGGTCTTTTCGCCGCCGGACAGGGTGCCCGCGGGCTGCTCGAGCTGGGGGCCGGTGAACATGAATGCGCCCAGGAGGCTGCGCAATTCCTGTTCCCCGGCGTCCGGGGAGGCGTGACGGATGTTCTCCCAGACCGAGGCGGTGTCATCCAGGGTGTCGTGCTCCTGGGCGAAGTAGCCGACCTTGAGGCCGCGGCCCTGCTCCAGCCCGCCCGCGGTCGGTGTCTCCACGCCCGCAAGGAGTTTCAGCATCGTGGTCTTGCCCGCGCCGTTGAGTCCGAGGACCACCACGCGGCTGCCGCGGTCGACCGCGAAGCTGACGCCGGTGAAGATCTCGAGCGAGCCGTACAGCTTGGTCAGGTCCTTGACCATGAGCGGGGTGCGGCTGCAGGGGGCGGGTTCGGGGAACTTGATCCGCGCCACCTTGTCGGCCACGCGCACGTCGTCCAGTTCGGCGAGCAGGCGGTCCGCGCGGCGCGTCATCTGATGTGCCGCAGCGGCTTTGGTGGCCTTCGCGCCGAGCTTGGCGGCCTGGGTGCGCAGGGCGCCGGCCTTCTTCTCCGCGTTCGCGCGCTCGCGTACACGGCGCTGTTCGTCGGTTGCGCGAGCGTCGAGATACTTCTTCCAGCCCATGTTGTAGATGTCGGCCTCGCCGCGCACCGCGTCCAGGAACCAGACCTTGTTCACCACGTCGGCCAGCAGATCCACATCGTGCGAGATGATGATCACCCCGCCCTCGTGGTTCTGCAGGAAGCCGCGCAGCCAGGTGATGGAGTCGGCGTCGAGGTGGTTGGTTGGCTCGTCCAGCAACAGGATGCGGTCGCTGCGGCCACCGGAGCCGTCGGAGGCGGAGAACAGGATGCGCGCGAGTTCGATGCGGCGGCGCTGACCACCGGACAGGGTGCGCAACTGCTGTTCCAGGACACGCTCGGGCAGGCCCAAGCTATTGCAGATGCGAGCGGCCTCGCTTTCCGCGACGTAGCCGCCCAGCGCGGAGAACCTGTCCTCGAGCTGGCCGTATTTGCGTACCGCCCGGGCGCGTTCGGTCTCGTCGGCGACCTCGGCCATCAGCGCCTGCTGCTTCTCCATATCCCGGATCAGCGCGTCCAGGCCGCGCGCGGACAGCACCCGGTCGCGGGCCAGCACGTCCAGGTTGCCCTCGCGCGGGTCCTGCGGCAGGTAACCGATATCGGTCGAGCGGGTGACCGTACCGGCATAGGGCTCGCCCTCGCCGGCCAGGATGCGCAGCGTGGTGGTCTTGCCGGCGCCGTTGCGCCCGACCAGCCCGATTCGATCCCCGGCCTGTACCCGCAATGCCGACCCGGGCGCGGTCAGCAGTGTGCGGATTCCGGCCCGGACCTCCAGGTCGGTCGCGGTGATCACAACGGGCTCCTCTACAAAGAATTCGGTGGTGCACGGGTTGACGGCTCGAGTGTGCGTCCGAGGAACGCACAAGACCACCAATTTTACGCATCACCCCGACGAGGCCGCCGTAACGGCCGCCACTATCGCCGCACCGGGGTACTCGCGGTGGCGCCCGAGTGCGGTGCCGCCCTGGATCGCGGCTTGGCCCATACCGCCCGACGTGCACGCCGAAGACCGCGGCAAGACTCGTCGGCGCCCGGACCGCCTCGCACCGCGCCACCCCCGGCCGACCTGCGCGCCGAGTAGCTTCACAAGCTCGCCCGCGCCGGGCAGCTCCCGCCTGGACATGCAATCGCCCGGCTCGAACCAGGTCCCGACACCACGGACAGCTCCTCCGCGACCGGCCGACAATCGAGATGCCAGACCGCGTACTCAGTCCCGCGGAAGGTTGGCCTCGAAGAAGGATGCCAGTTCGTCCACTGCCGAGCCGACGTACTGTTCCCGATCGTAGAGGTCGGCGTGGCTGGCGCCCTCGATCCAGTGGATGCGCTTGGGACCCGTTGCCCGGTGGTACGCCTCGAGGCTCATCCAGGAGGTCACCGCGCGGGTGCCCACGATCATCAGCAGCGCTCGCGCGCCGAGCAGTGGCACGGCGGTGAAGGCATCGAAGGCGGCGATCCGGTCGATGCTCGTCCACTCGAGGCACTCCGCCGAGCGGGGATGCTGGGCGCGCGGCGTGCGGTAGTACTCGAAACCCTCGGCCGCATGGTCGCCGCCGAGCTCCCGGGCCTGCTCGATCGTATCCGGGAACAGTGGCATGCCCGAGGACTTCTCGCCGCGAGCCATCCGGGTGCGGGCGTCAGCCGCGGCGTCGAGCATGCTCGTGAAGACGGCCGGATCCTGGGTTCCGTCGGGGCCCAGGCGCAGGTAGCGGCCGATATCGGCGGCGCTGACCGTCGCCACGGCGCGCACCCGGCGATCGGTGCTCGCGGCCGCCAGGGCGTATCCGCCGGACGCGCAGATGCCCAGGGCGCCGATCCGGTCCGGATCGACCTCGGGACGGGTCGTCAGCAGCGAGACCGCGGCCTTGATGTCCTCCACTCGGTGGGCGGGATCCTCGAGGCCCCGCGGCTCACCACCGCTTTCGCCCTGGTATGCGGCGTCGAAGACCAGGGCCGCAAAGCCCGCCGCGGCCAGCTTCGCGGCGTAGAGGCCGGCGGCCTGTTCCTTCACGGCCCCGCCCTGGTGGCCGACGACGATCGCCGGGAGCCTGCGACCCGCAGGAGAGTCCGGAAGGTACAGCATTCCCGCAATCGTGAGGCCGGCGCTGTCGAAGGTGAGAGCGATCTGCGGCACGGAATTCTCCTTGTGCATTCGTGACTCGGCGGCGCGGACAGGCCCCCGGCGCTCGGCCGATCACCGTGGCGCGATTCCACGATCGCAACGTTCCAGCCAGTGCGAAATGGACGAAATCCAGACCGGTCACGATCTTGCCCCTGTTGCCGCGTGGCATCGCGTTCCAGAATCGAGTCATGAGCACCGCACCCGATTCCCGCGAGGTCGGCCGCTTCCTCGCCGCGCGACGCGCCCAGCTGACGCCGCGCGAGGTCGGACTGCCCGACGCGGGTGAGCGCCGCAGGGTGGCCGGGCTGCGCCGCACAGAGGTCGCGCAGCTCGCCACGATCAGCGTGGAGTACTACACCCGGCTCGAACAGGGGCGAGTGCAGGCCTCGGCCGCGGTGCTGAGCACCCTGGCCCGCGCGCTGCGGCTGGACGAGGATCAACAGACCTATCTCTACGAACTCGCACACAAATCCGACGCTCGCCCGCACCGCCGCCGCGCCCCCGAACAGGTCCGGCCCGAGGTGCGACGCCTGCTCGAGCAGCTCACCGAGACCCCCGCGCTCGTCCTGGGCAGGCGGCTGGACATCCTGGGCTGGAACGCCGCCGCGACCGCGCTGTACCTGGATTTCGAGCAGATACCCAGGGCCAGGCGCAATTACGTCCACCTGATGTTCTCCGAGCCGCAGTTCCGGCGGCTGCATCGGCGGTGGGAGCACGACGCCCGTGTCGCCATCGGGGCCATCCGCATGGCAGCGGCCGGTGAGCCGGACGATCCCGAACTCGCCCGGCTCGTCGGCGAACTCTCGGTGCGGGACAAGGATTTTCGCACCTGGTGGGCTGAACATCGAGTGGACAGCTCCAGTTTCGGCACGAAGAGTTATCGCCATCCCCTGGTCGGGGATCTCACGCTGGACTGCGACACCTGGTCGAGCCCGGACGGCTCGGGGCAGCGACTCATGATCCTGTCCGCCGAGCCGGGCACCGCGTCCCATGACGCTCTGCGCATCCTCACGAGCTGGGTCGCATCCGAGCCGCAGGGCGATCCGGAGGCGGAGTCTGAGGGCAGTCGCCATCAATAGCGGCCCCGGACCTATCCATGGCGCGGTCCGGTCGGTAGCGTGCGGTGCATGAGTGAGGACCTCAAAGGTAAAGGTGCGCTGGTCACCGGTGCGAGCCGCGGGATCGGCAAGGCGGTGGCGGCCGAACTGCTGTCGCGGGGCGCGAACGTGCTGATCAGCGCGCGCAAACCGGAACCGCTGGAGGAGGCCGCAGCCGAACTGCGCGGGCTCGGCCATCCCGGGAAGGTCGTCGCGCTGGCGGGCAATTCGGGCGACGCCGAGTCGCGGGCGGAGCAGGTGCGGACCGTCGTCGCCGAATTCGGATCGCTGGACATCCTGATCAACAACACCGGCATCAACCCCGTGTACGGATCGCTGATGGAGGCGGATCTGAACGCGGTGCGCAAGATCTTCGACGTCAACGTCGTCGCCGCGCTGGGTTACGTGCAGGAGGCCTACAAGGCGTGGATGCAGGCCAATGGCGGCGCGGTGGTGAACGTCGCCAGTGTCGCCGGAATCCGCTCGAGCGGCCTCATCGCCGCGTACGGCGCCTCCAAGGCGGCACTGATCCGCCTCACCGAGGAACTGGCCTGGCAACTGGGCCCCGCGATCCGCGTGAACGCCGTCGCCCCCGCAGTGGTGAAGACCAAATTCGCCGACGCCCTGTACTCCGCCGGCGAGGACGCCGCAGCCGCCCCGTACCCCCTCAAACGCCTGGGCAACCCGGAAGACGTCGCCGCACTCATCGGCTTCCTGGTCTCCGACCAAGCCTCATGGATCACCGGCGAAGTCGTCCGCGTAGACGGCGGCCTACTGGCCACCGGCGGAATCTGAGCCGACCCACCGGCGGGCCGCACCAAGCGGCCCGCCGGTACCGGGCCCCACAACACCCCTCTGCGCACCGCGTAATACCGAGCATCCCCGCGCAGCCGCCCGCGAACGCCCTGCCTCACCAGCCCCCACACCCATTTCGGAGCCATCCCGGATCGTGACCCTGTCGATCCGGTTGGGCACGCGGGGTTTGTCGTGCGCCCGGTGCGGTGTTGCACATCGATGATCTGGTGCAATCACCAGTGTGATCCCCGACCTGCTCGTCTGTGGCCTGGGCCCGGCCGGGCGCGCCTTGGCCCATCGTGCGCTGGCGTATGGGCTGACGGTGACCGTCGTCGACCCGCACCCCATGCGGCGGTGGACCGCGACCTATGCGGCCTGGGCGGACGAACTGCCGTCCTGGCTGCCTGCGCATACGATCGCGGCGACTGTCCCCCGCCCGGTGGCCTGGGGGACGCGTCGGTTCGAGATCGACCGGCCTTACGTGGTGTTCAATGTTGCCGCACTACAGGATTCGCTCGATGTCACCGAAGCCAGGGTCATCGCCGATCGGGTGGAGCAGATCCATTGGCGACCGCGCGCCCGCGCGCCGTTCGACGTACGCCGGTCCGCCGATGCTGCGCGACCAACACTCGAATCCGAACCAGTTCCCTTGTCGGACAAGCCCGAGACGGCACCTATGCCAGATAAGCCCGAGACCACGCCGTTAGCAGGACCCGAGGAAGCACCGCCGCGGAAGGGTCGCGAAGCAGTGCAACCACCGGAAACGCCTGAGAGGGTACAAGCGTCGGAGGAAATCGAGGCGGCACGGCTATCGGACCGACCGGCAGCAGCACAACCGTCGTCGGGCGAGCCGGTGGCGGCTGGCGCATCAGACGGCTCCGGGACGACCCGACGATCGGACCAACCGAGGACAGCGCAACCGTCGCGCGCGCCGGAGGTTCTCGGGTGGCCGGACGGGCAGGAGGCGGTTCGGCTGTCGAACGGGACTGTGCTGCGTGCGCGGCGGGTGATCGACGCGCGCGGCTTGGGCCGCTCCCCCTCACGCGCCGAGCAGACTGCGTACGGGGTTGTGCTGCAACGAGATCAGTGGAATGAGGCGATCTTCATGGATTGGCGGTCGGACAACGGCGCGCCGGCCGATGCACCGCCCTCCTTCCTATACGCCGTCCCCCTGAGTGCCGACACGATCCTCCTCGAGGAGACCTGCCTCGCCGGGCGGCCTCCCCTGCCGATCACCGAGCTCCGGGATCGCCTGCATATCCGATTGCGCAGGCGCGGAATCGAATTGGACGGCACCGAGCCCGTCGAACGGGTCCGTTTCCCACTGGAGGGTGGGCGCCCCGGCGGGGGCCGGTTCGGCGCGGCAGGCGGATTGCTCCACCCCGCAACGGGTTACAGCATCGCCGCCACCTTCGCCGCGACAGATGCCATCATCGCAAGCGTAACGCGCAGAATCACCGACAGCACAGACGTTCCCGGAC
>NZ_JAGPOX010000132.1 GCF_019038435.1 Nocardia alni
CCTTGGGGGTGAGCGGGGGGAGGCTGTCGGCGGGGATTTCCGCGCCGTAGATCTGGTAGCACTGCCAGCGGGCGTAGGCGGCGTGGAGTTCGACGTCTTCGGGGGTGGGGAGGGCCGCGAGTTCCAGGACGTACTTGTAGGTGTCGCCGACGGTGTGGTCGGCGCGCACGCACAGGGTGGTGAGCGGGGGCTCGCCGGCGCTGTGGCAGCGGCGGGCCACCTTGCGCAGGATGGCGTCCATCCAGGTGCCGGTGGGTGCGTCGGTGTGCACATCCGAGATGTCCTGCACACGTTCGGCCAGCTCGTCGACCGTCATGAATTGTCCATAGCCGGTAGCTGTTTCGGCGAGAACCTCGTGGGCCGCCAGCGCCCAAGCCACAGCGGCGTCGTTGAATGTCACGGCCGTGCCGTCGCTCGCGCGCCAGGCACCTGATACTGCGGGAACACCTTGCTTCATAACCATTCCACGCTACCGCGAGACCCTCGCGACGCGCCCACCGGCCCTGCACCCACCGACGGCGAGTCGATCGCCGGCGGCACACGTGCAGCACCTGCTCAACGTCGCGGCCGGCTATCGCACCGGGATATTCGCGGGCGCCGAAACCACCTGCGCCGCGCGCTTACCGATCTCGGCTCACCTGTGGCCGACCACGCGCCGGTCGGAATCCCGCGCCCACACGGAGCAACTCAGCCCTTACCGACCAACTCGGTCAGCGTGGCCCGCGCACCTTTCGTGTGCAGCGACTCCAGCGCCGCCAGATACGCCCGCACGAAACGGGGTTCGTCGATCAGATCACCGAAAACCGTACGGGCGGTAAGGAATGCGGCCGGTTCGGTGCGCTGGCGGCGGGCCAGCGGCATCAGCTCGTCACGCAGCCGGTCCACGACCTCGATCGGCTCCCCCTGCTCGTCGACGCCCTCGGCGTAGCGGGCCCAGCTGGCCACGATGGCCGCGGCACACGCGATCTCACCGTCCACGGCCAGGCGCTCGCGGATCACCGGCAGCACCCACTTCGGGATGCGGTCCGACGATTCGGCGCACAGCCGGGCGATGGTGTCGCCGATCGCCGGATTCGCGAAGCGTTCGATCGTGGTGCGCTTGTACAGGTCCAGATCGACGCCGGGGATCGGGCGCAGCGTCGGGGTGGCCTCCCGATCCATGTATCGCATCAGGAATCGGTCGAACAGCGGATCCTGAGCGGCCTCGTGCACGAACCGATAGCCGCACAGCTGCCCGAAATAGGCTACGCCCTGGTGACTGGCGTTGAGCAGGCGCAGTTTCATCAGCTCGTACGGTGCCACATCCCGCACCATCTGCACCCCGGCCTCCTCGTACGGCGGCCGCCCGAGAGTGAACGAATCCTCCAGCACCCACTGGCTGAACGATTCGGTGACCACCGGCCACTCGTCGGTGATCCCGGTGCGCCGCAACACCTCTCCCGATGCCTCGGGCGGCGTCACCGGGGTGATCCGGTC
The DNA here is from genome assembly GCF_019038435.1 of Nocardia alni. GTDB lineage: Bacteria > Actinomycetota > Actinomycetes > Mycobacteriales > Mycobacteriaceae > Nocardia > Nocardia alni. The sequence goes on from NZ_JAGPOX010000132.1 coordinate 1,477, forward strand.
CACCATCGAATTCGGGAACTTCACCTCGCGCTCGATCCACTCCCCCAGCGCCGGATCACGCAGCCGGGCGAAGGTTCCGAACACCCGCTGCGCCACATGCCCGTTGCCCTCGATGTTGTCGCACGACATGACGGTGAACGGCGCGATACCCGCCGCCCGCCGGCGCGCCAGACCCTCGACGACGAGGCCGAACACCGTGGCGGGCACGGCATTCGGGGCGAGCTCCGCGACCACGGCCGGCGCCGAGGCATCGAATTCACCGGTGACCGCGTCGATTCCGTAGCCCCCCTCGGTGATGGTGAGCGACACGATGCGAGTGGCCGGATCGGCGAGCTTCACCAGCACGGCCTCCGGATCGTCGGGTGCGTACAGGTACTCGATGATCGAGCCGATCACCCGGGTGTCCCAGGAGCCATCGGGCTCGACAACCGACAGTGTGTACTGGCCGTCCTGCGCGGTGAGCACATCGCGCATGCGCCGGTCGCCGGGGAGCACGCCGACGCCGCAGATGGCCCACTCGTGCGCGCCGCCGCGCGCGAGCAGTTTGTCGACAAACATCGCCTGGTGGGCGCGGTGGAAACCGCCGACACCGAAGTGCACTATCCCGGTGGTCAACCCGGTGCGGTCATAACTGGCTCGCGGAAGTGTTGTGTGCGTCACACTCACGATGGTACCGTGTCTGAGCAACAGTTCATGGGGTGAGCAAATGATCAGCCCCGAGAGGAGCATCGTGGCCCCCGAACCCCGGTCCAGCAGCCCGGAGGAGATCCGCCTGGCCCTACGCGCCGCGCAGCTCTATCACATCGAGGGCGCGACTCAGGCCGAAATCGCTGCGACACTGGGTGTTTCACGTCCCACCGCCGGCCGCCTGATCGCCCGTGCCCGCGCTCAGGGCCTGGTGCGCATCGAGATCGTCGTCCCCGACGAGCTGCGCGACGATATGCACACCGACACCGAGCGTGAACTGGAGGCCGCGTTCGGACTCACCGAGGCGGTCGTACTCGGCCACGTGCCCGACGGATACGGCTCCCCACCGAGTTTCGCGCCGCTGGCCCGCTCGGCGGTCTCGGCACTCGGGCGCCGCCTGCGGGCGCAACATACGCTCGGATTCACCTGGGGCCCGGAGACCATCGCCGTCGCCACCGAACTGCGACCGCATGCCGCGCGCTGCGCGACCGTGGTGCAGATGGACGGGTCGCTCACCTCCTCGGACTATCAAACAGGCGTCGAGTTCACCCTCGGCCGCTGTGCGACCCAGTTGCAGGCCACCCCGGTGCGCCTACACGCCCCGCTGTACGCCGATCCGGCGACAGTGACCGCGCTGGAACAGGATTCGGTGCTCGGCCGGGCCATGGCCCTGGGCCGGGAGGCCGAGGTGATGATGTTCGGCGTGGGCACGGTCACCACGGCGACCACCCTGTTCGAGGGCAGCTTCCTGGACACCGCTCTGCTGGACGAGCTGCGCGGGCTGGGCGCGGTCGGTGAGATCGGCGGCCGGTTCTTCCGGTCGGATGGCACCGACGTATCGGGTTCGCTTGCGGGCCGGACGGTTTCGGTCGGGCTCGACGCGATCCGGGCGTGCGAATCCACAATTCTGATCTCCGGCGGCTCGACCAAGCACGACGCCATCCTGGGCGCGTTGCGGGGCGGGCTGGCCACGATCCTGGTCACCGACATCGACTGCGCGCGGTGGCTGCTGGAAAAAGAAGGAGGGCTGAGGGCCCTATGAACAAGAATGGCCCAGGGCAGCAGTGTCTACACGCGGTGAGACGCGCGAAAGAGCTGGTGCTACAGCGATACTCGATGTCCTGGAGCGCTTTCGGCCGCTCCCCGGACCCGGATTCTGGAAGATTCCGCCCCAAGGCGCGCCGGACCGGCAGAAGGGCCGTCCTGGTACCGGCTGCGTTGACCGCCACCGCGGTTCTGACGCTATCCGGGTGTGCGGGCGCGGGATCGTTCACCTCCGGCGGAGGCCAGACCGTCACCATCGCGATGGTCTCGAATTCGCAGATGCAGGACGCGATCTCGCTCTCCGGCGAGTTCGAACACGCCAATCCCGGCATCAAGCTGAAGTTCGTCTCGCTGTCGGAGAACGAGGCCCGCGCCAAGATCACCTCCTCGGTGGCGACCGGCGGTGGCGAGTTCGACGTGGTGATGATCAGCAATTACGAGACCCCGCAGTGGGCCGCGGACGGCTGGCTCACCGATCTGTCGCCGTACGAGGCGCGCACCGCGGGTTACGATCCGCAGGATTTCATCTCCTCGCTGCGGAGTTCGTTGTCCTACAAGGGCGATATGTACTCGGTGCCGTTCTACGGTGAGTCCTCGTTCCTGATGTACCGCAAGGATCTGTTCGCCCAGGCCGGGCTCACCATGCCCGCGCAGCCGACGTGGGATCAGGTGGCGCAGTTCGCCCAGAAGCTCAACGATCCCGCACACGGGCGCTCGGGCATCTGCCTGCGCGGCGACCCGGGCTGGGGTGAATCACTGGCCCCGCTGGACACGGTGATCAACACCTTCGGCGGGCGCTGGTTCGACCAGAACTGGAACGCCCAGCTCACCAGCCCGCAGGTGGAGAAGGCCGTCAACTTCTACGTCGACCTGGTCCACAAGTACGGCGAACCCGGCGCCGCGGCAGCCGGATTCAGTGAATGCGCGACCAACCTGTCCCAGGGCGACACGGCCATGTGGTACGACGCCACCTCCGCGGTCGGCACGATCGAGGACCCGTCCTCCAGCAAGGTGGTCGGCAAGATCGGCTACGTGCTGGCGCCCGTGGAGCAGAAGCCGAATTCGGGCTGGCTGTACACCTGGTCACTGGGCATCCCCAAGACCAGCAAGCACACCGACGCCGCATGGAAATTCATCTCCTGGATGACCAGTAAGGATTACATCCACCACGTCGGACAGAAGCTCGGCTGGTCGCATGTGCCCCCGGGCAGCCGCTACTCGACGTACCAGATTCCGGAGTACGCCGCCGCGTCCAAGTCCTACGGACCCGTCACCCTGCAGGCGATGTCCACGGTGGATCCGAATCATCCTACGGTGCAGCCGGTTCCGTACACCGGTGTGCAATTCCTGGCGATCCCGGAGTTCCAGGACCTGGGTACCCGGGTGAGCCAGCAGATCAGCGCCGCGATCGCCGGAGACGAGAGCGTGCAGACCGCACTTCAGCAATCCCAGCAGTACGCCGAGACAGTCGGCAAGTCGTATCAAGGGAAATCGTAGTCATGTCCGTTACCACCGCGGCCCCGGAGGCCGCACCCCCGTCGGAAATCATCCGGCGCGCGCAACGGATCTCGCGGGCCGAGGGCTGGCGGCGGCGCGGACCGCTGCTGCCCGCCCTGATCTTCATGATCGTGGTCACCCAGATCCCGTTCCTGTTCACGCTGTACTACTCCACCCAGTCCTGGAACCTGGTCCGGCCCGGTTCCCGCCACTTCAACGGGCTGGCGAACTACGCGGATGTGTTCCGGGACAGACAGTTCTGGTCGGTGACGCTCAACACCGTCATCATGATCGTCGGCACCGTGATCATCTCGGTGATCCTGGGCCTGCTGCTGGCGCTGCTGCTGGATCGCAACTTCATCGGGCGTGGCGTGGTACGCACACTGCTGATCACCCCGTTTCTGGTGACTCCCGTCGCCGCCGCGCTGATCTGGAAAACCACCATGCTGGATCCGGTATTCGGCCTGGTCAACTTCGTACTGAAACCGTTCGGAGTAGGCCAGCTGGATTGGGTGAGCAAGTATCCGCTGCCCGCGGTGATGGCGGATATGGTCTGGCAATGGACGCCGTTCATGATGCTGCTCATCCTGGCAGGGTTGCAGTCCATGCCGCGGGACATCACCGAGGCCGCCCGAGTGGATGGGGCGAACTCGCTGCAGGTGTTCCGTGAGCTGACCCTGCCGCATCTGCGCCGGTTCATCGAACTCGGCGCGGTGCTGGGCGCGATCTACCTGGTCAACACCTTCGACTCGGTGTACATGATGACCCAGGGCGGGCCGGGCATCGCCAGCTCCAACCTGCCGTTCTACATCTATCAGCGCGCGTTCCTGGGCTTCGACATCGGGCAGGCCGCAGCGATGGGCGTGGTCACGGTCATCGGCACCACGGTGGTCGCGACGCTCGCGTTGCGGCTGCTGTTCACTTCGTTCACCGGCAAGGAGGAGGCGGCATAATGGCCACGACCACCGCTTCTGCGACCATAGTCACCGCGACGCGACAGATTACGGTGCGCCGCAAACGAAATCGAGCCGGTATCGGCTGGGGCGTGCTGGCCTGGGTGCTGGGTATCGGGATGTTCTTCCCGGTGCTGTGGATGGTGCTCACGGCCTTCAAACAGGAGGGCGACGCCTACACCAACACACCCAAGCTGTTCTTCGTCCCCACGCTGCAGCAGTTCACGTCGGTCTTCCACAGCGGAATCGGCACGCCACTGCTGAATTCGGCGTTCGCTACCATCGTGTCCGCGATTCTCGTTCTCGTGCTGGGCATTCCGGCCGCATTCGCGCTGTCGCTTCGCCCGATCAAGCGGACCCAGGACGCGCTGATGTTCTTCATCGGCACCAAGATGCTGCCGATCGTGGCGGCCATCATCCCGCTGTATGTCATCGTCGGCGATATCGGGTTGCTGGACAACATCTGGACCTTGGTCATCCTCTACACGGCGATGAACCTGCCGATCGCGGTGTGGATGATGCGCTCGTTCTTCCTGGAGGTCCCCGGCGAACTGCTGGAGGCGGCCAGTATGGACGGCGCGAGCACCTGGACCGCGGTGCGCGAGGTGATCCTGCCGCTGGTCTCCCCGGGTATCGCGGCGACCGCGCTGATCTGTGTCATCTTCTCCTGGAACGAATTCTTCTTCGCCGTGAATCTGACTGCCGTGCAGGCGCAGACGATGCCGGTGTTCCTGGTCGGCTTCATCACCGGTGAGGGACTGTACTGGGCCCGGCTGTCCGCCGCCGCGACCCTGGCGGCCCTGCCCGTCGTGCTGGCCGGCTGGTTCGCACAGAACAAGCTCGTGCGCGGGCTGTCCTTCGGCGCTATCAAGTAAGAGGTAAACCCACATGGCCACAATCCATTACGACCATGCCTCGTGCGTCTACGCCGGGGCCGACTCACTCGCGGTCGATTCGCTGGATCTCGATATCAACGACGGTGAATTCATTGTCCTGGTCGGGCCCTCGGGTTCGGGCAAGTCCACCGCGCTGCGCATGCTCGCCGGGCTGGAGGAGATCGACGGCGGCAATATCCGCATCGACGGACAGGACATGGTCGGCGTGCCGTCCAAGGACCGCGATATCGCGATGGTGTTCCAGAACTATGCGCTGTACCCGAACAAAACCGTCGGCGAGAACATGGGTTTCGCGCTGAAGATGATGAAAGTGCCGGTGGACGAGCGTAAGCGCCGCGTCGCCGAGGCCGCCGAGCTGCTGGGCCTGACCCCGTTCCTGGACCGCAAACCCGCGAAACTGTCGGGCGGACAACGTCAGCGGGTGGCGATGGGCAGGGCCATCGTGCGCGAGCCGCGCGTGTTCTGCATGGACGAGCCGCTGTCCAACCTGGACGCCAAGCTGCGCGTGCAGACCCGCACCCAGATCGCCGCGCTGCAACGGCGTTTGGGCACCACGACCGTCTACGTCACCCACGACCAGGTGGAGGCCATGACGATGGGCGACCGGGTCGCGGTGTTGCGCGACGGCAAGCTCCAGCAGTTCAGCACCCCGTCGGTGCTGTACGACCACCCCGACAACGCGTTCGTCGCCGGATTCATCGGCTCGCCGTCGATGAATCTGTGCACGGTCCCGGTGGTTTCCGGCGGCGTCGACCTCGCCGGGACCACGGTGGAACTGTCCCGCGAGCGGATGACCCGCCTCGCATCGGCCGGACTGGAGACGGTCACCGTGGGCATCCGCCCCGAGAACCTCGTATTGCACCGCGATGGAACAGGTTTCGCCGTCACCGTCGAACTCGTGGAGGAACTCGGCAGCGAGTCCTACGTCTACGCTCGCCTTCCTGGTGACCCCATCCCCGGCCTGGGCGGCGACCCGATCACCTTCGTCGCCCGCTCGGCCCAGCGCGCCCCCGCCCGCCTGGCCGAATCGGTGACCCTCCAGATCGCCGACCCCGACGCGATCCACCTGTTCGACCCCACGAGCGGAGACCGTATCGAGGACTGAGCGAACACACCGGCACGAAGCGGAGGCGATCGGTCGCCGATCGCCTACCGTTCAGCCATGGCCTGGCTATTACTCGTCGTGTCGGGATTCATGGAGACCGCCTGGGCGATTTCGTTGGAGAAATCACACGGGTTCAGCCGCCTGGTACCCAGCATCCTGTTCGCCGTCTTCCTCGCCCTCAGCATGGCCGGCTTGGGGCTGGCCCTGCGCACCATCCCGGTGGGCACCGGCTACGCGGTCTGGGTCGGCATAGGCGCGGTAGGCACCGCCTTGATCGGCATGATCTGGCTCGGCGAATCCACAACCCTCCCCCGCATCCTGTGCCTGGTGCTGATCATCGCGGGCGTAGTCGGCCTGAAAATCTTCCACTGAACCGGGCTCCGCTCGTCCCGATGGCCGGGCTCCCGGCCGCAGCGCAGACGACCGCCGCCCTTCCTCGATGTCGAACGGGCACAACCGATCAAACCGCAGCCCTGTCCGGGTGGCAGGACAAGAGAAACTCGAACATGGCCGTAGCCTCACGGGTTCGGTAGAAATCGACCATCAGCGTGTTGAATTCGAGGCGTCGCGCGGCAGGCACGCTGATCGCGTCAATTCCGTGAGTCATCAGGTGGCCGTTCATCATTGCGCGCCCGGTGCGCTTGTTACCGTCGAAGTAGAACTGGTTGAGGGCCGCGAACAGAAAGTAGGCGATGCTCTGCTGTACCGGATCGGGCAGGGCGAGAATGCTTTTCAGACCCTCGTCGAACACAGCAATCAGCGCCGAGCCGTTCGGACCGGGCTCCGGAGGGGTATGGCTGCCGTATTCGCCGAGGTTCACGCTGATGTTGATGTTCAGCGATCCTTCCCCGCGAAAATGGCCAGCCTCCAGCGCCTCATCCTTGGCGATCACGAACTGAAGCCGATCGGAAGTCACCTTGTCCAGGTGAAAGTCCGCCCCCTCGACCATATCTCCGAGGACCTGCATCGATTCGGCGAGCGCGACCACCTGACGTTCGTCCGAGATCCGGTGGCCGCCGACCGTAACCCCCTCCATGAGCGTCTGCACTTCTGGAAAGGTGAACGGATTCCCCTCGAGCACCGCTGCGTCCCACACAAACCCCGGCAGGGTCTTGCGGAAACGCCAGAGCGCGCGCTCGACACTGTGCCTCTCCAGCTCGATGTCGACCGCATCCACATTCCAGGTGAATCCGACAGCCATGCCGTAACTGTAACCAAACGGCTACGAAAGTAGCCGAGCGGCTACACAGGGCAACCAAACGGCTACACGGGAACGACCCGGACGGGCGCGACCACTCTGCAAACCCCTTTGCCGAGCTTTAAACGCTGGTGGGGTGTAAATTTTTCGTCAAGGTGAGCCGGAAGTCTGGTCGGCTGTGGGTGTGAGGAGGCTTGCCGTGCGTGGTGGTATCTATCTCGAGGCTGATCGTCGGCAGGAGACTCTGCGGACGAATCTGTGGTTCGTGCCCACCCTCGAGGTGGTCGGGGCGATCGTGCTGTTCGCGATCACCTGTGCGCTCGATCGGGCGGCCTACGACGGGGCGTTTCGGATTCCCAGTTGGGTGATCGGGGGAACCCCCGATGCCGCGCGGCAGGTGCTGACAGCTGTCGCGGCGGCGATCATCACCGTGGTCGGTGTGGTTTTCTCGATCACGATCGTGGCGCTGACCATGGCATCCACGCAGTTCGGGCCACGGATGATGCGCAACTTCATTCGGGACCGGGGCACGCAGGTCACCCTGGGCACCTTCGTGGCGACGTTCGTGTACGCGGTCGCGGTGCTCGTCTCGATCGGGCGCAGCTTCGTCCCGCATATCAGTACCACGGTGTCCATCGCCTCGATGGTCGTGGACCTGGCAGTGCTGATCTACTTCATCAACCACATCGCGGTGCAGATCCAGCTGCCGAACGTGATCGCCGATATCGCCCGCGAGGTCAAGACCGCCGTCGACACGCATCGGGCGCCCGACCCTGGCGTGCCCGCGTGCGGCCCCACGACCGAGGAGTTGCTGGAGCTGATGGCCGACTCCGGCGGCGAGGTACGCACCACGACCAGTGGATATCTCCAGTACATCCGCTACGACCGGCTGGTGCGGCTGGCCAGGGCCGAGAACGCGGTCATCCACCTGCCCAATCGGCCCGGGCATTTCCTCACCGAGGGGCAGGTCATGGCCACGGTCTGGCCCGCCGAGGCGGCCGAGCGGATCGCCGAGGACTTCACCCGGGGCCATGTCACCGGGTCCACTCGCACACTGGTGCAGGACATATCGTTCGGGATCGACCAGATCGTGGAGATCGCGCTACGCGCCCTCTCGGCCGCGACCAACGACACATTCACGGCGTTGACCTGCATCGACTGGTTGGGTGACTGCCTGTCCAAGATCGCCACGGACTGGGACCCCACGCCCGTGCTCCGCTGTCAGGACGGGTACATCCGGGTGATCGCCGCCCAGGTCAGCTACGAGCGGCTGGTGCAGCGCGCGTTCGAGAAGATCCGTCAGGCCGCGGTCGGTGATCCCGCGGTGATGATCCGGGAACTCGACGCGCTGGCGCAGATCCTGGATCGGGTCGAGGACCCCCAGCGCCGCCAGGTGGTGCTGGATCAGGCGGCGATGATCGAACGACAAGTGGCGCAGTCGGTTTCGGAGGACGCCGATCGAGAGGACGTGCTGCGGCGCTGCGAGGCGTTCCACGATCAGCTGGCTCGGACGTGAAGACCGCTATCGGCTGGTCGGTCTGTTCCATATAGTGAGATTGCTCGCCGAGCGAACCGGTTGATCCAACCCCCTGAACTGCACATATTCCTTCAAATGGAGTATTCATCCGGTTTCCCAATCCCTCTCGAAGGGCCCTCACAGTAAACCTCGAGCTGGACCGTCAAGAATTACGACCGTGTTTCCTGTGCTGACGGACGTGCCCCCAACGTCTAATCCGACCCCAGCGGTGGCGCCGCCCCCCGCACCGAAAATGCCTTCGTCCACATTAGATCCGATGAAGATGGGCTTCCATCACGGCGTATCGCTGCTACATGGCTGGTTACCCGTGACCATCGAGATCGTCGCGATCGTGCTGCTGATCGTCGCCATCCTCCGGCTCACCCGGCGCTGGTGGTTCATCCGGGTGCCGATCGCCATCGTGCTCGGCGTCGTCGGAGCCATCGCCGCATGGCAATTCACGAACAATCAAGGTCTGGCCTCGGACCCCGCCCCGGTACTGCTGTGGGTGACCGTGGGCCTGATGGTCGGCGCGATCGTCATCGCGGTGATCGGCTGGCCCCGGGCCCGCTGGTGGCAGCGGGTCGCCGCGATCCTGGCGATTCCGTTCACGATCGCCAGCGCCGGCGTGGTGCTCAACCAGTGGGTCGGCTACTACCCGACCGCGGAGGCCGCGTGGAGTTCGGTGACCGCAGGGCCGCTGCCGCATCAGACGGATATGAGCGCGCTGGCCGGCATGCGCAACACCAACCCCAAGACCGGCGTCGTCGTTCCGGTCGACATTCCGGACACCAACAGCGGTTTCAAGCACCGCACCGAATACGTGTACCTGCCCCCGGCGTACTTCCACGGGGCCACCGCGCCCACCCTGCCCGCGGTGATGATGATCGCCGGTGAATTCAACACGCCCGGTGACTGGATGCGCAGTGGCGAGATCGCGCCGACGATCGACAAGTTCACCGCCGCCAACAACGGGCAGGCGCCGATCCTGGTGTTCGTCGACAACGGCGGTTCGTTCAACAACGACACCGAATGTGTGAACGGGCCGCGCGGCAACGCGGCCGACCACCTCACCAAGGACGTCATCCCCTACGTGGAGAAGACTTTCCACGCCTCCAGCAATCCCGCGAACTGGGCTGTCATCGGCTGGTCGGCGGGCGGCACCTGCGCGGTGGATCTGACGGTGATGCATCCGGAGCTGTTCCACACCTTCGTGGACATCGCCGGTGACCTGGGCCCGGACTCGGGCAACAAGGCCCAGACCATCGCGCGCCTGTACGGCGGAAACGCCCAGCAGTGGACCAATTTCGACCCGACCACGGTGATGCAGAAGCACGGTCCCTACGCCGGCGACATCGCGGGCCTGTACGACGATCTGACCGCGATGCACTTCGACAGGTCCAAGCTGCCCAAGGGATTCAAGATGCCCCAGGTGAACGAGAACCAGGTCGGCCTGGGCGGCCAGGACGACATGATGGGCGGCGGCAACAGCGAGGTCGGCGCGGCCGAGCAGCTGTGCGCGGAGAACAAGAAGGTCGACATCCAGTGCACGATCCACACCACCCAGGGTGGGCACACGTGGCAGTTCGCGGAGGCCGCCTTCGACTCCTCGCTGGCCTGGATCACGGCACGGGTCGGCCTGCCTGTCTCACCGGCCGCCACGGGCGAGTTGTGACGAAATACCGGTACGAGTGATCTAGTCATCCGGAAACGCCGATCGGCCGGGACTCTTCCCTGAGTCCCGGCCGATCGACGTTTCCCGTCTCACGCAGGCGCCCGGCGCGCCCCAACCCTGGAGACAGGTGATGCTGCCCGGCCTATCGCTACATTTTTCCGCCTCGAAACTCCGGTTCCAGATGATTCCACTCGAAAAATGCAGCGGGAGGCCGGTTCTCCCCCACCGACCGGCATCGATCCCGCGCCCCACCGTCAGCCCACGACCACCACACCGAACCGCACTCTGCAAGCCAACTCCACACCACCACCCGGCCTATCGCTATATTGTGTGGCCCTGTTCCAGGTGTTCGCCGTCGGAATGCGGCGTATCCGAAAGCAATTGGCGCAGGCGGACCGGCTGACTCACCCGTATCAGAGCGGGCGCCGGTGTCTGGATGCCGCCGCGGTCGAGTTGCACCTACACGCCTCCCGTCGGAACCCGCGCACCTTCCGCGTAGTCCCCGACGGCCCCGAAACGACAGTCACGACGAGATCTTCGGCCGAGTCTTCGACCGCCCTCACACCCACCCGACCAACCAGGTCGCTGCCTGGCCACTTTTACCGAGATAGCCTTCGGCAGGCCCGAACTCGACAGCCACCACGACGATGCCTCCTGCCGGATCTTCGACCGTGCTCGCCCCGCATAACCAACGGCTGGCGCGTTACCCGGATCGATCCGCGCTCTAGGCCGCCGCTTTCGCCCGGGACGAGGTGGAAACCGCACGGGAGACCTCGTCGAGTCGATCGATCTCCCGCCTGGTGAGGGTGAGTTCCATTGCGGCGCTGGACTCTTCGGCCTGACTAGGTTTCGAGGCGCCCGGGATCGCGACGACGGTGTCGCCGTAGTACGTGATCAGCCAGCTCAGGGCGATCTGGGCGGGGGTGGCGCCGTGGGCGTGGGCGATCGCGGTCAGCTCATCGATGAGCGGGGCGATGCGGGTCAGGTTTCGGTGGGTCAGGCCCGAGGCTATGCGGCGGATCGGCGGGGTGGATCTCACTCGCTCGGGGGAGGCGTGGAATGCGCCGGTGAGCAGGCCCGTCTTCAGTGGGGAGTAGGCGATCAGGGTGACGCCGAGGCGACGGGCCGCGTCCAGGACGCCGTTGTCTTCGATCGTGCGGTGCAGCAGGCTGATCTGGACCTGGTTGGACACCAGGCGCAGACCGCGGGCGCGCAGGATCTGGTCGGCGCGTTCCATCTGGCGGGCCGAGAAATTGCTGACCCCGACGGAGTTCACCTTGCCGTCCAGTTGCAGACTCGCCATCGCCTCCACCTGCCGATCCAGCGGGGACACGCTCCCCTGCGCCATGTGGATCTGATAGAGATCTATCGGAAACCCTTGCAACGCATCAAGTCTCGTATCGATGGTGCGCACGATATTGGATGCCTTGCGCATCAGCGGCGGCCATTTGGTGGCGACGGTCACCTCACCCGGTGACACACCGGCCGCGCGCAGGGCCGAGCTCAGCATCCGCTCGGAATTCCCCTGACCGTACATTTCGGCGGTGTCGAACCAGGTGATGCCGCCGTCCAGCGCGGCGCGCACGATGGCGTTCACAGTATCGGCCGCCAGTGGCGGATAGAAGCGGGACGCGATGATCCCCTGACCCGCGAACTGCATACAGCCCAGGCCGATCGGGGTGATCTCGATGGAGCCGAGTCTTCGAGTTGGTGTCATGAAAATCCTCCTTTGAGACATGAGTGTCTCATCATGAGACGGTATCGTCAACAGCTGATACACCTGTGTACTCTGCGAACATGACCGGAACGCTGCGCGATCGCACGGAGGCCGCGATCCTGGACGCCGCCGCCGAGGTGCTGGCCGCCCGCGGCCCGGCCGCCAGCATGAGCGAGATCGCCACCGCCGCGGGCCTGGGCCGCGCCACCCTCTACCGCTACTTCCCCACCCGCGAGGCCCTGCTGGCCGGCCTGCTCGATGCCACGATCGCCGACCTCATCGCCCGCATCGCCGACGCCGAACTCGACACCCTCCCCGTGGACGAGGCCCTGGCCCGCCTGGTACGCGGATTCCTCACTGTGGGAACCAAATACACCGCCCTACTCCAGCCCGGCAACATGCCGGAGAAGTCCGTCGAGGTCGAAAGCCAACTGACCGAACCGATTCGCGCCCTGCTGATCCGCGGCATCGCCGAGGGCGCCCTGCGCCCCGACGTCTCCCCCGACCTACTGCTCGACATGTTCGGCGGTCTGGTCGAGAAGTCCCTGATCGCCGTCCTGCGCGGCCACGCGGGAGTCGAACAGGCCAGCGCCGCGGTCATTACGCTGTTCCTGGACGGCGCCCGCAGCCGATCGCCACAGCCCGGATCGCCGATCGCCTAGCTCAGCCGGTTCACCACCCCCTGACCGGCCGATACCCGCGATCCTCGGTAACCTCTGCACGGTGAGTGAGCAGACCATCAAGACCCCAGCAGAGGCACCACGCACCGAACGAGGACTCGAACGACTGATCTTCTTCAGCGACGCCGTGGTGGCCATTGCCATCACCCTGATCGCGCTGCCGTTGATCGACAGCGCCCGCGACGTCACCAACGGCTCCACGTCGAAGTTCCTGTCCGAGAACGTCTATGCCTTCATCGCGGCCGCGATCACCTTCGCGGCGGTCAGCGCGTTCTGGCGCGATCACCACAGTCTGTTCGAGCGCGCGACCGGCTATACGCCCATGCTGCTGCGGGCCAATATGTTCTGGCTGGTGGGTATCGTCGCGCTGCCCGTCGTGACCGTCCTGGACGTCTACTCTCGGCACGACAGCCTCGCGGCCGTGGTCTATCTGATCGTGATGATCTTCACGATGTCGCTGAGCCGAATCGAGGAACTCATCCTCTATCGCGCGCATCTGCTGTCCGACGAAGACACACTGACCCGCACCGCCCTCGCGCTGCGCTGGTCACAGGTCGTGGCGGCCTGTATCGCCATGGTCGTGTCGCTCGCCTTCCCCAGGGTCGGCCTGTGGTCGCTGCTCGTGGTCGTCCTCGGAAGCGTGATCGAGAGAATCGTCGGAGGTCGCCGGGCAGCATCCGATTGATCAACGCTGCCACACAGCAGAATTCGCGGCTGGAATCGGGAGGCCCGACCCGCCTTCCGGCATGACGAAGGCCGCCTCCCGGACATCGCGGAGGCGGCCTTCGCCGTCGGAAACTCAGGCGTCGAGCTCGGCCAGAACCTCGTCGCTGACGTCGATATTGGTGTAGACGTCCTGCACGTCGTCGCTGTCCTCGAGGGCGTCGACGAGCTTGAAGACCTTGCGGGCCGTCTCGACGTCGGCGGCGACGGTGACCGAGGGCTGGAAGCCCGAGTCGGCCGAGTCGTACTCGATTCCGGCGTCCTTCAGGGCGTTGCGCACGGCGATCAGGTCGCTGGGGTCGCTGATGATCTCGAAGGATTCGCCCAGGTCGTTGACCTCTTCGGCGCCGGCGTCCAAGACCGCGCCCAGGATGTCGTCCTCGGACAGGCCGTTCTTGTCCAGGGTGACGATGCCCTTGCGGTGGAACAGGTACGCCACCGAGCCCGGGTCGGCCATATTGCCGCCGTTGCGAGTCATGGCCACGCGCACCTCACCGGCGGCGCGGTTGCGGTTGTCGGTGAGGCATTCGATCAGCACCGCGACGCCGTTGGGGCCGTAGCCCTCATAGGTGATGGTCTGCCAGTCGGCGCCGCCGACCTCTTCGCCGCTGCCACGCTTGCGCGCCCGCTCGATATTGTCGTTGGGGACGGAATTCTTCTTCGCCTTGTCGATGGCGTCCCAGAGCGTCGGGTTTCCTCCAGGGTCACCACCACCCGTCCGCGCCGCGACCTCGATGTTCTTGATCAGCTTGGCAAACATCTTGCCGCGCCGCGCATCGATGACGGCCTTCTTGTGCTTGGTGGTGGCCCATTTGGAGTGGCCGCTCATTCCCCTACTTCCTTCACGTCGCTGTGCCCCGAGATTCGGGCTGGTTAGCTGTCCTAGTCTACTGCCCGGCACGTTTGCACCAGTTGACGGGCACGATGCCGCGTGCATCGACCCTAGAGCATGCCATCGCGCGCGCACCACATCGCGCACCGCCCACACCACACTCGCGACGCAGCGATCTCAGGCCCCACCGCACACCACCGCCGTCTCACCCGGCGCCGAAAGACCGCCGCCATCCGACGCGCGCAGCCAGGCGCGACAAACATCTAACCGGCGCCCTCCAAGCTTCATGTGGTCGAGCTCGAGGATCAGCCGATCGAGCACGGCGGCGAGTTCGGCCCGGCCGACTCACTCGACGGACCTGCCGCGGCCCCTTCGCTCCCGGACGGTGTCCAGCCTGAGCACAATCCGCTGGCGCCCCCGAGTAGACCGAGATGGCGAGCATGTTTCCCCGGCACACCGATCACCCCCTGGGGCGCCGCATGCCTCACGCCACGCGCGCGGGCGAACCCTCTCGAACCATGTCGACGAACAAGCCGTGCACCCGCAGATCCCCGGTAACCTCCGGGTGGAACGAGGTGGCCAGCACGTTTCCCTGCCGTACGGCGACGATGCGCCCGGCCGCGGGGCCCGACGGCACCGTCGCCAGCACCTCGACGTCTTCCCCCGCCCGCTCGACCCACGGCGCCCGGATGAACACCGCCCGCACCGGAGCATCCTGGAGCCCCGCGAAGTCCAAGTCGGTCTCGAAGGAGTCGACCTGCCGCCCGAAGGCATTGCGGCGCACCGTCATATCAATACCGGACAGCGACTGGGCGTCCGGCCGGGTGTCGAGGACCTCGGAGGCCAGCAGGATCATCCCGGCGCACGAGCCGTAGGCGGGCAGCCCCTCGCGCAATCGCCGACGCAGCGGTTCGAGCAGCCCGAACACCTCCAGCAGTTTGCTGATCGCGGTGGATTCGCCGCCCGGCAGCACGAGCCCGTCGACGGCGGCCAGCTCGGATTCACGGCGCACGGACACCGGCTCGGCGCCACAGGCCGACAGGGCGTGGAAGTGCTCGCGCACGTCGCCCTGCAACGCCAGCACTCCGATGGTCGGTTTCACGCCATGAGCATACGAGCGACCGGTGACAACCATGTGACGGCCTCGGCCCGATGTGGCGCTGCTCACCCGGGCCACAAGATTCCGCGAGCGTGCTGTTACTACCGCGTGTCGGAGGACCACTCGCCTGGTGACCGACGTGTTGCCGGATACCCGAGCCCGCCGCCGACGGGCCCTCACTGCTTCCGCGTTCCGGGCGCGGGCTCACCATCGCTACCGGGCTGGCTGGCCTGTCCCTGGACGCGATGGCCTCCGTGGCGTATGGCCGGAGTCGATCGTGCCGGCGCTGCCGCTGCTGGTCTTCGGCATGGAGCGAATCCGTAAGGCGTACAATCGGATCGATGGATGTCGCGGCGCCGGATGCGTACCCGGACGTCCGCCTGGAGGTCATCGATCAGTCGGTGGTCGGGGTGAAGCCCTCGAAAGCCGAACGGGCGGCCTTCGACTCCGGCCGCAGCGTGCGGGTCAGGCCCTCCTGGACGACAGAGGCGACCAACTCACCCTTGCGGTTGAAGATGTGCCCGCTGGTCAGGGCGCGGCCGAAACCGGCCGAGGGCGAATTCTGGTCGTAGAGCAGCCATTCGTCGGCGCGGAACGGGCGCAGGAACCACATCGCGTGGTCCAGCGAGGCGTTCTGGGTCGGCTCGTCTTGATGAACGACCTTGGAGGAGCCGAGCAGGGTCATATCGCTCATGTACGCGAGCGTGCAGACATGCAGCAGCGGATCGTCGGGCAGCCGGTGCCGGTAGCGGAACCACACCTGCTGCTGCGAGGCCAAGCCGTCGCGGCGCACGACCTGATCGCGTGAGACCACGCGGATATCCCAGTGCTCCCATTCGCGCATCAGCCACATCTGTTCGGGGGTCATGGCGCTGCGCTCGTCCGGAATATCTTCCGGCACCGGCACACTCGGCATCTCGTCCTGATGTTCCGGCCCGATGTCGCCGACGTGGAACGAGGCCGACATGGTGAAGATCGCTTGCCCGTCCTGGATTCCGGTGACCCGCCGGGTGCAGAACGAACGCCCGTCCCGGATGCGCTCCACCTCGTAGACGGTCCGCTCCGACGGGTTGCCCGGACGAAGGAAATAACCGTGCAGCGAATGCACCTGGTACCGCGAGTCCACGGTCCGCACCGCGGATACCAGCGCCTGCCCGGCAACCTGCCCGCCGAACGTCCGCGGCAGCTGGGTCTTCGTGGACGCGCCACGGAAGATGTCCCGCTCGAGCCGCTCGAGTTCGAGCGCCTCTTCGATCGTCGCCATGATCCGTCCTTCCACAAGGTTGCCCTGACCAGGCTATGCGATGGCAACCCGCCCACGATGCCCGACTCTCCCGGACCGGACGACAATCACTTCGCATACCGTGCCGGGTCGACCGGAGCTCGATGAGACGCGGGCCACATCTCCGGGCCCTCATGACCGTAGTCGGCATGATGGTGCCGTGCCGAGCTTCACGCCCATCACCGCCGACGCCCTGGTCGAGTCCGTAGCCGAACGCGCCGACGCGCTCGCGGGCCGCGCGGTCGTCGCGGTCGACGGCGCGGACGCCGCCGATCCGCGCGCGTTCGCCGAGTCGGTGGCCGAGCTGATCCGGGCCCGGGGCCGCCTGGCCGCAGTGGTCTCGCTGCACGACTACGTCCGTCCGGCATCGCTGCGCCTGGAGTTCGGCCGTGACGAGAACTCCTACCGCACGGCCTGGTTCGACTACCCCGGCCTGAATCGCGAAGTGCTGCAAGCCCTGCGCGAGCACGACCGCTGGCTACCCGCCCTGTGGCACGAGCAGACCGACCGATCCGCGCGCGCCACACCGCATTCCGCCACCGCGGACACGATCCTGCTGGTGGCCGGGCCGATGCTCCTGGGGCGCGGTCTGCGCTTCGACCTCACCGTGGAGCTGCGGCTGTCCGAGGGCGCCCTGCGCCGCGCGAGCACTCCGGACGACGACTTCGTGGTCGAGGCCCTGCTGTATCACCGCCGCGAGCAGGGCGAGGCCGCGGACATCCTGGTCGCCTGGGACCACCCCGATCGGCCCGCCCTACGGGCATGACGGTAGATATCGTCGCAGGTGGTGCGCGCGGCCGGGATCCGTGGCCTACCTCCATGGATCCCGGCCTCGAGCGTGCCGGCAGCGGCCCGGATCACGCGCCGGGCACCATGGAACGCGACTGCGGCATACCCCGGAGACGAGTACCCAATGCAACGTGTTCTAATGCAAGAGATCTTGCATCGGAGGGGCCGGATATGAGTTACACCAGTTTCAACCGGGTCGACGGGCAGTACGTCCCCACCGAGATGGCGATCGGCCCGTGGGGCCACGGGCAGCTCGGCGGGACCTCGCTGTGCGGCCTGCTGGCTCACGAACTCGAAACACACCGTCCCGGAGATGATTTCACTCCGGTGCGGTTCACCGTGGACCTGTTCCGGCCGGTCCTGAACGAGCCGATCGAGCTGCGCAGCGAGGTGGTGCGCGAGAGCAGGCGGATCCGCGTCGTCGACGCCGCCATCGTGCAGGGCGGTCAGGTGCGCACGCGAGCCACGGCGATGTATCTGGCGCAGGGGGAACAGCCGCCCGGACGGGTGTGGCAGGCGGCGCGGGATCTCCCCGTGCCTACCCCGGAGCAGGCCGGTCCCGTGGGCGGGCCGCCGCTGTTCAAACCCGGCGAGCGGGACTGGACCCACGATTTCGCCTCCGCCCAGAACGACGAGCGCCTGTGCGTCTGGCACAACCTGGGCTACCTGGTGGACTTCGAACCCATGTCGCCGTTCGAGCGGGCCGCGTACATCGCCGACGCGACGAGCATGACGTGCAACTGGGGCACCGAGGGCATCGGCTATATCAACTGCGACGTGACCATGACCCTGACCCGGCTGCCGGCCGGTACCGAGGTGGGCTTGCGGGCCGTGGATCAGGTTGCCGCACAGGGCATCTCCGTCGGCACCGCCACCATGTACGACCGCCTCGGCCCGCTGGGCACCTGCGTGGTCGACGGTCTGGCCAACGCCCAGCGGCAGGTCGACCTCGCCAGCCACGCCGCCGAGCGCATGGTCAAGGTGAACGGACGCTGAGGCGTCACGACCGGCCGGGGTCGCGTCCGTAGGCGTTTTCGGATAACGGCGACTGCGTAGGCATGGTTTCGCCCGGGCCGGCTGTGTCCGGACGTGTCGCGTCGTCGCCGGACCACGCTCGCGGGGACGCCGGTCGGCACCATCGCAGCGGGAGATCCCGGACCCGGATCCGGTCGTCTCCGAGCACCACCAGCGCGCCGTTCTCGAGAGCGCGCGTCGCCGTCGGAGCGGCGGCCTCGATCGCGGTGGCGTATTCATCGATCGTCGCCTCCGCATCGCCTGCGAGCAGGACGCTCGGGCGTGTCTCGCCGCCGATGATCAGATCGTCGATGTATCCGACATCACTGGTGAGCAGCACACGGTCGTCGTTGCTCGCCGCCGCGAAGGCGCCCGGCGTCGCGTCGATGTCGAGCAGGTGGACCGCGTCGATCCCCTGGGAACGCAGGACGCCGACCAGGGCGGAATCCATCGTGGTATCCAGCAGCAGCCGTAACCCGCTGGTCGGGCCGGTCTGTTGCATCGCCTCCGCGTAGGTGATGCTCATCGCGTCGGCGCCGCCGATTCGGCGCATGGCCGCGTCCAGCCTGGGCCCGTCGTCGCGCTCTCCGCCGTGCAGCAGACGCGGGCCGGTGCGAGCGCCCCACTCGGACTCGCTCACGGCGGGCATCGACACTGCGGGAAGCGGTTCGGGGACTCCGGGCGTGACTCGGTCCGGCGGCGGAGTCCATATCGCCCGGTTCGACGTCGTCTCCGCCGGCAGGGAGTTCCCCGGCACATCGGGTGGATACTCGACGAACGGGACCTCCGGTGACGACGACGCCGAACCTGGCCCGCGGGGCGCGGGTGACCGCATGCCCGGCCCCGGCGGCTGCTCGTCCGGCTTCGGCGGCGGCACGTTCGGCCAAGTATCAGGTGCGGACGGTTGTACCTCCCGCGCAGGCGGCTTTTGTCTCCGCGTACCCACCATCCGAACCGACGTGCCAAGTATTCCGCCCATCGCGGCGGCGAGGACCAGCCCCAGCGGCAATGCCCACCACTTGTCGGCGGAGCGGTTCTGCCACCATCCGGAGGTCGTCCCGGCCGGCGCCCCCGATGCCGAGGATGTCCCGGTTCCGGCGCCGGGCGCCGCCGCCGAGCCCAACCACAGCAACGCGCACAGCGCTACCATCGCGGCCGCGAATCTCGTCATCCGCATCGCAGGCTCCTCACGCTCGGCACACCATCTTCGCGCTCACGCAGCGCGAAGATGGTGTGCACCAGGGCGTCTCAGTGCGAGCGCGCCCTCGTCCGGTTGGCGACAACGGCTCCCAGGATCGCCGACACGACCGCGCCGACCGCACCTCCTCCGGCGACCTGGCCGAGAATCTGGCCGAAGTCCAGCCCACCGCTGGTGGCCGCCTCGATGATGCCGCCGGTGATGCCGCCGCCCACCGCGCCCGCGCCACCGGCCGCCAACGGCCCCATACTGCGGCCCCCGCTCAGACCACCGCCGACCAACCCGCCGAGCAGACCCAACAGCCATTCCATGGTGTCCTCCTGTCTCTGCCTGCGTTCGCTATCGGTCCTTCGTGCTTCCATCTTTCGCGCTCTGCTGATCGGCTCCCAGCGCGTTGTTCTCGTACACGACCTGGATGCCGCCGGGATCGCCGGCGCCCGACATCGCCAACCGCTGCTCCCGCATCGCCTGCTCCCGCCGGGCCGAGGCGGCCTGCGCCGGGTCCTCGGTGATCCGGGACGGCTGGGGCGCGGCGAACCCTTGTCGCGCATGCCGACCGGCCGGCGCATTCGCCTCGGGCATATCCGCCGGAGCGGGCCTGTTCCTCGACATATCCTGGGGTCCAGGAATATTCGGCGCACCAGGCCGCATCCCCGAGGCATCCCGGCCGGTAGGCATATTCGGCGCACCGGGCCGCATCCCTGACATGTCCTGGCCGACAGGCATATTCGGCGCGGCGGGCCTCGGCATATTCCTCGTCGACGGAGCGTTCGAGGGCTGTGCGAACGACGCCCCGCGCGGGCTGTCCGGCATAGGCCTGCCTCGCTGTCCCTCCGGTTCCATCCCGAATCGCTGGGCCTGCGTGGGCATCCGGCCACCCGGATCCGGCACGGCCCCGATCGGCCCGCGCCCGGTGGGCATGGTCCTCGGCCCTGCGGCGACATGCCGTCGGCGGCCGAACATGCCGAGTATGCCACCCACGACGGCTGCGATCACGAGACCGATCGGCAGTGCCCACCAACGGTTTATCCCGGAGCTGCCGGAACTGCTGGTACTGGCGCTCGCCGCCGGGGCGGACGCCGTGGGCGCCCGCAGTGCGGGCTGTCGCGCGATCAGCGATCCGGCCACCGACGCGGGCACGGTGCTCAGCCCGGCCGTATCCGACCACCGGATGTCGGTGGCGGCCGGTCCGGTGAACGTGGCCGCCTGCGTACCCGACTGCGATGCCATGTCGGCGTTCGGCGAGCCGAACGGCCCCGCGGCTCCACCGCTGGTCTGATACGCCTCGAGCACATGGCCTTTCAGCACCCGCGCACCGTTGTCCGGGCTCCAGTAGATGGCCGCGCCACCGGGCTGGTTGAAGGTGTTGAAGCGGGCGACGCCGTTACCGGCATCACTCTCGTCGTTGGTCGGAAATCCCAGCGAGCCGTCAGGACCACCCAGTGCGCGATACCGCTGCAGGATATCGCCGTACATGGTCTTGGCGCCGGTGGCGGACGAGTAGAAGATGGCGCCGCCCTGATAGTTTCGCTCGGCGCCGCCGGCGATGTCGGTGGCGCCGCCGGTCGGCCCACCGAGAAGCGAACCCGCACCGCCGAATTGGGCGTAATGCGCGTTGATCGCGTCGTTCGCCGCGCTCGACGGATCCGCCGAAGCGGGTACCGCGACCAGCACGCCGGCGCTCACCAGGCCCAGAAACACGATGCCGGGCGAAGCACGACGAACCGCGGCCTTGCCTACCGATGCTGCCTTGTGCGATTGCGACATCATGACCAGGCTCCTCTCAGCGTCGATGCCACCAGCCACGTTGGCGGGCGTGCTCCTGGTGCTCCTTCTCGAAGCCGGCGAGTCGCTCGTTCGAGGGCACATCGGACTCCTTGCCGACGATGCGATCGATCGGATGCTTACCGGTGGAGCGTTCGATGAATTCGGTGTCGGCCGTCTCGTTCTCCCGCACCACGGGCTGGATCTGGGAGGTCTGGCCGCCGAACCTGTGCACGTCGGTGGACACGTGCTCCTCGGTGTTCACGACGCGTTCCACCGGCCGCTCGACGATCTTCTGCACGAAGACCGGCTTCTCCACCACCACCTCGACGACCTTCTCGACCTCACGCACCACCGGCCGCTCGACGATCTTCTCCACGATCGTCTCGACCGGCTTCTCCACGATGCGCTCCTGCACCATCTCGACCTCGCGGTGCACGGTCTTCTCGGTCAGCACCGGCGTCTCGACGATCTTCTCGAGCACCTTCCGCACCGGCTTCTCGACGATCTTCTCGACGATCTGCGGCGTCTCGACAACGGTTTCGACGACCCGCTCCACCGGCCGTTCGACCCGCTTCTCGGTGATGTTCGGCTTCTCGACCATCAGCTCGATGGTCCGGTCGACGGGCTTGTCCACCACCTTCTCGATGATGTTGGGCCGCTCCACGATCTTCTCGATCACATGGTCGACCACGCTGTTGACAACCTTCTCGATGATGTTGGGCTTCTCCACCACCCGTTCGACGGTCCGATCGACCGGCCTGTCCACCACCTTCTCGACGATGTTCGGCCGCTCCACGATCTTCTCGACCACGCGGTCGACTGCCTTGTCGATGACCTTCTCGATGATGTTGGGCCGCTCGACCACGCGCTCCACAGTCCGATCGACCGGCTTGTCCACCACCTTCTCGATGATGTTCGGCTTCTCGACGACCTTCTCCACGGTCCGATCGACAGGCTTCTCCACGACCTTCTCGATGATGTTGGGCTTCTCCACCATCCGCTCGACGGTCCGATCGACAGGCTTCTCGACCACCTTCTCGATGATGTTGGGCTTCTCCACCATCCGCTCGACGGTCCGATCGACAGGCTTCTCGACCACCTTCTCGATGATGTTCGGCTTCTCCACCACCCGCTCCACGGTCCGGTCCACCGTCTTCTCGACCGGCTTGACCACGACGTTCTCCACGACGATCTCGCGTGGCACCTCGCGCGTCTTGATGACGGGCTTCTCCACCATGAGCTGGACGATCTTCTCGACCGGCTTCTCCACCGTCTTGTACACGATCTTCTCGACCGGCACCTCGATGATCTTCTCGACGATCTTCTCCACCGGCTTCTCGACGATCCTCTCGACGATCTTCTCCACCGGCTTCTCCACGACCCGTTCGACGATCTTCTGGACCGGTACCTCCACCACCTTGTCCACGATCTCGATGACGGGCTTCTCGATCCTGCGTTCGATCCGCACGGGTTTGTCGACGATATTGTCGTGAATGCTGACGATGAGGTTCTCGACCAGGCGCTCTACCTGTGTCGGCTTGTCCTGCACCTTGTCGACCACGGCGACGACCAGCTTTTCGACCATCCGCTGCACGTCGATCGGTTTGTTCTGCATCTTATCGATGATGTTCACGACGGGTTTTTCGATCGTGCGCTCGATCGTCATCGGTTTATCGACGATCCGATCGGTCACCTTCACCGACGGCTTCTCCACCATCCGCTCCACCGTCACCGGTTTATCGACAACCCGATCCGTCACCTTCACCGACGGCTTCTCCACCATCCGCTCCACCGTCACCGGTTTATCGACAACCCGATCGGTCACCTTCACCGACGGCTTCTCCACCATCCGCTCGATCGTCACCGGTTTATCGACGATCCGATCGGTCACCTTCACCGACGGCTTCTCGACCATCCGCTCGATCGTCACCGGCTTGTCGACGAGCTTGTCGGTCACCCTCACGCGCGGCTTCTCGACCACTCGCTCCACCGTCACGGGCTTCTCGCGCACGTCGTCCACCACGGTGACCCTGGGCTTCTCGATCGTGCGCGTCACCTGGGCGGGCTTGTCGACGACCTTGTCCACGGTGTCGACGACGAGGCGTTCGACGACTCGTTCCATGGTCACGGGCTTGTCCACGACCTTTTCGACCGGCCGCTCGATCAGGCGTTGCACGGTGTAGGGCCGGTCGACCGTATTGTCGACGACCTTCATCGGCTGCACCGGTTGCGACCGGGAAGGGCGCGGATCGTCGGATCTTGCCATGGTTGCCTCCAGTTCTATCGGAAAAAGTCTGGGAACGTCCGCCACACCTCCACGCATGAAGCCGGATAAAGAATTGTGCGCATGGCGCCGAAGAGAAAACAATCACACCGAAATTGATCATCGGACCATTACGGCCGATTAGGCGCAAATATATTCCTCGAAAATAAATCAAATATGCACCACGCCTTACAACTACCCCACAGAAATCACAGGCAACACCGATAACACGGCTATTTACCCGAAAAATCTGACGAAAACCGGCAGGCCATCGTGAACACGTTTCCATTTCGTAACGAGAACGGCCGTCCTGACAGCTCGGCCTCCGACAGAAACGGCTCGGCCCCGATCCCGGTGTTCGGGATCGGGGCCGAGCCGTGTGACGTCGGGCTACCAGCCGCGCTCGGCGAGGCGGTGCGGCTCCGGGATTTCCTCCACGTTGATGCCGACCATGGCCTCACCCAGGCCGCGCGAGACCTTGGCCAGCACATCCGGGTCGTCGTGGAAGGTGGTGGCCTTGACGATCGCGGCGGCGCGCTGCGCGGGGTTACCGGACTTGAAGATGCCCGAGCCGACGAACACGCCCTCCGCGCCCAGTTGCATCATCATCGCCGCGTCGGCCGGGGTGGCGATGCCGCCGGCGGTGAACAGCACGACGGGCAGCTTGCCGGTCTCGGCAATCTCGCGCACAAGATCGTACGGAGCCTGCAGTTCCTTGGCCGCCACGAACAGTTCGTCCTCGGGCAGCGAGGCCAAACGGCGGATCTCCTGGCGGATCTTGCGCATGTGGGTGGTGGCGTTGGACACGTCACCGGTCCCGGCCTCGCCCTTGGAACGGATCATGGCCGCGCCCTCGGTGATGCGGCGCAGCGCCTCGCCCAGGTTGGTCGCGCCGCACACGAACGGGATGGTGAAGTTCCACTTGTCGATGTGGTGGGCGTAATCGGCCGGGGTGAGCACCTCGGACTCATCGATATAGTCGACACCGAGGCTCTGCAGGATCTGTGCCTCCACGAAGTGGCCGATCCGGGCCTTGGCCATCACCGGGATGGACACGGCCTCGATGATCCCGTCGATCATGTCCGGATCGCTCATCCGGGACACGCCGCCCTGGGCGCGGATATCGGCCGGAACCCGCTCGAGCGCCATCACGGCCACCGCACCGGCGTCCTCGGCGATCTTGGCCTGGTCGGGCGTGACCACGTCCATGATCACCCCACCCTTGAGCATCTCGGCCATACCGCGCTTCACACGAGCGGTACCGGTCGTCGGGGCGGTTTCGGGCGTCGTCACGGCTAACTCCTGAGTGCTGGGTGGATCGGGGCATTCACGAACAACGCCACGATTCTAGGCGGCCCGATCAGGGCGTTTCATAGCCAGTGAGAGTGCACTGGACTGCTCGCACCAGACCGCCCGTTACCCTGCCGCTACGCTGGTCAGCCCGCCGGGTCGATGACGAACAACGTCGCCCAGTAGGTCGCGGCCTGCTCGCCGATGTACGGCGTCAGGAAATCATGCAATAGATAGGACATACTCACCTCCTCGCATCGGTATACCGCGAGAACGCGCCGATAAACCGCACTCGACCATATCTGAAAACGTTTCGCCTCACAGCAATTCGTGTCAGGGGCGGTTATCAGCGGCGAAATGCATCCCAGGGCAGACAATTACGGCAAACACCCGGATCCCGCGCGCACCGAACGACTGCCGCCAACCAGCGACACAACGCATACGACACACTGACCACACCCGGCGATTCACCGGAATTCCCCTCGCCTGTACGAACTTCGGCAAACCACCGGCCAATTCACATAAGATGCCACCAGCCGCTGGCCGCATCCCCAGCACCCCGCACAGCATTCGCTCGACCGCACTCCGCTCGACCTGCTGATGAAGATCCCGCTCGCGCACAACTGCTTCGAGAACAGGATTCAGCAATGCGACGCTCATTCATCCTCGCCGCAACAGGCGTGGTTCTCCTGAGCCCGTGGTCCGGCGCCACCCACCC
>NZ_JAGPOX010000133.1 GCF_019038435.1 Nocardia alni
GGGGTGGGCCAGTGGGGTGTGCCCTCCAGGAGGGCCGATAGGCCGGAGGGCTCCTCTTGATCGCCCTCGCGGCGGGCCAGCATCGTGGCGCTGACCTGCTGGAGGGCGATTCCGGCGATATAACTCCAGACCGCGAGGGACATGCGGGCCGCTTCGCGGGGGTCGGCGGTGAGCTCGGTGAAACCGTCCACCAGCCAGGCCAGGCAGACCAGGCTGTGCGGGCCGAAGTTGTAGCGCGGAACCGCGAAGGTGAACAGCACCCACGGATGTTCCTGGTACAGCCGCCAGTCGATCTCCGCGGCGATGCGCACCCTGTCCCGCCAGGTCCAGTCCGTTTCAGGGGCCGGGTAGGGGTTGCGGCGGGCCACCTCGTCGGTCATCTCCGCCAGCAGTGCGTCCTTGTTCGGGATGTGCCGGTACAGCGACATCGCGCCCGAGCCCATCCGGTCGGCGATGCGCCGCATGGACAGCGCCTCCACGCCGGACTCGTCGGCCAGCGCGATCGCGGCATCGACGATCGACGTGCGGGTGAGCTTGGCGTCGTGCCCGCCGCCGGTCGCTCGATCATCGCTGTGCCTCGCGGTGTTGCGGGATGGTGTGCGCTCGCCCATCGTTCGATTGTCTCCCTGCCCGGTCGTCCTGCGTGTCGCGTGTGCGCCCGGCTGTCCGGTAGCGCCGTGCGATATCGCCTGACCGTTGCTGTTCGTGGGGCTCTCGTCTTCGGCCGGACCGCTGCTGCTGTGCGCCGGACCACTGCGCGATACTGCCATGTGGACCAACTCGCTTTCGCTTTGCCGACGGGTTGCGTACGCTGTACCCAGACTACCGCGTACGTCGTACGCATGGATGACTACCGCGTACGTCGTACGCATGGATCGAAGGATAGGTGATGATCGACATCGATACCGGTGTGCCCGCAACGGCGCGGCGCGCCTGGCTTGGCTTGCTCGCGCTGATCCTGCCGGTACTGCTGGTGTCGATGGACATGTCCGTGCTGTACCTGGCGATGCCGACGCTGACCGAGCACCTCGACCCCGACGCCACCCAGGAGCTGTGGATCCTGGACATCTACGGCTTCCTGCTCGCCGGACTGCTGGTCACGATGGGCAATCTGGGCGACCGGATCGGGCGGCGCAACATCCTGCTCACCGGGGCGGCGATCTTCGGCGTGGCCTCGGCGCTGGCGGCGTTCTCGCCCACCGCGGGGGTGCTGATAGCGGCGCGGGCGCTGATGGGCGTCGGCGGGGCCACCCTGCTGCCGTCGAGTCTGTCGCTGATCTCGAGCCTGTTCCCGGACGCGCGCCGGCGTGCGATGGCGATCGGCATCTGGACCGCCTTCTTCGCCGGAGGTTCGGCGGTCGGGCCGCTGATCGGCGGCATGCTGCTGCATCAGTTCTGGTGGGGTTCGGTCTTCCTGATCAACGTGCCGGTGGTGCTCGTGCTGCTGGTGCTCGGCGCGTTCGTGCTGCCGGAGCATCGAGCCGGTACGCGGGGACCGCTGGATCTGCTGAGCGTGGCGATGTCGATCGCCGGCATCCTGCCGGTGATCTACGCGATCAAACACGCCGCGACCGAGGGCATCGACGTGGTGACCGTGCTGATCGGACTGGTCGGTCTGGGGATCCTGGTGGCGTTCGTACGGCGGCAGCGGCATCTGGCCGAACCGCTGCTGGATCTGAGCCTGTTCCGTCGCGGGTTGTTCCCCGTCGCGATCGGCTCGGCGACGGTGGGCATGATGTCGCTGGCCGGTGCGAGCTATCTGACCAGCACATATCTCCAGTTGGTCGCCGGGCGCGACGTGCTGAGCGCGGCACTGCTGGGTATCCCGGCCGCCGCGGTGGTGTTCGTGGTCTCGATGGGCGGGGGCCGGGTGGGGCGCTGGATCGGTACGCGGGCGGCGTTCGTCTTCGCGCTCGGCGCGGCGGCGGTCGGTAACCTGCTGCTGTTCGGCCTGGGCGTGGACGGGGGCATTGGCTGGTACCTGGCCGGAACCATCGTCGCCGGGATCGGTTACGGCATCATGTTCACGCTGGTGTCGGAGGTGGCCGTGTCCGCGGTGCCGCCCGAGCGGGCAGGATCGGCGGTGGGCATCTCCGAGACGAGTTTCGAACTGGGCAACGGGCTGGGACTGTCCCTGCTGGGATCGCTCGCGGCACTGGTGTTCCGGTCCGGCGGCAGCTTCGCCTCGACCCTGGGACAGACCCTCGGGCAGGACGGTGGCGACGGTGCGATCGTGCGGGCCGCGCGCGAATCGTTCGTGAACGGCATGCATGTGGCGATCATCGTGGGCGCGGCGCTGCTGGCGTTGATGGCAGTCGCCGCGGGGTTCGTCGGGCGGCGGTCGTCCGGTGCTGCCGGTGCGGACCGGTCGACTGACGATGCCCCGGATCCGGTAGTGCGGTGCGCCGACCGCGGTGGCGGCGGGTGACAGGGGCGAATGACCGGCGTCGGCAGAGTGCTCGAGTCCGGTGTGAACCACCGACACCGCGTGAAGATCGCACCTGCGACATATAGCTGTATCGACCGCGCCGGCAGTGCGGTACGGATGTGCGGGCGGACTGCGGCCGGAATCGTGAGGGCGGTATCGACGAATGGTATGACGCCGACCGGATGGTATCTGCGCCGATGGGTGTTCGGATGCGGTGTGAGCGACCGGTGACGATCTTGATCGGGTCTGGTGGTGCGGTTCGGTTGTGTGCGCGGACTGCGGCCGGAATCGTGGGCGCGGTTTCGGCGGTTGATGTGATGTCGCGCGGCTGGGTCGGCGGGTGCTCGGGCGTGGGGTGAACCGTCGGCTTTGCGCGCGAAGATCACAGGTGCGGGCATAGAGTCGGATCGTGACGAACCCGACGCCCGCCAATGGGCGCCCCTTCGCCGAGCGGGTGGCGACACGGCTGCTCTACCCGACCGCACATCCGCGCACCAGCGTGCTGCGCGCGGCGGTCGCGGACAAGGTGGTGCTGGTGACAGGCGCCTCGCACGGTATCGGCAAGGCGGTGGCGCGTGAGATGGCCGCAGCGGGCGCGATCGTCCTGCTGGTGGCGCGTTCGCTGGAGGATCTGGAGGCCGTGGCCGCCCAGATCACCGAGGCCGGGGGCATCGCGCACGTCTACCACGCGGACCTCACCGATATGGAGGCCACCGACGAGCTCGGCCGCGACCTGCTCGACGTGTTCGGGCATGTGGATGTGGTGATCAACAACGCGGGCCGCTCGATTCGCCGCCCGGTCGACCAGTCCTATGACCGCTTCCACGATTTCACCCGCACGATCGACGTGAACTATCTGGGCCCGGTGCGGCTGCTGCTCACCCTGCTACCGAGCATGCGCGAGCGCCGCAGTGGACATATCGTCAACGTCTCCAGCTGGGGGCTGCGCAGCCGCCGTCGCCGCGCTGGTCGGCGTACGCCGCGTCCAAGGCGGCCTTCGACACATGGTTGCGGACGGTCGCGACCGAGATCGCCGAGGACGACGTCACCACCACCTCGATCTACATGCCCCTCGTGCACACCCGCATGAGCGCGCCCACCGACTTCGGCAACATGCCCGGCCTGACCGTCGAGGAGGCCGCGGGTCTGATATCCCACGCCATCGTCGCCAAACCGGTCGAGATTTCCCCATGGTGGTCCGGCCCCGTCCAGGCGTGGAGCGACCTCACCCGCGGCCCGGCCCAGCGCCTGATGTCCCGCAGTTACCGTCGTGCGTGATTCGTCGCGTGACAACGGCACACCGGGGGTGCGGTTCAGTTCGGCCGAACAGTTCGAAGGTGTGGCGGTCGATCGCGCGGGTGGTTCGCGCGTCCCAGGATCACCACAACCGGCTTGATGCCGGTAATTTTCGTCACAGTTCCGCGCCTGACACGTTCTTCGGTGGTCCGAGGGGGCTCTGTCGGTCCGGAAGTGCCGGGGTGTGGGAATTAGGATCGGGGGATGCTGGAAGTGCGACGATGAGTGTGGCGTTATTGCTGACGCTGGCCGACTCGCGGCTGCCGATCGGCGGGCATGTGCACTCCGGTGGGGTGGAGGAGGCGATTGCCTCGGGGGTGGTGCGGGACGTGGCGTCGGTGGAGGCGTATCTGCGGCGGCGGATTCGGACCTCCGGATTGGTGGCCGCGTCTTTGGCGGCGGCGGTGTGCGCGGGGGAGTTGGATCCGGTGCGGGCCGAGGCGGAGACGGATGCGCGGATGCCCGCGCCTGCCTCACGGGTTGCTTCGCGGGCCCAGGGGCGAGGGTTGTTGCGGCTGGCCAGGCAGGTGTGGCCCGAGGGGGAGTGGGCGCTGGGTGCGCGGCCACATCTGTCGACCGTCTTCGGGGTTGTCGGCGCGGTCGCCCGGATGACGCCCGAACAGATCGCGAGTGTGGTGGTCTACACGACGATGACAGGCTCGGCCACCGCGGCGCAGCGGGTGCTCGCGCTGGATCCGGCGGCCGTGGCCGCGTGCACCGTGCGGTTGGCACGGCTGTGCGACGATATCGCCGTCGAGGCTGTGAAAGGTCTTGCGGCGCTGTCTGATCCGCTCCAGGACATCCTCGCCGAGCGGCATGTGCGGCGGGATATGCCGCTGTTCGCCTCGTAATTCGTATCGCAGGAAGGAAATCCATGCCCCCACACCTGATCGACGGTGAGCCGCACGATCATTCGCATGACCGCCCCAAGCGTCTGCGCACCCCGGGCGAGCCGTTCCGTATCGGCATCGGCGGCCCGGTCGGCTCCGGCAAGACCGCGCTGACCGCCGCGCTGTGCCGCCAACTGCGCGATGAACTGTCGCTGGCGGTGCTGACCAACGACATCTACACCACCGAGGACGCGGACTTCCTGCGCCGCAACGCCGTACTCCCGGACGAGCGGATCACCGCCGTGCAGACCGGCGGCTGCCCGCACACCGCGATCCGCGACGACATCACCGCCAACCTCGACGCCATCGACGACCTCGTGGAGGCCAACCCGCCCCTGGACCTGATCCTGGTCGAGTCCGGCGGCGACAACCTGACCGCGACGTTCTCCTCCGGCCTGATCGACGCGCAGATCTTCGTGATCGACGTGGCGGGTGGCGACAAGGTGCCGCGCAAGGGCGGCCCGGGCGTCACCTATTCGGATCTGCTGGTGATCAACAAGACCGACCTCGCCCCGATGGTGGGCGCGGATCTCGCTGTGATGGACCGTGATTCCTCGAAGGTCCGCCAGGGCCGCCCGTTCGTGTTCACCTCGCTGACCGAGGACCCCGCCGCCACACCGGTTCTGGCCTGGGTCCGCGAGCAATTGCGCGCGGCCGCCGAAAAGGACGCCGCCGCAGCAGGTTCCGCCGGGCCTGTCGAAGCGCCACATGCCGACTCGGTCTCTGACGCGAATTCGGCTGTTGCGCACTGAGGTTCGAATCGTCGCGCGTCCCGGTGCGTGGCCGCGGATCCATGCCACCGGCGGACTCGCGGCACGGCACACCGCGCCGGACACCGTCCACCTGGTCGGCACCGCCGCGACACCGGTGGGCGGCGACCATATCGAGATCGTGATCGAGGTCGAATCCGGTGCGAGCCTGCGCTTACGCACGGTCGCGGCCACGCTCGCCCTGCCCGGGCGCCTGACCCGGTACTCGTCGGCGCACTGGCTCTTCGAGATCGGGGAGGGCGGCGAACTGGACGTCGACCCGGAGCCGACCATTGTCGCCGGCGGCGCCGCGCACCAATCCGTCAGCACCGTCCGCTTGGCCCCCGACGCTCGGCTGTACCTGCGCGAACGAGTCCAGATCGGCCGAATCAACGAGGATTCGGGCACCTGGCGCGGCGACCTGGTCGCCGACATCGGCGACGTCCCGTTGCTGCGCCACCGTCTGGATCTCGGCGCGGACACCGCTACCGATGACTGTCTGTCCGCCCCCCGCGCACTGACCAGCGTCCTGCGTTACCCGGACGACGACCCCGCCAGCACGGGAGCCCTGGATACCGCCACACTCCCACTGGCAGCAGGCGGTTCGCTGTACACCTGGACAGGATCGCGATTGGCGACCCGGCACGACGACCACGCGCCATCCGCCCGCACGCCGGATACTGCCCTGCGGCGTGCCGAGGTCTGACCGCTGGGCCGGTCAGTCCGGTCCTGTGCGGATTCGGCCGGACCACAACTGTGCCGACAACTCGCGGTTCGACGGGCACCGTCGCGAACCGAACGGGGCTGCGCCGAACAGGATGTCGAGCTGAGAGTTGTCCGTGATGCCGGTCGCGTGCATCCGCCGGCCGCGGTGTGTGCCGGGACGCAGGACGACCACCTCGTCGCGTACCCGGCGGATCCGATGGCGACATCGCATGTGGCGGTGGGCCAACCGTCGACTCACTTGCTCAGCTGGGCAGTGATTCGCGCCGAAGGTCCTGCACCAGCGCGCGAGACGCCTCGGCCATCTCGCCCGCCATTTTCTCGATCCGGCCTCGGGGAGTGCGGATGTGCTCGGCGCGCCGTTGTACATCGTGCGCGCTGCCCATGTCGTCGACGACAACGGTCACCGCGACGTGGACAGCAGCATTCAGGGCTACCGATTCGTACTCCTCGGACTTCCTCGACGGAACGTGAGTGCTGAATCGCGAAACAGTGTCCGTCAGCGGATATCAGAGGGTACCGCGGTAGGGCAGGACCGGGAGGCCGCGGACTCCGGGGAGGGCGCGGAAGATCGCTCCGGCGGCGGGTTCCGCGGCGTCGCCCAATCCGTTGCGGGAGGTGGTGATGTAGAGCTCGTCGAGGTTGGGGCCGCCGAAGGTGCAGGCGGTGGTTTGGGCGGCGGGGATGGGGATGACGTTCAGGAGGGTGCCGGTGGGGGTGTAGTGGTGGACCGCGCCGCCTTGCCAGAGGGCTACCCAGAGGTTGCCGTCGGCGTCGATGGTGAGGCCGTCGGGGGAGCCCAGGTGGTCGGGGATGTGGACTGCCGGTCTGCGGTGAGAGAGACCGTAGTACGGGTCGTAGTCGAAGGCGTCGATGCGTTGGGTGGGTGTGTCGACGTAGTAGGCGGTGGCGCCGTCGGGGCTCCAGGTCAGGCCGTTGGAGATGGTGACGTGGGGGAGTTCGATTCGTGTGGCGCCGTCGAGGTCGAGGCAGTAGAGGGCACCCGCGCCGGGAGTGGCGTCGTAGGCCATGGAACCGCAGTAGAGGCGGCCGTGTGGGTCGCAACCGCCCTCGTTCATGCGCACGCCGGAGTCCGGCCACAGCTCGGGGAGCGGCTCGATGGTGTGAAAGTCCTTGTCGGCCAGCGCGAATCCGCGTTCCACGGCGAGCATGACGCCGTCGTCGAGGCGGGGCCGGAGCATGGCCGCGACGCCGGATTCGACCGGGAAGCGACGGATCTCGCCTGTGCTGGAATCGAGTTCGAGGACGGTGCCGGCCAGCATGTCCACCCAGCGCAGGCCGGGCCAGCGGTCGTACCAGACCGGTCCCTCGCCGTGGTCGGCGACGGGCGGGGTGAGCTGTTCGACGGAAATCATGGCCGCAGCAGCACTTTCACCGCATCGCCGGCACGCAGCGTCCGCAGGGCCATGTGTACCTCCTCCAGTGTGAACTCCCGTGAGATCAGCGGCGCGGGATCCAGTGCACCGGATGTGAACGCGCGTACCGCGTGCAACCACGCTCGGGCGGATGCGCCGAAAACGGTGTGGATGGTGAGCTGGTTGAGTACCAGATCGTTCGGGGACATCGGTTCCGGAGTCGAGGCCGGGATTCCGGTGAGCGCCACGCGGCCGCCGCGGCGCGCCAGTCCGATCGCCAGATTCGCGGTGGTTGTACCGCCCGCCGCTTCGAGTACCGCGTCATATCGCAACGCGTGATCGGCGTCCTGCCACACGGAGCGATCCTGTACCGGTGCGGGATTATCGCGGCCTTGTGCGGGATCCGCGAGCCCTGACGACGCTGCGTCGCGTCGCGGTGCGTGCCCGACAGGCTCCGACGTGGGCCCGGCCGACCCTATGGGCTGACCTGACCCAGTGTGTGTATTCGACCCTGCAGGCCGATCCGGCACTATGGGTGTATTCGACCCCGCAAGCCCACTCGACCCAGCGGGTGTATTCGACCGTGTGGGCTGACCCGCCTCTGCGGGTGCATTCGACCTCACGGGCCCATTCGACCCTGCGGGTGTATTCGACCCCGTGGGCGCACTTGACCCGCCAGGCCGACCTGCCCCTCTGGGCGCGCTCGGCCGCTCGGGTCCATTCGACGCTGTGAGCGTATTCGACTCTGCGGGCCGACCCGACCCTGCGGGGGCGCCCGACCCCGCGGGTCCACCAGGATCCGGCACGGGCGTACCCGGCTCCTCAGGGCCGACGGCGGTGACGAAATGGGTTGCGCCGCATTGCCGGGCGAGCGCCTCGCGATCGGCACGGCGATCGATCACCGTCAGCTCACCCGGGTGGACGGCGGCGATCAACTGGGTGGCCAGCAGTCCCAGCGTCCCGGCGCCAACCACCGCTACTCGTTCACCGGTCTGCACGCCCAATTTCAGGCAGGCGGCCGCGATACAGGCGGCGGGTTCCAGCAGCGCCGCGGCACGCAGGTCCGCGTCGTCCGGCAGCACGTGCAGCAAGCGCGCGGGCAGGGTGAGATAGTCGGCCCAAGCCCCGGGTTCGGTGAACCCGGTCTCGGAATAGCCGCTCATGCACAGGTTGGTGTCGCCGCTGCGGCAGGCGGCGCACATCAGGCAGGCCCGGAAGCCCTCTCCCACAACCTTTCTACCAACCAGATCGGCGGCGACCAGATCACCGACCTCGACGACCGTACCCGACCACTCGTGCCCGGGCGTCACGGGATATCGCACATACGGCGCGGGCCGTGTTCCGGCCACGAGTTCGAGGTCCGACCCGCAGATCCCCGACCACGCCACCCGTACCAGCGCCTCCCCGGGGCCCGGCGCGCGTGGCGACATCTCGACCACCCGAACCTGTCCCGGCTCGTCCACGACTACAGCACGTGCGGACGTCATCGGGACTCCAGCGAACACAGGTGGATAGCAGCAGGGTCGTCAGTATCGGGGTGGAGCGTCCAGAAGCTCCGGAGAACCGGCCTCCCGCTACATTCTCCCGCCGTATTTGTCCGGAAACCGACTTTCGAGCCCACAGAATGCAGCAAAAGGCCGGGCTGTTCTTTGCCCGGCGGAGTGGAATCGCCTCGCCTGGCGGCGCTCGGCATGGTGGTGGTGCAGGAGCGTGCGGAGGGGTGTGGGCGCGCCGACTGGGCGGCATCGCGATGGGCGGTCCGGAGAACCGGCCTCCGGCTACATTCTGCCGCCTCATCCGTCCGGAAACCGATATTCGAGGACGCAAAATGTAGCGTGAGGCCGGGTTCGCCGACAGGCACGGTGCGCGTCCTCATTTCGTGACCGTTTGCTTCTGTACCGGTACCGCCAGATCCGCGGCGGGTAGCTTCGAGGCGACCGCGTCCGGATCGAGGCGGCCCAGCATATCCATGCCGATTCGGGCGCGGCGGACGCGCTCACGGCCCAGGGCGACCGCGGTGGCAGCGAGATGAGTTCCACTGGGGTAGATGTTGGGGGCGTTGCGCAGGCCGAACTTCAGATACACCGGGGCCGCGACGCGGATGATCTCGGCGATCTCGTAGTGCCGGATGAATCCACCCTGGTCGTCCGGTGATTCGATGTAGATGTCCAGGGGGATGTCGATGGCGCGGCGGATCTCGGACAGCTGGGCCAGGCTCAGGTCGGTCGGGACGTTGTAGGTGTTCGCGCCCAGGTCCTCGGCGATGCGGATGGAGGCGGGATTGGCCAGGCCCATCTGCACGCTGATCTTGAACTGCATCTCGGCGGGCAGGTATCCCTGCTCGCGCATCCGGGACGCTGTGGCCAGCACGCCGATATCGGTGATCAGCACGCTGCGGATGCCGAGGTCCGCGGCCCGCTCGATATCCAGCAGGCAGTGGGTGAGCTGCTCGGCGCCGCGGGCCTGCGCGGTCACCGCCCCGGCCCCCGAGGCCAGCGCGGCCGCGCCGGTGCCCCATCCCGCCAGGGGGCGCGCGAACAGGCTCACCTCGATCGTGGCCGCGGTGGCCTGCGCGGCCATATCGGATATCTCGTCATCGGTGAGCAGGAGGACACCGCTGCCCTGAGAGACCCGGTGCACCAGCACATCCCGCGCCCGCGCCTCGGCGAGTACCGCGGCCAGCACCTCCGGCCCCTCGACGCTGGGTATCTCCACCCGGTACTGGGCGCCGTCGGGGAAGCGCTTCTCGCTCGAGGCCGCGAGCGGGCCGTCGGTCTCGGGGAAACCGCCTGCCCGCAGGAACTCCCGCACTCGTCCGGACATCAGGACTCCTTCTGGGGATGCCGCGTCGCCATGGCCGTCGCGGTGGTGTCGATCAACAGCCGGCTCGTGCGCGCGGCCGCCTCGGGTCTGCCGCGACGGACCGCGTCCAGGACCGCGCGGTGCATCGGCAGGGTGCGCTCGATGCTGCCCGGTAGCTCACTGGTCGCCTCGAGACCGTGCAGCAAACCGATCTCGAGCAGTCGTCCCAGCTGTTCGACCAGCTGGTTTCCGCTGGCACGCAGCAGGGTCAGGTGGAAGGTCAGATCGGCGGCGACGAACTCCTCGGCGGCCTCGGGCAACCGTGCGGCGGCCTCGGCCATCGCCTCGTACGCCTGCGTCATCGCGGCGATCTGCGCGGGATCCGCGCGCTGCGCGGCCAGTCGCGCCGCGCCCGGCTCGACCATCAGGCGCAGCTCCAGCAGATCCCGCACGAATGCCGAATCGGTGCTGTGCCAGCCGATGACCTCGCGGTCCATGAGATTCCAGGCCGAGCGCGGCAGCACCCGGGTGCCGATGCGCGGGCGCGGATCGACCAACCCCTTGGCGGCCAGCGCCTTCACCGCCTCGCGCACGCCGCCGCGGCTGACCCCGAGCTGTGCGGAGAGTTCGGATTCGTTGGGTAGCTGAGAGTTCTCCGGATACACGCCGGTGACGATGCGCGAACCCAGCCACTCCACGACCTGCCCGTGCATCGTCCGGTGCTTACCCAGGGCCCCACTCACGAGCCGGTCTCCATTCGACTGTTCACAACTAAATCATCGAATGATTGGATGGTAAATGTCAAAACGTTGTACTCTTCGATCCGACTGCACGACAGGACAACTCATGAAGATCACCGGGCTGAGCACCCACGTCATAGGCACGAGCTGGCGCAATCTGACCGTCGTCGAGGTACATACGGACGAGGGAATCACCGGGTTGGGCGAGGTCCGCATGCTCAATCACACCGACGCGCTGCTGGGTTATTTCACCGAGGCGCTGGACAACCACATCCGTGGCACCGACCCGTTCGACATCGAATCGCTGGTCCACCGGATGACCAGGCTGGACTACGCGCGCGCCGGGGAGATCGCGATGTCGGCGCTGGCCACGATCGAGATCGCCTGCTGGGACATCCAGGGCAAGGCCCTCGGTGTGCCGGTGTACCGGTTGCTCGGCGGTGCGGTGCGGGACCGGATCAAGGCCTATGCCAACGGCTGGTACCAGGTGGAACGCACCGGCGAAGAGTTCGCCGCCGCGGCGAGCAAGGTGATAGCGCGCGGTTATCGGGCGATGAAGCTGGATCCGTTCGGCGCGGGCATGTTCGAGCTCGACAGCGCCGAGACCGCGCGTTCGGTCGAGCTGGTGGCCGCGGTACGCGAGGCGGTGGGCCCCGAGGTCGAGATCATGATCGAGATGCATGGCCGGTTCAACCCGACCACCGCGATCCGCCTGGCCGGGCTGCTCGAGCCCTACAACCCGGCCTGGCTCGAGGAGCCGGTGCCGCCGGAGAACCTGAAGGCGCTGGCGAAGGTGGTCGCGCACACCTCGATTCCGATCGCGACCGGCGAGCGCATGCACACCCGCTTCGACTACCGGGAGCTGTTCGAACTGCAGGCGGCGGACATCCTGCAGACCGACATCACGCATTCGGGCGGGCTGTGGGAGGCCAAGAAGCTGGCCGGCGTAGCCGAGACGCATTACGTGCTGATGGCGCCGCACAACGTCGGCGGGCCGATCTCCACCGCCGCGAACCTGCACCTGGCCGCGACGACGGTGAACTTCAAGGTGCAGGAGCACTTCAACGACTTCGCCGACGTGTTCGTCAAGGACTGCCAGCCCGGACTGCCGGAGGTGGTCGACGGCTACTTCCCGCTGCCGCAGGGGCCGGGCCTCGGGATTTCCTTGAATTACGAGGCGATGAACCAACATCCGCGAAAGCCCGTGAACTTCAACCTGTTCAGCGCAGGATGGGAAAGGCGACAGGTCGCCGATGCCTGATATGCGCTCCTCGAGGGGAGACGTACCGGCCCGGTGCCGGTCGACACCGAAATATGAGTCAGTTCGTAAGATGAGGAACGTACGATGACAGGTCAACTTTCCGATGCGGCAGACCGGATCTCGGCATCCGCATCGCGACGCGGCGCGCTGAAACTGCTCGGAGGCGCGGGCGGAGCCGCGGCGCTGGGCTCGCTGCTGTCGGCCTGCGCCAGCGCGACCGGCACGAAATCCGGTGGCGGCGTAGGTAATTTCCCGTCCACCCCGGGGTGGAAGTTCGTCTTCGTCAACCACGTCACGACGAACTCCTTCTTCATCCCCACCCGCACCGCCCTGGCCGATGCCTCGAAACTGCTGGGGCTGCCGACCCCGCAGTGGACCGGCTCGGAGACCGGCACGGTCTCGGAGATGGTGAGCGCCTTCGACAACGCCATCAACTCCGGCGCCGCGGGCATCGCGATACCGCTGACCGATAACAACGCCTTCATCGAGCCCACGAAATCGGCGCTGGCCAAGGGGATTCCGGTGGTCGCCTACAACGCGACCGCGCCGGGCAACTATCCACTGGCGTATGTCGGGCAGGATCTGTACCAGTCCGGCCTGCTGATGGGCCAGCGGATCGCGCAGACGGTCACCTCCGGCACCATCCTGGTGGGTATCGCCCAGCCCGGCGCGAACAACCTGCAGCCGCGTCTGGACGGTCTGACCGCCGCGCTGAAGCAGGCCGCGCCCGCCGTGGTGATCAAGTCGATCAACACCGGCGCCGAGCAGGCCGGTGAACTCAACGCGATGACAGCCGCCTACGCCGGGCAGCCCGACGCCGCGGGTCTGTACGCCGTCGACGCGGGCAGTACCGCGTCGATCGCGCAGTTGATTTCCAGCAAGAACATCGCGGGCAAGGTGCACGCCGGCGGATTCGACACCCTGTCCGACACCATCAAGGGAGTCGCCTCGGGCGCACTGGATTTCACCATCGACCAGTCTGCCTATATGCAGGGTTTCCTGTCGGTGCTGTACCTGTACCTGTATCGGGTGTCCGGCACCCTGCTCGCGCCGCCGCAGACCGACACCGGTCTGACCTTCGTCACGAAAGGCAATGTGGCCGCGTACAACACGGGCAGCGCCTACGAGGGTCAGCAGGGCCACAACCTGGGCACGATGCCCTCGTCCATCCCGCTACCGCAGCCGTCCACGGTGCAGATCTAGTGAGAGTGAAGCTGTGCGAACACCATTGAGACACCTAGCACGGGCGACCCCCGCGACACGGGTGATGCCGTGACGGAAGAAAGGACATTCGCGACCACCGTCCTGCAACCGTTGGTGAAGCAGAAGGAATTGAGCATCCTGATCGCCACCATCGCGGTGGCGATCTATTTCAGCGCGACGACGCACGGATTCAACAGCTCCGACAACTACCTCACGATCGTCCACTATCTGGCCCCCTGGGCGATCGTGGCGGCCGGTGAGGTGATGCTGCTGATCTGTGGTGAGATCGATCTGTCGACGGGGTTCATGTTCACCTTGTCGCCGTTCATCCTCATGTCGTTCTACAACGGCGGCACACCGCTGATCCTGGCGATCGTGCTGGCGCTGGTGATCTCGGCGGCGATCGGCTTCCTGAACGGCTTCGTGACGACGCGGTTCGGCATCGCGTCGTTCATCGTCACGCTGGGCAGTTCGTTTCTGCTGGAAGGCATCTCGCTGCTCATGTCGAACGGCGCACCGGTCGCCGCGCCCTCCTCGGGCGCGGTGGTGTCGATCTTCGGCAAGGCGCACTGGGCCGAACCGCTGTGGGTGCTGGGCATCGTGATCGTGATGCAGATTCTGTTGTCCGCCACGCGGTTCGGTGTGAGTACCCAGGCCACCGGCGGCAACCCCGTGGGTGCGGCGGAGGCCGGTATCCGGGTGAATCTGGTGAAGATCGTGAACTTCTCGGTCGCCAGCACCCTGGCCGGTCTCGGAGGCATCATCGACGGGCTGCGGCTGGGATCCTTCGATCCCACCAACGGTGGCCCGAATACGATGTTCCTGGCGGTCGCCTCGGCGGTCATCGGCGGTACCGCCCTGCTGGGTGGGCGCGGCACCGTCGTCGGCGCGCTGCTGGGCGCGGTGCTACTGGGCATCGTGTTCGACGGGTTCGCCCTGGCCGGGGTCAACGCCAACACCTTCGACGTGGTGCTGGGTATCGCGATCGTGATCGCGATGCTGCTCAACGTGTACCTCGGTTACCTACGCAAACGAGTGAGCCGCACATGACAGAGTCAGATTCGAATCCGTTGGCGGACAACGAACCCGGTGCGAAGTCCGACAGCGCGTCGACCGATGTGATCCGGGCCGAGCACCTCAGCAAGAAGTTCGGTCCGGTACAGGCGTTGCGGGACATCAACCTTCGGGTGGGCCGCGGCGAGATCCTCGGGCTCATCGGAGACAACGGTGCGGGCAAGTCGACGCTGATCAAGATCCTCACCGGATTCCATCAGCCGGACAACGGCCGATTGTTGTTCGAGGGCACCGAGACCCGGTTGCGCTCGGTGGTGCACGCTCGATCCCTGGGCATCGAGACGGTGTTTCAGGATCTGGCTCTGGTGCCGGATCTGCCGGTCTATCTCAACCTGCACCTGAACAAGGAACTGGTGCACAAGCCGCTGCCATTTCTGCGCCGAGCGGAGATGAAGCGGCAGGCGCGGGAGTCGTTGGACCGCATCGGGATCAATATCCCGTCGGTCACCGCGGAGGTGGGTGCGCTGTCCGGCGGGCAGCGTCAGGCCATCGCGGTGGCCCGGTCGGTGCATTCGGACGCCAAATTGCTGTTGCTGGACGAGCCTCTCGCGGCGATGGGCGCCAAGGAGGGCGGGATGATCCTGCAACTCCTGGATCGCCTCAAGCAGCGCGGGGATCTGGCGATCATCCTGATCGCGCACAACTACAGCCAGGTGGTGGACGTGTGCGACCGGGTGAATCTGTTGCAGCACGGCGAGATCACGTTCGACAAACGCTCGAGCGATACCTCGGTGGAGGAGTTGCTGGCGCTGGTGCACGCGGAATACCGCTTGCCGCCGGCGTCGGGTAATTGACGCGGAACCGAATGAGGGGGTGCGGGCCGTCCTATGGGCGGCCCGCACCGGTTTGTTCATGACATCACGTGACGAAAGCGGGCCGTCCGGAAGGGACGGCCCGCTTCGGTGTTACTCCGTCCCGAATCCGAAAACCGTTGTCGAGTCGTAGTTCTGGCCCGGGTTCAACGTGGTGGTCGGGAAGCTGGGCTGATTCGGCGAATCCGGGTAGTGCTGGGTCTCCATCGTGAATCCCGCGCCCTGCCGGTAGATGTGGTTGCTGGTGCCGACCAGGGTCCCGTTGATGAAGTTCGAGGTGTAGAACTGCACGCCGGGTTCGGTGGTCGAGACGGTCAGCGTGCGCCCGGTCTGCGGATCCTCGGCCTTGACGGCCTGGAACAGCCCGGTGTTGCTGCCGCGGTTGAGGACCCAGTTGTGGTCGTAGCCCTGGGCCAGCAGCAGCTGCGGGTTGTTGTCGGTGATGTGCGCGCCGATCGCGGTGGGTGAGGTGAAGTCGAACGGGGTGCCCTTCACCGGGGCGATCTGGCCGGTCGGGATCTGAGTCGAGTCGGTCGGGGTGTAGTTGTCCGCGTTGATGGTGACCTTCTGGTTGTAGACGTCGAGCGTGTCCTCACCGGCCAGGTTGAAGTAGCTGTGGTTGGTCAGGTTGATCACGGTCGGTGCGTCGGTGGTCGCCTGGTAGTGGATCTGCAGCTCGTTCTTCTGGTCCACGGTGTAGGTAACCGTGGTGTTCAGGGTGCCGGGAAAGCCCATTTCACCTGCGGGGCTGACGGATTGGAGCTTCAGGCCGACGCTGTCGGTGCCGTTGATCGGGGTGGCCTGCCAGATCTTGGTATCGAAGCCCGCGGTGCCGCCGTGCAGGCTGTTGCCGTTGTTGTTGATCGGCAGGTGGTAGGTGGTCCCGTTCAGCGTGAACTGGCCCTTGGCGATCCGGTTGCCGTAGCGGCCGATGATCGCGCCGAAATAGGTTTTGGCCGAACCGGTCACGGACAGGTACTCGTCGATACTCGGGTAGCCGAGCACCACGTCGTCCTCGTGTCCGTTGCGGTCGGGGACTTCGATGGACTGGACGATGCCGCCGTAGGTCAGGATGCGGACGGTCATGCCGTGCCCGCTGGTGAGGGTATAGCGGCTGACCGGGCTGCCGTTCGCCTGACCCCAGGGCTCGCTGCTGATGGACGGCGGGCCCGATGGCGTCGTCGACGAGGCGGCGTTGCTGACCGAGGTCGAGGTCGACGTGCTGTTACCGCACGCCACCGCCAGCCCCGCCACACCAGCCATGGCTATCAATCGAAGTAATGTCCTGCCGCGCATGGGCGCTCCTTGCACTGTTACCGAATCCCCCTGTGCACAAGCATTATCCGCGCTCCACGGCGTCCGGACCATCGATTCGGGGCAATGGGTCGAATCATTCTATGAATAGAGGAATGCCCGACGGCGCGCGCGATGGTGGTGTATCGTCCCGCGACGAGCCTCGAGCCAAACGACGAAGGGCAGGAAGCGGACCGATCGGCCCGCTTCCTGCCCTGCCCGTCTTCTGCGTTATCAGTCGCCGACGACGCGCGGTGGTGCGTTGAACGAATCGACCGCGCCGACCACGGCGCCGGCCGCCGCACCCGCGACCGCGGCCGGAACGGCGATGACGCCCGCTCCCATCGTCGCGCCGAGCACCGGCCCGGCGACGACGCCGACGGGCATCAACGGCAGCCCCAGGACGAGACCGAGCACGCCGCCGACCAATCCGGAGGTCGCTGCGATGGGGGCCGAGGCCGCCGCACCGGCGACCGCGCCCATCGCCGCCGTGCCGACCGTCTGCCCGGCGATCCGGTCCGACCGGCTGCGTTCCATGCCGACCGAATCCAGGAACGTCGCCATATTGGCCTCGGTCTGGGCGGACTGATCGTTGATCTGGATCGCCTGCTCGCGGGACATAACGGGTGGTACGGGAACCTGCACGTCGCCGAAGCGGAACTCGCCCGGAGGGGGTGCGATGGGCGGGACCGCCCGGACCGGCGTCGGCAGATGCAGCGCGCCGACCGGGGCGAGGTAGCTGTCGTCCGGGACTGCCCGCGACGACTGCAACGAACTGTAGGTATTGCCCGGAATGTGCAGGCCCTGATAGGGATGCACATCGGGTGACGCGGCGGCGGGCCACTGCGGCTTGGGCGCCTGATCCTGATGCGTCGTCGTGAGGGACTGGGTGGGCGCCGCGTTGGCGCTCCCGCTTCCGACGATCGCCAAGACTAGGGGAACCGCACCCGCCGCGACGACACTGCCGACGCGATTGCGATGCGGATTCGGCGCTCTGTGTTTGCCTCCGGCCATAGGGCACCTTTCTTCACCAGGGGGAATAGGGACGATCGACATTCGGATCCGTCGAGCCGATGGATGGGTGGCCATCCCTGATGCGTGGAAAGCCGCATTATTGCGATGAATTAACTGCAATTCGGGCGAATGGTGCGCGCGACATGAAAAGACCGGGACCTCGATCGAGATCCCGGTCATTACGTGCGATGTGATTACCTAGCGATTGCCGATTCCGGCAACGGTGACATCGTCGACCTTCGGATGATTCGGTCTGTCGCTCATCCCGCCTTGTGCGCCGTGCTCTCGTTCGCTGCGGAATTGCCGTTGGCGGTGTCGCCGGACGAGCGGCCGTTCCCGGTTTCCGCGCGGACCTCGCGTGCGTCCTCCTCGTTCCCGGCCAACGCCTCGAGCGCCAGGCGCGCGAACACCCACTGCTCGGTTGCGGCCATCTGGCCACGGTGGCGACCCAGGAACGCCACACCCCACTGGAAGACCGTGATGACCCGGCTGCGGTACCCGATCAGGTAGTACAGGTGCAGCACCAGCCACATCAGCCACGCGAAGAAGCCGCTGAACTCGAGCTTCCCGATCTGGCACACCGCGTCGAAGCGCGAGATGGTGGCCATACTGCCCTTGTCGAAGTATTTGAAGGGGTGGCGATCCTCGGGCTTCTGCTTGCCCGCCACCTCTGCCTTGATCTGCTTGGCCGCGTAAGTGGCGCCCTGGATCGCGCCCTGCGCCTGTCCGGGCACGCCCGGCACCGACATCA
Organism: Nocardia alni; assembly: GCF_019038435.1. Classification (GTDB taxonomy): domain Bacteria; phylum Actinomycetota; class Actinomycetes; order Mycobacteriales; family Mycobacteriaceae; genus Nocardia; species Nocardia alni. The sequence goes on from NZ_JAGPOX010000133.1 coordinate 18,413, forward strand.
GATCGCCCACGACGAAGATGTTCGGATGGCCCTTGATGGTCAGATCGCGTTCCACGATCACCCGCCCGGCCCGGTCCGCCTCGGTGCCCTCGGACCGCGCGGCCAGCATCGGGCCCAGCGAGCTGGCCTGCACGCCGGCCGACCAGACCTTGCACGCGGCCTCGATGCGGCGTTCCCCGTCGTGATCCTTGACCGTGACCCCGCGCGCGTCGACATCCGTGACGATGGCGTTGAGCTGCACCTCCACGCCCATCTTCACGAGCCGCTTGTGCGCCTTGCCGCCGAGCTTGGGGCCCATCGGCTTGAGCACCGCGTCGGCGCCCTCGACCAGGATCACCCGGGCGTCGTGCGGATCGATGTTGCGGAAGGTGCCGGCCAGGGTGCGGTCGGCGAGTTCGGCGATCTGCCCGGCCAATTCGACACCGGTCGGGCCCGCGCCGACCACGACGAAGGTCATGAACCGGTCGCGTTGCTCCTGGGTGGGGGACAGTTCGGCCTGCTCGAACGAGCCCAGGATGCGCGCGCGCAGCTCCAGCGCGTCGTCGATGGTCTTCATGCCCGGGGCGTAGGTGGCGAAGCGATCGTTCCCGAAATACGACTGCTGGGCGCCCGCGGCGACGATCAGGCTGTCGAAACCGGTGACGGTGTCCTGATTGAGCATGCGCGAGGTGACCGTGCGGCCGGCCACGTCGATATCGTGCACGTCGCCCAGGATGACCTGCACATTCTGCTGATTGCGCAGCACGATCCGGGTGGCCGGGGCGATCTCGCCCGTCGACAGGATTCCGGTCGCGACCTGGTAGAGCAGCGGCTGGAACAGGTGCGTGGAGGTCTTGGAGATCAGCACGATGTCGACATCGGCCTTCCGCAGATGTTTACACGCGAACAGACCGCCGAATCCGGACCCGATCACTACCACCCGATGCCGCTGCTTGCCGCCGGTCTGGATGCTCATCTGCTGCTCCTCGCAGTGTCCGTTGATCTCCCGACACGCCATACGGTAGTCGTCGCTCCGCGTCCAGTCTCGACGAGCGGCGTTTCGGCGCGTCCGGTTCGTGCGGCCGTCGCCGGTGTTACGCGCGTTCGCCGGGCTCGCGAGGAACCGGACCGACGAAACGGCTGGTGCCGACGCTCTCGAACGCGGGCCATAGGAACGCGGTGAGGCGATCGACGAACTGGTTGCGGTCGCGCACGGGGGTGCGGCCCCAATCCTCGGCGGACATCAGGATCGCGCCGACGGTGGCGCTGGCCCAGACGCGGGCGAGGGCGGGGTCGGCGTCGATGGCGCGCAGGATCGGGGTGAACACCGTGGTGACCCAGTCGGTGAGGCGGGTGAATGCCGGGCGGTGGTGGCCGTCGACGGTCGAGTCGTCCGATTGCAGGCGCTGCATCAGCAGGTGGTGCAGGTTGGGGTTGGCATCGACGAAATCGCAGACCAAGGCGACGATGGCGCGCAGCATGTCACGCACCGGCATGGGTTGCGCGAGGATTGCGTCGGCGGCGGCCAAAAGGCCCGTCATATGCCGTTCTGCCAGGGCGTCGATTAGCGCGGGCAAATCCGGGAATACCGCGTACACCGCGGTGCGGGCATATCCGGCATCGGCGGCGACTTCGGCGATGGTGATCGGGGTTCCGGTGCGGGCGACTACCCGTTCGGCGGAATCGAGGATCTCGGCGCGGCGGGTATCGGGATCCCGGCCGGGGCCCGGCGGCCGACCGCGCGGGCGGCGCTGCGCCCGCGCCGATCTCGCCCCGTATGTATCCCTTGTCACAGTTCCATTCTAGCTGTAATGTTCGCGCCGTACTTTTACTGGAGGGTTTGACTCATAATGGTCAGCGTGGAAAGTGCCGAGCGGGAAAATCTCGGCTTTCTGGAAATTCCGAATCGAACTCTGATCGATCGGATGTTGCGCCTGCTGCCGGTGCGGGAGAGTGTGCTGGCCGTCCCGCCCGAGGGGAGCGAGCTGCGCCCGGTCCCCGGCGATGCGGGTATCCCCTACGTGGGACGGTCCCTGCAATTCTTGCGCTGGGGTACCGCGGAAATCATGCACCGCTACAACAAGTACGGGCCGGTGAGCATCAACAGCACGCTGGGCATCAGCCGGGTGATCGTCTCCGGGCCGGAGGCTGTCGACGAGGTGATCGCCAAGCGGCGCAACGACTTCGGTCAGGGCTGGGACTGGTTCATCGGGGAGTTCTTCCGTCGCGGGCTGCTGCTGCTCGAGTTCGACGAGCATATGTTCCATCGGCGAATCATGCAGCAGGCCTTCACTCGTGACCGGCTGGAGGCGTATCTGGCCAAGCTGGGGCCTGTCGTCGATACGGCAATCTCGCGCTGGGTGCCGGAGGGCGCCGATCAGAGCCGCCGGGTCAAGCTCTATCCGACGGTGAAGGATCTGACGCTGGAGACCGCCACCGACGTGTTCATGGCGGCCGATCCCGGTCCCGAGCGCAAGCGGCTCGGCAAGGCGTTCCTCCAGTGCACCCATGCCGGGCTGGCGATCGTGCGCCGCCCGATACCGGGTACGCCGTGGTATTCGGCGCTGCGCGGGCGCAAGGTGCTGGAGAAGTACTTCCATCGCATGATCGCGGAGAAAAGGAAGTCGGAAACGCCGGACTTCTTCTCCGCCCTGTGCCACGCTCGCACCGAGGACGGCGAGCAGTTCAGCGACGACGACGTGGTGAACCACATGATCTTCCTGATCATGGCCGCGCACGACACCACGACGACCACCGCCACCGCGATCGCCTACTACCTCGGCCGTCATCCCGAATGGCAGCAGCGGGTGCGTGACGAGGCGCTGGCCATGTTCGCCGAAACCGCCGGCGCCGCACCGGCTATCGAGGATCTGGACCGGCTGCACGATCTGGATCTGGTGATCAAGGAGGCGCTGCGGCTGGTGCCGCCGGTACCCGGTCTGGTTCGCCGCGCGACCCGCGACACCGAGATCGCCGGGTACTTCGTACCGGCCGGGACCTATGTCGACCTCGCCTACGGTGTGAACCACCTGCTGCCCGAATTCTGGACGAACCCTGAGCTTTTCGATCCCGAACGCTTCGCCGAGCATCGTCGCGAGGACAAGTCGCACCGGCTGGCGTGGGTACCGTTCGGCGCGGGCGCGCACAAGTGCATCGGCATGCACTTCGGCACGCTCGAGATCAAGGTGATCATTGCCGCGATGGTGCGCGAATACGAGTGGAGCTTTCCCGAGGATTATTTGATGCCTTGGGGTTTCAGCACCATTCCGTTCCCGCGGGATGGTGCGCCGATGGTGTTGAAGCGCCGGTAGTTGTTGTCCCCCCGTCACTCCCGCGCGCTTTCGGCGGGAATCCACTGGCGAGTAACGCGTCACCGTGGATCCCGGCCGAAAGCACGCTGGGGTGACGGGTTTTTGCGTGCCGGGGTGACGGGTTTGGGCGTGCCGGGATGGCGTGCGTCAGGCCCGACCCTGGAACAGCAGTTGGGCGACGTGGGTGGTGGTCTGCTCGCCGTCCTCGTAACCGCCGCTGTGGCCCAGGTTGTTCATGATCGCGAGGGTGTAGCGCTCGCCGGGGCCGGCGAAGCCGACGGAGTTGACCACCCAGCCGCTCCGCTCCTGGGACCAGCCGTTCTTCAGGCCCGGCCGCATTGCCGCGCCCGCGCCCCACACACCCCAGTGCTGGTCGACGTCGGCATTGCGCAGCAGGCCCGTCAGGTAGTCGCGGTCGGCGGGATTCATATGGTCCAGCACATTGCTCATCAGCCGGTCCAGATCGGCCGCGGTGCACTGCTGGAAGCCCCAGTCCGGGAACGGCCGCGCGCCGCCGGTCGGTCGCGGGGTCAGGTTGGTCATGCCGTTGGCGCGGAATGCTCTGTTGAAGGCCTGATGGTCGGGGCCGGAGAATTTGGCCCACAGGATATCGGCGGCGTTGTCGTTCGAGGTGGCCAGCATGTGTTCCATCAGCCCGCGGTCCTGGGGCGTGATGACGATCGCGCCGACTCGCTCCCGGTTGATCAGATCCTCCGCGATCGCGAGCTTGATCGTGGAGGCGGTCCAGATCAGCGTGTTGGCGTTGCTGTTGCTGTAGACCGCACCGGTATTACGGTCGCGCACAACGTATCCCGTGACGCCGGGCCGGCCGCTCAGATAGGCGTTCACCGCGTTGATGCGCGAACTCATGTCGCAGTCGAAGGCGCCGGTACAGCCCTGGACGCGGATGGGCGCCGCTGCGGCGGGCGCCGGATGCGCGGCCGGTGCGCCGGCTACCAATCCGGCGGCCAGGACGCAGGCGCCGACGGCCAGGCGCGTGGAACGAGGAGCGCGTGAAGCGCCGCGGGGATAACGCACGATGCACCACCCTAGACGGGCGTATGCACGTTATGCACGTCTTGAGCTCTGCCGCTCGCTGTGCTAAGCCCCCGAACTCGCCACCCCTGCCGGCTCCGCCGGCCTGTCATCCCCTGCGGTCTTGCCGCGCAGCGTCTTTGGTGTCGTCGTGCTCAGCGGAATGCGGCCAGAAGATCTTCGACGCTGCGGCCGTTGAGGCGGTAGCAGTGTGCGAATGCCTCGGTGTGACAGTCGCGTGGCCAGGAGTGCAGAACGATGCCGCGTCCGTAGTGGCGCGAGTTGACCAATTCCCAACGGTCACCTATCCGGCGGACGGTAAAACCAGATGCGGGCATGAGGGGGATCACCGACGCAGACATCAACCGAACCAGCCTTTCGAAAAAACGCTTCTCCCGTTGCCTCCCCGCAGAGCACTGTGGCACATCATCGAGCGCCCACCAGGGTGACACGCGGTGTATTCCGTCAGTCGGTCGGAGAATTTGGCGTTTCGCGTGTATCCGGTTGTGTTGCTACGAATTTGGCAATTGGTCCGAATTTCCGTAAACGCTGAGTTCATCCTATATCGCTGAATATTAGCCGTGCGATCGAGAGGTGTCGGGGGAGCGGCACGGGTGATGAATCCCGCATCGGGAGGGTCGCGGCCGACGCGGTGTGTCTGCCGGGTTGCGAGGGCGTCAGGGTGCACGATGGTCGTTCGAGGCGAGGGGCTCGGACGACATTCGGTGTGTCCTCGCCTCGATCATGAGGTACGGACGCGGCGTCCGGATCGTGGTGATGCGGACGCCGCGTATCAGGTTCGATCGCGTGATGTGCCGCTCGGCGACGCCGGATCGGTAGAGGAGGCCCGGATGCGGTCTCGCACGGCGCGGTCGCGATGCCGTAGGGTTGCCCCCTGGTCCGTGCCGCATGCGCTGGTCATGGACGCCTGGTTCGCCCGGGCGGGAGCGGTGGCCTCCGAGTGGGCGCGAGTACGGTCGCCGATGCGCGGGCGCCCGGCCGAGAGCCGGATGGCCGGCGCGGGAGTAACGATCGGTGTGCGCCGCGTAGGGCGAGCGTAACGGTTGAAGGGTTGAGGAGGCGGTCGATGGCGCTGCACGTCCACCGGGCCGAGCGGGCGGCGACGCTCGTCGACCAGCTCGCGGCGATGCTGGCGCGGCCACTGGCCGATCCGTTCGCCGCGGAGGTCGTCACGGTCGCGGCGAAGGGCGTGGAACGTTGGCTCGCACAGCGCCTGGCCCGCACGCTCGGCGGACAGGGTGACGGAATCTGCGCGAATGTGCGTTTCGTCCCGACCGCGGCGCTGGTCGCCGAGGTGCTGGGCGCGGCGACCGGAATCGCCGCGGACCAGGACCCGTGGGCGTCCGAGCGGATGGTGTGGGCGCTGCTGCGGGTGCTGGACGCCTCGGTCACCGAGCCGTGGTGCACGGTCCCGGCCCGTCATCTGGGTGTGGGCGAGGCCGGTCCGACGCACCGAGCGGGCCGCCGTTTCGCCACCGCCGCGCGTATAGCCGCGCTGTTCGACGGTTACGCCACCCAGCGCCCTGGCCTGATCGCCGACTGGGCCGCCGGCGCCGACACCGACGGCTGCGGCAACGATCTGCCCGAAGACCTCCTGTGGCAGCCGAACCTGTGGCGCAGCCTGCGCGCGGATCTCGGCACACCCAGCCCCGCCGAGCGCCTCCCGCTCGCCTGCGCCCGGCTGCGCAGCGAACCCGGGATAACCGAACTGCCCCAGCGTATCTCACTGTTCGGACCGACTCGTCTGGCCGCCGATCAGCTCGCGGTGCTGTCGGCGTTGGGCGAGCACCGGGACGTTCATCTGTGGCTCGCTCACCCGAGCCCCGCGGTGTGGGACAAGCTCGGGGCGTCGGCCGACCCGTTCCCGGAGCTGGAATCCGGGATGTATGCGCTCACCGGATCGGCGGGCGAGGGAGTAAGGCCGGAAATGGTGCCGGCGGATTCGGCGGCGCATGCGCACGGTGACAACAAGGTGGCAGATGCGGTGCTGCGGTATGGCACTGTGCTGGAAGATAACTCGGACCGGATGGGGCCGGCCGACGGTGTGACGGCTGTTCTGACGCCCGCACCGGCGCGGGCGAGGGATGCGAGTGTGCTGGCGGTGGCGCATCCGCTGCTGGCCGGGTTGGGGCGTGATGCACGCGAGTTGCAGCGGCGGGTCGCGGTCGTGCCCGTGGTCGATCGCCATTATCCCGCCGCTGGCGAAAGCGGCTCGCGGACACTACTTTCGGTAGTGCAGCAGGGGATCGTCGGGGATGTGTGGCCGCCCCTGGCCGAGCCCGGCCTCGGGGACGGCAGCGTGCAGGTGCATGCGTGTCACGGTGCGGCACGGCAGGTGGAGGTGCTGCGAGATGTGCTGCTGGGGCTGTTGGCGCAGGATCCGACGCTCGAGCCGCGCGATGTGATCGTGCTGTGCCCGGACGTGGAGAATTTCGGCCCGTTGGTGCGGGCGGCGTTCGGGCAGGGGCATATCGAGTCGCGCGGGCACGAGACGACGACGGCCGCCGAACATCCCGGGCACGGTCTGCGGGTTCGGATGGCCGACAGGACCACTGGCGCGATGAATCCGGTGCTGTCCGTGCTGCTGGGGTTGTTCGAGCTGGCCGACGGCCGGGTGACCGTGACACAGGTGCTGGATCTGGCCGCGACCGAACCGGTCCGGCTGCGTTGCGGATTCGACGACGACGATATCGAGCGGCTGCGCGAATGGGCGAGCGAGACCGGGGCCCGATGGGGGATCGGGGCGCGACAGCGGCAGGCGTTCGGACTCGGCGACTTCGCGCAGAACACCCTGAACGCGGCGGTGGACCGCATCCTGCTCGGCGTCGCGGCGGGCGAATCCTCCGACGACTGGCTGGATCTCGCGCTGCCGCTCGAGGACGTCGACTCCGGCGACGTCGACCTGGCCGGCCGGTTCGCCGAATTCACCGACCGGCTCGCGGTGTGCGTGCGCGAGATGCGCGGGCCGACCCCGGCGGATCCGGCCGGGGGCGCGCGGCCCGCCCGCGAATGGGCGCAGGTGCTGGCCCGGGCGCTGGATCTGCTCACCGACACCTCACGCGCGAACGCCGGGCAGGGTGTGCAGGCGCGGCGGGAGGTGGCCGAGGCGCTCGAGCACGGCGACGATATTCCGTTGCGGCTGCCGGATATCGCAGCGCTGCTGCACGCGCGCCTGGCCTCTCGCGCGGTGCGCGCCAACTTCCGCACCGGTGAGCTGACCGTCTGCGGTCTGGTCCCGATGCGGTCGGTGCCGCATCGGGTGGTGGTGCTGCTGGGCCTGGACGACGACGTGTTCCCCCGGCTCGGCGGCATCGACGGCGACGACGTGCTCGCGCGTGGTCCGCGCATCGGCGAGCGCGACGCTCGCGGTGAGGACCGCCAGTTGCTGCTGGATGCGATCATGGCGGCCGGCGAGCATCTGATCGTGGTGCACACCGGCGCGGACCCGGTGACCGGCGCGCATCGCCCGCCCGCGATCGCACTGGCCGAACTGACGGACGTGCTGGCGGCGCACCTGGGCGGCGAGCTCGACTCGGTGGTGACGCGACATCCGTTACAGGCCTTCGACGGTCGCAATTTCGACCCGGCGCGCCCGTTCAGTTTCGACGCGGTCGCTCTCGACGGGGCGCGCGCCGCGGCCCGGCCCGCGCTGGCCTCGCCGGATTTCCTGCCCGCGCCGCTTCCCGCGGCCGTGCGTTCGGATGTGGAACTGGCCGAGCTTATTTCGTTCGTGGAGCATCCGGTGCGTGCATTTCTGTGGCAGCGCCTGGGTATTCGGGTGCCCGAACAGGACGAGGAGATCGACGAGCGCCTGCCGATCGAGCTGGACGGGCTGGCCAAATGGAATATGGGCGAGCGCATGCTGGCCGCGCGGCTGCACGGAGCCGAACCGGAGGCGTTGCGCGCGGCCGAATGGCGCCGGGGGACACTGCCACCGTTCGGACTGGGCGCGGCGGTGCTGAACGACATCGAGGACACCGTGGATCGGCTGGTCCGGGTGGCCCGACCGATCCACGAACTGCCCTCGCGCAGTATCGATATCGCGATCGACCTGGGCGAGGGCAGGCTGCTCAGCGGTACCGTCGCGGACGTGCACGACGACGCGGTGGTACGGACCACCTTCTCCCGCCTGGCCGCCAAGCACCGCGCCGCCGCGTGGGTACGGGTGCTGGCCCTGGCCGCGACCGAACGCCACCAGAGCTGGCGGGCACTGACCATCGGCCGCGGCCGATTCAACCGCCCCGCTTGGCGTTCGGTGCTCGCCGCCCCCACCGGCGCAGCGGCTCAGGAGATCCTGCGTGACCTCGTGGCTCTGCGCGACGAGGGCCTGGCCGAACCCCTCCCGATCGCCCCCGCCTCCTCGGCGGTCTACGCCGAACGCCGCGCCCAGGGCGCAACCGCCGAGGAGGCCCGCCTGGCCGCCGACCACGAATTCCTCGGCGGCCCCGACGGTCCCAAACCCTACGGCGAACACACAGACCGCTACCTGCGCTACATCTGGGGCCCCACCCCCCGCCTGGAGAACCTGTCGCCACCCGCGGAC
>NZ_JAGPOX010000134.1 GCF_019038435.1 Nocardia alni
GGCGTGGGTCGATGTGTTGCCGGGGTGGCTGCGGGGGGCGGACGCGCTGTTCGATCGGCTTGTCGCGGGAGTGCCGTGGCGGGCGGATCGGCGGCAGATGTACGACCGGGTGGTCGATGTGCCTCGGCTGGTGCGGTTCTATACCGAGGGCGAGCGGTTGCCCGATGCTGTGCTGGGTGAGGCTCGGATCGCTCTGAGTGAGCATTATTTCGATGAGCTCGGTGAGCCCTTCGTGACGGTCGGCATGTGCTACTACCGCGACGGGAACGACAGTGTCGCCTGGCACGGGGACACCATCGGGCGCGGCGCCACCGACGACACCATGGTCGCGATCGTCTCGGTCGGCGCGCCCAGGGCGCTGCTGTTGCGCCCGCGCGGTGGCGGGCCGAGCCTGCGGTATCAGCTGGGCCATGGCGACCTGATCGTGATGGGCGGCTCGTGTCAGCGCACGTGGGAGCATGCGATACCCAAGACCCGCCGGGCGGTGGGGCCGCGGATCAGTATCCAGTTTCGGCCGCGTGGCGTGCGTTAGCCGAGGTCGTATCGCCGCGCGGTGGCTGCTCCGCACAGCGGCCCGCGGTCCACGCCTGCGGTGGCGAAGTTTTAAGCGGACGTTTGGTGATCCTGTCGGCCCCGGCGGATAGATTGGGGTCATGAATACGACAGGGGCGGGAGTGCTGGCGGTGATGCCGCTGCACACGATCAGCGATGTGCACGGCGAGGAGGGGTTGCGCCGCCGGCTGGAGCTGGAGTCGGCCAAGCTGGCCGAGCCCGGGCAAGTGAGCGCGGCGCTCGAGCTCGCGGCCGAACTGCACCGCGACGACGAGTACGGGCGTGAGCCGTATCTGAATCATCTGCTGCGGGTGGCGATCCGGATCGTCAGCCATTACGAGGTGCGCGATACCGAGGTGGTGGTCGCGGGCCTGCTGCACGATTCGGTCGAGGATCACCCGCGCGAATTGGCCGGTGCCCGAGCCGGTTCCGCCCTCGACAATCCGGCCGCCACGGCGGCGCTGACAGCGGCGGCGCTGGACGAACTCTCCGCCCGGTTCGGCACGCGGGTCGCCGGAATCGTCGCATCGGTCACCAATCCCGCTCCGGAGCCCGGTGTGGAATGGAACGTCCAATACCGCGAGCACATCGCCACGAGCCTGGCCCGCGACCCGTGGGCGCGGGTGGTCAAACTATCCGACTTCACCGATAACGGCGTCGGCATCCTCTACGCCACCGGCCCGGCCATGGAGCGCCTCGCGATCAAGTATCGCCCACTCACCGGCGTATACCGCGACCTGGTCACCCGCCCCGACACCCCGCTCGCCGCTCATGTGAAGCAGCACATCCTGGATCAGCTCGATCTGGCCGACGAGCGCTTCGCCGCCATCCTGCACGAAAACTGAATATCCCGTGAGAGTTCCAGCCATGGCCCCACTGCGCCGCACCCGACCGCGATCTCGCCGGTAGACTCTCTGCCCGGCCGCCGATACGGGATTCGTTGTGCTCCAGCACGCGAAACGATCACCCGGGTTGAGCGAGCGCGGTAGGAAGGAACCTGGTGAATGAGCAGCAGTGATCGGATCGCGACGACCCTGGAGGCCCATCCGATCACTGCGGCGCTGGGGGCCGTCGGCGTCTTGGCGGTGGCGGGGCTGGCATTCCAGATAATTCGGTTCGCACGCCGTCGCGGGCTCACCGGCGAGCAGGCGGGCACGCTGCTGGCGGCCGCGATCGCCACCGGGGTGAGCGCGCAGGGCATGTGGGTGTTCTTCGACAAGTCGCTGCATCTGACGTTGTCGCTGCGCATCATGTTCTTCGCCTTCCTAGAGATCATGGTGCTCACCTCGGCGCTGCGAGCGCGCAGCGCCCAGCAGGTCACCGGCAGCGCCGGAATCGACGGCGTCGCCATGTGGGTGCTCACCTGCCTGTCCGCTGTCCTGGCCGCCACCGACGCCGACAATGTCGGCACAGTGCTGATCCGGCTGTCCGCACCGCTCGTCGCGGCCTGGGGCTGGGAGCGCAGTATGGCCCTCGAGCGCCGCCGCAGCGGCACCCTCGGCGGCATCAATTGGCGAATCACACCGGAGCGCATCCTGATTCGGCTCGGCATCGCCGATCCCACCAGCCGGACCGCCGGAGAGGTCGCCCTGCAGCGCCGCCTCATCGACGTCGCGCTCGCCGCCGACCGCGCCCGCACACTCCGCGAGACCGGCGCCGGAACCAGACGGGTCAACCGAGCCAGACGACGCCTCCAGCGGGTCATGCGCCGCGCGGTCGAGGACGGCGGTCTGGTGGACGACACCCGCACACCGCGCTCGGTGCTGATGGACAATCTGCGCATCCTGTCGAGCACCGGCGCGCTGCTGGAAGTGGACCTCCCCAACCCGTGGACCATCGAAGAGAGCCCCGACCCGCACACTGCGCCGGAACCGAGAGCGCCACAGGCGGGCTCCCCGACCGACGTCATCGATGGTTCCCCGGACACCATCGCGCAGATCCGACAGCTACCAGCCGCCTCCGCAGAATCTCCGGTGCAACCTTCCGCCCCCGTACAGCCCCAGGGGCAACCCTCGGCTCCCGCAGGGGCCCACGCGCAACCTCCCGCCTCCGCAGAGCCTCACCCGCGCCCCTCCGCCTCGGCAGAATCTCACCCGCGCCCCTCCGCCTCCGCAGAATCTCACGCACAACCCTCCACTGCCGCAGAGTCTCGGACACAACCCTCCGCATCCGAGATCGAGTACTCCGAATACCCCACCCGCGTAGACCTGCCGATACAACGACCAGAGTCCGCCGCGCAGCCGAGGATCGCATCCGATCGATCGAATCAGGCAGCGGCCGAGTGGACGCCATCCGCCGCCGAAATGCACGACCAGCGGGAACCGCAGGAGCAGCGGGCAACACGACCGGCGAGCGCCCCGCTGTCCGCAGTCGCCGCTCAGGGTTCTGCGGCCTTCTCCCCGGCCGGTGAAGACCACTCCGAAACGCAGGAGACTCTGCCCCGAACGTCCACCGAGACGACAACCACATCGTCGACCCTCCGCGTGACCGCGGACCCACGCGCACGCCGGATGTCCTCGAACACGATCCGCCCACGCCCCACACCACCTCCTGCCACGTCCTCCTCCCCCTCATCGCCGCCACCAGCGGCGAACCAGGCAACAACCGCACCGGCACAGACCGACTCGACCAGAACCACCGAACCGCCGGAATCACCCGCCGCATCGGCCACGCCGACACAGACCGACTCCGCGGCACCCGCACAACCCGGCCGCCAGCTCCGCCGCGACCCCGCCATCCGTGACCGAGTCCGCGAACTGCGCGAGACCGGAATCCCCACCAGCGAAATCGCCACCCAACTCGGCACCAGCCCACGCACCATCAGCCGCATCCTCGGCGACCTGGACGCCGAATCCACTGCCACACAGCAACTCGCGATCCGCCAGATCCCGGAGCGCAACCTGGCCCAGACCGCGGTCTCCGGCTGGCGCAACGGTTTCCACGTCCTGTCGGGCGAAAACGTCTCCCCCACCAACGGATCCCGAAAGGCAGCTTCGGCCACCGAGGAACTCCCCACCGACCGCGCGAGCGAGAACTGACCCACCCACGCCCGGCCCGTTCACGGCCGAGATACACACCGGCGTGATCGCACCTTTCCGCCTCGCGGAGGTCCTCGATCAGCTGTCGGGGTTGGCAGCGGATCGGGGAACCACGGTGTGGATGTCGGCCGGAGTGAGCGGTACCGCGATGCCGCTGTCGACGAGGGCCGCGAATCCGCCGTCGTCGGCCATGACGGTGATGGTGTAGAGGCGGTCGGTGGCGGAGGTGTTCACGATTCGGTGTTCGGATCCCGGTTGCAGGATCAGTACATCGCCCGGCGTGAGGTCGATGGTGTGCGCGTCGCTGTGTGCGGTGGCCCTCCCGGACAGGACCAGGAAGATCTCGGCCGAGTCCGGATGCGAATTGAGCGGTTGCGAACCGCCGGGCTCCCAGATCTCGAGGAATACGCTCGCGCTGGAGCCCTGCCCGGGCCCGGCCAGCGTGCACAGACGCACGGTATCCGTCGGTGAGATGAGGGCGGCCGACAGCTCGGCCAGGTGACGGACGATGGGCGGCGCTCCGGTCATCGCGATCCTTTCCACTGTGGCTGCGCACCGGATTCGGCTGTGCGCAGGGGTGATTCAGATGCTCGGCGGGGTGAGCAGGGTGACCGGCCCGCACTCGTGGCGGGTCACCGGATGGCCGAGCATGTCGTATCCGGATGTGACGGTGGTCGTTCCCTCGAGCAGAGCCGCCGCGGCCCGCGCGACCTCACCGGCAGCATGGCCGGGCAGCTCACAGACGATGTTGTGCGCAGCCAGGATTCGAGTGATCGGCAGGTTCACCAGGCGCCGGGTCGAGGCGGCGAAACCGGCCGGGTCCGCACCCGGACCGTGCAACCAATGCGCCGCGGACAGCACGGTGTCACCGGAAAGCAAGGTACCCGAGCGCCTTTCGAACAAGCACAGGGCGTCCGGAGCATGCCCGGGAGTATGTAGTACCTCCAGGTGTCGTCCGCCCAGATCGATGATCTCACCGTCGGCCAGAGTTCGGGTGACCGGCGTAACCCCGACCGCCCATCCCGTCAGGTCCGGCAGCGGGCGCGGATGTGCGACGCGGGCGAGGGTGAAGAAATATCGGGCGTCCAACTCGGCGAAACGGCCGAATTCGGCGACCACACCCGTCATCGCCCTCGCGTAGGCGCGCAGGAATTCCCGATCCGCCTCGTCGTGCGCGCACCCGGATCCGCCATCGGCCGCCGCGGGATGGGCGCAGAAATCCCGCACCGCGATATGCGCCGCCAGATCGGCATTGCCACCCCGATGATCGATGTGGTGATGCGAGGACACCACCAGCAAGGGCAGATTCGTCAGCATCCGCACGACCGCCGAGATGGACGCGATACCCAGTCCCGAGTCGAACAGTAGCGCGGCGCGCGTTCCGATGATCAGGTAGCAGGCCGCGTGGCCCGGCTCGTTGATCATGTGGATGTCCTGTCCGACCTCTCGCACGTCGAACCACGAGTGCGCGTCGGCGCACGACGCCGGAGCCGATGGCATCACACCTCACCAATGTTGATCACAGTTACATTCGCCACGGTAGCCGCGAGGTGTTTCCGCGACGTAAAGCCTGCGCACCGCATGATCACCGGCACCAGATACACAGCCGGACAGTCGATCCCGATCAGAAGTTTCACAGCACTGTTACACGCGAAATGTTCACCACATCAACATTCTCGGTAAGGTCCGATCGATGAGCTTCGACGACGACCTGGACGGCGACCTGCGAACGGCCTTCGCCGAGTACGAACGAGCCCTGATGGCCAACGACGTTCCAGCCCTGGACACCGCATTCGCCGACGGACCACGTACTGTGCGCTGCGACTCCGGCGACATGCTGATCGGCCATGACGCGATCGCCGCCTTCCGGGCCGGTCGCGGTGGCGCGCCGGCACGCACCCTACTGCGAGTGCACACCCGCTCGCTCGGCCCCGATGCCCGGGTGATCGTGGCGCAAACCCGGCGCGCGGATGGGTTGTGCGGCATTCAAACCCAGGTCTGGGAGCGCACCGACGGGCGCTGGGCGATCACCGTGGCCCATGTCTCCGCGGCGCCGCCTCCCGCGAACACACCGACGTCATCCGATGCTTCGATCTGGCGTGTCGCACCGGGATCCGAGCCGCTCGCACGCGGCGGCGACGGGCCGTTGGTGAATGCTCGTGTCGCGGTGAAGGATCTGTTCGCCGTCGCCGGGCAGGCGATCGGCGCCGGAAATCCGGTGTGGCTGTCCAAGGCGCCGATCGAGCCCCGGCACGCGGCCGCGGTCCAAGCCCTGCTGGCGGCCGGAGCCGATGTCACGGGCATCGCGGTCACCGACGAGCTGGCCTTCTCCCTGTCGGGCGCGAACGCGCACTACGGCGTCACCCCCAATCCCGTTGCACCGCAGTGCATCAGCGGTGGATCCAGCAGCGGTCCGGCCGCCGCGGTCGCGGCCGGACTCGCCGATATCGGGCTGGGCACCGATACCGCCGGCTCGATCCGTGTCCCCGCCTCCTACTGCGGGCTCTACGGCCTGCGCACCACACATGGTGTGGTCGACCGCACCGGGCTGGTGGGCTTGGCGCCGAGCTTCGATACCGTCGGACTGCTGACCCGGGACGTCGGTCTGCTGGCTCGGGCGGGTGCGGCCTTGCTGCCGCCGCAATCGGTCGAGCCGATCGCCCGCGTGGTCGTGGCCACGGAATTGGTCGAACTTCTCGATCCCTCAGCACGAGAACCGTTCCGGGCCGCAGTGCAGGCACTGACGCTGCGCGGCGCGGCCTCCGGGACCGTGCTGCCACCTCCGGTCCCCGTCCCGCTCACCTATCCGGACTCGGGCGGTCTGGACGCCGTCTTCACCGCGTTTCGCACCGTACAGACGGCAGAGGCATGGGAAACACACCGCGAATTCCTGGCCGCGCATCCGGACGCACTCTCCCCGGAGGTCGCCGCCCGCTTCCGCGCCGGACGCGATATCGACAGCGCCACAAGGCAATCAGCACAAAGTCTGCTCGATACGATGCGTGCGGAGCTACGACGATTGCTCCCTCCGGGCACCGTCCTGGCGCTGCCGTCCACATCCTCGGCCGCGCCGAGGCGCGACACCGCCCCGGCGCTCATGGAATCGATACGGCAGGCGACGCTACGCCTGACCTGCCTGGCTTCCCTCGCCGGACTGCCCGCGCTGAGCATCCCCGCACTGCGCGCGGGGACCCTGCCGATCGGCCTGTGCCTGGTGGCCGCCCCCGGACAGGATCACAGCCTGCTCACCTTCGCCTCGGCGCACGGTTCCCGCTAGCCCGAGCATCCGCACCTCACGACCGACTGGATCCGCCTCGATGAATCGCAATACCTGGACCCTCACCGACGGGCACGCGGATCTGCGCCGCCCCAACGAATCCCGGCCACTGGACCTGGACGCGCGGCCACAGCGGCTCACCTTGGATCTGGCGCGAACCGCGATGCTGATCATCGATCTGCAAAACGACTTCTGCCACGCCGGTGGGTGGCTCGCCGGGATCGGTGTGGACATCTCCCCCACCCGCGCCGCCATCGACACCGTCTCCGCCGCACTGCCCGCAATCCGCGCGGCGAATATCCCGGTCGTCTGGGTGAATTGGGGCAATCGCCCAGACCGGGCGAATCTCCCTCCGGGAGTGCGGCACGTCTACGATCCGGCCGGGCGCGGTACCGGAATCGGCAGTGCTGCAACCCCCTCCAGCACCGCCGTGCTGGAGGCCGGCAGCTGGGGCGCAGCCGTCGTCGACGAACTCGACGTCGACCCCGGCGATATCCGCGTCGACAAGTTCCGGATGAGCGGATTCGTCGACACCCCACTGGATTCGGTGCTGCGCAACCTGCGGGTGGACACGCTGCTGCTCGCCGGGGTCAATGCCGACCAGTGCGTCCTGTCCACCCTGATGGATGCCGCCAACATCGGCTACGACGTCGTCCTGCTCACGGACGCCGTAGCCACGACATCTCCCGAATACTGCTTGGACGCCACGCTATACAACGTCCGTCAATGCTTCGGCTTCACCGCCGAACTACTCGAGTTAACGAAGGTCCTCGGCGGGTAGGGAGTCCGCTGGACAGTGTCGTCCAGGCGACGTAGTCGGGCACCGTCGACCAGCCGAATGTCACACTCGTACGCCTCAGCCGAACGCGTGTGACATCCGGTCGGTCCGGCTCACAATTCCAGTACCAGACGTTCTCCCGCACAACGGGATACGCAGATCATCATGGACTCGTTCTCGGCCCGCTCCTCCGGGGTCAGGACCGAATCACGGTGATCCACCTCGCCGCTCACGACGCCCGTCTCACAGGTGCCGCAGTTCCCCTCGCGGCACGAGGAGAGGGTCAACACTCCCGATGCCTCGGCCACTTCCAGGATCGACCGGCCGGTAGGCACACTCAGTGTCAGACCCGACACTGCCAATGACACCTCGAAGGCCCGCGAGTCGGAGCCGCGCAGGTCCGGGGCGGTGAATCGTTCGGCGAACACGTCCACCGCCTCCAGGCCGGCGCAGGCGGCCTCGGCGGCGGCGATCAGACCAGTGGGACCACAGGCGTACACGGCCGTTCCCGGCGACAATCCGGCCAGGTCGGCGGTCAGATCGATCCGACCGTCTCGGGCGGAATGGTGCAGGGTCACCGAATTCCCGTATCGCTCAGTCAATTCCCGCCCATACGGCATGCTCGCACTGCCTCGGCCGGTGTAGATCATCCGCCAGGGCCGTCCGCGGCGCTGAGCGGCGGCCACCAGCGACAGCATCGGCGTTATCCCGATCCCGCCTGCGACGAAGACGTAGCCGAGCGCGCGAACCAGCGGAAAGTGGTTGCGCGGCGGTCGAATCGAAATAGGCGCCCCGACCTTCAGCGTCTCGTGCGCCCGAACCGAACCGCCCCGCCCGCGCGGTTCACGCAGCACCGCGATCCGGTACGCGGACAGATCGGCGGGATCCGAGCACAGCGAGTACTGCCGGACCAGCTCATCCGGCAGCAGCAGGTCGATATGGGCGCCGGGCTCCCAGGCGGGCAGGGCGCCGCGGTCAGGGCGTGCGAGTGTGAACTCATCGATATCGACACCCACGCAGCGTCGTTCGCGCACGACGACATCAATGGGTGCTGCGTCAGCGGAGGTCGAGGTGATCATCGGGTACTCCCAGAAAGTCGGGGCCCCGCCGGACTATCCATCCCAGCCACGGGAATCCGCCTCGCGCCCGGCCGCTTTCACGACGATCAGCCTGGCCTGCGGGGCGTCCACCACACGCCACCGGTGCGGTGTGCCGCCAGTGTAATAGAGGCTGTCTCCCTCCGCGAGCCGCGCCTCGCCGTGGTCACCCAGGTCGACCACGATCGCCCCGGCCACCACGTACACCCACTCGTCCTCGTCATGCACGAAGTACGGGCCGAAATCACCGCTCACATCGACGAATTCCTGTGGATAGAACGCCGCCCGGCCGTGCACCAGCAGCCGGGTCGAACCCTCCTCCCGGCCAGATCTGGCGATCCCGCGCGGCAGTTGCACACCCTCGTGCGACCGGATCACCTGGGACTGCGCGGAATCCGCGGATTCGCCGCGACCGGCGGTGTCGGCGGCAAGCATGAGCTCCACCTGCGTCGTGCCCAGCGCCTCGGCGATACGGGCCAGGGTCAGCATGCTGGGCCGGGCCAGGCCGCGCTCGAGCTGACTCAGGAACGGGTGCGAGATCTGCGCCTGTTCGGCGAGCCGGACCAGGGTGAGCCCGGACTCGCGCCGGCGGCGACGGATCTCCGCGCCGAGCAGCACCCGCGAATCTCCACCGACCGGGCCGGATCCGTTCTGTGCCTTCATATCCCGCATCTTCCCTCGTCGTCCCGCCGCGGGGTCCACCGAATTCGCCCGAGCGAGGAACGAATTAACAAGACCGTAGCTAGGTGGTTCATCTGCCGGAAACACCCCGGCTGAATAGTACTAAATGTTGATCACATCAACATTATCCTGTTCCGCAACGCCTCGCCGACCAGCCACGCCGCGAGCCACCACCCCACCCCAGCGAAGGATCTCCATGGATCATCGGTTACCACACCGTATTTCGCGAATATGCGGCGCGACCACCCCGGACGGCGCGGCGGTCGACGTCGAGCTGGGCCGCGACGGACGGCATACGATCGTTACCGCGGTGCGGCCCAGTACGTCCCGGCGTCCGCCCGCGGATCCCGAGACCCTGGATCTGACCGGGTTCGTCCTGCTCACCGCGCCGGCCGAACCCCACGCCCACCTCGACAAGGCACTGTCCTGGGATGTGCTCGCACCACCGGACGCGGATCTGGCCACGGCGATCGACGTGTGGCGGCGAGGCAGTCCGGAGCTGGACGAGGAGTCGTTTCATCGGCGTGCCACCGCGGCCGCGCTGGCCCTGCTGCGCAACGGCACCACGGCTATCCGCACCCACGCCGACATTCTTTGCGGTCCGGACCCGTTACGCGGCATCCGCGCGGTGGACCGAGTCCGCCGGGAGCTGTGCGGCCTGGTCGACATCGAGATCGTCGCGCTGGCGCCGCCCGGCGCCGATGCCGCCATGCTCGACGCCGCGCTGACGGCCGGCGCCGACCTGCTGGGCGGCGCACCGCATCTCGCGCCGGACCCCGCCGCAGAACTCGACCGGCTGCTCGACATCGCCGAATCCCGCAGTGTCGGAACGGATCTGCACGTCGACGAATTCCTCCGAGGCGACCACCACACGCTCACGCAGTACGCCAGGCGCGTGAGCGCGTGGCCCGCGGATCGCACCCGCACAGCAGGGCACTGCTGCCGCCTGGGCACCCTGCCGGTCCACGAACTCGCACCCGTTCTGGCGCTGCTGGCCGGCGCGGGCATGGGGATCGTGAGCCTGCCCTTGACCAACCTCTACCTGCAGGGCCGGGACGAGCCGATCGCCACGCCACGCGGCCTGACCGCGCTCACCGCGCTGCTCGAGGCACGAATCCCCGTGGCCGCGGGCGCGGACAACGTGCGCGACCCGTTCAACCCGCTGGGCCGCAGCGACGCCCTGGAGACCGCCGCGCTGCTCATCGCGGCCGGTCACGTACCGCCACGCACGGCCGTGCACCTGGTCACCGACGGCGCGCGGGCGGTACTGGGCCTACCGGAAGCGGGCGCGAAACCCGGTGCGCGCGCGGAGTTTCTGGCCGTGCGGGGCACCGGGCTGCTCGATGTCGTCGCCACCGCGCCGGCCGACCGGATCGTCATCCGCGACGGCGCGATCATCTCGATCGGCCGCACCGAATACCTCACTGCCGATGTCGCACCACTGGAGGTCTGATGTCTTCCGAGCTCGCCCACCCCGCCGACTTCGCAAGCTCCACCGGCTCGCCGTCCCCGCAGCTCACCCACTCGGCCGGACCCACGAGTTTCGCCGGCTCACCGTCCCCTGCCCCACCCATGCACGAGGCGCCACCACGCCCCGGCGCCCAGGTACTGGGCTTCTCCTCGACCCAGCTCACCTACCCCAACGGCACCCTCGCCCTCGAGGGGGTCGATTTGACCGTGCGCGCGGGCGAATTCGTCAGCGTGGTCGGGCCGTCGGGTTGCGGAAAGTCGAGCCTGCTGCGGATCGCTTCCGGACTGGAGTCCGCCACCGGCGGCTACGCCCAGGTGGGCGCGAACCGGATCGGCTACGTCTTCCAGGATCCGACACTGCTCCCGTGGCGCACGGTCCGCGACAACGTCGCCCTGCTGGCCGAACTGGACCACGTACCCAAGGCCGAGCGCTACCGCCGCGCCGAGGAGGCCATCGAACTCGTCGGCCTCACCGGCTTCGCAGATCAGCTGCCGCGCATGCTGTCCGGTGGCATGCGAATGCGGGCCTCGCTGGCCCGCTCGCTCAGCGTCGATCCCGAATTGTTCCTGTTCGACGAGCCTTTCGGTGCACTGGACGAGATCACCCGCGAACGCCTCGGCGACGAGATCACCGAACTGTTCGCCACGCGCCGGTTCGCCGGGCTGTTCATCACCCACTCGGTCGCCGAAGCCGTCTACCTGTCCACCCGCGTAGCCGTCATGTCGCCCCGCCCGGGCCGAATCATCGCCGAATTCGATGTCCCCTTCGAGTTCCCACGCCGCCCGGAAATCCGCTATACCCACGAATTCACAGACCTGGCCAGCAGAGTCTCCCAGTCGCTGCGAGGAATTCACGCATGAGAGTCGAAACACACACTTCCCCAGCAGTTTCCGATACGCCCACCGAATCCGCCGACGACGTCTCCACCGCGGCCGCCGTTTCCGAAACGGCGCCCCGGCCACCAGAGCCCGAGTCACCCGACGGCCCCATCCATCGGCAAACCGAAACACTGAACGCCTCAACTAATTCCGCAACAACATCACAGACTCCGGAGCCGCAGCCACCTGGGAACACCGGATCCACCGCAGATGTCTCGACTCCGACACTCACCGCCGCCGCCGTTTCCGGAACGGCGCCGCAGCCACCAGAGCCGAGGTCACCCGACGAAAGCCCTGTCCGGGGGTCCACCAAAACACTCACCGCCGCTGCCCTTTCCGAGGCCACGCCCCGGCCGCCAGAACCGAAGTCGCCCAACGAGATCACCGTCGAGCAGCCCACCGGAACAGGTTCCACCCCAATCATTTCCGCAACATCGGCACGGGCCGGGACGTCCGAACCCGAGCGTGTGACCTCGCGGCGGCTGCGCACGGCGATCGCCCCGCTCATGGTGCTGGCCCTGGTGATCGGCGTCTGGTACCTCGTCACCTACGCGCTGCTCACCCCCGCGCGGCGTTTCCTGATGCCCCCGCCCCAGCAGGTGATCACCGACGGGCTGCTGGGCCCGCAGGCCCAGGAGATGTGGCAGGCGCTCGGTCGAACTGCCACTGTCGCCGGAGTCGGGCTGGTGATCGCCGTCGTGCTGGGCATCGCGTGGGCGGTGCTGATGGCGCAGGCGCGCTGGGCCGAGACGGCGCTGTTCCCCTATGCGGTGATCATGCAGTGCATCCCGATTCTGGCGCTGGTGCCGCTGATCGGTTTCTGGTTCGGATTCGGTTTCGTGTCACGGGTTTTCGTGTGCGTGCTGATCGCGCTGTTCCCGATCGTCTCCAACACCCTGTTCGGCCTGAAATCGGTGGACAAGGGGCTGCGCGAGGTGTTCGCGCTGCGTAGCACCAGCCGGTGGACCGTGCTGCGCAAGCTCGAATTCCCGGCCGCGATGCCCGCGATCTTCGCCGGTCTCCGGATCTCGGCGGGCCTGTCGGTGGTCGGCGCGATCGTCGGCGACTTCTTCTTCAAGCAGGGTGATCCGGGCATCGGCATCCTGCTGGACAATTACCGCTCCCGGTTGCAGGCGCCGCAGCTGTTCGCGGCCATCCTGCTGGCATCGGCCCTCGGTGTGGTCGTGTTCGTGCTGTTCGGCTGGCTCGGCCGCCGGATCGTGGGCGCCTGGTACGACGACGCCCGCAACTGACCTGTTCCCTTCTCCCGGAAGACACTTCATGCGAAAGATCCCCCTGTCGCGGTCGGCCGGCGCATGTGCCGCCGCCATTGTCCTGAGCTTGGCCGCACTGACCGGATGCGGCCAGAGCGGTAGTGCCACAGCGAGTTCCGGCTATTCCGGACCGATCGGCCCGGTGAACCTGAAACAGGTCTGCCCGGCCAAGATCGTGGTGCAGACCGACTGGAACCCCGAGGCCGAACACGGCCTCACCTACGAGATGCTCGGCCCCGACCCGAAGATCGACGCCGGGGCCAAGAAGATCGTCGGCCCGCTGTTCTCGCACGGCCGGTACACCGGCGTCGATATCGAGATCCGCGCCGGCGGTCCGGCGATCGGCTTCCAGTCGGTCACCTCGCAGATGTACCAGGACCCCTCGATCATGTTCGGGTACACCGATACCGATCATTCGGTGCAGACCGCGGCCACCACGCCGACCACCGGAGTGTTCGCTCCGCTGCACATCAACCCGCAGATGATCATGTGGGATCCGGCGACCTATCCCAACGTCCACACCATCGCCGATCTGAAGGCCGCCAAAGCCACTGTGCTGTACTACCAGGGCACCCCGTTCATGGACTATTTCATCGGCGCGGGCATCCTGGACAAGAGCCAGGTTGATGGCAGTTACGACGGCACTCCGGCGAATTTCGTTGCCGCCGAGGGTAAAAAGGCCCAACAGGGTTTCGCCAGCGCCGAGCCGTACCTCTACCAGCAGAAGATCGCCCAGTGGCACAAGCCGGTCGCCTACCAGCTGATCAACGACGCGGGGTACCCGATCTACGCCTCCCAGCTGGCGGTGCGCTCGGGTGACCTGGGCGCCGACGCCGCCTGTCTGCGCCGACTCGTCCCGGTGATGCAGCAGGCCGAGGTCGATTACTTCGCCGATCCGGCCAAGGTCAACGCCCTCATCGTGCAGGCGGCCGCCAAGTACGACACGGGCTGGGTCTACGACATCGGTGAGGCCGGCTACGCGACCGCCACGATGCGCAAGCTCGGCATCGTCGGCAACGAGAACGGCACGGTCGGCGCCGTCGATCCCGCGCGCGTACAGCACATCATCGACATCACCCGGCCGGTCTACGCCGCGGAAAAGGTCAGCATCCCGGCGAAACTCACGCCCGACCAGATCTCGACCAATCAGTTCATCGACCCCAAGATCGGATTCCCCTCATGACCCGGCGCAACGACGGAGCGGTGTACACAGCATCATCGGGCGCGACAGTACCGAGCGCCGGCGAGGTGGTCGTGACCGAGCGCGGTGAGGGAAGCATAGGCGCAGCGCCATCGGGCACGACGGAACCGAGTGCCGGCGAGGTGGAGTCGTGACCGCCGCGCTGTCCGCCCGTCCCCGGTTCGGCCGCCAAGACCTCGACGCCCTGATCGACGAGTTGCTGGCGCTGCTGGGCCCGCGCGGGGTCAGCACCCTGGATCGCGCACTGGACCGCGCCGCACGCGACGGCTCGACGATGAGCCCGATCCTGTCCGCGCAACCGCTCGGCCGACCCGATGTAGTGTGCTACCCCAAAGTGGCACAACAGGTTCCGTTGATTGTGCGAGCGGCCGTCCGGCACGGCGTCCCGATCACCGCCCGCGGCAAAGGCACCGGCAACTACGGTCAGGTCGTGCCCCGCTACGGCGGTCTGGTGATGGATATGACCTCGCTGTCGGCCATCGGTAAGCTCACCGAGACGACCGTGACCGCCGAGGCGGGCGCCCGGATGATCAACCTGGAGCAGGCGGCCTGGGACGCCGGACGGCAGTTGTGGATGTATCCGTCGACCGCCCAGTCCACCCTGGGCGGATTCCTGGCCGGCGGCTCGGCGGGCACCGGGACGATCGTGCACGGCCGCAACCACATGGGCTTCGTCGAATCGGTCGACGTGGTCTACGGCCACGAGAACGCCGAACTGGTCCGTCTCACAGGACCCGGCGCGCAGCCGATGGTGCACACCTACGGCGTCGCGGGCATCATCGTCGCGGCCACCGTGCGCATCGAACCGCTGCAGGACTGGAAGTGCTTGTACGCCAGCTTCGACTCGCAGTACGACGCCTTTCCCGCCGCGATGCTGGCCGCGGCGATCGAGCCGAAACCGCGTCTGCTGTCGGCCGATTGCGCGAGGGTCGTCGAGGCGCTGCCCGCGGATCCGGCGTTCGTGCCGGGCCGGGCGAGCGTACGCGGCATCGTGGACGCCGCCGCACTGGACGAGACGATCGAGGTCATGGTCGCCGCCGGCGGGCGCATCGAAGCCGTGCGCACCGGACTGGCCCAGACGATGCGCCTGAGCACCCTGTCCTACAACCACCCCACGTGGTGGCTGCAGAAGGCCGTGCCGGACACCTACTTTCATATGGAATGCCAGGGCGAGGCGCTGGTCACCCGGCTGCGCGAGGTGGAGGCGGTCTACCCGGGCGGAATGCTGCATCTCGAGGCGGGATACGGGACCATGTTCGGGATGCTCAACGGCGTCTACCGCGATCCCGAGCAGGTCTACGCCGGGGTGCCCGCCCTGGCCGAACTCGGCGTGTCGGTGCATTCGCCGCATCAATCCTATGTCGAACTCGACGCGGACCGGGTCCGGGCGCTGGCCCGCACGACCGATCCCAAAGGTCTGCTCAATCCGGGAAGGTGGCACGAATGAGCACATCCACACGGCACTTCTCCGACCTCACCACCGCCGAGGTTCCCGTTGCGCTGCATCGTGATTCGATCCTGGTGCTGCCGACCGGGGCGATCGAGCCACACGGACCGCATCTGCCGCTGCGCACCGATCTGCTTGTGGCCGAGGCGGTCACCAGCGCCGCGGTCGAGCGGGCCGCCGCCGCGGGACACGATGTGTGGCTGCTGCCCGCCCTCGGCTACACCAAGTCCGATGAGCACGCCAACCTGCCGGGAGCGATGTGGCTGCAGGCGGAAACACTCTTGCGCACCGTGATCGACCTCGGTCGCAGCGTCGCGGCGACGCCGGCGCGGCGGCTGCTGTTCGTGAACTGCCACGGCGGCAATTCGGCCCTGCTCGAGGTGGCGCTACGGGAACTGCGCCGCCGTTTCGGTCTGCAGACGTTCCTGCACGGCTCGCCGGCCGAGCCGGGCCCCACCGAGGAGGGTTTCGGTATCCACGCGGGCTGGGCCGAGACCTCGCTCATGCTGCACCTGCGGCCCGACCTGGTCGATATGAGCAAGGCGAAACCGGCCGTGCCACATGCGATCGCCGGACTGAAGCATGTCGGATTCGGTAAGTCGGTCCGATTCGGCTGGCTCGCGGACGATTTCGCCGAATCCGGAGTGATCGGAGATCCCACCGGCGCCACCGCAGAACTCGGTGCGCGGATGTTCGCGGCCAAGGTCGACGCGCTGGTGGAGGCGATTCCCGAGATCGCCGTCTTCGATCCGGGCCGGGTGGTCCGCCGAGGCGATCAGGCGTGATCGCGGCGCAGGATGAAGAAGTACGGCTCGCTCATACCGCGCAGATCCATCACCCCAAGCAGGGTTTCGTCGTCGACCAGGCGGAAGACGTCGATCATCGGCAGATGGTCGTAGACCATCGCGGCACTGACCTTTCCGCGGAACTCCACCGCACGCAGCCGGGCGCGGGGCGCGCGGGTGCGCACGGCCGCGCGCAGCAGCGGGAGCAGTGCGCGGGTGTATCGCACGGCGGACAGGGGAAGCCGGCCGACCAGGCCCAGCGGAACCCGGCGTGGCTCCAGCGGGAAGATCCGGCCGTCCCGACCGGCGACCAGCAGCGGATGCACGTTCTCGGCGGTATCGAATTGCTTTCCGTACCACCCGGCTTCGGTCAGGGAACCGGTCCAGGGGTGCCCGGTATCCAGCTCCGACCCGCGCCAGCGGCCGGTGGTGATCTCCTCGACGCGCACCGTGGGCAGGAAGTCGAACAGCTCCCACGCCTGGTCCCGGGTGCATCCGGCCTCCCACAGCTCGCGCAGCCGCGCCCCGGGCGTTCCGATGTCGGCCATACCAGCCTCCTTGCGATCAAGGGATACGATGCGTCGATCCGTGTGTCACCTTATCGCGAGGGGCTCCGGATCCCGCGTCCGAACCCGAGATCGCCCAACAGCACACCGCCGACGGGCCGGGTGGAGAACGCCACGGCGTAGGTGGCCGGCCCGGCCATCGTCGCGGACGCCGAGGAGGTACGCGTGAAGAATCGTTAGGCTGGACCGCGTGCACCCCGATTCCGTGCGACACGCCCTGGCGACACATGTCGCCGCAGCCAACGACCTGACCGGACGGTGGTGCGATCGGCTCGGCTCGTCCGGTGATTTCGTGCTGTCCGGCTGCGGCGTGTGGCCGCTGCTGGCCATTCTGGCCGAGGTGGCGAACGAGCCCGCCCGCGCGGAGCTCTCCGCGGCGACGGGGATCGCCGCCGACACCGCCCGGTCCGCCGGATTGGCGCTGCTGGCCGAACTCGCCGACGCCGAGTCGGCCTCGGCCGCCCTGGGCGTCTGGGTGCGCGAGGACCTCACGGTGCGCGAGGAATGGAGTCGCACACTGCCCGAGGGCACGGTCGAGCCCCTGACAGGGCAGGCGGCGCTGGATGCCTGGGCCGATCGGCACACCGGTGGTCTCATCGATCGGTTTCCGCTCGATGTCGAGCCCGAGACGGTACTGATGCTCGCCACCGCCCTGGTGGCCAAGACGGCATGGGACACACCGTTCAACGACTCTGTGCTGGAACCCGATTCGGGCCCTTGGGCCGGTCATCGGGGTCCGGGATTGGCCAGGTACTCGGGGGCGCTGTCCGACGCCGACGTCCTGGCCGCCGACGCTCCGGTGACCCGGGTCGTGGTGCGCGGCACAGCGGATCTCGATGTGCACCTGCTACTGGGCCCCGACTCCCCCACCACCTCGCCCGCCGAGGTGATCGCGGCCGGGCTCGGCGCCCTGGACGGCTCGATCGCTGCCCGCGCCGCGCTCGACACCGCCTCGGCGCCCGACCCGGTCGCCGCACCCGGAGTGACCGTCCGCGAGGCTCGTGCCACCGCGGATGCGTTGCGAATCGAGCTGCCGCCGTTCGAGATTCGCTCGGAACACGACCTGATGAGCCATCCGGACCTCTTCGGCCTGAGCACGGCCTCCGATCCCACGTCCGGTCACTTCCCCGGCATGTCCGACGAGCCGCTGCACGTCGACCGCGCCGCCCAGCACGCCCGCGCCCGATTCACCCGAGGCGGCTTCGAGGCCGCGGCCGTCACCGCCGTCAGCATGGTCCGATCCGTCGCCTTCATTCGCCCCCACGCGACCACCGAACTCGCGGTCACCTTCGACCGCCCGTTCGGCTTCCTCGCCGTCCACCGCCCCACCGGCCTGGCCGTCGTCGCGGGCTGGGTCGCCCAGCCCGCGGTGTGATCACCCCGAACGGCGCGTCGGAATCTGTCACCCGGCTCTGCGATGATGTGCGCGATGTCCGACAAGATCGAAGTCCAGCCGTCCCGCGCAGGGCGCGTACTCTCCCGTCTTCGGCGGGTGAGCGTGTTGGACTGGGTTCGGGTCGGGCTGCTCGTCATCGGATTGCTCTGTGTGGCAACGGGGTTGTTACCTCGGGCGCAGGCCGCCGACAATATGCGGCGGGTCGGGCCGCTGTTGCTGTTCCTGGGCAGTGTGATCGTGCTCGCGCAGTTGGCGCGGCGGGCGCAGGTGTTCGATGTGATCGCGCATCGGGTGGCGATCGCCGGGCGCGGGAATTATGTGGCGTTGTGGGCGCTGTGCGGGCTGTTCGCGACCCTGACCACCACGGTGCTCAACCTCGATACGACCGCGGTGCTGCTCACGCCGGTCATGCTGGCGCTGGCCGTGCCGGCGCGGATCGCACCGTTGCCACTGGCCATGACGACGCTGTGGCTGGCCAATACCGCCAGCCTGATGTTGCCGGTGTCCAACCTCACCAATCTGCTCGCCGCGGGGCGGGTGGGGCTGGACGGGGCCGGCTTCGCGGCCAGAATGTGGCTGCCACACCTGGTTTCGGTCGCGGTGACAATGGCCTGCCTGTGGATCTTCTATTGGCGGCGATCCCGGCGCGGCGCCGACCGCTACCTGCCGCCGGAGCCCATCCGCATCGCGACCGGCCGCGATCGTGCCCTGTTCGCCGCGACCGCGGGAGCCTGTCTGCTGTTCGCCGCCGCGATTCCCGTGGTCGGCGACCAGATCGGGCTGGCCGCCACGGGCGCGGCGATCATCGCGGTACTCGCCTATGCCGTCCTGGACCGCTCGGCGCTGCGCCTGTCGCTGATTCCCTGGCAGTTGCTGATCTTCGTGGTGGGCCTGTTCCTGGTGGTACCCACCCTCGGCCGGTTCGGGCTGTTCGATCTGATGCGCACCCTCATCGGCGCGGACCCGGGCGCGTCGGGAGCCGTCCGCGCCGCATCGGCCGGGCTGGGTCTGTCCAATCTCGCCAACAATCTGCCCGCCTACACCGCCGGTGAGGCCGCGGTACCGGCAGGCAACCGCAATCAGCTGCTGGCGTTGCTGATCGGCACGAACGTCGGCTCCGTCATCACCCCGTGGGCCTCCCTGGCCACCCTGCTGTGCCTGGAATTCTGCCGCACCCACGGTGTCCGCGTTCCACTCCGCCGTTTCGTCGCCACCGGGGCCGTCCTCGCGATCACCGCGACCTCCGCAGCCGTCGCCGCGCTGCTCCTCACGGGGTGAATGCGAGCACCGCCCCCGGCAGGCCCGCTTGCGCGTTATTCCAGCCGAGACCGGCCGTAACCGATTGACGCGCAACCGATCAAGGCCGATTCCGGCCATAGGCGTGCCGGGCATCGGGTGAGCACGGATACATGGGCATGCGACCTATCGGGCTGCCCACAGCGTTGTCATGGCGTATGGCCGGCCGAACCCCATTGTGTGCCGCCGATTACGGTCTGTCCCGGCCGAGAGCACGCCGAGATTGCCAGCGGAGGCACACCGGGAAGGC
The DNA here is from genome assembly GCF_019038435.1 of Nocardia alni. Taxonomy (GTDB): domain Bacteria; phylum Actinomycetota; class Actinomycetes; order Mycobacteriales; family Mycobacteriaceae; genus Nocardia; species Nocardia alni. The sequence continues at coordinate 19,988 of NZ_JAGPOX010000134.1, forward strand.
ACGCGGACAGGGCACTCAGCCACAGCGGATAACGGTCGGGCGGGGATACCGAGATGACCGGCCACGTCGGCACCGGACAGTTACGGCCGACCATTGAGGATGGCGGCGACCAGAGCGCGTATACCCGCACGCAGGCGCTCCTTGCCACCAGCCCGCACTATCTGCCGGGAGGCCTCACCGCCGAGAGTCGACATCAGCAGGGCGCTCATGATCTGCCCGTCCAGATCCGGGCGGACCTCCTGCAACAGTGTCGCGATATGGGCGGCCCAGAACTCGTGCATCTCGCTGCGTCGCGGGTGCGGCGGCTCCGCCTCGTAGGCCAGGACCAGTTCGATGTTATCGGCGACCAGCAGAGTCATCGCGTCGAAATAGGCGAGTAGCCGCTCCCCCGCGGGCGCACCGGGGCCCAGCGGGGGCGGGCCGTGCTGGACCGTCTCGCGCAACGCCAGGGCGCGCTCGGCCATCAACTCGTACAGCAGGCCCGACCGGCTGCCGAAGCGGTGGAAGATCGTCCCTTTACCGACCCCGGCGGCGGCCGCGACCTGGTCCATCGTGATCGCGGCCGCGCCGTGTTCGGCGAGCAGCGCGCCGGTCGCGTCGAGTATCGCGCGCCGGTTGCGCGCGGCGTCTGCACGTTCCCTGCGGGGTTCCTCGGACATCCACCACCTCTTCCATGTTCGTTGCCGCCGGCGATACGGCCGTCGGCAACGCCACCTTCGACAACTCGAGACGCCGTTGACAACTTGACCGGCGGTCCATATCGTCGAGTCGACAACTTGACCGTCAGTCCACTTATGGAGTTTCGATGCAGGCAATCGTAATGACCGCCACCGGTGAGCCCGAAGTGCTGCAGACCCAGGAGGTTCCCGACCCGCACCCCGGCGTCGGCGAGATCCTGATCCGGGCCACCGCGATTCCGGTGCTCTATGCCGAGACCCTCTTGCGCTCGGGCGCATTTCCGATCGCCGGGCCACCGGGCGCGTTCGGCTTCCAGGCTGCCGGATCGGTGCTCGAGGCCGGGGCCGGCGTGGATCCCGGGCTGATCGGCGCCCGGGTGGTGGTGAGCACCGCCGGACAGGGTGCGTATGCCGAGAAGGTGTGCGTCCCAGCAGAATTCGCGACCATCATCCCGGATGGGCTCGCGACCGACGCGGCGGCCGCGGTGCTAATGGGCGGCTCGGTCGCGACCGCGCTGTTGCGCCGCGCCGGCCTGACCGGCGGCGAGACGGTCCTCGTCCCGGTCGCGACGACGGGCGTGGGCGGCTATCTCACCCAGCTGGCCAGGGAATCCGGCGCGTCCCGCGTCATCGCCACGGCCAGCGCGGCCAAATCCGATCGCGCCCGCGCGCTCGGTGCGGACGAGGTGATCGATCACCGCGCCCCGGACTGGCCGCGACGACTGCGCGAAATCCTCGGGGATTCGACCATCGACGTCGTCTTCGAGACATTCGGCGGCGATATCGCCCACGACCTGCTCGACGTGCTGACCCCGCTCGACGGCCGCATGCTCGGCTACGGCCAGCTCTCGGGAGCTCCGGCCACCATCGCGGCCGCCGATCTGCATGCCCGCGGCCTCACCTACACCGCCTGCGCGGGCCCCGAATGGCTGACCCGCGTGGCCACCACCCGCGCGGACGTACTGGACCGGGCCGCCGCCGGCCGCATCGAACCGCTGATCGACCGGATACTCCCGCTCGACCAGGCGGCCAAGGCGCATCGCCTGGTCCAGAACCGCGCCACCACCGGCACGATCCTGCTGCGCCCGGCCGCCGCGTAACGAGCCCGCGAAACGCCCGGCTGGTCGGCACAGCTCCGGCGTGGCATGCTGGGGCCCGAACCGTCCTGAAGATCAACTGGGGGTTTGTGATGAAGAACTGTGTTCTCGCGCTGGGCATGGCGGCTGTCGCCGTTTTCGGCGTCTCCGAGGCGACGGCCGCCGCCGACCCGTGGACCGACGGCCAGGTCCAATGGGAGAATTGCAAGCAGGCCGGGCATACCGACGGTCAGTGCCGTCAGATGCTCGACAACCGCCCCGCTCCCGCGCCCGCACCGCATCCGCCTACCGGATCCGCCGGCGGCTGGTGACGCAAAACCGCCCGGCCGGAACGCATTCCGGCCGGGCGGTGCGAAAAACAGAGCCTACGAAGAGGTTTCGCCGCCGGACGCGCGGGTGGCCGCCGCCGCGGCACGGACCTGCGGGGCCACCTGGACCACCTGGCCGAGCACGCCGTTGATGAAACTCGGGGAGTCGTCCGTGGACAGCTCCTTGGCCAGTTCCACGGCCTCGTCGACGGCCACCACGGGGGGAACCTCGTTGGCGTGGAACAGCTCCCAGACCGCCACGCGCAGAATCGCCCGATCCACGGCCGGGAGCCGGGACAGCGTCCAATCCTGCAGGTACGACTCGATGGTGCCGTCGACACGGTCGAGGTCATCGGCGACACCCTCGACCAGGGTGCGGGTGTAGGGGTTGACCGGCGCGACCGAATCGTCACCGGCCGACAGGCTCACCCGCTCGTCGATCAGGTCGGCCGGGTCGATATCCCGCGCCTCGGCCTCGAACAACAGATCCACCGCCCGACGGCGGGCCTTGTGCCGCGCGCCGAGCTTTTTGTACTGGGACTTCTTGTCTCCAGGCTGATCGGCCACAGTCGACATTATCCTCGCGTCAGGAGTTGACGCGGCTGATGTACGAGCCGTCGCGGGTGTCGATGCGCAGCTTGTCGCCCTCGTTGATGAACAGCGGCACCTGCACCTCGGCTCCGGTCTCGACGGTGGCGGGCTTGGTGCCGGCGCTGGAGCGGTCACCCTGCAGGCCCGGCTCGGTGTGCGTCACGATGACATCGATGGCGACGGGGAGCTCGACGAACAGCGGCGCGTCCTCGTGCACGGCGACCTGGACCTGCATGTTCTCCAGCAGGAATCCGGCGGACTTGCCCAGCACGGCGTCGCCGATGTGGATCTGGTCGTACGTGTCGCCGTCCATGAAGATGTAGTCGGACCCGTCGTGGTACAGGTAGGTCATATCGCGCCGGTCGACCGTCGCGGTCTCCACCTTCACACCGGCGTTGAACGTCTTGTCGACCACCTTGCCGGACATCACGTTCTTCAGCTTGGTACGCACGAACGCGGGGCCCTTGCCCGGCTTGACGTGCTGGAACTCGATGATCTGCTGCAGATTGTTGTCGATCTTCAGCACGAGACCGTTCTTGAAATCGCTGGTGTCCGCCACTGTCCTCGGATCTCCTTGTCGTTCCTACACACTGTTACACACTGTTTCGCCCGTGCGTCAGTCGACCACGGTCAGATCTTTGCTGGTGAGCGTGAGCAGTTCAGGACCCCCCTCGCGAACCACGAGCGTATCCTCGATCCGCACGCCGCCGCGGCCGGGGAAGTACACACCTGGTTCGACGGTTACCGTCACGCCACCGAGCAGTGTACCCGTGCCCGTTTTGGCGAGCCCCGGTGCTTCGTGAACCCGCAGGCCCACGCCGTGTCCGAGGCCGTGCACGAACAGCTCGCCGTGTCCGGCCCGCTCGATCACCCCGCGCGCGGCGGCGTCGACATCCGCGCAACCCGCACCCGGTTTCAATGCCTCACGACCGGCCCGCTGAGATTCCAGGACCAGCTCGTATACATCGCGCTGCCAATCGTCAGGCTGACCGAGGACCAGGGTGCGAGTCATATCCGAGTGGTAGCCGTTGACCACCGAGCCGAAATCGAGCTTGACGAAATCGCCCGCGGCCAGCACCGCGTCGGTGGGCCGATGATGCGGGACCGCCGAATTCGCCCCGGCGGCCACGATGGTCTCGAACGCCACCGCCTCGCCGCCGTGCTCGAACATCAGCCATTCCAGCTCGCGCGCCACCTGGCGCTCGGTGCGGCCGGGCCGCAGTCCGCCGCGCTCGAGCAGGGCGGCCAGCGCGGCGTCGGCGGCGGCGCAGGCGGCGCGCAGTTGCTCGACCTCGTAACGGTCCTTGACCATGCGCAGCTGTTCCACCAGGCCTGGCACCCCGACCAAGTCGAGTCCGCCGCCCTGTTCGACGAAACCGTGGTGCTGATCGACCGTCACGACATGGCTCTCGAAGCCCACCCGGCCGGTCTGCCACTCGCCCGCGAGCTGCACGATCCGCCGGGCGCTGGCGCGGGCGATCTCCGCGCGCATATCCGGCACCTGCTCGCCGACCTGGGTGGTGTAGCGGCCGTCGGTGCAGATCACGGTGCGGCCCTCGTCGGTGTCCCAGGCGTACACCAGCAAGGCCGCGTTGGAACCGGTGAATCCGGTCAGGTACCGAATGTTCACCAGGTCGGTCACCAGCAGGGCGTCAACCCTGTTCTCCACCAGCAGGTCCCGCAGCGCGGCCCGCCGGGCGGCATGGTCGGGGCGCGGTGCGCCGTGATCAGCAGACATGGATCCAACGCTACCGCTGCCGGGCCGCATCATCCCATCCCATTCCCGCGCCCATCCCCAAGTCGATACACAGCCCACTCGAGCCGGCTGCGCATCCGGCACCTGCGCGGATGCTCATCATCCGAGCATTGATAAACGCCATCTATTCACATCTGCCGAAGCTATCCACATTTCGCGATCGACGCCCCCGAAACCGCCGAAGGGCGGTCACGATGGTGCCATGCCCGCCACCGCCCCGCAAGCCGCCGTTCAGCCGAGCATTTCCCCGCGGTCACCGCACGCTCACACCCACCATCCCGCTCGCCTTCACCGGAATGCTCCGCGGACCATGATCGACCTGCGAAGGCGGGATCCGAACGCGCCGAGCGGCGCGACCGTGTCACGGTCGTTGCCCTCGATGAGCGCCCGAATCCGGCGGGCTGTGCACGCGCAGATCGGCGCCGCCGTCTCACGGTCGCAGCGCTCGACAAACACCCGAACCCGGCGGGCTGTGCACGCGCAGATCGGCGCCGCCGTCTCACGGTCGCAGCGCTCGACAAACACCCGAACCCGGCAGGCTGTACACGCACCGATCGGCGCCGCCGTCTCACGGTCGCTGCGCTCGATAAACACCCGAACCCGGCAGGCTGTGCATCCGCCGAGCGGTGTGATCGTGTCACGGTTGCGATGCTCGATGAGCGTCCGGCTGGGTGTACTCGGCGGTGATCTCGAACGCATCGAGATGGGACGGGCGATGCCGGACGTCGTGTGCGGACCCTCGACGGTCCGTTTCCTCGGGCACGTCCGGTCGTGATATCGATCGCCCTCGCCTCGACCGCCACGCGACCGGACATCGAGGCGACCACGCCACTCACCGTTGTCGCATACGCCTCGTTCGTCGGGTGGTGTTTCGCACTGTGCACGGTCGACCTGCGGGAACGACGCCTGCCCAACGCATTGACCGGTGCGGGCGCGGTGGGTGTGCTCGGATTCGCCGCGGCGACCGGGCGCGGGTCTGTCGCGCTGGTGGGCGCGTTGCTGCTCGCGGCGGTCTACCTGACGATCCACCTGATCGCACCCGCCGCGTTCGGGGCCGGTGATGTGAAGCTGGCCGTCGGGCTGGGTGGCGCGGCGGCGTGCGGCGGCGCACAGACCTGGGTGTGGGCAGCCCTCGGCGCACCCCTCCTGACAGCCCTGATCGGCGGTGCGCACCTGCTGCTCGATCGCTTCCGGCGAAGATCCCGCATGGGTTCAGCGGATTCCGCCGTCCCTCATGGACCCGCGATGTGCCTGGCTACCATCGCAGCATTGGTCTTGGTCCACTGAGCCGGGCCGGGGCGGGCGAGGTGAAGACGCGGGGTGGTCTCGGGCACGGCGGCGCAGATGTCCGAGTGTCGGCGGCACTCGGCGCACCCGTGCTCACGGCGCTGGTCGGCAGTGTCCGAGGGCTGCTCCGCCGGCGTGGACAACCTGCGGCGCACCGATCCCCGGCTACAGCGTGTCGAGGAAGCCGAGCAGCAACTTGTTGAACGCCTCGGGCTGTTCGATATTCGCCGCGTGACCACAGTCGTCGATCACCGCCGAGTCGGCGCGTTCGTTCGACGCCGCCGCGTCCAGGGCGTGCCGGTAGGGCCAGAACTCGCTGTCGCGGCCGGCCACGAACAGGATCGGCACACCGGCCCGCCGGATCACGTCGCGCCAGTCGGCGATCGCGTGGTCGCGCAGCAGCGCCAGATCGTTCTGCGACAGCGGCTCGGTCGCCAGGTCCTCGGGGCGCAGGCCGAGGGCGTCGAACAGGCGCTGGAACCGCTCCAGGCGCTCGGACGGGGGTTTGCCGTGACCGGTGTCGGCCGGTGGTCCGGCAGCGAAGAAGGTGCCGAGGTTGTCTGCTCCGTAACCGTAGAAGCCGTTCGCCCAGCCCTCCTCATTGCTCATCTTCGGCGTCTGGTCCACGCTGACGATCCCGGCCAGGTCCGCGGTACCGCACTGGTCGACATAGGCCCAGATCGTGCTCGCCCCCATGGAACCGCCGACCAGCACTACGTCGCGCCGGCCGGTCAGGCCCGTCGCGGCCAGCAAGTCGCGCAGATCCGCGCCGTGCCGGGCCATTCGGTGCCCGAAGGCCGGGGCCTGGGACTCGCCATGGCCGCGGCGGTCCAGCGACAGCACCCGGAAGCCGCGTTCGGTAAGTGCCCGCTGCTGGAACAGCCAGGTCGCGGCGGAGGCCCGGAAGCCGGGAATGAGCACCACCGGCCTGCCATCGCCCTCATCGGTGTAGTGCAGGCGCACACCGTCGTTGGTGAGAAAATCCGGCACGGTCAGGCTCCTTCGGGTGATGCGGAGGCACCTCGGAAACGCACGATGCCCGGTGTTGGGCGATCTGTTGGTCATGAACACCGATCGCTGGAGGGTGCCTCCGTTGTCCGCCGACCGTACCTGGTGGCCTCTGATCTCCTGGTCGGATCAGGGCACCGGCCCGTGTTCATCGGCGGCGCATGGGTGGAATCGGCCTCGGCGCAGGTAATCGAGGTCCTGGTCCCCGGCGGCGGGTGAGCCGGTGGGGTGCGACTGGCCGTGGCCGCGGAGGTCGACGCGGCCATGACCGTCGCGACTACCCCGGCAGGATTGCCCGTCGCCACCGGCGGCATGTACCCGATACCTGTCGTGCCGACGCAGTGCGAGGGACACTCCAGGGCGCGCCGCGCGACCCCCAGAGCGCCTCGAGCCGGTGGCGATATAGCTGCGTTTTCGCTGCCCGGGCGTAGGGGCGCGGGGCAGGGGGCG
>NZ_JAGPOX010000135.1 GCF_019038435.1 Nocardia alni
CAGCGCTTCGGTGCGTCGTATATCGCGGAGGTTCGTCCCGCACCCGCACCCGCACCGGTCGCCGTTCCCGCTGCGGCCGAGGGTGACCCGGTGACGGTGATGGAGACGGTCCTGCAGCAACTGGCCGGTCACGGTCATCCGGCGCACAAGATGTGGTTGCAGCCGTTGAGTATTCCGCCCACCCTCGACGCGCTGGTCCCGTCGGTGACCACGGGCGCGCTGTGCCTGCCGCTGGCGATCATCGACCGGCCGCGTCAGCAGCGCCAGGATGTCTGGTCGGTGGATCTGTCGGCGGCCGGCGGTCACGTCGCCGTCGTCGGCGGGCCGCAGTCGGGAAAGTCCACGGCGCTGCAGAGTCTCATCCTGTCCGCCGCGTTGACACACACTCCGGAGCAGGTGCAGTTCTATTGCCTCGATTTCTCCGGCGGGCTCGCGGGCATGCGCGCTGTGCCGCACGTCGGCTCGGTAGGCGCGGCCCGCGATGTCGACCGGATACGACGGACGTTCGCGCTGATCACCAACCTCATCGCGCATCGGCAGGCGCTGTTCGCCGAGCTCGGCATCGACTCCATGCGCGAGTTCCGGCGGCGGCGTGGCTCGCCGCGGGAGTCGGCCGAGCTCGCCGCGCGCGGCGACCACCACGGCGATGTGTTTCTCGTCGTCGACGGCTGGGATATCGGATTCGCCGTCACCGGGCCGTATTTCGACGAATACGGGTCGGTGATGGAGTCGATTGCCGTGCAGGGGCTCAACTTCGGCGTGCACCTGGTCATCAGCAGCTCCCGATGGGCGGCCGTCCGGCCGGCGATCAAGGATTCCCTGCAGACGAGGCTGGAGATGCGGCTGGGTGATCTCACCGATACCGCGTTCGCCGGGCAGCGCGCGCTGGTCGCGGCGATTCCGCCGAATCGCCCGGGGCGGTGCATCTCCGCCGATGCGCTCCACATGCTGACCGCGCTGCCCCGGACCGACGGTGTGGGTAATGCCGAATCTGCCGGCGCCGGGCTGGTCGCGGCGATCGACCAACTGAACCAGGTGTACCCGAACCGGAAGGCGCCGGAAGTACAGTTGCTGCCGGCGCAGATCGGCCTGCGGGAGATTATAGCCGGAGCACCCCGCCCGGCATCGCTCGCGCAGCGACTGGTGGTGCCCTTCGGTGTTCGCGAGTCCGATCTCGGCCCGGCCGCCGTGGATTTCGGCGTCTCGCCTCACTTCATGGTGCTGGGCAGCTCCGGTTGCGGCAAGTCGGCGGTACTGGCGGCATTGCTGGAGTCGATCACGGGCCGGTTCACGGCGGACCAGGCGCGAGTATTGCTGGTCGACTATCGCCGTCAGCACATGGACGCCGTTCCCGACGGGATGTCCATCGGATATCTGACCAGCGAGCGGGACGTGGCCGAGGGGTTGCCCGCGTTCGCCGCCCGGATGCGACAGCGCCGTCCACCCGATGGTGTGACCTCTCAGCAGCTCAGGGAGCGATCGTGGTGGAGCGGCCCGGAGATCTTCGTGGTCGTCGACGACTATCACATGGTCGCCCAGCGCGGTGCGGCGAACCCGCTGGATTCGCTGAAGGACATTATCGTGGATGGCCGCGATACCGGCCTGCACGTCATTGTGGCCCGCAATATCGCCCAGGCCGATACCGCGATGTACGACAACGTGCTGGGACAGATCAAGAACGTCAACTCGGCCGGTCTGATCATGGATGGTTCCAAACTGGACGGCATGCTCATCGGTGATGTGAAACCTAGCAAACAGCCGGTTGGCCGGGGAATTCTCGTCGAGCCGATGACTTCGCGGCGGGACCTGGTGCAGGCCGCCTGGGCGCCGCGCTGACGACCGCGTTCGGTCCGCTATCGGTTCCCACGGATGGGAATGGCATAGCGTTTTCCCTGTACCAGCTCGAGGGGAGATGGTACTGGTGGTTTAGGAGAATTCCATGTCTTCGTCTTCCGTCGGGGTAACTCCGGATCAGCTACCGATCATCGGCGCGCAGGTCGCCGGTGCCATGGCTGAGGCTCTACAGTCGATCACCGCGGCTGCCCCCCTCGCTATCTGCGCACCTCCGGGGTCGGACTTCGTCAGCCCGCAGTTGACCGCGGTAACGACCCAACATGCCGCGGCGTTCTTCCCGTCTTCGCTGCAGGGAATCGGATACGGCACGGATGCTGCCGCGGTGTTGCCGACGATCGGGGCGGACTACGCGCTCACCGACGTGCTCGGGGAGTGCGAGGTCATCATGCAATCGGCTTTCCAGGGATAGTCGGCGAACTTTCGTGCGGAAGCTGATGCCATGCCACTCGATCCATTCGCGGCCGCTGCGGAGGCGTTGATAACCAGCCTGCTCACCGGACCGGGAACTCTGCCAACAATCATTACCGCCGCATCGTATTCCGCCGTGGCGGCGCAATTGCATGCCTCGGCGGCCAGCGTCGAGGGCTCGATGACCCAGATGGGTGAGAGCTGGCGTGCCGACTCGTCGGATATCGCACAGGCCGCCTTTCGATCGCACTCGAGCTGGCTGCACAAGCAAGGCGAGGTGGCCGCCCAGACCTCGGCTCAGCTGTTGCGGGCCGCGGAGGCCTATGTGACGGCGCAGCAGGGAATGGCCGCCATGCAGACGTGGCTCGCCGAATTCGAGGTCCAGCAGGCATTGCTGGCCGCGGGCGGGCCGTCGACATTGCCCGTGATGCTGGTGACGGAGACCGAGAGTATGGCGATCCTGGGCGCCACCGTCGGAGTCCTGGGCAAATATGAAGGTGACCTGGGTGTCGCCCTGGCAGCCATTCCGGAACCGACGCCCGCCCCCACGATCGTCAGCGGCCAGGGCGGCGGCGGCCCGGTGGAGACACAGGCGCTGTTCAGCGGTCTCGGCGCAGGCAACTCGCTCACCAGCGGCGCGCAATCGCTGGCCGGCAACGTGGCGAATACCGTTGGGAATCAGGCAGGCTCGACGGCCTCCACCGCGGCCAACTCGGTCACCGATGCGGGACAGGCCGCGGCCCAGCCGGTTACGGACGCCGCGCAGGCCGCCTCGACGATGTCGGATCCGCTTGCCGGTCCGGCGCCCGACAGCAGCGGCGGCGGCGGAGCCGACGGCAGCGGTACGGGCGGCGGCGGATATTCGCAGCAGCAGGGCGCTTTCGGCCCGGCGCCGTACTCGCCGACCCTGTCTGGGCTCAATGGTGGAGTCGGCAGCGCCGTGGTGTTGGGCATGGCCCGCGGCGGGCTCGGCACGATATCGGGGTCCGCGACCGGATTCCGGATGCCGGCCAATTGGTCCGCGCGCGGCGCGCGGGCATTCGGCGCCGCCGACGCGGAGGCCGAGGCCGAGGCACAGCCGGTGGCAGACCGCGCCGCGCCCAAGGGCGCCAGCGCGCCGGAGACGCAGATGAAGCGACGTGCCCGGGAGAAGACCAAGTCCGGAAAGGTGATCGTGCCCGGCGACGACCAGGAGGTACCGGCGCTCGAGCAGGCCCCTGCCGTCGGTGTCCTCGAATACGCCGCCGACGACCTGGACGCCGAGCCGATCGCCGAGCAGTCACTGTCGGTGGGTGTCCTCGAGCGGGTCGACGAGGAAACGCTCCCTGCCGAATTAGAGCGTTCTCGGTGAATTTCACCGAGGTCGAATGATGATTTCGAGAAGGGAAAGATAAAATGGCTGCTGCAGCCCTGACAATGGCGGACCCGCAAGCGATGCAGGGTGCTGCCAATCAAACGCAGTACTTTCACGGCGAGCTACAGGCTCATCTGAACGGTCTTACCGCGTGCCAAGAGGAATTTGCCGGGCACCTCAAAGGCGTGACCGGCACCGCGTTGCAGAACTCTCTCAACACCGCGCTCAGCACCGGCAATGACCTTGCCTCGTTTCTGCAGAGCATCCTCACCCAGTTGTCCACCGCCGGTACTCAGTTCGACGCCAGTGACCAGGAGGCCAAGGGAATGGTCGCGGGCGCGGGAGCGGACGGCAATTCGGGTGAGTCCACGTCCCCCACGGGCGCCTTGAAGGTAGACCTCAATTCCTGGGGCTGAGGGACACCGAGAATACCGAGAACAATCGACTCGTAAGAGGAGGAACAAAAAATGTCGATGCCAATTTATGTCGGCTACACGCAAGTTCAAGACGCCGCTTCCACGGTAAGCAAGATTGTCGGCTCGATGAGCCAGGACAGTCAGTCCTTGGCCAAGCTCAGCCAGACTCTGCTGGAGGCATTCCGTGGTGCAGGTGCGACGGGATACGAAAGCGTGATGACCCAGCTCAACACCAAGGCGACCGCCTACCAGAACAGCCTGACGAGCCTGAATTCCGCGGCGACCAATGCGGTCCTGCATCTCCAGTCCACGGACGTGCAGGCCGGCAATCGGTTCAATTCGCTGTAGTGATGGTGCTATCGTCGACCGCCCGGTCGGCACCTTCTGGGCACGACAGAGACGAACGCGATGGCGACGCGGATGCCGACCCGGTCGCCATCGACCTCAATGTCGATGCGGCGCTGTTTCTGCAGCACCTGATCGGCATGGACTCCTACCCGCATGTCCTGGCGTTGTTGCCGACCATATACAACGCCGCCGACCGAGACCGGGTGCACGCGGTCCTCGCCGAGACACTCGCCGATGCGGGCATCCTCGTCGACGGCGTGGTGCATCCGGTGGTCGCGAACTGGTTGCGCTGTCTGCATCGACCAGATGTGGAACTGGTTGTGCGGATAGTGGATTCGGACTTGGACGGTCAAGCCGAGGGGATGTTGCGGCTATCGCTGGTGCGGTGCGGCGACAACCATGTGCTTGCCGTGCGCTGTGACGACCACGTTGTCGTCCAGCCGGTGTTCGGCCGGCCGGGTCAGCTCGACGTCGTGGCGGCGGCGCTGTCCAGTGCGCTGGGCCCCTGTCCGGCATTGCGTTTCGAGCCGGTGACGGTGGCCGCCGACCAATTCGCCGAGGCGCCTTCCGATCCGGCCGAGCTTCGCCGGGCACTGGTGGAGCTGGGCGCCGTGCCGCACACCGCCACCGTGCTGACCCGCGCGCTGGGGGAGGTGGTGCGCCGCGCCGAGGTTGTCATGATCGAGCATCGCGATGGTGAGGACCGTCGACCGGAAGTCTGTGTGAGTGTTTTCGACACTCCGTCAGGGCGTGTCGTGGTCGTACCCCGGGTGGCGATGGACGGACGGGTCTGGTCGACCTATGCGCCCGGTGACGAGATAGAGGTGGGGAGATCTGTCCGGGCGTTGGTCGAGCTGTTGCCCGGCCGGGACTGGTTCGGCACGAGCCGCAGCGGGTGAGTTCCTGCTGTCGCGGCCCAGCCGCGCAGGATCGCGCGCGTTGACCGGCACTCCGCCTCCCGTCGAAAGGATCAGGGATATGAACCGAGCACCGAATACCAATGGTGATACGGCCCAGTCTGTTCGGGCTCGGGGCGGTTATGACGCGTACTTCGCGCCGCAGGCGACGGTGAGTGCCGAGACGGCCTCGTGGACCGGATCCGACGATACCTCCGAACGGATTCCCTCTTTCGACTCGAGCAACGCGGCAGTGGAGGCGCCGACGCCGGATTCGCCACAGCCCACTGCTCCGCCGGATCACACCGCGCAACCGCGGAGTCAGGCCACGGTCGCTGCGCCACTGTGGGATCCGAACGTGGTGCACATGCCGGCACAGGAGACGCCGCCGGCCGCACCGCCGGCTCAGCTGGCCGCTCCCCCCGAGCCGACCCACCCGGTCATGCGACCACAACGGGCCGCTACCGAGGCGCCCGCCGCCGCCGAGGGCCAAACCGGTTGGCCCACCCCTACTTCATCGAGTTCCTGGGTGCCCGAACGAATCACCCACGAAACCCGCATCACTCACGAGACGCGCATCACCCACGACACCGGGGGCGTCGCGCCCTCGCGCGTGGAGGTGGTGCCCTCGGTGCTGTCGTCGCACGATCTGCTGACCCAGATCGCGGCGATCAAACAGGCGAAGCTCAAGTCCAACAGCGGAATGCGCGGTGCGCTGAACAAGGTCGGCTTCAATCTGGGGCTCTCCACGGCCGAGCAGCGCTTCGAGGATCGTCGCGCCCGCATCCGCCGCCAGCTCGGCGTGCCCAATCAGATCGCGGTCGTGAGCGTGAAGGGCGGGGTGGGCCGCACCACCATCACCGCGACCCTCGGCTCGACCTTCGCCGATCTGCGACCCGATCGAGTGGTAGCCATCGATGCCAACCCGGACTTCGGCGATCTGTCCAGCCGCACCGGCCGCCACCCGTACGGGCTGACCCTGCGCGATCTGGCGCAGGCCCAGAACCTGGAGGCATTCTCGGCGGTCCACTCGTTCACCTCGATCAATTCCGCAGACCTGTCGGTGGTGGCCTCGCCGTGGACGACCGAGTCCGTCGAGGCGCTGTCGGGGCAGGAGTACCTGACTGCCACCGAGACTTTGCGCCTGCACTACAACCTGCTGCTCGTCGACTGCGGTACGGGTGTGCTGGATTCGGTTACCGGCACGGTGCTGCGGACCAGCGACGCCATCGTCGTGGTCACCCCGGCCACCGTCGGTGGCGTGAAAGGCGCTGTGGCGACGCTGAATTGGCTGACCTCGCACGGATTCCAGCATCTGGTCGCGAAATCTATGGTCGTGATCGTGCACCAGCGGCCGGACAGACCGATCGTGGAGGTCGCGGAGATCGAGAAGCTGTTCGCCACCGTGTCGCGACCGACCTGTGTGGTGCCGTACGACGAGCATCTGGCCGAGGGCGGGGAGATCGATCTTCGGTTGCTGGACAAGGAGACCGGCGTGGTATTCGAGGAATTGGCCGCGTCGCTCGCCGACAACTTTCCGGGCCCGCTGGACGGCCGTGCCGGTGAGCGTGGCCGGCTCGGCCAGCGTGGAGGATTGTGATGAGTACCGCCGTTGCCCCGGCGCCGACCGGCGCGCCACTGTCCGTCGAGGTGGCACAGGCGCGGATCGCGATCATGGTGTCCACCTATCAGGTCGACGTGGTCATGCCGACCAAATTCACGATCGAGACGTTCATCGACGACCTGCTTGTCGTGCTGTCCGAGGCGATCGGCGACGAGGGCCTGGACTTCACCCCGCCCAGTGGGCAGTGGAGTCTGGCCCGTCCCGGTGACGCGCCGATTCCGCGGTGGCGCAGCCTCGCCGACTACAACGTCGTCGACGGCACGGTGCTGATGTTGTCCGCGGTCGAGTCCTCGGAGTCGTTCACTCCGATCGTCGAGGACATCACCGATGCGCTGGCACTTATCAACGAGCGCGAATTCGCCGAGTACGACGCGGGCGCCTCCGTGACGGTCGGTGTGAGCGCCTTGGGCGCCGGCGCGCTCGCGGCGTCGGTGATGCTGTCGTGGACCTGGACGCAGACCGGCTCGCTGCTGTGGTGCGGGTTGCCCGCGCTGCTGCTCGGCCTGCTGAGCTGGGGCGCGGCGATGGCTGCTCGCCGCCGCCGGGCCGCCCCGCGCATCACGCTGGGGCCGACGCTGTCGGCGATCCCGCTGCTGTTCGCGGGCGGGGCGATGATGGTGCCGCCCGCATACGGCCATCCCGGTCCGTTCGCGGCGGCGAATCTGGCCGCCGGAGCCATGGCCGCCGCGGTCGCCGCCGCGACCATGCTGTGGCTGTCCCGGCACGGCGTCACCGTGCTGCTGGCGGTGATCATGCTGGGCATCAGCCTGGCCGTGACCGTCATTCCCGCTGCCTACCTGGATATTTCGGCGCGACAGGTGTGTGGCGGCGCGGTCTTCGTCGGACTGGTGCTGTTGACGGCGGGGCCGCGTCTGGCGGTGCTGACCGCGCGTATCCGGCCGCCCGATCTGCCCGATCCGGGCAGTGAGGTGTCGCCGCAGACGCTGACCGATATCTTCGATGCGGAAACCGGGCGGGAGGACGATTCGACCGAGTCCGAGGGGGATCCGCAGACCGCGCGCGCGGTCGGCATCGAGGCGCGGGCGCGGCTGGCGGTGTTGAGTCTGCGCGGGCTGATCGTCGGGGTCACCCTGCTGCTGTCGGCGTCCGCGGTGGCCTCGGTCGCGGTGAGCCCGGGCGGGATCCGCGAGATCGTGCTGGCCGGCGCGGTGGCCGGGATCCTGATCCTGCGCACGCGCTGGTACCCGGACATGGTGCAGGCCCTGGCGCTGGTCGTCGCGGGGTCTGCCACGGTGCTCGGCACGGCGTTCGTGCTGATCGGCGCCTATCACGCCGCGTACGCGCGGCTTCTGGTGGTACTGGTCGTGGCCACGCTCGCGGGTGCGGGATGTGCTGCGGCCGTGCGGTTGCCGGGCGTGCGGCTGTCGCCGGTGTCGCGCCGCATGATCGACCTGGGGGAATACGCCCTCATTCTGGCCGTGCCCGTGCTGGCCTTCTGGATCATGGGCATCTATACCGCGATGCGGGCGATCTGATGCGGCTGCGCAGAATCGCGGTCGCGGCGGTGTCCGCGCTGACGGTGGTCTCGGCCGCCGGACCCGGCTACGCGATGCAGCCGCCCCAGGTGCTGATCGGGGCGCCTCTCCCGGACGGGCCCCCGGGCCCGGAACTGCCTACCGAACAGGACCAGGGGTGCCTGGCCACCGGTGTCCTGCCGCAGACCGACCTCACCCAGGTGCCACAGCCGGAGCAGATGCTGAACCTGAAGCAGGCGCGCACGCTCAGCCGCGGCGCGGGGGTTACCGTCGCCGTGATCGACACCGGGGTGACCCCCGATACGCGGCTACCGCACCTGATCGGCGGCGGCGACTACGTCACCGTCGGCGGTAACGGGTTATCGGACTGCGATGCCCACGGCACGCTGGTGGCGGGCATCATCGGCGCGGCGCCCAGCACCGTGGACGGATTCACCGGTGTCGCACCGGACGCGCAGATCCTGTCGATCCGGTATCGGTCGAGCGCGTTCGATCCGAAGTATCCGCCGAATACGGATCAGTCCTTCCAGGTCGCGTTACAGATACGGACCCTGGCGCGGGCGATCACGCACGCCGCGAACCTCGGCGCCGGTGTGATCGTCGTGCCGTCGCCGATCTGCGAATCGGCCGGTTCGCAGGTGGATCAGTCGATGCTCGCGGCGGCGGTCGGCTACGCGGTGCACACCCGCGGAGCCGTTGTCGTCGCGGGCGCGGGCTCGATCAGCGGCAACTGCGAACAGAACCCCGATATCGACCCGACCCGGCCGTCGGATCCCCGGAACTGGCGCGACGTCAAGACGGTGGCCACACCCGACTGCTTCGGCTCCGACGTCCTCAGCGTCGGATACACCACCCAGGCCGGGGTGCCGGTATCGAATTCGATGCTGGGGCCGTGGGTTTCGCTTGGCGCGCCCGGTACGGGCATCGAGTCGCTGGGACCCGGCGGCCCCAACCTGATCAACGGTGTCGCAGCGGGGAACCAGCTGACGGCGGTCGGCGGCGCCGACTTCGCCGCGGCCTACGTCGCCGGGACGGCCGCGCTGCTGCGCTCGCGCTTCCCGGACGAGAGCCCCGACGACATCATCACACGGCTGCTGGACAGCGCCCATGCTCCGGCCGGCGGCGTCGATGACGCCGTGGGCGCCGGGATCATCGATCCGGTCGCCGCCCTGGGCTATCGCGCCCCGCCGCGGCCCCCCGCCGGGATCGATCGTGCGGGAACGCTGGCCGTACCGCCGCCGCCGCGTCCGGCCGATCCCCGCCCCGGCCTCGTCGCGCTCGCGGTGATCGCCGTCATGGTCCTGCTCGGTGCGGGCGTGAGCGGCGTCGACGCCGTGATCCGGAGGCGCGGGTGAGTCTCGCGGGTATTCGGATCGGCGGCATCGAACGCGGTCCCTTCGCCGTCGTCGCGGTCGGCGGCAGTCTGCTGGTCGTCGCGCTGACCGCCCGGACGCCGTGGTGGGTCGGTGTGGCGGTGTCGGCCGCGCTGCTGGCTACGACGACCGTCGAGGTCGGCGGCCGGACCGCCGTGCGCGCACTGATCGATGTGAGCGCCTATCGATACGGTCTGCCGGCGCGCGCCGAGTCGCGGGCCAACCTGCCCGAGGCGAGGAATATCGAGGTGGCCGCCGGGGTGTGCGGTGTCAGCGGGGTTGATTCGACACTGGTCGCGATGATCCAGCTCGCTCCCGATCTCGATCTGCCGACGATCATCGCGGAGAAATCCATCTATACCGAGGACACCATCCCGGTCGCCGCGCTGACGCCGATGCTCGATCAGTTCGGCATCGCCGTCGACATCGATATCGTCACCACCGGGCAGCGCATCCGCCCGACCGGCACCTACAGCATGCTGTACGACCAGCTGGTCGGATCGCATCCGGTGGTCGGGCACCGCCTGACCTGGCTCGTGGTCCGGCTCGACCAGCAGCGCAACCTGGCGGCGTTGGCCCGGCGCGGACCCTGCGAGGTGGCGGCGCCCAAGGCGCTCGCCTCGGCGGCCCATCGCATCGCGCAGCGGCTGCGCGGGCACGGGATCGCGGCGCACGCCCTGCCCGCCGACGCGCTGCGCGAGGCGACCCGGCTGCTGCACACCGGGGTCGAGCTGACCCAGCTGCGGGAAACCTGGCACCGCATGGAATCCGCGGTGCCCGGTCGCTGCGTGACCAGTTTCCTGGTCGATTGGACCCGTATGGACGGCGCCACGCTCGACGATTGCTGGAGCTGGAACCGTGGCCATACCACCCTGGTGGTCAGCCTGAGCGGTGATACCGCCGGTCCGCGCGCACTCGTACGATACGTCGGCCCGCCGGTCACGAGCCCGCCGGTCGATTATCTGCGCCCGCTGTCCGGACAGCAGTCGGCCGCGTTGCTTGCCTCGCTCCCCACGACGACCTCGATTCGCGAACTGCCGCTGCAGGATTCGGATACCGATATCGCCCCACCGGAGATGCTGGACGATCTCACCGTGGCCATCGGGCCCAACGGCCAGATCCTGGGATCGCTCACCGGGCAACCGCGGCACACGCTGGCGCTGCCGCTTTTCGATCCCGCGCGGTACAACCCGCGCCGGCGCACGATCGATGTGCATGCTGCGCTTCCGGTCGCACAGCAGATCGTGTTGCGGGCCATGGCCGTCGGCGCGGATGTCGAGGTGTATTCGGCGCGACCGGATCGCTGGCAGCAGATGGTCGCGGCGATCGGCGACCCGTATCTGCTGCGCATGGCTGCGGCGTTGGATCCCGCTGTGGCGCAGGAGGATCCGGTGCCCGTGACAATCGCGGTCTTCGACCAGATGCCCGCGCGGGTTTCGACCGCGCACACCACCGTCACGATCAGCGAGCCCGGCGGCCCGCGCCGGCGAACCGCGGATCTGGTCATCGAACAGGTCGGCGCGGCCACGGTCGATGTGAGCATCCCGATGCGCACGGTCCGCGTGGACCTGATCGAGCCGCGTGGTGAGACCCGCTATCTCCAACCGCCGATGCATGCCCCCGGCGGGGGGTATCCGGCGGCTCTTCCCGAGGCGATACCGGCGTCCGGCATCGCGGCCGGTTCGATACGGGAATCGCAAACAGAACACGTCAATTGAAGGAATGGACGGTAATGTCGGTCAGCGTGACAATGGACGTGCAGTATGAGGACGGTGAGCCCAGGCTGCACGAGGGTGATAATGAGCAGACTCCGCGACAGGCCGCGGCGTCCATTTTTTCGCGTCGGCTCTCGGACCTGATAGGTGAATCCGTCGTGGCCACCGAGGACGGCGCCACGCGAGGACTGACGCTGTATTCGCTGGCACAGCACTTGGAGCTGGCATATCCGGATGTGCCCGTTTCCCAGTCGGGCCTCTATCGGCTCGTACACGGTGAGGCCATTCCGCGATTGGATCTCATCATTGCGCTGGCACGTGTATTCGATGTTCCCCCTGAGTATTTCGTCACCGAGGAGAAAAAGGACTGATATTCACTGTTCCCGTCAGGGGGAATAGTGATGTATTCGCCGCCGGGCCGCGCGCGGATACCATCCGGGTATGTCTGCTGAAAACCGCGACGACGTCTTCGTGCGGCATCGCGGTGCGGTCCTGGACACCTTGCTCTCGGATCCGTCGTTCAGTGGCCCGTCGGCGGCTCCCGGGCCGCTGACCGGTGGTGCCGGAATCGAAGAGTTCGCGGTCGGTGACCCAGGATTCGGTAGTGATCCGTTCGCCTCCGGCGCTCCTGCCGCCTCGGCCCCGCGACGTGCGGACGCCGGGCCCAGGGCCAGCGAACGGATCCTGGCGCTGCTGAACGGCGAGAGCCCGGCGGCCGGGGGCATGGAGTTCGAATCCGATCACTCCACCCTCGCGAGCAAACTCGCCTCGCCACCGGAATCGCCGGTCGCCCCCGACGAGTCCCACCGGTCCGCCGCGCCTCTCACACCTCGTTCATCGGCGCCGAACCCCTTGGCGGACCTGCTCGTTCAGGTGAAGAAGCCGAAGGTGGCCCTGATCATCGCCGGTGTGCTGGCGGTGCTTCTCATCGTGGTGCTCGTGTTCACCACGGGCGGCAAGGACAGTTCCAGCACCTCGTTGGCGGTGATCACTCCGGTCAGCGCCGCGCCGGCGCAGTCGGCGCCGGCGACGTCCACCGCGCCCGCCGACTCGACCATCCAGGTCAAATCCGCCCAGTCGCACTGTCCACCGGGCGGAACTCCCGGCATGGATGCCTTCTCCGGGGACGGCGGCAAGGCGTGGTCGTGCGCGCGGGCCTACAACGTCGACGGCCAGGTGCTGACGATCAGCCTCGGCAAGACCTACCAGGTGGACTCCATCGGAATCGTTCCCGGCTGGGATCACACCAGTCCGGACGGTACGGACCAATGGGCGAAATACCGTACCGTCAGCCGGGTTTCGTACCGGTTCGACGACTCCGACGCCACCACCTACACCCAGCAGACCATGGATCAGCGCACGCTGGTGGTGACGAAGATCAGCCCGCCCGTACAGGCCGACAAGGTGGTGCTGACCGTTCTGGAGTCCAAGGGGGATCCGTCGGTCGACACGACCGCCATCTCCTCGATTGTGATCACGGGACATTGACTCTGCCGCATACGATCTGCCAGTACTGCTCGCACCGCGCCGACGCCGCGGCGTCGCTCTGCGGACATTGCGGTGCGCCGCTGCCTGCCGCGCCCGCTGGGCCTCCTGCGCAGCCGCAGGCCGGGCACAGCATCATGTCGGAGGTCGAGAAGAAGTTCGCCCCGGGGATCAAGAAACTCGCGCCCGAGGTCGAGAAGCTCGCCCCGGCGGCAATGATGGGCGCCGGCATCCTGTCACGATACGTGCCAGGGATCCTCGGGAAGATGGGGCAGTGGAAGGCCATTCTCGCGGTGCTCGGCGTACTGGCGGTGCTGGCCTTCACCGTATTCCGGTCGTGTTCGTTCTCGCTGCCTTCGATGAAGACGACGCCGGTGCAGGCGCTGCCGTCGGTGCTGCGCATCGCCTCCTCCTGTCAGAAGTACGATTCGAACGGCGCCTACAAATGCGTTGTCGAACCGGACAGCGCGGTGCTGCTCGGCGGGCTCACCGGCGGGCAGGCGCTCACGTACTACGTGCAGGTGGATCCGTCCGATCGGCTGAACGCGACGATCGCCCGCTGGCGCTCGGCCGGGGGCCTGGTCCTGGCGGACTCCACCGCATTCCTCGAGATCGGCCCGTCCCAGACCGTGTGGTACGCCAACACGCATACCGGATTCCATTTGGAGACGGGAACTTTCGTCAGCCAGGCGAGCGCGCGGACGTTCCTGCTGCGTACCGGTCTGATCGTCTAGCACGGATCCGTGCCGGAACATGCGAACAAGGAGTGACAGCGTGCGGGTGCTCTTGTCTGCGAGCGGCGCGCGCGGCGACGTCGAGCCGGCCCTGGGGCTCGCGCTGCGGCTGCGGGAGTGCGGAGCCCGGGTGCGGGTGTGCGCGCCGCCGAACTTTGCCGGACGCTTCACCGAACTGGGCGTGCCGCTGGTGCCGTTGGGGCCGCCGATGCCAGGTTCGGGTGGTGTGCAAGCCACGATGGCGGACCTGCTGGACTACGCAGACAATTGGCCCGAGATTCAGTTCGACACGATCCTCACAGCATCCGAAGGATGCGATGCGGTAATAGCGACCGCCATGACCGAGATCGCCGCTCGATCGGCCGCCGAGAAATTGGGAATCCATTACCAGTATGTGAGTTACCAGCCGACCGGTCTGCCCTCGCCGCATCATTCGCCCATGCCCTGGATGCCCGGCGAGCGGTCGGCGCCGGAGACGATCGGCAACCAGTTGCTGTGGGAGATTGACGCCGAGGGGTGGAACGCGCAGTTCGGTGAGAAGCTGAATTCCCACCGAGTGGCGCTCGGGCTGCCGCCGGTGGGCAATGTGCGCGACCATGTCGTCACCGACCGCCCATGGTTGGCGGCGGACCCCGTTCTGGGGCCATGGCCGGGATCACCCGGTCTGGATGTCGTACAGACCGGTGCCTGGATCGTGCCCGACGAACGTCCCCTCGCCGCCGAGTTGGAGGCATTCTTGGGCGCGGGTACGCCCCCGGTGTACTTCGGCTTCGGCAGTATGCCGGTGCGCCATGGCATCGCCCAGGCCGCGATCGGAGCGATTCGCGCGCACGACCGCCGTGTGCTGCTGTCTCGCGGCTGGGCCGAGCTGGCTCCGATCGACAACCGCTCCGACTGCATGGTCGTTGACGAGGTCAACCACCAGGCGCTTTTCACCCGCGTCGCTGCCGTCATCCACCACGGCGGCGCGGGCACGACGACGACCGCAGCCAGAGCCGGCGTGCCTCAAGTGGTGGTGCCCCAGATGATGGACCAGGCGTATTGGGCGCGCCGAGTGGCGGATCTCGGCATCGGCAAGGCATGTGCGGATCCTGTCTCCGATCTGGCCGCACTGTCCGCCGCCCTCGACATGGCATTGGCGGCGGCCACCCGTGCCCGAGCGGGCGAAGTGGCGGGCATGATTCGAGCCGACGGGGCAACGGTGGCGGCGAAGTTGCTGATCGACGCGATCAGGTAGGGATGCCGTCGGCTGGATAGCTGCGTCAGGGTTGGGCCGTGGGTGCGCCGCACCCGGTGCAGAACTTCGCGCCCGGGGCCAGTTCGGCGCCGCAGTCGGCGCAATGGTGAGGTTGGGCGCCGGTCATCTCGGTGCCGCAGTGCATGCAGAACCGCGCGCCGGACGGGTTCGCGCAATGGCATCGGGGGCAGGGTGTTCCGGTGGGTTCGGCCACCGCGGGCCGTGCGACGTTCTGCTGGATAGCGTTCAAACCCAGTGCGGCGCCGAGGAATCCGCCGTCACCGCCGTGGCCGCCGTGCGCCAGGCCCTGGCCCGCGCCGAGTGCGAGTTCTCCGGCGGCGTAGCGGCCGAAATCGCCGGTGAGGCGAATGTAGGTGAGGTCCTTGGCCAGTCGCTTGAGCCGGTCCGCGTCCTCGGGGGCGAGGGTGATGTCGAAGTTGCCCATCCGGCCGATGCGCAGACCGTACTCGTAGAGCACGAGATTGGTCTGCCGCAACACCGCGGCCTCGATCGGCTCCACCGCCGCGGACAATCCGAGCACCGGCCAGTCGCCCCGGGAAATGCCCTGTGTCACTATCACTTTCATGGACTTCAGCAGCAGGTCCGCGGACCAGGACTGGACCGCGTCCGCACGGCTCAGATCCGCGGTGCCCACCAGGGAGGTGATCAGTTCGGCCGGATCGCGCACGCAGAGCGAATATTCACCGAAGGCGCGCAGCGTGACCACCTGCTCGCTGACCGGATCGGCGATATCGGCCAGCCGACCGCCGAACCTGTTGCCCGGCAGCTCCCGGGTGGAGACGAAATACAGTTCGGCACGGTAGTAGTTCGAGCCGGTGAGCGAGTCGATCAGGCTGCTGAGCACCGGCAGGGCTTCGGCGTCGAGGCGGTGCCGTCCGGGGCCCAGGGCGGTGACCACCCGGCCGGACTTCACGAACAGGGCGATTTCGTCGGCATTGACATTCACCCGGCTGAAGCGTCGGATGTTCAGATCCGGCCACTTGTAGAGCAGTTGACTCTTGCGGTCCTCGGGGACGGCGATGAATTCCCGCTCGAACCAGGCCATGGCGGACTCCCATCGATGCGATAGGGGAATTGTTTCTCGATGTAGTAGCGGCTCCCATCGCTGGGAAGTTCATCGAGCGTAATGTGCCACCAATTGGCGGTACATTGGCTGGCGATATGATGCATGTCACCTGAAAGGCCCAGCATGACAACCGCACGCTCGCCCTGGTTGGCTCCCCAACCCGACGGCCTGCACCACGAGGACGCCGGATATCGCAAATCGCTGCGCCCGCGTCAGCTGCAGATGATCGGGATCGGCGGCGCCATCGGCACCGGCCTTTTCCTCGGTTCGGCGGACCGGCTACACCACGCCGGACCGGGCCTGTTCCTGGTGTACGCCCTCTGCGGCGTGTTCGTCCTGTTCGTGCTGCGGGCACTGGGCGAGCTGGTGCTGCACCGGCCCTCGTCCGGCTCGTTCGTATCGTATGCGCGCGAGTTCTACGGCGAGAAGGTGGCTTTCGCCACCGGCTGGATGTATTTCTTCCACTGGTGCATGACCGGCATCGTGGACATCACGGCCATCGCCACCTACGTGCACTACTGGGGTCTGACCTCGGCGGTGCCACAGTGGGTGATCGCGCTGGTCGCCCTGGTGCTCGTGGTCGGATTCAACCTCGTGTCGGTGCGCTGGTTCGGTGAACTGGAGTTCTGGGCCGCGCTGATCAAGGTCGCCGCCCTGGTCATCTTCCTGATCGTCGGATCGATCATCCTCGGCGGCCGGTTCTCGATTCAGGGGCAGGAGACCGGGTTCGGCCTGCTTTCCGACAACGGTGGTCTATTCCCCGTCGGTGCGCTGCCGCTGGTCACCGTCACCACCGGCGTGGTATTCGCCTATGCCGCAGTGGAACTGGTTGGTACCGCGGCCGGTGAGGCGAAGCATCCGGAGAAGGTGATGCCGCGGGCGATCAACGCGGTGATCGCCCGGATCGCGCTGTTCTACGTGGGCTCGCTGGCACTGCTGGGATTGCTGTTGCCCTACAGCGACTTCGGCGGCGAGGAGAGCCCGTTCGTGACCTTCTTCAGCAAGCTCGGCGTGCACGGCGCGGGCACGATCATGAACCTCATCGTGCTGACCGCCGCCTTCTCCAGCCTCAACGCCGGACTGTATTCGACCGGCCGCATCCTGCGCTCGATGTCGGTGAACGGCAGCGCCCCCGCGCTGGGTGCGCGCATGTCCCGGTCCGGGGTGCCGTATGTCGGCATCCTGGCCACCGGCGCGATCGCCCTGATCGGGGTGGGCCTGAATGCCGTGGTCCCGGACAAGGCCTTCGAGATCGTGCTGAATATGGCGGCGCTGGGCACGATTACGGCGTGGTTCGTGATCGTGGCCTGCCAGTTGCGGCTGTGGAGCTGGTGGCGCAAGGGGGTCGCGCAGCGCCCCGCGTTCCGGCTGCCCGGTACGCCCTATACCAGCATCGCCACCCTGCTGTTCCTCGCGGGCGTGGTCGTGCTGATGGCCGTCAGCAACGATGAGGTGCAGCGCGGCGCGGTGATCGCGGTCGTGGTGGTCATGCTGCCGGTGCTCACCGCCGGATGGCGCCTGGTGCGCAAGCGCGCCGCGAGTGTGGCCGCCGAGTGGCGAGCGGTCAGTGAGCAGTCCCCGCACCTCCCCGAACATCCGACTACCGAAACCGATGCCGATGCGACGACCGCAACCATCGACGAGACGACCGAGGTCGTCGACTCGGACACCGTTTAGCCCACCAGACGGCGGTTCGTCGTTCCGGCACACCTTCGGCTCTATTCCCACCGGCGGGAACAATGCCTCCACGACGAAATCGATGGCGGACCAGAATGAGAGCTCGACCCATCAGTGGGTACGAAAGGTTCCCATGCCCGAGCGCTCCGAGGCCGAGCAACCGCTTCCCCATCCATGGGCCAATCGGCGCATGCGGGGAAGTGAGGTGCCTCGCCGTCCGGCCCATCCGTGGGCCTCTCGGCGTGCGGCGGCACCGGATGCGCGGACGCTGTATCCGGTGTTCTCCGAGCAGTTCTCGGCGCAGGGTCCGCCGTTGCGTCCGGCCCGGCCGGTGGCCCGGCGGCAGACCGACCGGGACCTCGAACTCGAGCTGGAGCTGCTGGCCGAGGAGGAGGCCGATCAGGGCGCGGAATCGGGCCGGGGATCGGGCCGTTCCGGGCGCTCTCGTCCGAGCGTGCGCCGACTGGGCGCGGGGCTGGTCGAGATGCCCAAGGTGACTCCGCTCGATCCGCGCACCGCGGTGCTGGTCAATCCCGAAGTCCCCGAGGTCAAACGGTTCTGCTGGAAATGTGAGGCGCCGGTGGGCCGCCGCGGCGCCGAGGGGCCCGGCGTGATCAGCGGTACCTGCGCGGCATGCCACTCGCCGTTCAACTTCCGGCCGAGCCTGCAGCCGGGCGACCTGGTCGCCGGGCAGTACGAGGTGCAGGGCTGCCTGGCCCATGGCGGGCTCGGCTGGGTGTACCTGGCCGTCGATCGGAATGTCAGCGACCGCTGGGTGGTGCTGAAGGGCCTGCAGAATCCGATGGATTTCGAGGCGCATGTGGTGGCCCTGGCCGAGCGCCAATTCCTTTCGGAGATGGCATATCCCGGCATCGTGAAGATCCACAACTTCGTCAAGCACGCCGCCGCGGGACGTGAGGCCGCCGCCGGGTACATCGTGATGGAGTACGTGGGCGGGCGATCGCTGAAGACGATGCTCGATGTGCTTGCGCCGGGCCATATTCCGGTGGCCGAGGCGATCGCGTATCTGATGGAGGTGCTGCCCGCGCTGGACTATCTGCACTCGTTCGGGCTGGCCTACAACGATCTCAAACCCGACAACATCATGGTGAGCGAGGACGAGGTCAAGCTCATCGACCTCGGCGCGGTCGCCGCGCTGGACTCGTACGGCAGCATCTACGGCACGCCCGGGTATCAGGCGCCGGAGATCACCGAGACGGGACCGACCGTCGCGTCGGACCTGTACTCGGTCGGGCGGACGCTGGCCGTGCTCACGCTGCGCCTGCCGATCGGCCCCGATGGCAATCTGACGTCCGGAATACCCTCGCCACAGGACCAGCCGCTGTTTCTGCGCTACCCGCCGCTGTACCGATTGCTGTGCCGGGCCACCGATCCCGACCCGCGCCGGCGGTTCCCGTCGGCCTACGCGATGTACTGCCAGATGGTCGGCGTGCTGCGCATGGTCCTGGCCGTCGACACCGGAGACGAGCATCCCCAGGCCTCGGCCGAATTCGGCGCCATGCGTGACGATTTCGGTATCGAGACGCTCATCGGGCAGACCGACGGGGTGATCGACGGCACCCATCGGATGCCCGAGGTGTCCGCGCGGGACGTGGTCGCCACGCTGCCGTTCCCGTTGATAGACAACGCGGATCCGTGCGCGGAACTGCTATCCACGATGGAACACGGTGATCCGCATCATGTATTGGATGCGTTGCGGCGCACCAGGGCTCGCATCGCCGCCGGTGTCATCACCGAGCCGGAGACCTTCGAGCTGGAGAGCGCGCTCACCGCGGTGCGGGCGCACCTCGAACTCGAGGACGTGGCCTCGGTGCGGGCGCTGCTGGCCGGCCTGGGACCGGGCCACGAGGGGGACTGGCGTATCGAATGGTATCTGGGCGTCGCCGCGCTGTTGGACGGTGAATTCGAGCTCGGCTACCGGCATTTCGACACCGTGTACTCGATGCTGCCCGGTGAGATCGCGCCCGCCCTGGCGCTCGGCGCCGCCGCGGAACTGGTACTGCAGCAGCTGAGTGAGCCCGGTGACCCCACGCCGTGGCACGATGCCGCCATGGGCCACTACCGCACGGTATGGTGCACCAACCACGGCGTGGTGAGCGCGGCCTTCGGCCTGGCCCGCAGGCTGGCCGCGGACGGGGATCTGCTTGCGGCCGTGGCTATTCTGGACGAGGTGCCGGCCGCCTCCCGGCATCACGGCATGGCACGGATGACCGGCTCGCTGCTACTGGTGTCGCGGCCGATCGCGGAGATCACCGAGGCCGACCTCGGTGCGGCGGCCTCGCGCCTGGCGGTGCTGGCCGACGATCCGCGGTCCCTGCAGCTGAAGGTGATCGTGGTCGGTGCGGCCCTGGAGTGGCTGCGGGCCGGCGCGCGACCGCGACAGCTCGAACGGATACTCGGATTTCCGGTCACTCCCAAGGGATTACGCCAGGGATTGGAGTCGAGCCTGCGGGCCCTGGCCCATATCGCCCCCGACCGCTGGCGCCGGTATCGGCTGATCGATCTCGCCAACAGCGTCCGGCCGCGCAGCTGGTTATAGCGGCCGGTTCCTGGACGGGAGCCAGCGGCGGCCCGCGTAGAGCGCCGCTGGGATCCCGGCGATCGCCAACAGCCACAGCAAATGTCCGGTTGTCACCGCGATCGTGAGAACGACGACGGCGATCACGGCCGAGGCCATCGCGATGCGCCGCAACGGATTCCGGGGTGCGTCCTCGGGTTCGTCGAGCGGTATCGGGAGATCGACGAGTAGATGGGCGAGTTCGGCCTTGGTGGTCGCCGTGGCCGCCAGCGCGCTGCGTTCGCTGAATTCGGCGAGGCTCAGCAGACCCGTCCCGGCGTGGTGGACCAGAATGTGCATCGCGCGCTCGCGTTCGGCATTCCCGATCCGAGCGCCGGAGCTCGCACTACTCATGGGTGGAGCATAAGCCGGTCCGCCGCTCGGTGACGGCCCGATAGCCACTGGTGGGAAGCCGATCACAGATTTCGTTGACACGGCCACTCGCGCTGACCCGCGCTGTTCGGGTGTGGTTTCCTTGTATATATGACAGCGGGTGTGGAGTACACGATCGACGAGCTCGCACGTGCGGCGGGAACGACGGTGCGTAGCCTGCGCGTCTACCATGAGCGCGGGGTTCTGCCCTCGCCCGAGGTCCGGGGGCGCACCGGCTACTACGGCGACGAGCATCTGAACCGGGTGCGTACCATCAGCCGCCTGCTGGACAGGGGAATCAAGCTCAACGGCATCCGCGAACTGCTCGAAGCTTGGGATCGCGGCGATGATCTGGGCGACATCCTCGGCGTCATGGAATCCGACGAGACGCCGGGCGATGCACCGTCGTCGGGGGAGCATATCGCGGCCACGGATCTTGCGCAGCGGTATGCCGATGTCGCACAGGGGCTGGCCCGCGTGGTCGCGCTGGGGCTGTACGAGCCGGTGGATGCCGCGACCTACCGGGTGGCAGACCCGCAGCTGGTCCGGATCGTCGATCGGCTGGTCGGGGTCGGCCTGCCGACCGAGGAGGTGCTCGGCGAGCTCGAGCGGTTGAAGGCCGACAGCGAGCGCATCGCCCGCCGCGCCGTCGAGCTGTTTCATCGCACGGCGTGGGCGGCGTACGAGAATTCCGAGCGCCGTTCCGAGGATGTGGCCCTGCTGACCGAACAGCTCGCCGCGATCCGGGCCGTCGCCGCGACGACCGGCAGCGAAGTCGTGGATCGATACATCACGATGTACCTCCACGGTGACAGCGAGCTGTCCGACGTTCTCTCCGGAGCCTGATTCCCGGCCGGAGTTCATGACAGACCCCTGGCGCCGGGTTGGCGCGTGCGTCCGGTCCGCCCCGGGGCGATCGGCGCTGTGCGCAGTCTCACCGAATCCCCAACTGTGAGAAGACCTGTTTTATGTACCGTTATTTAGCGGTACATTGAATGAAGTAAGAACAGGCTCTGCTCGCGGTATCGACGTCGGCGGGCCGGGATAAGGCAACATTGAGACGTCGGTGAACGGTACGAAAATGAACGAGTCGAAGGATAAGGTAACCCGGGGGAACCCCCTGGGGTCGCGATTCCTGACATGTGTGGCGGTAGCGGTCGCCTTGTCCATCGGATCGGCGGGACTGGCCGCAGCCTCTCCTGGCGGTGGTGGGCACGGCGGAGGTGGGCACGGCGGAGGTGGTGGCCACAGTGCCGGCGGCGCAGGGCACAGCGGCGGCGCGGGGCACAACGGGGGTGGTTATGGCGGCGGCGCGGGCCAGGGCGGCGCGCATGCACCCGGCGGCACGGGGGGCTACGGCGGTGGCACACACGGACCCGGTAGTGCTCATGCGCCAGGCGGCGTTCCGGGCTACGGTGGCGGCAGTATGCCGGGCTTCGGCGGCGGCGGGTTCGCACACGGTCCGGGCGCGAATGCCGGCATCCCGGGATATCACTCCGGCCCCGGTGCACCCGCAGCTGTGCACAGCCCCTCCGTTGTCACGGCCCCCGGTGGCTCGGATTCCGTTCGTCCCGGTATGGCCCCACAGCAGCGGATAGTCATCGTCCCGCCGGGAAGCGGCCTGACGTGGGTGGGCAACACGCTGGTCTGGGCGCCCAACTACCAGGCCGATCCATCGCCGAGCCGGCCCGGTAACGGCCCGCACGGCAGCTGCGATCCCACCCGGCCCGAATGCGGCTGATCGGCGTCGCTCGTAGTTCTACGTATGTTTGCGGATAGTTCTACGTATGTTGGCGGATGTTTCGTGATCCGTTGCCGCGTTGCATGCATGGCATGAGATCGTTGGCGATGTCGCGCAGCCATCCGTGGGTGACGCTGGAAACGCTGACTCCCGAACACTTATCGGCCGTGTCGATCGGCGGGGAGCCACGTGAGTTCAGCGGGTGGCAGCGGGTGGTGCAGCGAATGCTGGGCAAGATGCCCTCCGCGCACGGCCTGACCACCGCGCAGGTCTACGAGGCGGTATCCGCGGCGCGCGACCGCGCCGAGGATGTGCACGTCCAGGTGCGCACCGGCGGTAACCCGTACACGCTGTACGCCCGGCCGGTGCTCGGGCCCGCGGCGGACGTCCACGCCGTGCAGCTGTGGGCCGGGCCCGCCGGTAGCCGTGTGCCCGCCCCGAATCCGGCGGTGGGCGGCACCTGGGATCTGCCCTCGCAGACCGTCCGGCTACCGGCCGGAGTGACCCAGCTGGCCGGGATGCCCGCACACGACTACCAGCCGTCCATGGCGATCGCGGAATTGTTCCACCGGTGGACGGGCTTCGATCGGCACGGTGAAGTGCTGGATCTGCTGTACGAACCCCAGCCGGGCGCCAGCCTGCAATTCGATGTGACAGCGGGCTTCTCGGTGCGCTGGCGGGTATCCATCCGCGCCCGTGACGACGCGCGCAGCCGCGGTGCGTGGCTGCTGATCGAGGATGTGGGCTCGGCCGACGTGACGCCGCAGATTCCGGCCCTGGAACGGATCGCGCTGCGCGAGGCGCATCGGCGTGCCGGGACGCATCTGGGCGTGGTGCAGGTGGAACATTCGAGCATCTCGCATTGGCTGACCGATCCCGCGCCGTGGGTGCGCTGGGACAATCTGCCGACGCCTACCGACGTGTTCCACCCCGGGGACCGCGCGCGGCTGTCCGGGGTGGCCGAGCGCCTGCGTTCCGGCGCGGCCGCCACCGTGACCGTGCGGGCGCTCAGTTATCACGGCGACTACCGGCCGATCTCGCTGGTGCTCTATCCGTATCCCGGCTACACCGGCCGTCAGCTCGCGATCGCGGAGTTCGTCAGGGTCGACGAGCCCGCCCCGCAGGCGGGGCCGGCCGCCCCGATCGGCGAGTTCACCGCGGGCGTCACGACCCGTGGGCGTGGCTGAGCGCGATCTGCACCCGCGAGTCGAGGTCGAGCTTGTTCAGGATGCTCGACACGTGGGTCTGCACCGTACGCCGGGACAACAGCATCTGCGTGGCGATCTGCGAGTTCGACATGCCCTGCGTGACGAATTCGGCCACGCGCAGTTCGCTGGGAGTCAGTGCGGCCCAACCGGTTTTCGGACGCTTGCGTGGACCGCGGCGGCCCAGGCGCAGCCCGAGCCGGCGCAGCCACGCCTCCGCCCGGGCGATGACCCATTCGGCCTCCATGCCCGAATACAGCTCGACGGCCGCGTCCAAAGCCGTTCGCGCGGAAGCGGTCTGCCCGGCCTCGGCCTGCACGGCGGCCAGACTCTCGTAAGCGAGACCGGTGTACAGCGGGCGCCCGGCGATGGTGAACAGCTCCGCGGATTCGGTGAGCAGTGCGGGATCCCGCGTGAGCAGCCCGGTGCACAGCAGTGCCGTGGCGCGGCGGCTGGGGGTGTCGATGCGGGAATCGGCCGAGCGCGCATCGTCCGCGATGGTCCGCAGATCGGCCGAGCGGCCGGTCAGCACCGCCAGCCGCGCCATGTCGGGATAGATGTAGTACTGGGCGACATCGGTCCAGTACGGCTTCGCGTCGGCGCAACTGCGGATGAGCAGATCCAGTGCCTCATCGGGGCGTCCGCGCGCCTCCAGCGCGAGCGACCGGGCATGGGCGTGGATGGGGGCGCCGGTGCGGGCGCCGATATCGTCGTCCAGATCCGGGATGGACTCGGGTGTGCCGTTGAATACGCCCCGGCAGATCGCGATCACCGTCGCGAAGGTCGGAGCGATACTGGCGAAGCCGAGAACGTCCGCGGTGCCGACGCACCGGGTGAGTACCGTCGAGGCGTCATCCCATCGTCCGGTCAGGAAATGCAGCAGGCCC
Organism: Nocardia alni; assembly: GCF_019038435.1. Lineage (GTDB taxonomy): Bacteria > Actinomycetota > Actinomycetes > Mycobacteriales > Mycobacteriaceae > Nocardia > Nocardia alni. The sequence continues at coordinate 24,488 of NZ_JAGPOX010000135.1, forward strand.
AAGGCGATCAGGTTCGCGGTCTGCATCGTGCCGCCGTTGCGGTCCTCGTAATCGACTGCGGCAGTGAGGATCGGCTCCGCGGCCACCGGACGGTCCAGCTGGATCAGATTGTATCCGCTCACGGTGTAGGGGTTGAAATACGAGAACCCTTCGCCGCCTGCCCGCGACTCGTACTGCTGAACCAGGTTGTCCCCCAGTCGCAATCCCTCCTCCAGGCGGCATTGGTAATACCGGGCGAACCCGAGCGAGAACTGCGCCATGCCGATCGAGACCGGGTCGGAGATCTCGCGTCCGAGGGTCTCGGCGCGTTCGGCGGCGCGTTCGGCGGCCGGGATGTTCTCGAGCAGAAGCGATTCCAAGGCGAGCATGCCCTGATGCCGCGCCTCCAGGTTCGGCAGGATGCTCTCCTCGCGGACCGCGTCGATCGAAACATCGTGTGCCGCTCGGACTTTCCCCTGTGCCATGCAGGCCATGGACAACAGCAAGAGCAGGATGTTGCGGAACTGGCCCGGGGCCCCCTGTCGCAGTTCCGGCCGTTCCAGCGCCTCGCGCGCGGCGCTCTCGGCCTCCCGCGCATGCCCGTCCCACAGCAGCGCTCGCACGAGCAGCATCCGCAGCAGGGGGCCCGAGTTGGTGTCGGTTGTGGAGCCGATGGCATCGGACAGCAGTCGCACGGCGTTCTCGGGGGCAACGATGATCAGCCGATTGGCCGACTTCATCAGCCACGCGATGCCGTTCGAGTCCAGGTGCACACCGCTCGAGATCAGGTATTCGGCAATGCGTTCGACCGGCCCGCCGGCGCTCATCAGGGTCTGTGCGGCGTGCGACTGCAGGCTTGCCCGGGTCACCTTCGGCACCTGTGCCGCGAAGACCCGCCGGATCAGGTCGTGCCTGAACACCAGTACCGCGTCGCGATTCGATGCGGGGTGCCCGGGCGACGGGTGGACCAGGCCGTCCCGGCTGCGGGACAGGACTCTCGCCTCGATCGCCAGGCTCACCACATCGTCGATCTCCTCGGCCTCGGCGCCGAGTACGGCAGTCAGTTCGCCCGCCTCGACGCTCACCCCCAGGGCCGCCGCCAGCGACAGCACCCGCCGCACATTCGTCGGCAGATAATCCAGGCGGCGCAGGATGGCCTCGGTGAGCGAGGCGGGCAGGCGCGGTTCGTCGCCCGCCGCGGTGGTGGTCAGCTCGATCGTGCCGTCCGGCTCGCGGGTGAGCTGCCCGGCCTGCTGTAAACCGGCCACCAATTCGGTGATGAACAGCGGATTTCCGGCTGTCCACGCGAGCGCGCGGCCCAATGCCGGGCCGGCGGGCGCACCGAGCATATCCGCGGCGAGGTCGGTGCCGTCGTGATCGGCCAACGGGCCCAGGGAAACTCGTATCGCGCCCGCGGTGAACTGATCGAGCAGCCCCCGCAGGGGCTCGGTCCTGGGCAGGGGGCGCATGGTCAGGACGATCAGGAGCGGAAGTTCGTCGGTCGTCTCGTGCAGCCGGGCGACCGCCCGCAGGCTGGACGGGTCGGCCCAGTGCGCGTCGTCCATGACCAGCAGCAACGGCCCTGTGGCGCAGAGACTTTCGAAGATGTCGACGAGCCTGTCGATCACGGAGATCTCCCAGGCGACCGCGCCCCCTTCGCCCGCGCCTTCGCCGCGCAGCAGCGCGCGGGCACGTTCGACGGTCGGATGGGCGGATTCGCCCCGCAGCCAATCGGCCGACAGCCAGGACCTGAGCGCGGCGAAGGGCATACGCATGTCCAGTTCGTTGGCCGCGCTGGTCAGTAGCCGGGTCCGCGCTCGGTCCGCGCTCCGGACGACCTCATCGAGCAGAGCGGTCTTACCGACCCCCGGTTCGCCGTCGACGACGACGACCCCACCCTGCCC
>NZ_JAGPOX010000136.1 GCF_019038435.1 Nocardia alni
TGGTGGAGCCAGGCGTGCCGGCCGGGGTCGGGGTCCAGCGGCTCGGTGTGTTCGGCTGCGCGGCGTAGGACTGCGGCGACCAGGTCCACGGCTTGGTCGCTCGCCCAGGGCGGCAGGGCTGGCCGGGGCCCCCACGGGGCGGGGCCCGGGTTCGTCCTGGCGCTTTCGCGCAGGTGGGCGGCGGCGCCGATGAGCCAGGCGGCGTAGGAGTCGGTGCGCAGCAGCATCCTCGCGGCGGTCGGCAGGCTCCAACGGCCGCGGGCCTTGAATCCGTTGGTGACTCGCAGTGCGGTCAGGGGGCTACGGCGCCAGAGGGTGTGGAGGTAGGCGTCGGGGGGCACGACGGCGTGGTCGCCTCCGTGTCCCGACAGGCGCAGCTCGGCCCCTCGGGCGCGCAGGGCGTCGGCCGTGTGGCGGTGTCGCGCTCGGTTGCGCAGGAGGCCCGAAGGCTCTTCCAGGGGCTCGCGGCGTTCGTCGAGACCGGTGAAGCACGCAGGCAAGTCAGCGGAGGTGAAGACCAGGGGCTCGATGTGGGCCAGGCGGTCGACGGCAAAGCGGGCGTAGTGGTGGTCCTGGTTACCGGGGCTGTCCCAGTGCTGAGTCGAGGTGACCAGGTGAGCGCCGGCTTCGGCAGCCAGGAAACACAGTGATGTGGAATCCATGCCGCCGGACAGATCTGCGGCCAGCACCCGGCCCGGACGCACGCGCAGGGCCACGGCGGCTCGCAGAGCCTCGCGTAACAGTCCTGCGGCATTCGTCAAAGGCAGGTGCGCGGGCGGCGGCTGCCACCATGCGATGGTGCGCGCACGTCCGTCAGGAGCAACGCGGAGAGCGTGGCCGGGTTCGACGGTTGCCACCCCGGTCCACATCGGGGCGTCAGCCAACGGGTGCGGCAGGCAGGGCGCGGCAAGACGGGCCGCGACTCGGGCCGGATCAAGGTCGGCGGCGGTGAGGTGGGCCAGCGTGCGGGCCCGGTCCGCGCACACCGTCACTCCCTCGACCGTCGCCTGGTACAGGCGCCGGACCCCGAAGGCGCTCCCGCGCACGTACATGTGGCCGTCCACGGACGCGGCCACATGGAAACTGCCGTACACCCCGTGTAGCGCGGATTCGACGTCCGCGACCGTACGAACCCTCTTCAGACGGGCTGTCAGGTCCACAGGTGTCGTTGACGAGGTGCCCATGACCGCGAGCATCTGTCCGCCCTCCGAAGCCAGAACCATCCGCCCCGGCGGCCAAGAACCCACCAGCCACGGCCGACCCGACGGATGGCGTACCACATCGACGGCCCCCTCCCGCAGCCGTTCCACGAATCCCTGCCGTGTCTCCCGATCCGGGAGTGCCACGAACCAGCACGCCACCGTGTCACTCATTCAACAGCCCACCCTTGGCATCTCGCTATCTGGCACTTCTGCCCCGAGCCGCGAACAGGCTCGGGCCCGCTCAACCAGGCCCTGGCTTCCTTCCGGTGTCGGTTCTCCCGCGAGGATCACCAGCGGGAACGTGCGGGTGCCGGCCCGCACCGCAATGCGGCCGCGAACCGGCACCCGCACACCGAGTCACGACCACTGGTACCAGGTGGCGCCATCCTCGACTTTGTCCCCGGTATTGCCCTGGGTGAGGTCGGCGAAGTCTCCGACTTCGGCCAGCAGCGGGGCCTCGTACACGTCAGCGGGCTCGAAGCTCATTTTCTCAATCACCGTGGTGACCTCCAGATCAGACAGGCGGACAGCGCCTTTCAACCGGTATTCGGTGCACGCACCGAACAACCTTCCCATGCTTCCACGTTGCCGGGAAGTCTTCAAGGGATCGATCGAGGAATGCCGAGAAGCCATGTGTTTCATAGGTGTTCGCCTGTGATCTGTTTCAACCCCGACGCGGGCGAACGAGACGCCGCCACCCCCGCGGCACCCGTCGCCGCACTGCGCGAGATGATCGACGGCAGTGACGCATTGAGCGATTTCAAGCGCGGGGACGCCGCGAAGATCGGTGCTCCATCCGATCATGGGGTGCTGGAACGAGCCGGACCGGATCGGTGATTCCTGGCCCGGACGACGAATATGCTGCGCCGCCGTGACTTTCAGTACCAGGACTGAGGACCTTCGACTCGCGACCGAACGGTCGGTGACGCGTGATGCTGGACAGCGCCCGAGACCTGACCGAGTTCCGCATGAAAGCGAAGGCACCACCTTATGTCGACCCCTGGAACCGCCGAAGCGCAGACCCACCGAACTGGATCTTTGAGCTGCTCAGATCGCGTGGCCAACTTCTATGCGGCGTACATCGACGCGATTTCCGATCGCACCGACGACCTGTCCACACAGTTGCGCGCGCACTATATGACCAGCGAACTGCAGCAGCAACTGGAGACCTGGGAGGCGGCGAACGACGGCGACGGCGTCCTGCTCTCCGGGAAGATCCCCACCGAATGGGACGTCAAGTATCACGATGCCGGTATGGGGCATATCGAAATGAGCGTAACGCTCACCTGGGGCAGCGGGACCGGCGCTGAAACGAGCAAGCTGGCGGTGCGAATTCTTGCCGACGGGTCACAGCTCCTCACCAATATCGAAGCAGCTCCCGCGAGTTGGTGAAGACCGCCGCCGACTCGTGCCGCGGCCATCGCCGCGCCGGTAGTACCACGAGGAAGGCATCGGCGGTGCTCGACGCCGCCGATCCAGGGTCGGGTACGGTTCAGTTCGGTCGCACAGCTTGCGGCTTGCCGTCCATAGTTCGACATAGACCCGCGTGCCCCATACTCACCCACGGTGGTACCCATGTCACGACCTCTGGCCCTCGTGCTGGCCCAAGCGGCGAAGCGCCCTGCCGCTGACCTCGACGGTTTCGCCGCCGATATCCGTGAGCGCATTCATGGGCTTCCGGATACTCCGTTGGTCGTCTATCCGGAGATGCATTTGTGTGGGCCGGCCGGGACAGCGCCCGAGGCGCTCGCCGAGCCGCTCGACGGGGCTCGTGGCAAGGCGCTCGCCGCGCTGGCGGGGGATCTTCGGATTTGGCTTGTGCCTGGGAGCGTGTATGAGCGTGGGGGTGACGGGAAGGTTTACAACACTGCTGTTGTTTACTCGCCCCGTGGTGAGCGGGTTGCTGCTTACCGCAAGATGTTTCCCTGGCGACCTTATGAAACCACTTGTCCTGGGGCAGAATTCGTTGTTGTCGAGCTCGATGGGATCGGGCGGGTCGGGCTGTCGATCTGTTATGACGCCTGGTTTCCGGAGACGACTCGGCATTTGGCGTGGATGGGCGCCGAGTTGGTGCTGAACGTCGTGGAGACCACCGGGAGTGACCGTGCGCAGGAGCAGGTGCTGGCGCGTGCCAACGCGATCGTGAACCAGGTCTTCGTTGCCAGCGTCAATTGCGCGGCACCGGTGGGTACGGGGCGCAGCATGCTTGTCGATCCGCAGGGGACGGTTCGCAGCGAGGCCGTGGGGGACAGTGATACCACGCTGACCGACGTCATCGACCTCGACGAGGTCACCAACGTCCGTCGTTACGGTACCGCCGGGCTCAATCGTCTCTGGCAGCAATTCCGTCCCGATGATCAGCCGCTCGAATTGCCGCTCTATCAGGGCCGCATCGATCCGGCCACCTGGTCGGGAGCCGCGATCCGCACCCGAGCCGACGACTGAGCCCTGGATTTGCCGCGGCGGGCCCCTGTCGAATCGCGGGCGACGGTGTGCTGATCCGCGCATGACGAGACAGTCCCAGCCGGTGATCGGGCGAGTCCCGCACGAACGCGACGGAGTTCGACAGGGACTCGAGGTGACCAGCCTGTCTTGCAGCGGACCGTGCGGGGGTTCCGGACGGCGGCCGGAATGAGCTAGGCGGCGCCGGCCAGCCGGGAGCGTGCCTCCATCAGGGCGAAGCCGAGCAGGTTCAGTCCGCGCCAGTGGTCGGGGTCGGCGGCGTGGTCGTCGTCGGCGGCCAGGCCGATGCCCCAGACCCGGTCCACGGGGCTGGCCTCGACCAGCACACGTCCGGCGGCGCCCAGCAGATAGGCCAGGAGGTCCGGGTGTTGCCCGAACTTGGCCACGTTGCCCAGCACGACCAGCTCGAAACATTCTGCGGACCAGATCTTTTCGTCGAAATCGCGGACCAGCCGGCCCAGCTTCTTCGCCTCGGCGGGGGTGCGCGCGGCCAGGATCCGCTGCCGGGTCGTCTCGTCGCCGAACAGCCGTGCCTTGCCCGCCATCATCCAGTGCTCGGCGGAGCCGTACGTCGTGTCGTCGACGGTGAAAGACACGGGCCACCACTGACTCATGCAGCTCGCACTCACGCCCCCGTCCTTCGGCGGCCGGTGCCCCCAGAACATGAGCCACTTCGGTTCCACGCCCGCTCGGACCGCCGCCGCGAGTTCGTCCCGGTTCCGGCAGTCGACCGGATCTTTCGGTGCCATACCGGGAATTCTCACATCCGGTGCGGGTGATCGGCCACCCGATAATCGCCGCTGGTGGGGGACATCGGCGTCGCCTTTCGATGGTGGGCGCGCGGTGCGATGCCCTAGAGTCGGGCCGGGGAAGCTCGTTACGAGATCGACAATGAGGGGTAAGACGTTCGAATGACCAATGCAGCCGCCGGTACGGGAACCGCTGGTACGTTTCGCAATCCGCTCAATCAGGGGCCGGACCCGTTCATGACCTATTACGACGGGAACTACTACCTGTCCACCAGTCAGGGCAATTCCTTGCAGATCTGGAAGGCCGCCTCGCTGGCCGATCTGGCTACCGCGCAAGCGAATACGGTGTGGACCGATACGACCGCGTCTCGTAATCAGGATATGTGGGCGCCGTGTTTCCGCCTGGTGGAAGGGAATTGGTACTTCTACTACACCGCCAGCGACGGTACCAACGACGCTCATCGCATCTATGTGCTGAAGTCGTCGGGCACGAATCCGTTGGGCCCGTACACATTCGTCGGCCAGCTCGGGGATGCGTGGGCGATCGATCCGGAGTTGCTGATTCTCGGCGGCAAGTACTATCTGATCTGGAGCGGCCCGAACAATCTGCTGCAGATCGCCCCGATGAGCGATCCGGTCACCCTGTCCGGCCCCGCGGTGTACCTGGAGTCGTCGGGTGGATGCACCGAGGTGCGTGAGGCCCCGGTGACGATCCAGCGCAACGGCACCACCTACCTGGTCTATTCCACCTGCGATACCGGCAAACCGGACTACCAGCTGTGGATGCGTACGCTCCCGTCCGGCGCCGACCCGCTGGTCCCCGGCAACTGGACCCAGTACCCGAACGCGGTATTCAGCCGCAACGACGCGGCCAACGTCTTCGGCCCCGGCTCGAACAGCTTCTTCCAGAGCCCCGACGGCACCGAGGACTGGATCGTCTACCACGGCAAGACCACCAGCGCCTACACGTACGACGGTCGCACCACCCGGGCCCAGAAGTTCACCTGGAACGCCGACGGCACACCGAATTTGGGCCAGCCGCTGTCGCTGGACACCGATATCGCCCTGCCGTCGGGCGATCCCAAGAGCGCCGCCGTCACCGCCGCGAAGCGGGCGTAGGTACGCCGGTCGGCTCGGCGTGGCCTCGGACGATGCCGTGTCGAGCCGGGCGATCGGGACGTTCGGTCGGTACGCTCGCCCATGACCCCGAAAGGACGTGTTCATGGGTGCTGCCACGGCCGTCGACGGCTTACTGGACATCGCGTCACCGCTCCCGGCGTGCCCGGACCTGAGCCGGGCGTTCCACGAACAGTGGCCGGTGCGCCTCGGAGACACCGACGGCGACGAGCGGCTGCGTCTGGACGCGGTGGCGCGATACCTGCAGGACGTCGGGTACGACCATCTGCGGGCGGTCGAGGAGGGGGATCTGCACCCGGGGTGGATCGTGCGCCGGACCGTGATCGATGTGCTCACGCCGATCGCGTTCGGGGATCGGGTGCATCTGCGCCGATGGCCGGCCGCCCTGTCGAATCGCTGGTGCGATATGCGCATCCAGGTGAGCAGCGAGAACGGCGGCCTGATCGAGGCGGCGATGTTCCTCATCCACGTCGACATCGAGGCCGGCCGTCCGGCGCGGATGAGCGACCGCTTCATGGCGCCGATGCTCGCCGCCACCACCGAGCATCGGCTGCGGTGGCGGGCCGCCCTGCGGGAGGACGCCGGTGAGGACGCCGAATCATGGTCGTTCCCGCTGCGGGTCACCGATGTCGACCACTACGGGCACGTCAACAACGCTGTGCACTGGGCCGCGGTGGAGGAGGCGCTGGTCCGTTTCGCCGATGCGCAGCGTCCGCCGTATCGGGTGATCCTCGAACACGCCGGTCCGGTGATGGCGGGTGATGATGTCTCGATCCGCGCCTGGCGGGATGTCACCGGCCTGCGTGTGCAGCTCGAAGTCGATGGCAGCGCAAGGACATTGGCGCGAATCGAAACCCTCGCCACGGATAGCTGATACCGCCGGGGACCGTGTGACGCCTCTCAGCGGCTCGCCCGTAGCATGCGAACCGGGCGCAGCCCCTGGGGTGGTTCGCCCTCGAATTCCGTTGATTCATCGAGGTATCCGGCGACGAGGTCGGTGGCGGAACGGTCTTCGATGTCGGTGAAGCCGAGCGCGCGCAACTGCGCGGCGATGCCGTCGGGAGTGAAGTAGCTGAACCAGGGTTCGCCGACGGCGTCCGCCCGATGTGCGCGCGCCCGCAACCGCGCACGATCCTCGTCGGTGTCCGCCGACCGCAGGTAGTCGAAGATCACCTCGACCGGCGCGGATTGACCAGCGATGTACTCGAGGGTGGTGCGGGCGGCGTCCGGGGTCAGATAGAAGACGACACCGAGCCACACGAATACGGCCGGATCGGTCCGGCTGAATCCGGCGGACTCCAATCCTGCTGCCAGCGTGTCGGTTTCGAAGTCGACCGGCACGAAGGTCAGACTCTCGGGCTGGTCGATGCCGGAGTCGGCGAGGCGTTGGTGCTTCCACGCCTGGGTAGCGGGATGGTCGACCTCGAATACCCGCAGGCCGGGATGTGGGTTGCGGTAGGCGAAGGTGTCCAGGCCCGCACCGAGGATCACGACCTGTCGCGCGCCGGTAGCCACAGCCGCGGCCACACGATCCTCGGCGAAACGGGCGCGAGCGGCGAAGAACAGGCGGCGCGGCCGATCACTGACAGCCAGCCACAGGATTCCCGAGCCCACCCCGCTGCCGGGATTGTTCTGCGCGGGCCTGCCCATTTCGGTCAGCTCGTCCGCGGTGACACCCAGCAGACGTGCCGCCAGCGGATCGGTCAGAATCCTCGGCCGGTCGGCAATGTGATGGTAGGCGCGGGCGTAAGCGGTCGCGAGCGCTGTCCGGCTGGGTCCCTCATTGTCCATACTCGAACAAGGTACTCACGAATGCGCGGGGCCTGTCGAAGGCGTTCGCACCCGGTAGCGGTAAGCTGCCCGAATGCCGTCGCGCGTCATCCGGATCTCCACTCGATCCAGCCCCATGGCTCTGGCCCAAGCCGAGCAGATCGCCTCGCAACTCGCCGGTCTCGGCGTCGAGAGTGAGCTGGTGAAGGTCACCTCCGCCGGAGACCGGTGGATGGGGGACCTGTCCAAGCTCGGCGGTAAGGGTGCGTTCGTCAAGGAAATCGACGACGCGGTCCTGGGCGGGGACGCGGACCTCGCGGTGCACTGCCTCAAGGACATTCCCGGCGACATCCCGCTCCCGCAGGGGCTGACGTTCGCCGGATACGGCCCTCGTGAGGACACGCACGACGCCGTGATCACCGCCACCGGCGCACCCCTGGCGGAGCTGCCGCCCGGTTCGGTGGTCGGCACCAGTTCGGTGCGCCGCACCGCACAGCTGCGCCTGCACTTTCCGCACCTGACCGTGAAACCGTTGCGCGGCAACGTCAACACCCGCCTGGCCCGCCTCGAGGAGGGCCACTTCGACGCGCTGATCGCCGCGGTGTCCGGCCTGCACCGGGTGGATCAAGCCCACCGCATCACCGAGACCCTGCCGCACGACATCATGTGCCCGCCGATCGGCGCGGGCATCATCGCCCTGGTCTGCCGCGCCGACGACACCGAGCTTTGCGAATCCCTTGTCCACCTGGACGATCCGGCCACCCGCAAACAGGCCGACACCGAACGCGCCATGCTGCACGCCCTCCAGGGGCATTGCAACAGCCCCATCGCCGGCGTGTGCCGGATCGAGGCCGATGGCCGACTGTCCTTGCGCGGCAAGGTCTTCAACCTCGACGGTACGCAGTGGCTCGACTCCCAGCACTGGGGCGTCCCCGAAGATCCGCAGGCACTGGGCTTCTTCGTCGGCGCCGACCTCCTGCGCCAAGGGGCCCGCAGCATCATCAACTCCATCGCCCACTGACCGAGCAGGCCGCGCTCGACCGGTCAGTCGCCGGAGACGCTGTTGTCGGCGAGCAGGCCCGAGTGCTGACCGGCGCTGCTCGACAGTGTGCGTGTCAATTACGTTGACGCAGAGGGCGACAGGGAGTCGAGCCCGATGTCGGCGCACTCGTCGTCCTGCCCCGGCGCCCTCCCTCCGCTGACCGAGATCGCGCCGATGACGACATCTCCGCGCCGAATCAGCCGAGAGCCCGCACCTCCCACGATGGGTGTTCCCGCTATGTCGTCCATATGCGCGAACAACGAGGGCCACGACTGCTGCATACGGACCAGCTCGCTGCCGTCGCGATGAAACAGCGCAACGCTGGAAGCTTTCGCCGGGGCGATACGAGCCGACAGCGGAGGCGCACCGTCCATGCGATCGAGAACCTGCAGGTGCCCGCCGCCATCGACGATTGCCACCGTGACCTTCGCGCCGAGTTGAGCGGCGTGTTCGCATACCCGGACGCTGACGGCCCGCGCTTCGTCCAAAGTGAGTGACATCGTTTCTACCTTCAATCCCTTGGGTCGACCAATCTTGGTCCAGCCAAGAGTAACAGTGTTAGTGGGACGGACCAAGGGATTGGCTAGACTTCGCGCATGGAGATGGACGAAGCGCCAACCCGTCTGCGCCGCAAACCGAGCTGGCTGATCAACAAGGTTTCCGTGCGAGCGCATCGGCTCATCGGAGAGACGATGGCCGCGGTCGATGGGCGCGCCTACCACTTCTCGATCCTCGCCGCGCTGGAGGAGTTCGGCCCGGACAGCCAGGTGCGGATCGGTCAACGGTGCGGAATCGACCAGAGTGACATGCACGCGATGCTCAATGAGCTGACGGAACAAGGCCACGTCGCCCGCACCCCGGACCCGAGCGATCGGCGCCGCAACCTGGTCGCCCTGACCGCCGCCGGGCAGCGACGGCTCGAAGAACTCGACACGATGCTCACCGAGGTTCAACACGACCTCTTGGACGCCCTGTCGGCCACCGAGCGCGACAATCTCGCGGCGCTGCTCACCCGCATCCTCGGCTAGTGCCTCGTCCAGGTAGGTCGGTGTGGTAACCGGATGTCGGGTTGATCGAGGACTTCTGTGCGGTGATGCTGCCGGGTGAATGGAGCGGGGGCAGGCCGGGAGAAGTGGATCGGGTGGCGCGTGAACGCATCGCTTGTATTGCTCGGTGCTGCCCCGGGATTGGGGTGGCGGTTCTCGACGTGGAGCCTGTCGAAACCTTCACACGGCACCCCACGATGCCGCGTAGTACGACATAGAAGAGGGGGGTGGACACAAGGATAGACAACTGTTCAGACATGAGTATTCTGAGGCTGTTCGATATTGACGGCGGGCGAAAGCAATATTTCCGAGGAGAACTGTCCATGGTCGATGTGGTCATTGTGGGTGGCGGTACCAGCGGCTGCGTGGTCGCCGCCCGATCGAGCGAGGACTCCGCGCGCTCGGTGCTGCTGTTGGAAGCAGGCCACGACGACAGTGTCTACGATGCCGGCATCCGGGATCCGCACCGTGCGCACCTGGTCTGGGCGGGAAGCGAGTTCGCACAACCTCTTTCCGCTGAGAGCCTGGAAAGCGGTATGGCGCCGACGATCACCGCCTCGGTACTCGGTGGGGCCTCGGCCATCAACTACCTGGCCACGGTGCGTGGTCAGCCCGGTGACTACGACACCTGGGCCGAGGCCGGTCTGCCCTCGTGGAGCTGGGAGAGCGTGTCGAAAGCCTTCATCGACATCGAGCACGACAGCGACTTTCCCGACTCTATGATCCACGGCAACCGCGGCCCGCTACACGTACGGCGCTGGCGGCGCGAGGAGTTCGCCCCGGCGCACCGCGCGTTCTACGACGGCCTCGCAGAGCTCGGAATCCCGACCACCCCCGATGTCAACGACCCCACGACCTTGCCCGCGCTCGGGATATTCCCCGCGACCGTGCAGCCTGGCGCGACCCGGCGTCTCACGGTCAGCGACGCCTATCTCACTGCGGCGGTCCGCGCACGCGCCAACCTGGAAATCCGCACCCGAACCCGAGTCGAGGAGATCCTGTTCGACGGGGTGCGCGCGATCGGCGTCCGCACAGGCGACGGCGAGATCATCCACGCCGACCAGGTCGTGGTCTGTGCCGGTGCGTTCGGTTCACCGCTGCTGTTGCAACGCTCGGGAATCGGCGCGGCCCGTCATCTGCGGGGCGTCGGTATCGATGTTGTAGTGGACTCGCCGGGCGTGGGGGGCAACTATCAGGACCACATAGGCGTCCCACTGCTCTACCGGCACGACGGGCCCGCCCCGATGACGGGTTCACCAGTGCAGACGGTCTGGATTGCCGGTCACGGCTCCTCGATCGACACACACGTGTTCCCCTCTCCGGTCACCGCCGTCGAAGCGGACGTGTCGTTCTTTGCCATGGCGATATTCCTGATGCGGCTGAGCACGCCCGGATCGGTCATGCTGACCAGCGCCGCCCCCGGCGCGCGCCCTGCCATCGTCATGCCGCAGGCATCCGAGGTGGATCTGCAGCGCCTGCTTCCCGTCTTCGAGACCATGATGCGATGGGAGGAAACCGAGGCATTCGCGAAACTCGGTGCCGTCCGGGTGGCACCACTGGGACGACTGGACACCGTCACCGCCATTCGCTCGGCATGGAGTAACGCCCGCGCCTCCTACAACCATCAGGTCGGCACATGCGCGATGGGCTCCGCGACCGACCCGGAAGCGGTACTCGACGAACAATGCAGAGTCCGAGGGACGCGGAATCTACGTGTCATCGACGCCAGCGCGATGCCGATCATCCCCGCAGGCAACACATACCTCGGCTGCGTGATGATCGCCGAACGCGCCACAGCACTGATGACGTCGTAGCAGTCATGTGGGTGCGCTGTCTGCTCCCGCGCGTGCCGACTCTCTGCTCCGCGGTCGAGTCCGCTACGGCGGGTTACAAATTCAACGGCCCGAACTCATCAACACAAACGACCCCTCCGTCCGCGGGCCGATGATCGTAAAGATCCAGGACACGGTTCACCTTCGCAGTGAATTCCCGGGTCGCGGCCGGCCTTCCAGGTCTTGACCGCCTGCCACGACACCCCCTCGGCCTTCAAGATCTTACGCAGCGTCGCACGGCCGATCTCAGCGATTCCATTGGTGGCCAGCACTTCTCGCAGTTTCGACAGGCTCCACGTCGAGAACGGCCACCCCAGATCCCGAGGGGCAGCACCGAGCAATACAAGCGATGCGTTCACGCGCCACCCGATCCACTTCCCCCGGCCTGCCCCGCTCCATTTTGGGTCCAAGACTTCGAACCCCCGTTCATTGAACTCGTGGATCACTTGCCGCACATAGGCTTCGCTGACCTGCATCAGCCGGGCGATCGCGGGGACCGGCTGCCGCTGCGCCGAAGCCATCACCACGATCGCGCGCCGCATCCGCACCGGCTGCTTGCTCCTGCGCGTGATCTGCCGCAGCCTGCGGCCCTCTTCGGGACTCACCGCTCTGACAAACACACCTGGCTTGCGTGTCACGACACCACCTCCACCCGGCAGCATCACCGCACAGAAGTCCTCGATCAACCCGACATCCGGTTACCACACCGACCTACCTGGACGAGGCACGAGATGTGCATCGCTCGCCGACAGCCGGCGTGCTGCGATCGTCCCAGCAGCCAAGACCTGGGTGCCGATCGACAACCGACGGCGGCAGCCGCTGGGTTGTCGGCACCGCAATCGACCGTGTCGGGCGAGGACTCGCGCTGATCGTGCCGACCTGACTGTCTTATAGGCCCGTGAAGAAGTCGGCGGCGGATTCGTCCTGGGCGGCGTCCGAGGGAGCGGCCTGCGGCGAGATGGCTTCCCCGTCGCTGTCGGCTTGTGGTTCGGCTGTGTCGCTGACTGTGTAGTGACCGTCCGGCGTGTGATGTACATGCACCAGGGGCGCGTGCTCCCGCGTGCTCGGGGGTACCTGGTTGATGTCGACGACTCGTCCGTCGGGGTGCACGCTGCGTACGCGTGTCTCGAAGAATTCGGAGGCTAGGCGCAGGCGGTCGTCTACGACTTGCGGATCGGTCGGGTTCGGGTGGAGGGCGAGATCGGCCATGATCCGGCGTGCGTTCGGGAGCCAGTTGTCGAATTCGGTTCGGTTCTGGAGTTCGCGTTGCCAGGCCGCGTCGTCGATTTCGTTGTGCCGCCGGTCGTAGTCGGCCTCGGCACGGCGTTCGGGTTCGAGTTCCTCGGCCTCGTCGAGGTATGCCTCGAGGTCTGCGCTGGTGTCGTCACCGGTACGGCCCGTCATCCGGGCGATGGCGGACATCAGGGCGTCGGCGGCGTCGTGCACTGTCTCCCGGCGTTGTTGCGGGTGATCGGGGGCGGCGGTTTCTTCGGCCAGGGGGTTGGATGCTGAGTGTTCGGATGCCGGTTGTTCGGATGCCGGGTGGTGGGTTCCGGGTTGGTCGGGCGCTGACGGCGGCAGTATCTCGGCTCGCAGTATGGTGTGGTCGTTCGGGTCGGTGGGTGTGGTGATTCGGGTGATCCGGTAGCGGGTGCCGCGGGCCAGCCAGAGTGTGTTGCGGTCCGTGTCGTTGGCGTTGTTGCCGAGGTAGAGGCCGTGTGCGTCGTCGGGTACCACCCATTCCACGCGGTATCGGTCGAAGTAGCTGCCGTCCGGGTTGGGGTGTACCGCGATGTCCAGGTATCCGCGTTCCTGCTGAACCACATCGAGCACGCTGCCGTCCGGGCCTGTGGCCAGGGAGTCGATGGAGCGTAGTGTGCTGATGGCCATCATCGGTTCGGTCAGCCGCATCGGGCGTGCAGTGGCTTGATCGAGCCGGTCGCGCACGTCCTTGACGGTGTCGGCGGTGAATTCCCGCTCGAATTCCTCGCGGAAGTAGCTGGTGAGTTCGCGGTGGAGATCGGCTTCGGACTCGATCGTCCCCCAGCGGTTCATTGCTCCCGGCTCGTCGGGTCGCAGGTTGTTCAGCGCCTGTAGTTCTCGTTCTTCGGGTTCGGTGCGGTCGGTCTTGGCGTTCAGTTCGACGCGCCGGTTCTGGAATCTTTCGGGGTTCGGGTAGGGCTCGTGTGGTTTGGACAGCAGAGCCTCGAGTTCGGTGTTGGAACGAAGCCGATCGATCCACGCGGGCAGGTCGTCATCCGAGGCGACGTTCGCCAGTATCGCGTTGAGTCGTGGTTCCGAGTCGTGTGCGCGGACCGCGGTGTGCACCATCTCGAGCAGGTCGCCGACTGTGGGCAGAGTCTGGCGGGCGAAGGTGTCGCCGGCGAACGCGGTGCGGAACCGGCGTATGTTATCCGTTTGGCTCGGGGGGTCCTGGGTGTTGCGGTCGATCCGCACCAGCGTGAGGTGGCCGGGCGTCGTGCGGAGTGTCTGCGCGTGTTGGTGTGCGGCCGCGGTGATCGTGCTGTTGACCGAATCGCTGGTGGAGTTCAGGGGGAAGTGCCATCGTGCGTCCACCGAGATGTCGGCATGGCCGATGGCGATTACCGCGCCCATGTCCTGTTCGTGGGTGTCGTGCTGGAAGTACAGCAGGCGCACCGGGGGGACCTCGAGGTCCTGGAGGCGGGCCGCGAGCGCGGCATCCCATTGCGTGACATGCAGGTCGACGAGGGTTACTCGCATGGATTCCAGCCGGTGCGCGAGATCTGTTTCCAGGTCTCCGAGGGCGGCGAGCTTGTTGAGGCGGTCGATCTCGAGTTGAAGGTATCTGCGGTTCAGTGTGTCTCGCACCGCGGGGGGTATGCCTCGGCCGTTGCGCAGTCCGGGGTAGGCGTCGAGCATGCGTCGCTGGTGCTCGGGTGCGAGGTCTGCGAAGTGCAGGCTGTCCCACCAGCTTTGGGCGTATTGCGTCCACCAGGGGGTGTGGTCGTCCTCGTCGATGTCGTTCTCGAGTTCGCGCGATGGGTACGGCGGCACGATGAGGTCCTGGGGTCCGGCGGGGGCCGGGTGCGCGAAGATTTGCTCTTGCAGGGCTTTGTCGATGGCGCCTGTGCCGAGTTTGTCTCGTAGGCGGTTCAGCTCGGTCTGCCGCTGGTCCAGAGCTTGGCGTGCGACGTGCACGGCTCGGTGTGCGAGCGAGTCGGGTTCGGTAGGTGGTTCGGCGGTCTTGCGGGTGAGGACCTCGGTGGCCGCATCGAGCAGGATCTGGCGGTGCGCGAGTTCGGTGCGTTGGCGGTCCAGTTCGCCGATGCGATCGCGTGCGGCGTTGTTCCGGTCGAGCCGGGTGAAGTCGTCGGCGGGTGAAAGTCCTTGCCGCCGGAGCAGATCCAGGGCGTAGTCGTTGTGCTGCGGTGGCGAGGTGTGCTCGTCGGTGTGGTCGCTCCAGGTGGTGAGCCGGCCGTGGTGCACCGCGAGGGTGCCCATCGCGCTGGCGGCATGCTCGCCGAGGAAGGACCGGGGGTCGGTCACCGGGCCGGCGTAGAGGTTGCCGGACTCGTCCATGGCGAAGCGCACTGGTGCGGAATCGGCCCGCGTGGTGTCGAACAGCCGGCCATCGGCGGCGCGGAACAGCCGGCCGTCCGGACCGACGAACAGCCGATGCGATTCGAGTTGCGCGGCGTTCATGCGCTGGACCGGCGTGTCGTGCACGGGCTGCGGCCGGGTCCGGCCAGGGTGTGGTGTCTTGTCCGGCGGGTAGCCGAGCAGCGGGAGGCGTGAAGATGTGAACCGCAGGGGTGAGCGTCCGGGAATTTTCGTCAGTGGCACCGTGTCCCCGCCGGCGCTGAGGGGATGCGGAGCTTCCGCCGTGGCGTGTGGCGCGGTGGTGCCGTCGTATTCGTCGGGGAGGGGAGCGGCTGCTGTTGCTCGTGGGGTTTGTTCGGGTTGTTCGGTCTTGACGGTGGTTATGTCGCGGTCTCGGATGATGGTTTCGATGGTGTCGAGGTTCGCGATGAACCGGTCGGTGTTGTTCGGTTCGCCGAGGTCGTGATCGATGACTTGCAGGTCTTGGTATCCGGTGACCGTGGCGGTGACGGAGTGCGTGTTGCTGTGGAAGGTGATGGTTGTTCCGGGTGGGAAGTGATCCCAGCTGAGATGAGAGAGCGATTGATCGGTCTGGTAGATCCTGAACGGACGAGTGGGGCTGGGGCCTTTGGCGATAATACGTTGTGCGCGTTCGAGTGCTGTGCGTTGTGCTTCCGTCTCGGCTTCCGGCGAGCGCATCTTGATCTCACCGTCGTCCCCGACGTAATACCGTTTGTGGTCGTCGGCGAGGCGCAGTCCCTTGGTCTTCAACATCGCGAGGGCATAGTCGTTGAGTTGCAGGTCGGGCACGTAGTGGCCACTGCTGTCGAGGATCGTGGTGATATATCCGTCGCGGGCTTCGACGAAGCCCGCGGCGGTGACGGTGCGGCCACCGAAGAAGGACGAATGCTGGATCAGGCCGGGGATCTTCTCGGCGGCGTACAGATTGCCGAACTCGTCCATGACGAAAATATTGTCCGGGTTATCCCCGGTGTCGAAGGGGCGGCCGTTGCGGGCGTTGTACAGTTTGCCTTCCGGTCCGATGAACAGGCGATGATTTTCGCGTTCCAGATTATCCATGTAGTGGATGGGCGCGAAACTCCCGATTTTACTCACACTGAGGTCCGGAACGGATTCCGGTCGGGCGACGGTGGTCCGCGGGACTGTCGGCCGCAGTTCGGCCAGGTATTTCTTCTGCAGGACGGTACCCAGGAGTAGTGGTTCGAGCCCGCCGGCCAGCATCGTGTCCAGCGGCGGCGGAATCTGCTCTTTCGGAATGCCGCCCGGGCCTTGCGAGATGACAGGCTTGTGCGGTGGCACGGTGGAGAACATTTTTCCGTCGTCGGTGACTCCGAGTTCGTAACCGCCGTCCTGCGATCGCCGCAGGAAGATGATCGGCTGCCCCTGCCGGTGGATGAGACTGTTTCGCGGTTTGCCCGGATCCAGGACGGTGAGGTTCATCTGCTCGCGCCGGGCCGCCGCGTACAGGGCGAAGTCCAGCCCGCCCGGACCGGTGTACCGGTTGCCGGTACCCCCGCCGCCCCGCTGCAACGCTGTCATCTCCTGCCGCAGCAGGGTGGCTCGCTGGTTGAGCACCCATGGCCGGAATTTGGCGTCCGCACGGTTCTTCGGATCGGCCCCCAAACCATCGATATAGTCGTTCGTGATGAGTTCCGCGTAATAGGACCCGTTCCGGCTGAGGTGGCCCACGAGCCCTCGCCGGAACGTATCGGGATCTCCGAGATTGAGGATATAGGCCAGGGTATGAAACAGATTATCTGCTCCTGGGCGGACCCGGTGCCAGTATTTCGGTGCCGGTAAGGTGACCCGAACGGACGTCGCCGCGTACTCGCCGACGAGCAGATCGATGAACTGGTTCCCCGTCACAATGCGCGATCGTTCACCCGGAGTCGATTGTGAGTTGCCGATCTCCAGATTTCCGTCGTAGCGGACGACCGCCGTCTTGGTCCCGGTAGTGTCGCGGAAACTTATGGTCGTTCCGGTGGTGAAACTTTCGTCGTCCAGCTCGTTCGTCAACCCGGGAATATCGAAGACACGGTCCGCGACCGATCCGGTGAGAGCAGGCTGGACTACTGTCACCTGCCCTATCGGATCCTCCGTATGCTCGGAACGGAGATGCGCCCAGAAATCATCGACAGTACGACGACTCGTCTCGGTCGGCGGGGCGTATGACGTAGTCACCTCTTCGGCGCCGAATATGGCGCGTATTGATCGGCTCGCGGTCCAGAAGTATATCTGTGTACCGGGAGGATAATCCGCGCCGAAAAACTTCGACTCGAATTCGTCGAATTCGAACTGCTCACGTTCCTCACCGGAGTCCACCAGGCCGATGCGGGCGCTGGGCAGGGGGTGGGTGGCGGTGCGCTCGACGGTATGCGGGTGGCCGGTCGGGGTGTAGAGGATGGCATGGGTGGTCTGGATGTACGCGGGCGTGTGGCGACCCAACGGTCGGACCACGCCGGTGCTGGGGTCGTGGACGGTGATCGTGCCGTGGTCGTTGACGAGAACGTAGGCGTGTGCGCCGACGCCGTGTTCGTCGGCGGGGCCGTGATAGGTGTCGACGACGAGTGCGGTGGAGTCGTGGCCGAGGTCGATCAGGTGCTGGGCGATGTCGTTGTGGCCGTGGAAGAACTGCAGTGGACCGCCCGCGTCGTCCTGGAGTTCCTCGGCGGTCATGCCCTCGACCCCGACCAGGCGCACGGGCAGGCGGGCGACCTTGTTTCCCAGAGAGATCAGCGCACGCAGAGACAGGGGCCCACAACTGGTGAGGTTCTCCTCGGGTGCCGCGGCGTCGGTGGTGCCGTGGGGCGTGGAGGTGTGTTCGTCGGCGCTGAGGGGAGAGTGAGGTGTGCTGCCGTCGGATGGCTCGACGGTTCCATCGGGGCGGGCGAGGGGCGCAGACGCCGCGGCGCGCCCTGGCTCGCGGCCCGCCGGTGCGAGGGTGGTGCGGTCGAGGGGACCGTCGGTGTTCGCGGCCGGCACGGTTCGCGGGGGTCGCTGCGTGTCGGCGAGTGCGGAATCCGATTGCGGGACTGAGCCGTCGAGCCGATTCGCGGCGCGGCCGAGCGGCGGGATGACCGGGTGCCGGTGGTGGCGCTGTGTTGCCGGGGCCGACGGCGCCCCGGTGGCGGCGCCGTAGAGGCCGAGAGCGCCGGCGCCGTGCATGCTCGCGGTGGAGAATTTGGGTAGGTGTGCGAGGTCGACGGCGACGAGGCCGCCTCGGTCCGGGATGGTGTCGTCGGGTGGATCGATGCGGTCGGGGTCGGGGGACCAGTCGTGGTCTTCGGATTCTCGCATCCATTTGGTGTGGTTCGGCAATGTCAGGGTTTGGGTTCCATCGAAGGCGATCCACATCCGCGTGCCGTCGGACAGCACGACGTTCTTCGAGCCTCCCAAGTACTCGACCGACCGCGTTCCATCCTGAGTGACGGTGAAGACGGTGCCGTCGCGAGTCTGGCGTTCGTGCCGGATGCCGTCGGCGGAGATGCGGTATATGGTTCCGTCCTCCGCGACCCGGATCAGGGCGCCGTCTTCCTCCGCGTCCTCGTCCTCGATGTACGCGCCGCTGTCGGGGGCGTGGTGGGGATCGAGGCGGTACTCGATGCCGGCGACCGGGGTGGGATACAGCTCGTTGTGATTCCACGGATTCTCCAGCAGGACGCGAATGGGTGTGCCGTTCTCGTCCCGCTCGAGCCGCAGTACCGCATAGGCATGGTTGCCGACCAAACCCGGTACCGCAGTGGTGTTTTCGCTGACCGACCCGAACATGTGCGTACCGAGCATCACCGTGGTGCCACGCTCGAGCACGTAGCCGATCCGGTAACCGACCGTCTGTGCGGCGATCCGGTAGCGGTCGGGTATGACCCGGTCCTGGGCCAGGCCACTGCTCATCCTATGGACATAGTTTGTGAGAGTGTTCTTCTCGGTCTTCCATCGGTTCGGGAATCTGCTGTCCAGGTAGCGGCGAAAGCCCCGGCGGCCCAGTAGATCCCTGCGGGCGAGGAATGCGAGCCAGGCGGCGTTCTGTGCGGCGATGTCGACCGGGTGGGCGGCCCGGATGTCTGCGATTGCTGTTGTACGCAGGTTCTCGGCTTCTTCGCGCCAATGGTCGAAGCTGTCCGCGACGGCGCGGAAGAACTCGTTGTCGGTGGGGTGTGCCGGGGCCCCGGGAAACAACGCGTGCAAGGTCTCGTAGTCCCACCACAGTGGATTGAGGAATTTCCCGTCATCGATGGCCCGGACAGGTTGCCGCAGTGAGCTGCCGGGGGCCTGGTAGAAGCCGAGGCCCAGTACCTCGGCTATCGCAGCGGGGGTGCCTTGCGGTATGCCCGCGAAGCCCTCCATATCACCGAAGCGGTGCGCGTAGGCCTTCTCGATCATTGCGGCCCACAGGGGTTTTCCCGGATGGTGTCCGGCAGAGATCGCCTGGGTGGTGCCGGGGATGACGTAGACGGATTTCTCGTGGCGGTCCCAGACGAAGGCGCCCCCGACCTTGAAGCGGACGCTGACTGTGCCGTCACCGTGGTCGTACAGCATGTTTGTGATCGCGTGCGGGTTGTGAACGGCCAGATGTTTCAGCGGGGCGATCAGTTTGCAGTTCTGCCCGCCGCCTTGAAACGCGTCCTGCGACCGAGGTCCACTTCGATCCTCGGACTCGGGATCCTGGAAGAACAGCGGATCGTCATGCCGCTCACTGAGTTCCGGCATCGGGAGACTGTCGTGCGGGGCGGTGACCCGAAACCATTGCTCATCGCCCACGCGTGTGATCCACTGCGACGTTCCGTCCCCGGTCCTCGCCATAACGGTGTCCCCGGATACCGTGAATATCGCCTTTGTTCGGTTCGTCTCGTCCTGGCCGACGAATCGTGTCTGGCCTCGGGGGAGTTCCCAACTCAGTGTCCCGCGGATACCGCCGGGATGGTCGGGCTCGAAGGTGAAGTCTTCCGTCAGATCAACCGGAACGTATCCGCGGGTGCCGTCCGAGTAGGTCGCCTCGTAGTAGACCGAACCACCGGATGTCACCTTCCGTGTATCCATCTCGCCTGAAAGCGGTAGTCGGCTCACATGACCCGTCTTGCCCACGAAGGTCACCGCATCGCTGCCGTCGTCGAGCGTTTCGGCCGGAATCTCCACCGGCACAGCGACCTTCGGAAGTGCTTGTCGTTCTTCGAGGCTCAGCATCGGCAGGGCGGCGGGTGGTTCGATGCCGATGTCGTGAAACGGGATTCCGCGTGCGGGATTGACAGTGGCGACGGCGGCGGGGTACTCGAAATCGAACAAGTCGCCGAAGTAGGTGTCGTCGTCTTCGGGGATGAATTCTGTTTTCGGGGGCCGGATTACGGTGACCAGTTGAATGTCGCCCGGCGTGAGGTCGGTGAGCTGCTCCCAGAAACTCGCGGCGGTGTGTGTGCCGTCGGTGATGGGTGAATCGGTGTGCGCGGCGCCATCATCGGTACGCGAGCGGGTGGCCGCGGGCTCGTCGGTGGTGGTGTAGACCACGGCGGCGCGGCCGTCGTCGAATGTGACGCCGACGTCACCGTTCTGGGTTTGCAGGTAGAGCTTCGTGCCGTCCCGGTAGCGGGTGTCGTGCAATCCGGATCGGACGCGGGATACGAAATCGGCGAAGTCGTATGTTCCGGGCCGGGGCGGTGCGGAGTCGTCCGTCGGTGCGGTGGTGACCGGGAGCGTCTGCTGGTGTTCGGCGGGCGCTCCCGCGCTGAGCCGGTAGTGCGAGGTGGAAACTGTAGGGGCGCCGGCGTTCTGCGGATGTGTGACCGGAATGCCGTTGTCGTGCACCGCGACGTGGTAGTGGCCGCCGCCGGTATCCTCGCGGAACAGTGTGTGGACCGGGGTGTCGGGACGCCCGTGGTGCAGGGACTGGGTGACGCCGTCGGGGTGGACGATGTCGAGGTTCAGTTCGAACTCCCGGGCTGCGGTGGGGAGCAGGAATTCGGCTGCGGGGTCGTTGTATTCGCCGTTCAGTAGCAGGGTTTCCAGCTGGTGTTCGAAGGTGGCGCGGCGGATGCGCTCGTAGGTTTCCCGGCGCGCTGTCTCGGATGCTGTGGGCATGAAGTGGCGGGGTGGATCTCGCGGCATGGATTCGCCGAGAACGCCGGGGGCGCTGCGGTATACGGCCTCTACCGTGTGAGCGCGCAGGTCCTCGTGTGCGGCGTCGTCGGACATGCCGAGGATGCGGGCGACGGCGTGGAACAGGCAGTTCCCGTCTCGCTGTTGGGATTCCCAGACGCCCTCGGGTGGGGATACGCCGTCGATGTGGGCCCGGGTCGTGGGAGCGGTCGATGGGTGGGAGGATCCGCCGGACAGGGAGTGCTCGACTTCGGCGGCCGTCATGCTCGCTTCGGAGGTGGCCGGTTCGGTGCTTCCGGGGGACTTGCTCAGACCTATGAAGAAGTCGGGCGCGGACTCGGTGTTCTTATCGATGCTGATGTCGATCTGCGGGGTTTCGGGGGTGCCGGGGATGACGCCGTAGACCGCGGGAGCGGTGCTGTGCGGGACGTTCTGTTCGGTGGTCCCGGCTGTGGGTTTCGATAGTTCGCTGCTGTGGGCCGCGGGCGGCTTCTCGATGCTGACGGTCGGGGCCGGCTGGATCTTCCCGCCCAGGCTCAGGAAGAAGTCGGGCGGTGTTTCGGCGCTCAGGGCGGACGTGGTCTCGGCGTGGGACGACGACGAGTGCGAGTTGTCGAGGATCGGATCTGTGCTGTTGTCCGTGGGGGTGGTGTCGTGCTCGTCGTTGCCGGGGGTGCGGATGAGGGTGATCTCGGGGGAGTCGAGGAGTTGTTGCAGGCTTGCGGTGACTGGGGCGCTTCCGGTGAGGGCGTGCAGTTCGCCGGTCGCGGGTAGCCACATGTATCGTGCGCCGGATTCGTCGCCGAGCAGTGCGACCGTGGCCAGGCCCGCGGCGGACTTCCCGAACGAGGTTGTGGTGGACTCGGTGAACTTCGTGCCGAGCAGGTCCGCGAAGTCGTTCCAGGTCTTGGCAGGTGGGTGCTTTATCGACTGTCCGCTCGCGGACGGCTGCTTCGCCGGGGCCGGGGTGTGTGGGATCGGCGCGCCGGTCGGTATCGCGAGGTGGTAGTGGCCCTGGTGGATCAGGACCGTGGCGTGGGGTGGCGCGTCGGTTTCCTCGCCGAGAATCACCGTCGATGTCGGGTATGCCTCGCTGCGCAGGCCGAGCAGTATGTTGCCGTCGCGCAGCACGGCGCTGGCCGCGCTGGGGACCAGATGGCTGGCCGCGGTCGACCAGATGCCCTGGTTGGCCAGATTCTGGACTTGCGTGGCGAAATCTTCCCGGAGGGTGCCGTTCTTCCTGGCCGCGAGCAGGACCTGCAATTCCTCGGGGCTGACGTATCCGGCGTCGGGCGCTATCCGGGCGGCGTCGATGAGAGTGTTGAATTGATGGAAGTAGCCATTGGGTTCGTAGGCGTGCTCGGCGATTTTGACGGTGACGGCCCAGCGGAGTTTGGCGATCCGTTCTGCCAGTTCCTCGTCCGAACTAGGCGCGGTCCGGTATGCGACGCGTTCCATGGCGTAGAAGAAGCAGTCACCGTTTCCGCGCATGGATTCCCAGACGTACCCGGCCGGTGCGGGGATCCCGCCCACGACCGGTGATCTGTCGCGCTGCCCCCGGATGGCGTTGGTCGCGAAGGTCAGGGGTTTGCCCTGATCGTCTTTGCTCAACGCATCGAATACGAGTTGGTGGGCCGCGGGTTTCTCGCCTACGGGCTTGTCTGTCTCGATCGCCGACGTATCTGGCGTGGGTTTCTCGGTCTCGGGCTTCTGCGGGTCCGAACCAGAGGGATCGTCGGTGTCCTTCGGCGCATCGTCTTGCGGCTCTTCGGGAATGGTCGCGAGGGGAGTCTTCGACATCGGTTGCTTCGAGATGTCGGTATGCCCCGCGTCATTCGCGATATCTGTCTTCCCCGTGTCCTTCTCGACATCGGTATGGCCGGGGGGTTTGTCGAACGTCTCCAGCTCGCCGTCACCGGAGACCCAGAGAGTTCCGTTGCGGCCCTGGACTTCTATCACCAGGACGGCCTGGACGTAGTAACCGTCGGACCCCTTGCTCTGTGAGCCCCGGCGCATGTAGTCGACGGTCTGCTGGGTGGTGCCGCGGGGCTGATCGTGGGAGACGGTCCGGCCGGCCAAGGGGATATTGGTCGGGGTGTTGCGGTTGTCGGAATTGGTTGCGGGGGAGCCGAATCCACCGGAGGAATTGAAGGTGTAGACCTTTCCGGTCAGGCTCTGATAGCCGTTCTCCGAGTTGGCGGTCTCCTCCATCGAGATTCGCTCGCTGGGCTGGATGACCACCGGCGCGTGAATCGAGACCCTGATGTAGATGCCCTCGTCGTCCACGCTGTTCTTCGCCGGGGTGGGCACGGTGCCGGACGGCACATCGCTGTCGAGAAACGGTGCGACGGCCTGGGATCCGAACCGGACCGACTGGCCGCTGGTCGCCAGCGATTGCAGCATGTTCAGGACCGGATTGGTGAAATTCGGCTGTTCCAGCAGGTCGGAGTCGGGGGTGAGGAATTGCAGCGCCTTGGGCAGGCTCGATTGCAGATACGTGAGCAGCGACCTGACGGCGTGCGATTGCCTGCCGAGATCGAGCGTGGGGTCCACGGCGCGCAGCGCCTGGATCAGTTCGGTTTCACCGGCGAAGCGGCGCAGGACGAATGGCTTCGCCGGCTTCCAAGGCTTCTGGACGAGAAGGGATTTCAGGTCGGCCGGAGGGTTCATCTCGATGGCGTGGGATCCTTCGGGCGCCGGTTGGCGGGCCGCGGTGGGATCGGATTCGTAGATACCGGGCGTGGTGCTGCGCCGGAACGCACCGGCCCGTGCCTCGGACGTGTGGAAACGGACGAGAGCGTCGGCCAGGATGGCCTTGCTGTCGTCCTTCGCCTCCGGCTCCGTCTCGGGCTCGACGAGGGCGTCGTCCTGCGGCGGGAGCACCATGGCGGCGAGGTGCTGTCCGTAGTAGATCAGGCTGCGCCCCATGAAGGTCAGACCGGTCAGCCCCTTGGAGACCAAGTCGGCCAGCAACGCCTCGGTCAGCAGTCGGGAGGTGACCGTGACGGTGAGCTCGTACGGCACCGAATAGGTGGTGGTCGTGGCGGCGCGCGTCCAGGCGCCGCTCCCGCGGATCGCCAGGTGGGTTCCGTCGACGTTGCTGCGCTCCCCGGCGCTGAAGGTGGCCGCGGGTTGCCAGCCGCTCTGGGTCTTACCGCCGGGACTGAAGATCCCCTGGAGGCCGCGGGACGTGCGTTTGCCGACACTGGTCGCGCCGGGAAGGGACACTCTGATGTGCTCGGGAACCGATAGGGCATTGCCGTCGGCGCCGCTGAAGCTGCGCCAGAAATCCAGCATGGCGCTGTCCTCCAGCAGCCTGGGGTTCAGCTTCACCAGGTCATCGAGGTCGGCGTTCGGATCGATGCGGGCGGTGAGCTTGATCGTGACCAGGCGCGGGACGATCAAGCGGGCGTCGATGAAGCGAATGATCTCCCGGGCGTTCGGTCCGCCGTTGAGCAGGCGCAGTACGCCGAGATCGCTTGTCGCCTTGTTGATTCGGGTCCGGACGCCGGGGATGTAGGTGAACGATTCGGGATCGGTGACATGACCGGCCTTTGCGTGCACGTGCCCGACGACGAGGTCTTCGAAAGCGTTTCTCTTGCCACTGACATCGACCTTGGTGATGATGCCGGAACCGAGTTGACCGGTGTTCCGATATCCGGACGGCAGGGGATCCTCGGATTTCGACCCCGTTTTCAGATCCGGCTCGAGTTTTTCGCGGACGAGCTCGGCCAATTCGGGGTTGCTGTCCAGATCCGACCTGGTGAGGTAGAACATCACCGCGTCCGGAATCTTCACGGAGTAGGCCTTGGTGCGGGATCCGCCGGGAAAGGGATTCCGGAGCAGGTTGCGTGTCGCGGCGGTGACGCTGAGGATATATTCCGCATCCGCGGTGAACTCGTACATGGGTTCGGCGCCGTAGGTATAGGAATAGTTCGTGCTGCTGTTGGCCTCGGCCGCGACGTGGTCCTGGTCGGACATGGTGCCCTGGCCGCCGAGGCCGAGCCCGAAGTACGTTTCCTCCTCGGCGTCCTCGGCGGATGTTCTGGAGAACAGGGATACGGTCGGGCCACCGCGGTGGCCCTTGAAATGGACCCCGCCCTGACCGGAGCGGTCGGTGACCTGACGCCAGTTCTCGGAATCCATCTTCGTCGGCTTCCGCTCGACCACGCGGATATTGCTGATCGCGCCGGCGACCGTGCCGGTGAAGTCGATTCCGCTCACCGCGCCGTCGTCGGTGGAGGCGTCGATGGGGTGGTAATTGCTGAATACGTCCGGCGCGGCCAGGCTGCCCGGTGACAACTCGGTGTCGAAGATCTCGGCGGTCATCGACTCCTTGTTCTTGTCGGGCTCGCCGAGCGCTGTCCAGGAGATCCACCGGCCCAAACCGGTGGCCCGGTCCACGATGTAGAGGGCGGGCTTCAGTAGGGCTTTGCCGACCGCCGCCCAATCCACTGTCAGCTCGGGCTCCGCCGTCGTGTTCCGCGGTGCGTTCTCGGGCGGATCGACAGGGAATGCTCCGGGCATCACTTGCTCGGTGTGTGCGTCGTTCTCCGGGGCCAGGTGCGCGGCGGGCGGCTTTGCGAGGTGCGGCACGACTTGTTGTTGTATCGGGTCGGCGGATTCGATCGGCTTTACGCGGCGTCCCGAAGGTGTGAGGTCGTCCAGGTGTACGGCCGCTTCCGACGGATCCTCCTGGACTCGTTCCTCGACCGGCAGGTCCTCCGGATCGGCGGGGAAGGAGCCGGACATCGGTCCGGCGGCGGCGCGGACGGCCTCTCGGAGGGATCTGATCTCTTCGGAGAGTTCGGCGATGGCCTTGGCGGCGAGCGGGCGCAGCACTTTGCTCGCGGTCATGAACTCTGTCATGGCGTTCTTCAGGTATTTGTAATCGTCGCCCGCGGGGATCAGCGAATCCTTGTCGGGGTCCAGGGCGCGGGTCTTATGTGTCGATCTGGGTGGCGCGACGTCGGGCTTCTCGGATTCGGACAGGGTGAGG
>NZ_JAGPOX010000137.1 GCF_019038435.1 Nocardia alni
GCCGCCCCCGTCCGCCATGCTCTTGGTCCCGCACGCCACACGATCGCCCCCGGCAGGCATGCGGTCGGCCTTTATCTCGTCTCAGATTCGCCGGGGACCCTCGCGCTGCCTGAGACCCCCGGCCACCGGGGACCGGGACGGCACCGGACTCCGCTGCCTCGCAGAGTGTCTCGCACCCGTGCGGCACACGCGCCGCTGAATCAGTACGAGGTGCTGCTGTTCTGGATGGCGGGCGCGCTACTGCGGCTACGCGTCGCGGTGGTGGGGATACAGGCCCTCGAGGAGTAACGACGCCGGTCCCGCCGGGCGCTCGGGGTCGGCGCCCGGCGGTGGCCGCCGCTCGGATCGCGTGCACACCACCCACGTCTCGAGCACAGTGATGCGCGGTGGCACACCGGCCCTCTATTCTCTTCGTAACCGGGGCGGGTCCGTTGGTCGAGGTTCCTGCTGGTGTACGAGAGGAACGTATGGCCCGTCGTGAGCAGCCCACCGATACCGAGGGATGGGCGCCGCCGGGCCCCAAACCCTGGCCGGTGACCGGACTGCCGGAGGATGGGCGAAAGACGCGCTCCCGAGACACCGGACAGGTTCCCCGATTACCGGCCGATCCGGACGCACACGGCTGGGGCACCGGCCCGATCCGCCAACTGTCGGTCGCACCACGCAACGGGCACGCACCGGAGGCGCAGCGACCTCCGGCGCCCGACGCGGATTCACGGCGTTACCAGGCCCCCGAGTCAGGCCGTGCGGTCCCGGACGCGAAGCGCTTCCAGGCGCCGGAGTCCGGCCCGGTCCCGGCCCCCACGGCAGAGCGCCAGACTTCCCGGGCGCACCCCGAGCCGGAACGCTATCGAGCGCCGCAGCCACCACGACTACCACCCACTCGACCCGCGCCGGCGCCGGAACATCATCGGGCGCCGGGAACCGACCGTTTGCCGGCGTCCCAGCCGGAACGACTACCCGCCCGGCCGGAACCGCCGGCCGCGGACCGCAACCGGCCGGCGCCTCCGCAACGACTGCCTCCGCAACGACTGACACCTCCCGCGCAATCCCAGCCGCGACGGTTGGCGGATTCGGTAGCCGAACAGTTCGCGGAGTCGATCGCCGAACGGCTGTCGGCGCCGGTGGCCGAGCGTTACTCGGCGCCGTCCGGACCGGAGTCCCAGCCCGCGCCCGAGACGGACCGCTACCGAACGCCCGCGCCGCAGCGGCTGCCCGCCCCCGAACCTGCGGCCACACCCTTCGTGGCGCCGCGGGCCGAACCCGCCCGGTCCGCGGAGTCGGAATACATTCCGGGCTCGCAGGCCGCATACTCGGAGGCCGAGTACCCCGAATACATCGAACAGCCCGCTGAATACACCGAAGAGTCCGCCGAGTTCATCGAAGAGCAACCCGGGGAATCTCGGACGGAGACCGAGCATCACATGAACACCGCACAAACGCGCCGCTCACCGAAGCGGCTTCAGGCGGACAGCGACCGCTGGCCGGAGGAACCGGGGGACGACGAGTACGAGCCGAACCGCCGACGTTCCGGGCGGCTGCGGATGGAGGTGCAGCCCATCGTCAATCCGTATTCGATCGTGGCGCTGATCGGCGGGCTGGTGGGTCTGTTCCCGGTGGCGATCGTATTCGGGTTCATCTCGTTCAGCCATCCTCGTGGCCGCATCATGGCGGTGTTCGCGCTGATGCTCGGCGTCGCGGAGGTGACGATCGTCGCGGGCGTGCTGATGCTGTCCGGGTATTCGTTGCCGCACAACCCGTTCCACACCGACGCACTGGGTACGGCGCCGACCACGTCACCGACCCAGCCGGAGGCCCTCGCCCCGGCGCCGAACACGACTACCAAGACGCCCCAGACCACGTCGGCGGCCACCGTCTCGGCGACGGCCACCAAGGGCGGTACGTGCACGGACGCCGGTCTCATCAGCACCGACGCCGACGGCAACTCCCTGCTGTGCCTGCAGAGCGGCAACGCGAACAGCTGGTCCGGCCCGTACACCGTGTCGCCCACGGTCGACCAGGCGGGTTCGACCTGCAGTCCGGCCACCGACAAGTCCGCGCGCACCGCGGACAACCACGCCCTGGTCTGCGAAGGGTCCGGGCACAACGCGGCCTGGGCGCTCTGGGTGTCGTGAGGGTGTCGTGAGGGTGTCGTGAGCCGCCTGCGCTCGCTCGATCACCTCGAACGCAGGGCACGCCCCGCGTGCTGCCAGAACGGCTTTCCGACGAAGAAGGTCGCGCCCGCGGCGATGATGGTCACCGCCGCGTCCACGCTCTTGCGTCCGTCCTTGGCCCAGTACACATCTTGCAAATCCAGCAACAGCGCCAGCTCGTCCACCACGAGCGCACCGGCCGAGCCGTAGGCGACGGCCACCGCGGGGTGGCGCCGATGCTCCTGCGAGCCGTGCAGCGCGACCGCTCCCACCCCGGCGAACAGCGCGATGCCGATGTTGTAGTGATGGAAGTGCCTGCCCCCCAAGCTGATTCCACCACCCTTCGGGCCGTGTCCGCCGCGGATCCAATGCGTCAGCAGCCTGAGCCCGGAGAACAGCACGGTGAACGCCGACCAGGAGATGAGCGCCGACTGCTCACCTGGATCGAGTCGTTCGTGCCACTCGTGGCGCAGCCGCGCCCAGCGACCCGTGGGCCCCGCCGACACCGCCTGGGCATCGGCAGGTGCGGAAACACTCGAATCGGACTCCACCATCCACCTCCTCTGGACCAGCGTGCTCGGCCTACACCTCGACGATCGGCGCACAGTCGCCGCTCGAACCACGGCTCTGCGATGTCCTATCGAGAGTACCCAGCCAAAGGTTGGCAAAAGACGACCAGTCAGAATGCTGGATAGTGACCTATCGCGCATCGAACACGGAGGTTTGATCACATGGCCGAAAAAGTTGCCGTAGTTTCCGGAGCCGCTCGGGGGATCGGCGCGGCGATCGCCAAGCGTCTGGCCTCGGACGGGCTGGCCGTCGGCGTGCTGGACCTGGACGAGGCGAACTGCGCCGACACCGTCAAGGCGATCACCGACGCCGGTGGGCGCGCGGTGGCCCTGGGCGCGGACGTCTCCAAGGAGGACTCGGTGGCCGCGGCCGTCGAGCAGTTGGCCGGATCGCTCGGCGCACCGACCGTCGTGATCAACAACGCCGGCATCCTGCGTGACAACCTGCTGTTCAAGATGAGCGTGGACGACTGGGACGCGGTGCTCGGCGTGCATCTGCGCGGCGCGTTCCTGCTCACCCGCGCGGTGCAGAAGTACATGGTCGAGGCCAAGTGGGGCCGCATCGTCAACATGTCGAGCACCTCCGCGCTGGGCAACCGCGGCCAGGTCAACTACTCCGCAGCCAAGGCCGGTATGCAGGGCTTCACCAAGACCCTGGCCATCGAGCTGGGCAAGTTCGGCGTCACCGCCAACGCCATCGCGCCCGGATTCATCGCCACCGATATGACCGCGGCGACCGCGGCACGGGTCGGCGTCGACTTCGAGGACTTCAAGAAGGCCACCGCATCCCAGATTCCGGTGCAGCGAGTCGGTGTTCCCGACGATATCGCCCATACCGCGTCGTTCCTGGTGAGCGAGGGTGCGGGCTTCGTGTCCGGTCAGGTCATCTACGTCGCGGGCGGGCCCACCGACTAGACACCCTCCACCGGAGGTGGGCGAGTCACGCCGTCGACGCGTCGCATCGGTGAGGAAATCTGGTGCGGGTCTCGGCGACGAGCACGTCGATATGACAGGTGGGCACGCTGATCGGCATGGCGCGGGTAGGTTCGCACGGTGTGAAACGTCGTGAGACTCGTCGCGCGCTGACCGGTTATGCGCTGCTGCTGCCGAGCCTGATCGGGGTCGGCTGTTTTCTGCTGCTGCCGATCGCGGTGGTCGCCTGGCTGAGCCTGCACAGCTGGAATCTGCTGGGGCCCGTGCGGTTCGTGGGCCTGCGCAATTGGCGTGCGGTGCTGGGTGATCGAGATTTCGGGCACGCACTGCTGGTAACGCTGGTGCTGGCGGCGATCGTGGTGCCGGTGCAGACCGTGCTCGGCTTCGCCGTCGCCACGCCGTTGGCCCGGCGGCGCGGCGGGACGGCCCTGCGGGTGATCTACGCCCTGCCGTGGATGTGCGCGCCCGTCGCGGTGGGCGTGGTGTGGCAGTGGCTGTTCGCGCCGACCGGCGGTGCGATCGACGCGCTGCTGGGACGACGGATCGAATGGCTGTCCGATCCCGCGCTGGCGCTGCCCTCGGTGGCCGCGGTCAGCATCTGGTCGAACTTCGGCTATGTGGCGCTGTTCTTCGTGGCCGGTCTGCGGGCGATCCCGCAGGAGATCCTGGAGGCGGGCACGCTGGACGGGGCGAGCGGGTGGCGGCGGGTGCGCTGGGTGCTGCTGCCGCTGCTGCGGCCGACCATGTTCTTCGTGCTGGTCACCGGGGTGCTCACCGTGTTCCAGACGTTCGACTCGGTGTACGCGCTGACCCGGGGCGGGCCGGGCAATCGCACGGACGTCGTCGCGATGCGGATCTTTTCCGAGGCCTTCGACGCCGCCCGGCCGGGACGGGCGGCCGTGATGGCGATCGTGGTGTTCGTGGTGATGTTCGCGATCACGCTGGCGCAGCATCGGTACTTCCGGAATCGGACGGCCTATGAGTACTGAGAAGACCGCATCGAATCTCGTCCGCACGGGTGTGGTGTATCTGCTGCTCGTCGCGGGCGCCTTGCTCACCGTCGCGCCGCTGGTACTCAGCGCGCTCACCGCGATCAAAACGCCGGGGCAGTTCGCGAGCCGATCGGCGCTGGCCCTGCCCAATCCGGTCACCTGGGACAACTTCGCGACCGTACTGCACCACGGGCTGGGCCGCGCCGTCCTGGTCACCGCGCTGATGACGGTATTCATCACCGGCGGACAGCTGATCACCTCGATCCTGGCCGCGTACGCGTTCGCCCGCACCGAATTCCCCGGCCGCGATCTGCTGTTCTGGGTCTATCTCGGCACCATGATGGTGCCCTCGATGGTCACCCTCATCCCGCTGTACCTGATGTTCGCCAAGCTGGGCTGGCTGAACACCTTCTGGGCGTTGGTCCTTCCGTTCGTTCTGGCCTCGCCGTACGCGATCTTCCTGCTGCGCCAGTACTTTCGCGGGATCCCGGAGGAATTGCTCGGCGCCGCAAGGCTGGACGGCGCGAACACCCTGGACATCCTGGTGCACGTGATGGTTCCGATGAGCCGCCCGATCCTGGCCACGCTCGCGCTGATCACCATCGTGTCGCAGTGGAACAACTTCATGTGGCCGCTGGTCGCCTCGAGCGGTGACACCTGGCAGGTGCTGACCGTGTCGACAGCGACCCTGCAGACCCAGTACAACGCGCAGTGGACCCTGGTGATGGCCGCGACCACGCTGGCGATCGTGCCGCTGGTGGTGCTGTTCGTGATATTCCAGCGGCAGGTGCTGCGGTCGATCGCGTGGACGGGGCTGAAGTGAAGACATCGACACGGGTGGTCCTGGGCCTGGTGCTGAGCGTCGCACTGCTGGTCGCGGCGGCGCTGTGGCTCGGGAACACCGGCGACGGATCGGGCCGCACGGTGCTGCGCATGCGCATCTGGGATTCGAGTTTCGTGCCCGCGTACCGGGCCTCGCTGGATGCGTTCCAGCGGGCGAATCCGGACGTGGAGGTGCGGATCACGGTGGTGCCGTGGGCCGATTACCAGGAGAAGCTGCGACTGGACGTGGCCGGGGGCACCGCGGACGACGTGTTCTGGTCGAACCTGTACGAGGATTACGCCGACGCGGGCAAGCTCATGGACATCGGCGCACTGCTGGGCCCCGACGCCGTGCGGACCTGGGATCCGACCGCCGTCACGCAGTACACCCGTCGTGGAAAGCTCTGGGCGGTACCGCAATTCGTGGACGGCGGCACGGCGATGTACTACAACCGGGACCTGCTCGCGGCCGCGCACGTCGATCCGGCCGAATTGTCCACGCTGCGCTGGGGTCCCGCCGATCAGGACACCTTCACCCCGCTGCTGCGGCGGCTGGCGGCCGTCTCGCCGTGGGCGTACAACGCCGCCAACGACTTTCAGTCGATCGAACTACCATTCCTGGGGTCGGCCGGTGGACGCCTGCAGGGACCGGACCAGCGGTTCGTATTCGACAGCCCACAGGGCGTCCAGGCGTTCGGCTATCTGGTGCGGCTGATCGCCGAACGGCTGTCGCCCTCGGCGGCCGACACCAACACCAACACCGATTTCACCAGAGACGCCTTCCTACAGGGGAAGATGGCGCTGCTGCAATCCGGGACCTACAACCTCGCCCAGATCGCCCAGCAGGCGAAGTTCCACTGGGGTGTGGCGATGATCCCGCAGGGGCCCACCGGGCGGATCAGCACGGACAACGCGATCGGCGTCGTGGGCAACGCCGCGACGCACCACCCCGAGGCGACGCGCCGCCTGTTGGCCTGGCTCGGCAGCGCCGCGGGCGACGGCTACCTCGCCCGGAGCGGCTCGAGCATCCCCGCGGTCGTCTCCGACCAGCAGATCTATCGAGATTTCTGGACGCACAAGGGAATCGATGTCGCGCCGTTCTTCGATGTGCTGCGGGGCCCCCGCATCTCCGGCGGTGGCGGCCCGGGTTTCCCGGCCGCCTTCGAGGTGCTCACCCAAGGGCTGTCGGAGATGTATCTGGGCCGAATCCCGGTGCCCGAGGCCCTGTCCCGCACCGCCGCGGCGGCCAACGCGGCGATGGATCAGCGGTAGCCGCCTCAGATGCGGGTGATGTCGACCAGCGGGGTGCGGGGACCGAATTTCGGTTTGCGCGCCCGGCCGGAGATCTCCAGCAGGCGCACCGCCCGGTAGCGGTGCGGGCGAAGGGGTTCGAGGTATTCGACCATGGCATCGTCGTCGATCGGGCGGCCGAGCAGGGTCCAGCCGATGGTCGCGGCGAGGTGGAAGTCGCCGACCGACAGGGCATCCGGATCACCGAGGGCGCGCTGGGCGGTTTCCGCGGCGGTCCACACCCCGATGCCCGCCACCGTGCGCAGGCGCCGGGAGGCGGCCACCGGATCCATCGTCGCGGCCTGCTCGAGCTTGTCGGCGATGCGCGCGGCCAGCACGATCGTGCGGGAGCGCTGCGGATCGACGTTGGCGCGGTGGTACTCCCAGGACGGGATGTGCCGCCAGGTCTGCGGCGGCGGCGGCACCCGCATCGGCACCGGGGTCGGCCCGGGCGCGGGATCACCGAATTTCGAGACCAGCCGCCGCCACGACGCGCGCGCGGAGACGGTGTGCACCCGCTGCTCCAATATCGCCGGGGCCAGTGCCTCGAAGACCAGGCCGGTGCGCAACATCCGCAGACCCGGATTGCGCCGATGCGCCTCGGCGATCAGCGGATGCGCGGGGTCGAAATCCGCGACGTCCTCGTCCAGGCACAGCATCGCGGGCAATCGGTCGACGAATTCCGCCGCGCCGGGCCCCCATGCCCGTGCGTCCACCGCGCAGGGGCCGGCTTGGGTGAGCCGGTAGGTGACCGGGCCGGTCGGCAGGCGCGACGCGTGCCAGTGCGCGCCGCCGGGCGTGGTCGTATGGCAGGGATCACCCGCGCCCCGGCGTAGCGGCGCGAGGGTGCCGGCGAGATCGATGGGACGGTCGGCACTCACCGTGCGAGCCGCATCGATTCTCGTATCCACCGGGTCATTCTGCGCCACGCCGGAATCCGGACGGCGGGCATACCCGGTTCCCAGCGTTCGCACAGCGATCATCAAGGAATGCTGATCGTTCGACCAGTAGGTTGTAACACGACTTTCAGTATTCCGATTCATAGTCCGATTCACCGCATCGGCAATCGATCGGCATACATCACGACGGAGGACTCGAATGCTGACGAACCTGATCAACGCCGTACTCAACATCTGGGGAAGTATCTTCGCCGGAAGCTCCGGCTACCAGATCCCCGCGGGCACTCTGCCGTTCGGTAGCTGAGCCTTTCGCCGCCGAGTGCCCGGCGTTTCCGCGCCGGGCACTCGTCGCGAAATTCACCGCTCCAACGGGATGACAAAATTTTCGGCAATCTAACGGCAACCGGTGATCGCTGTCGCTTTTACCCATTTATCGAGCGACCGGTCAGCCTTACGCCGGGGTCGCCATCATATTGGCGTAGTAGTCGTTCCATGCCCGCTGAAAGCCCGGCTGGGTGCCGAGCCCGGCCGCGTAGCCGACCCCGATTCCGGCCGGGATATTCCACAGCATCGACCAGACGAACGGCAGCGACAGCACGCCCATCACGACACCGCCGATCGCCGCGCCGACCTGACCCGCGGGCCGGGCGTTGCGATATTCGGTGATGAACCGCTGCATCACCTCGAAATCGTGGTCGCCCGGCGGCAGCCACGCCGTCCACCGCGCCACCCACGGCGCCGGTCGGCCCGCCGCCGAGGAAGCCCAGGACACCGCCGAGAATTCCGCCCGCGATCGCCCCGCCCTGGGCCGAGGGCAGCGCCTGCCGGTACGCGTTCATCAGGTGCTGACGCAGGCGGTGATACGTCTGGACGGGGTCCGCACCCTGGGCCGCCGGATAGGCGATGCCGTCTGCGGCCACCGGGGTGATCGTCATGACCTTCGGTGACTCGACCGCCAGCCGGAGCATCACCGGTGCGGCGGCGGTCAGCAACGCCATCGGAAACTCCTCGACGGGCGCGGCGCGCTCATCGAGCAGTTGCATCCGCTGCGCGTCGGGCGCCGCCCGGAAACTACCCCGGTCCAACCGCACCCGCACCCCCGATGACGACCACGACACCATGTAGGGCAGGCCGTGGGAGACCATGGTCGCCGAATCGCCCGATGCGGCCGGGCCCGGGGGCCGTGGCGACGCACCGGCGATACCGGGCAGCACGCCCAGGGCGGTGACGACAAGCAGAGCCGGTGTAATTGTCCTGCTCAGGGTCCTTTTCATAGCCAGAGCATGGCAGTCGCGACGTAATATTCCACGCAAGACAGACCCGCATTTCCTGATGCGGCCGGTTCGTGCGGTGCGACTAGACCAGCAGGACGATCTTGCCGAGTCCGTGCCCGGTCTCGCTCTCGGTCTGGGCAGCGGCGGCCTCGGCGAGAGGGTAGGTCCGCGCCGGGCCGGGCAGGACGAACTCCCCGGTGGCCACCCGCTGAGCGACCTTCTCCACGAGATCCAGCGCCGTTGCCCCGGCGCGGGAGTAGAACCGCACGCCCTTGTCCGCGGCGGTGCCGTCGGCGATCGTGATGATGCGGTCGGTCCCGCCGCGCAGCTCGATGGCGGCATCGAGGAATCCGTGGCCAGCGCAGTCGAACACCGCGTCGACGCCCCGCGGCGCGATCTCCCGCACCCGCGCCGCGACGCCCTCGCCGTAGGTGGTCGGCCGCGCGCCGAATCGGGCGACCACGGCCTGATTCGCGGCCGACGCGGTACCAATGACGTCCGCACCCGCCGCCCGGGCCAGTTGCACGACCATCGCGCCGACCGCACCGGACGCGCCGTTCACCAGCAGCGTCTCGCCGGATTTCACGGCCAGCGCCTCCAGCCCGCCACCGGCGGTGTTGGCCGCGACCGGAACGGCCACCCCGTCCGCGAACGACAGCCCGCCGGGTTTGGCGACCAAGCTCGTGGCCAGCGCGTACTCGGCGTACCCGCCGCCCACCGACCAGCCGATGACCTCATCGCCCACCCGCCACGCCGCATCGGGTCCGACCGCGTCCACGACCCCGGCGATCTCGACCCCGATTCCGCGCGGGAATTCGGGCGGCCCGGGCATGAGCCCCTGGCGTGTCTTCCAGTCCGCCGGATTCACCCCCGCCGCGCGCACGGCCACTCGCACCTGCTCACCCCCGGGTTCGGGCAACGGCGCCTCGACCAGCCGCAGAACCTCGGGACCACCGACTCGCTCGTACCGGATCGCATGCATACACCGAGCCTAGAACGATCTTGCGAAACGGATGACACGGGTACGCCGGCGTCAGCAAAACGTCACCGGTAAGGCCCTGACGCGCGCGAGTCAGTTCTCGACCGGTTCCCAGCCGCGGCGCGGCGCGCGCCCGGGGGGCCTGCGCCCGTCCCGGGATCGGCACACGATGTAGGGCCGGAACAGGTATTGGACCGCGGGACGACGGGGGCGCCCGGGATAACGGGCGCCGCCGGTATGGCGGGGCGCCCGCCGGGGGGACGAGAGCGGCGCTCCAGCACCGACGAGCCGCCCACGACTACCAGTGCGAGCACGCCCAACCCGGCCCCGATCCACGCGACGGACGGATAGCCCCAGCCCGCGCCGATCGCCATGCCGCCGAGCCAGGGACCGACGGTGATGCCGGTGTTGAAGGAGGCGACGTTTCCGGCCACGCCGAGCGTCGGCGCGGCGGGCGCCAGGGTGAACACCCGGCTGTTGAGGGTGGGGTTGACGCCGAAACCGAAGGCTCCCAACAGGAATACCAGCACGCCCACCGCGACGGCCTGATGGACTGCCGGCGCCAGCAGCACCGAGGTGAGAATCACGCCGAGGATGCCGACGACCAGGCTGCGCCGCGGGTGGGCGTCGGCGGCCCGGCCGCCCACGATGATGCCGCTCAGCGATCCCACGCCGTAGACCAGCAGGAACAGCGGCACCCAGCCCGCGCCCACCCGGGTCGTCTCGGTGAGCAGCGCGCCGAGATAGCTGAAACTGACCAGCAGGGCCGCGGTCGAGGTCGCGATGGTGCCGTAGAGCAGCAGGACAGGGCCGTTCGCCAAGGCGCGCAACTCCTTTCGGACCGGCGAGGGCTCGTCCGGGCGGGCGTCGGGCACCTTCGCCAGCACTCCCGCCATCGCGATCACCGACAGGGCGGCCACGGCCCAGAACGAGGCGCGCCAGCCCAGGTGCTGACCGAGGAAGGTGCCTACGGGCAGTCCGATTACCGTCGCCACCGTCAGCCCGCCCGCGAGGATGCTCATCGCCCGCCCGCGCATGTCGGCGGGGACCAGGCGGGCCGCGGTCGAGGCTGCCACGGCCCAGAATCCGGCGTAGACGAACGCGGCGATCACGCGGGTGCCGAGTAGCACCCGGTAGTCCGAGGTCAGCGCGCCCGCGATATGCGCGACGACGAAGACGGCCAGGAATACGAGCAGGGCGTTGCGACGGGACCATCGCCGTGTGGCCACGGCCAGGATGGGCGCACCGACCAGCATCCCCACCGCGAACGCCGAGATCAGCAGGCCCGCCTGGGGTATGGAAACGCCCAGATCATGCGATATGTCGGTGAGCAGTCCGGCGAGCATGAGCTCCGAGGTGCCCTGGGCGAAGATGGACAGTCCCAGGATGTAGACGGCCAGCGGCATCGGGAGAACCCTTCATTTTTGGAACATTCAGTTCAAAACTGGAGCAGCGGAAACGTCGCCGCGAGACGTCAGGTC
Organism: Nocardia alni; assembly: GCF_019038435.1. Taxonomy (GTDB): domain Bacteria; phylum Actinomycetota; class Actinomycetes; order Mycobacteriales; family Mycobacteriaceae; genus Nocardia; species Nocardia alni. Next base: position 11,393 of record NZ_JAGPOX010000137.1, read on the forward strand.
AGCGGGTTGTCGACGAGGCGATCACAGACAGCTCAGTGCGACGGTCGCGATCGCCTCGAGCGCCTCCCGTTCCGCACCCCCTCGTGCCGCGACGCGCATACCGCCGATGGCCGCGATGAGGAATTGGGCGAGATCGCCCGCCGTCCGGGATCCATCGATCTCACCGGCGCCCTGTCCGGCGGCGATCACAGTGGCCAGCGCGGAGCGCCGCCGCTCGAAATCGGCGCGCAGCAACTCGGCCACCCGCTCATCGTGCGGTCCGAGCTCGACGGTCGCGTTCACCACCAGGCAGCCGAGCGGATCGTCCTGCGGCGCGTCGATGATCTGCCACAGCAGTGCGCGCAGCCTGTCCCGCGCCGACCCCTCGCCGTCGAGCACCGCGAAGATGCCGGAGTTCTTCTCCCGCATGTACTTACGCAGCGCGCGCTCGAACAGATCGTGTTTGCTGCTGAAGGTGTTGTAGATGCTGCTGCGCCCCAGACCTGTGGCCGCGCAGAGATCCTGCGTCGAGGTGCGCTCGTATCCGGAGGACCAGAACGCGCGCATCGCCGAATCCACCGCCCGATCCTCGTCGAACTGCCTGGGTCGCGCCATGGTGGCAGGCTATCACATTTTAGAACAATCGTTTCAGAACTCTCCGGCCACGCCCAGGACCGTCCGGCCGGAGTGGTTGCCCGCGCGGATCGCGTTGAGGACCGATTCGGCCTCGGTGATCGGGGCGTAGTTCTCGAGCAGCGAAAGATGCCGCGGCTTCAGCTCATTGCCCAGTCGAGCCCACAGCTCGCGGCGCGCGGCGATCGGGAACTGCACCGAATCGATGCCGAGCAGTGATACGCCCCGCAGGATGAACGGCAGGACGGTGGTGGGCAGGCCGGATCCGCCGGTCAGCCCGCTGACCGCGGCCGCGCCGCCGTATTCGATGGTGCTGAGCACGTGCGCGAGGGATTTGCCGCCGACGCTGTCGACCGCACCGGCCCACCGCGCCTTGCCCAGCGGGCGCGGCTTGGCGTCCGGATCCTCCGGCAGCCGGCCGATGATCGTCTTCGCGCCCAGCGCCGAGAGCAGTTCGCCCGCACCGGCTTTGCCGGTCGAGGCCACCACCTCGAAGCCCTGGCCCGCCAGGATGTCGACCGCGACCGTGCCGACGCCACCGGTCGCGCCGGTCACCAGGACCGGCCCCGTGCCCGGGGTCAGGCCCCGGTCCAGCAGCGCCTGCACACTCATCGCGGCGGTGAAACCGGCGGTGCCCAGGGCCGCGGCCTCGCGCGTGGTCAGGCCGTCCAGCTTCACCACCCATTCGGCCGGAACACGGGCCAACTCGGCGAATCCGCCGTTCTGCGAGACACCGATGCCGTAACCGTGCGCGACGACCTGATCGCCGGGCGCGAACTGCGCGTCCTGCGATTCGACCACTTCGCCGGTGATGTCGATGCCCGGGATGATCGGATAGTCGCGGACGACGCCGCCACCCGGGGTGATCGCCAGCAGGTCCTTGTAGTTCGCGCTCGAGAAGTGCACCCTGATGGTGACGGTGCCCGGTCCGAGGAAATCGTCCCCGACCTCCTCACGCACCAAGGCCACGCCGCCGTCGGTCTCATGTGCCACCATCGCCAAGAACGCCATACTTCCGAGCATAGGGTGCCGTTCGCCGCTCGAGCGAGCATGACTCTCGTCATACCGGCATACTCTTGACTCAGCGATCGTAGGACGCGACGCCGACCGGGCCGACGCCAAGGCACATATTCAATCCCGGTGTAGGGGAACCGATTCGCAAGTAGGTTCCGTGACCGATGATCCGCACGTAGACGGTGTTCACGCCCGCGTGGACCGGGACGAGCACGGCCTGACCGTATTGCAGGCCCACCGTGATCTGCCCGTCACGGTTGGCCAGGTAGTTGAGCTGTGCGGTCCAGGCGTTGTCGATCATCGGACCGTCGAGGGCGATCGGCTTCGGCTGCGCCCCGCTGATGCTGTAGCCGCAGTGGCGCACGCGTCCGGTGACTATCCGTCGGTTCCACCAGACCACCGCGTCGACGATCTGCCCGCTGTTGGTGATCATCCGCAGGTGTGGCGTGCTGCCTGCGAACATGTCCGGACGTGCGAGCGGGGAGAGAGCCTCGCTGATCCGGTTGTGCGGATAGGCCACCGGGCTCAGCACATCCCAGGGCAGTTCCTGTTCGAGCAGCGGTGCGCCCGGTGCGGCGAGCGCCGATTTCACGGCGGTGAGGTAGGTCCTGGTCGGGTCGGCCGACCAGGACCGGCTGAAGCTCCAGGTGGACCACAGGCTGCTGACCACGAACGCCGCCGCCAGCCCGAACACCAGCGCCGGGCGCAGCGCAGCGCGTTGGGGCTTACGTCGGGGAGCGCGCAGCAGCAATGCCCCGGCGATGGCCAGGGGCACCACCAGATCCGCGAGGTAGCGCAGCGACTGGCTCAGCTCGTCGGTGGTGTTAGGGCCGCCCCGGACCAGCGCGACCGGGAGCTGCGCCGCGATCACATAGACCACCAATGCCAGCCAGACCGGCCAGACTCGCCGGCGAGTCCGCAGCGAGTACGCCACCACGGCCGCGACGACGAGCCAGGCTACCATCACCGCCCATCCCGGCGCCGCGGCCCAGGGCACGGAGGGCAACCACCGATCCCAGCTCCACGGCCCGCCCAGCAGTGCCGGGACGATGCCGCGCGAGACCGCGTGATTCAGCAGCGCCCGCACCCCCGCCGCGGTGCTGTGCACCGCCGAGACGTGCATGACCGTCCCGTACAGCGCCCCCCAGCACAACAGCAGCGCCGCCGATCCGATCCACAGCCCGGCCCCGCGCCGTGCGACCATCCGGATCGGGCGGTCCTGCCCGTCGACGTACCGCAGCAGGACGGCCGCGGTGAACGCGACGAACGGCACGATCACCGACTTCTCGAAGAACAGCAGGGCGACCAGCAGCACGACGCATCCGGATACCGCGTACCTGGTCCGTCCGGTGCGCACCAGCAGCAGCGCGTCCCCGACCACCCAGGCGAGGGCGAATTGCAGCGGCAGCGCGTTCAACGCCGCGGACCACCAGGCGAAGGCGGGCAGCGTCAACGGACAGAACAGGTAGAAGGCCAAGGGGAGCAGGATCATCCAGGGCGTGTGGCGCGCGAGGTTTCCCCAGGTGCCGCGCCACGATCGCAGCATCCCCGAACCGCCCTCGCGGACGTCGCCAACCGCCGCGGGGGCCCCGCGCGCGGCGTACCGGGCCGAACTCAGCACCAGCAGCATGCGCAGGACCGCGATCGATGCGGCCAGTTGCAGCACCAGCATCGAGATCGCCGGGCCGGTCCAGACATACGGGCCGAGGCGGGTGGTTACCCAGGAGAGGGCGAAGGCCGCGGGCATGAAATGCCCGTCCTGGTTGTACAGCAGAAACTTCGCCGATAACAAAGGCAGCCTGCCCGCGCGTCCGGCGAGAATCAGGTCGTCCCAATAGAAATAGCCTCGCCCGGCCACCCACCCGCGGACCGCCAGCTGCACCGCGATCAACCCCACGGCCGCGACCAACGGACTCGTCCACCGGCGGATGGGGGTCTGCGTGGATACCGGTGGCGAGGTGACCAACGCGGTATTCATGGGCCCCCACCCTAGGGGACGATCGGCGAGCCGGCCGGGTGAACTTCGCGCTGGCGGCAGTCCGGCGGCGCGTTCGCGGATCAGCCGAATGCGGGCGGGCGCTTATCGATGAAGGCGGCGATGCCCTCCTTGCCGTCCGGGTCGACGGACGCCGCGCTGATGAACGCGGCCTCGCGGGCCAGCTGCTGCTCGAGGGTGTGATCGGAGCTGACCAGCAGCAGCTTCTTGACGTTGGCGTTGGCGTGGCGCGGTCCGGCGGCGAACTGCGCGGCCAGCTCGTCGACCGCCTTGGTGAGCTCGTCGGCGGGGACGACGCGATGCAGCAGACCCCAGTCCAGCGCCTCGGCGGCGGACAGGGTGCGGTTGGACAGCATGAGCTCCTGGGTGCGGCGCAGGCCGATCAGCCGCGGCAGGTAGTAGGAGGAGCCGCCGTCGGGGCTCAGCCCGGCCCGGGTGTAGGCCATGGTGAACGAGGCGGATTCGGCGGCCACGACCAGATCACCGGTGACCGCGAGGCTGAACCCCGCGCCGGCCGCTGTGCCGTTCACCCCGATGATCAGCAGCGCGTCCATCCGCGCGAACGACGAGATCGCCTCGTGCAGCGCGCCCGCCAGATGTTCGAGGTAGGTCGCGGTGTCCTCCTGCGCGGCCATCGCCTTGAGATCGCCGCCGGCAGAGAAGAACCGCCCCGCGCCGGTCAGCGTGACCACCTTCAGTGTCGGGTCGTCCGCACAGAACGATGCTGCCTGCGCCAGCTCCCGGGCCAGCACGTGATTGATCCCGTTGGCGGCGTTCGGACGGTTCAGCGTGATCCGGGCGATCGGCCCGCTCCGCTCGAATCCGATCGTCTCGTACTCGGTCATGGGTTCCCTCTCCGTGATGTCCCTGTCAGCATGACAAACGACTCGAACGTAGATAACCGTGCCCGCCCTATTCGGGCAACAGTTCCAGGCGCACGCCCAGCAGGCGGATGGGCCGGTCGAGTTCGAAGCGGTCCAGAATCTCCAGAGCGACCTGCGCGATCTCGGCGACGTCGGCCGTCGGGGCGGGGAGCTTGCGTTGTTTGGTGCGGGTGTAGAAGGTCTTGGTGCGCACCGTGACGCCCACCCTCGTGGTGACGCGTCCGTCGGCGGCGACCTCCTGGGCGACCGCGGTCGCCAGCCGGACCACCGCGGCGTCGATCTCGGCGCGATCGGTCAGGTCCTGCGGGAAGGTCTCGGATTTGCCGTGGCCCACCGGGACTCGCGGCTCGGTGACGACGTCGGTATCGCCCGCACCATGTCCGAGGACCCACAGGTATGGGCCGGTGGCCGGGCCGAACTCGGCCGCGAGCGCCTGCCGGTCCGATGCGGCCAGTTCGGCGACCGTCGTAATGCCCAGGGCCTCCAGGCGTTTAGCGATGCGCGAGCCGATACCCCACAGGGCGCTGGTGGGGAGGTCGGACATGAGTTCGGACCAGTTGTCGGTGGTGAGGCTGAAGATGCCGGTGCCGGTCGCGGGTTCATCGGCCGACTCAGCTTGCGTGGCAGGAGAATTCGCGACGGGCGAATCCACGGGCGACGCGGCCGGCGAATCCACGGGCGCGGCAACCATCCCGGACTTGCCGACGGATTTGGCGAAACCGGTGGCGAGTTTGGCTCGAAGTTTATTGTCCCCTATGCCAACTGCGCAGGTCAGATCCAATTCGGCGACAGCGGTGCGTATCTCGCCGGCCAGTTGCCGCGGATCATCGGTGTCGGCGGCCAGGAACGCCTCGTCCCACCCGAGAACCTCCACCCGCACTGGGAAGGTGCGCAGCAGATCCATAACCTCCTCGGATGCCTGCTCGTACGCGGGAATGTCCAGCGGCAGAAATATCGCCTCGGGACATTTACGGGCCGCGGTACGCAGCGGCATCCCGGCCCGCACCCCGTAGCCGCGCGCCGGATAGGACGCGCAGGTGACCACCTTGCGTGGCTCGTCCGGGTCGCCGTTGCCGCCCACGATGACCGCGCGGCCCCGCAGTTCCGGGCGTCGGCGAAATTCCACCGCCGCCTGGAACTGATCGAGGTCCACGTGCAACAGCCACCTGGGCATACCCCAGTCCTACCGCATGTCACCGACAAGACCGGCTCGGCTCGCGCATACGAGGAGGCCGTACGCATCCCGCGGGATGCGTACGGCCTCGTGATCGGCGATCAGGCCGAGGTGGCCAGGGCCTGGTACGCGGGTTCGGCGACCGGCTCGATGGCGTAGGCCAGGATGTCGGCCACGTCGGCGACGGGTCGCACCTCCACCGCGGCCAGCACCTCGGCGGGGACGTCGTCCAGGTCCGGCTCGTTGCGGGCCGGGATGAACACCGTCTTCAGGCCCGCGCGCTGGGCGGCGAGCAGCTTCTGCTTCACCCCGCCGATCGGCAGCACCCGGCCGTTCAGCGTGACCTCACCGGTCATGCCGACATCGGAGCGGACCTGGCGGTCCAGTGCCAGCGACACCAGGGCGGTGACCATGGTGACGCCCGCGGACGGACCGTCCTTGGGCACCGCGCCCGCCGGGAAGTGGATGTGGATGTTGCGATCCAGCACCGACGGCTCGATGCCTATCTCCTCCAGGTGCGAGCGGACGTAGGTCAGCGCGATCTGCGCGGACTCCTTCATCACATCGCCCAGCTGGCCGGTCAGGGTCAGCGAGCGCTCGCCCTCGGCGGCGTTGGCCTCGATGTAGAGGACGTCGCCACCGGCGCCCGTCACCGCCAGGCCCGTCGCCACGCCCGGAACCGCGGTGCGCTCCACCGAATCCGGGGTGAACCGGGGGCGGCCAAGGAAGTCCTTCAGGTCGCCCAGGTCGATGCTCAGCGAGCCCTCGGACACCGTCGCCTTCGCCGTGTCCTCACGCACGAGCGAGTCGTAGCCCAGCACCGGGTCGTATCCCGAATCCGCGGCGGATTCGCCCGCGCCGGAGAGGTTTTCATCGGCCACGCGATCGGCTTCGGACAGCTTCGTCGCGGCCTTGCGCAGTGCCTTCGCGACCAGGCGCTCCATCTGCCGCACGCCCGCCTCACGGGTGTAATTCGCGGCGATCTCGCGCAGCGCCGCGTCGGTGATCGAAACCTCCTGTGCGGTCAGCGCATTGCGCTCGAGCTGGCGCGGGACCAGGAAGTCACGAGCGATCGCGACCTTGTCGTCCTCGGTGTAGCCATCGACGGTGATCAGCTCCATGCGGTCCAGCAGCGGGCCCGGGATGGTGTCCATGACGTTCGCGGTCGCGATGAACAGCGTGTCGGACAGGTCCAGATCCAGATCCAGGTAGTGATCGCGGAACGTGTGGTTCTGCGCCGGGTCCAGCACCTCGAGCAGCGCGGCGGCCGGGTCTCCCCGGAAGTCCGAGCCGACCTTGTCGATCTCGTCCAGCAGCACGACGGGATTCATCGAACCCGCCTCCTTGATCGCGCGCACGATGCGACCGGGCAGCGCGCCCACGTAGGTGCGCCGATGCCCGCGGATCTCCGCCTCGTCCCGCACGCCGCCCAGGGCGACGCGCACGAACTTGCGGCCCAGCGCCCGCGCCACGCTCTCACCGAGCGAGGTCTTACCGACGCCGGGGGGACCGACCAGCACCAGCACCGCGCCCGAACCGCGCCCGCCCACGACCTCGAGGCCGCGTGCGGCCCGCCGCGAACGCACCGCCAGGTACTCGACCATGCGGTCCTTCACCTCGTCCAGGCCGTGGTGATCGGCGTCCAGCACCTCGCGGGCCGCCGCGACATCGGTCGAATCGGTGGTCTTGACCGTCCAGGGCAGTTCCAGCACGGTATCCAGCCAGGTGCGGATCCAGCCCGCCTCCGGGCTCTGTTCGCTACCGTGCTCGAGCCGGTCGACCTCGCGCATCGCGGCCGTGCGGACGGCCTCGGGCAGATCAGCGTTCTCGACTCGGGTGCGGTAGTCGTCGGCGCCGTCCGGCTCGCCCTCGCCCAGCTCCTTGCGAATCGCGTTGAGCTGCTGGCGAAGCAAGAATTCGCGCTGGGACTTCTCCATCCCCTCGCGCACGTCCTCGCTGATCTTCTCCGCGACATCGGCCTCGGCGATGTGATCCTTGGTCCAGCCGATCAGCGTGGTCAGACGCGTCGCAACGTCCGGGGTTTCGAGGATCTCGCGCTTCTGCTCATCGGTCAGGTACGGCGCGTATCCGGCGGTGTCGGCCAGGGCGGAGGGATCGGTCAGCCGGTTCACCGCGTCGATGACCTGCCAGGCCTCGCGCCGCTGCAACACCGCCACGACCAGCTTCTTGTATTCGGCCGCAAGCTCTTTCGTGCGACCGTCCGCTTCGGGAACCTCGACCGGCTCGGCCTCGACCCACAGCGCGGCGCCCGGCCCGGTCACCCCGTGGCCGATCTTGGCCCGGCGCTCGGCCTTCAATACCGCGGCGGGCGCGCCTCCGCGCATCCGGCCGACCTGCTCGATGGCGGCGACCACACCGAACGAGGCGTAGCCCTCGGCGAGGCGGGGAGCGAGCAGCACGGCGTCCAGCCCCGCGGCCCGGGCGGCATCGATGGCGGCCTGCGCCGACTCGTCGAGCTCGATGGGCACGACCATGCCCGGCAGCACGACCGGATCGGTGAGGAACAGCACCGGCAAATTCTGTGGTGTAGTCACGTTCGACCCTTTCGGAAAAGTTGAGCGATACCTACTCAACCCCGGACCCGCGGGTTCTGTTCCGAACCCCTGTTCACCGACCGCGAACAGGTCATCGACCCAAAGTTGAGCGTCACCTACTCAACACTGACCATCTCCCGATTGTTCCAATCTGAACATCCGAGGGTTACACGTCGCCTAGCCGCCACCATCAGGCCGTCGCCCTGACCACCCTGTCTCGGGACCCGGACGTATTAGGTTGTTGATATGTCGCCCCGATCAGGACTGACCACCGAGCGGGTGGTGCGTGCGGCGGCCGAATTGGCCGATCAGATCGGGTTCGACAGGCTGACGTTGTCGGCGGTGGCGCGGAAATTCGGGGTGCGGGATCCGAGCCTGTACGCGCATGTGCGGAATCTGCACGATCTGCGGGTGCGGGTGGCGCTGCTGGCCGGCGCCGAGTTGAACGAGCGGATCGGTGCGGCGGTCGCGGGCCGGGCGGGCAGGGATGCGCTGGTTGCCTTCGCCGACGCCTACCGGGGTTATGTGCTCGAATATCCGGAACGGTATGCGGCGACGCAGATTCGGATGGATCCGGCCGAGGTCTCCGGCGAGCCCGCACTGCTGCGCGGCATCGAACTCACCGCGGCCATGCTGCGCGGCTATCACCTCGGCGAGACCGAGGCCCTGGACGCTGGGCGCCTGCTGCGCAGCACCTTTCACGGATTCGCCACCCTCGAGGCGGCGGGTGGATTCGCGCACTCGCGGCCACCCGAGGACTCTTGGCCGCAGATCGTGGACGCACTGCATCACACGCTCTCGAACTGGCCGTCCTAGCCGCACAATCGTGTTGCTGCTCATCCCGACATGACGGTGCCCTTATCGTTGACAGGTTGGTTTGCCGGGTCTCGGCGGGCTGCGCCGAAAGGAGTCTGCGTGGGCAGAGGGCGTGACTGGCGGCTGGCCGGGGTGGTGCTCGGGATCGTGGGGGTGCTCATCGCGGTGCCGGCGGCGCTGGCGGCGGTGGTGCCGGAGCGGCTGGAGACGGTGGCCAAGGGGGAGGAGATCAGCCTCACCGCGCCGGGAGAATCGCCGGACACGGTCGTGTTCTCGGGTGTGGACGGATGGAGTCGGCGGACCACGGGGGATGACACGACCGCGGTGCTCGAGGGGCCGCGAGGGCTGGTACTTCTGGTGAACGCGGTCAACGGGGTCACCGATTTCGAGGCGGCGACCCGGTGGCGGAGCAAAGTTCTGGCGGCACAGGCGTTCCCGGTGGTCCTGGACAACGAGCAGATCGGCAACACGAACGGATTCTCCGGACCCACCTGCCACGGCCGGACGCACGCCGGGGTGTGCGCGATCCTCGGCAACAAGAATCTGGCGGTTTCGGTGCTGCTCAGCGGCCCGGCGACGGAGGCGGATCTGCTGCCGGTGATCTACTCCCTGCGAGTGAAATCATGAGTTGGCCGGGGCGTATCTGGTTGCAGCCTCGCTCGGCGCTGTGGTGGGTGTACTGCCTGGTGTGTTTCGGCGGGCTGATCGGCTTCGTGCTGCAACTGCTGCCCGTCGCGATGGTGACCTGGACCGGAATCCTGGTGGGCCTGCCGTTCACCATCGTGACACTGCTGGTGATCTCCACCCTCATCCTGTGGCTCGACTTCTTCCGCGCGCACGTGCGCATCGCGAGCGTGCTGGCGATGGGGTTCGTCTGGGGTGCGGCGGCCGGCACCGGAATCGCGATGTTCGCCAACGACAACATCATTCGCGTCATCCAGAACCTGGCCGGTGAGGGATTCGCGACCGACTGGCAGGCCCCGATCTCCGCGGCGATCATCGAGGAGGCCATCAAGGGCGCCGGCGTGTTCACCGTCGCCTGCCTGGCCCGCCCGCTGCTGACCAGGCCGATGCACGGCCTGCTGCTCGGCGGCTTCGTCGGTCTGGGTTTCCAGGTCGTCGAGGACGTCACCTACGAGGCCAACGCCGGATTGCAGTCCGCGCAGGGGGATGTCGGCAGCGCGCTGATCGTCGGCGTGCTGCGACTGCTCACCGCGTTCACCTCGCACTGGATGCTCACCGGCATCGCGGGCATCGGCATCGTCACCGCGGTCGGCGCGCGCGGCTGGTCGCGCGGTCGGCGGCTGCTGACCTTCGCGGTCTTCTATCTGCTCGGCGCCGCAATGCATTTCGTCTGGGACGCGCCGGTCACGGGAGACTCCGGAATCGGCAGCACGCTGGGCCGGATCGCGGCGTACATCGTCATCTTCGCGGTGGTCTACCTGTGGGTGATGCGCGCGGAACGACGCTGGTTCCGCGGCGTGGTGGACTGGGTGGTGGCCCGGCGGATGGCACCGCCCGACGAGCTGAACACCCTGATCTCGCGTCGGTCGCGGCGCCGGGCCCGGCGGGCGCTGCGCATGCCGCACAAATTCGCGCGCGTGCGACGCCATCAGCTGCTCGACTGGGTGCAGACGGTGGATACTCACACCGGGCATACCACGGTGTAATACTCGTGGCCGAGACAGCGCCGCCATCCGCCCACGTCGCGAGGAGACCGATCATGCTTGCCGCACGCCTACACCTGGGGCCGGAACGACACCTGAGCCTCGACGAGATACCGACGCCCGAGCCCGGACCGGACCACGTGCTGATCAAGGTGGAGGCCGCGGGCGTATGCCTGTCCGATGTGCATCTGATCGAGGGCATGCTGACCCCGCTGTTCCTCCAGGGCGACGTGGTCACCCTCGGGCACGAGGTGGCGGGCACGGTGCACGCGCTCGGCCCCGGGGTCGCAACGGCGAAGGTCGGCGACCGGGTGCTGCTGCAGGCCGGTGAGGAGCGCGAGGGCAGGGTGTTCACCCGCGGCGTCGACTATGACGGCGGCTGGGCCGAATACACCCTGGCCCGCGTCGACACCCTGGTGCCGATTCCCGACGACCTGCCGTTCGAACAGGCCTGCTTCATTCCCGACGCGGTCTCCACGCCGTGGGGTGCGATCACCGCCACGGCCGCGGTCCGGCCCGGTGAGCCCGTCGGCGTCTGGGGTGTGGGCGGGCTCGGCGCGCACGGGGTGCAGCTGCTGCGCATGATGGGCGCGGCGCCGATCATCGCGGTCGACCCGCCGCCCGCCGCCCGCGAGCGCGCACTCGATTTCGGCGCGGATCTGGCCTTCGATTCGGCCGACAAGGACCTGCGGACACAGATCTTCACCGCCACCGACGGCACGGGCCTGGCCGCGGCCTTCGACTTCGCCGGGGTGCCCGCAGTGCGCGAACAGGCCATCACCTGCCTGGGTGTGGAGGGGCGGCTGGTGCTGGTCGGGTTGACCGACAAGCCGATCACCATCACCGGCGGCACCGCGTTCAGCTTCTTCAAGCAGCAACTGCGCGGACACTACGGCTCCTCCGCCGAGCACGTGCGCGAGCTGGTGAAACTCCAGCGGCTGCATCGGGTGGAGTTCGCCCGGTCGGTCAGTGCGGTCATGCCGCTGGCCGATGCGCAGAAGGCGGTGCACGCACTGGAATCCAAGCAGGGCAATCCGATCCGGATCGTGCTGAAGCCGTAGGATGACAGCGCCGGTGCCCCGATGCCTCATGCGGGACCGGCGCTGTATGCATCCGAGGCGGCGTTCGACCAGGAGGGGGCCAGGCAATGACGGCACTCTCCGGCGGGGTGTTCGTCGACTGGGAGAACCTCACCCACCAGACCAAACTGGTCGTCGACCTGGTCAGCTTTCCGATCTTCAGCGCCGCGGCGGGGTGGCTGACCAACTGGACCGGCGTGCTGATGCTGTTCTGGCCGTTGCGGTTTCGCGGCGTTCGGATTCCGGGCCTGGCCCTGCTGTACCCGTACTTCCCCCGCCGCGTGCAGGTGCTGCCCACCTTCTCCGGGGATGGGTCGCGCCTGGGCTTCCAGGGATTCATCCCCGCGCGCGCCGAGAAGATGGCCAGCATCTGCGTCGATATGGCGATCATGCGGATCGGCAGCCCCAAGGATTTCATCCACGAACTCGACCTGCAGGGCATCGCCGACTACATCTCCGAGGTCGCCCGCGATCAGGTGCCGGAACTGGTCAACGGCATCATGTACCGGGAGAATCCGGATCTGTGGCGCGCGGTGCCCCGTGCGGCGCGCCAACTGCTCTACCAGCGGGTGGCGCGTGAGCTCCCGGAACTGTGCCGCCGGGGGTTCGAGCAACTGGGCGACAATGTCGACCAGCTCATCGACATCAAGCTTTTCGTCATCCGCTATCTGCGCGAGAATCCGCGGATCCTCAAGGATCTGACCACCACCATCGCCGCGCCGGAACTGAAGTTCATGGTGCGCATCGGCCTGCTGGGCGCCCCGTTCGGCCTGGTACTGGCCCTGTACATGAATGTGCACAAACATATTCCGGTCGTCAGCTGGATTCCGGGCTGGGCGGTCGTGCTGGCCGCCGCGGCCGCGATCGGTGTGATGGTGAACGTCATCGCGATCAAGATGGTGTTCGTGCCGGGCGATCCGCAGCCGCGCTACAAGTACCTGTGGAAGCAGGCGCTGCTGGCCAAGCGGCAACCGCAGGCGGCCGGTGACCTGGCCCACATCCTGGCGTACGAGGTCCTGACGCTGCCCAATCTGGCCGGCGAGCTGCTCGCCGGACCCAATGGCGACAAGACCTACCAGATCATCGAGACCCTGATCTCCGACGAGATCCAGCGCCAGCTCGGCCCCACCACGGGCGTCGTGCGGGTGGCGTTCGGCCGCCGCCAGTTCGACAACCTGAAGGTGGGCGCGGCCGGCGCCGCGGTGGGCCTGGCGCCCACGCTGGTCGCCGACGAGGCCTTCGCGATGGAGCAGGCCAAGAAGATCGACGAGTTCGCCACCCGCAAGCTCCAGCAGCTCACCCCGGGCGAGTTCATGGAGATGTTCTACGCCTCCGTCGAGCAGGACGCCTGGCTGCTGTACCTGCACGGTGCGCTGCTGGGGCTGGTCGTGGGCGGGGTGCATATGGTGCTGTTCGGCTGGTAGAAACCAAGCACGCGTGCTTGCTTTGCCGGGTGTCGTTTGCGATGCTGAACCGGCGGAAGGGAGCTCGATGGCGGATCTGGCGGCACTATTGGACGATTTCACGGCCGAATGCGCCGATCTGGATCGGATCGTCGCACCGCTGTCCGGGGCGCGGTGGGCCGATCCCACGCCCGCGGCCGGCTGGACGATCGCCCATCAGATCGGTCATCTCCTGTGGACCGACGAGGTCGCCCTGCTCTCGGCGACCGACGCCGAGGCGTTCGCGCAGCAGGTGCGCGAGGCGCTGCCGAGGATGGAGACCTTCGTCGACGAGGCCGCGGAGCAGGCCGCCGCGCTCGAGCCCGCGCGGCTGCTCGAACGATGGCGCCGCGGGCGCGCCGGACTCGTCGAGGCGCTGCACGCGGTGCCCGCGGGCACGAAATTGCCCTGGTTCGGCCCGCCCATGAGCCCGGCGTCGATGGTCAGCGCGCGACTGATGGAAACCTGGGCGCACGGACAGGACGTGGCCGATACGCTCGCGATCACCCGTACCCCGACCGCACGGCTGCGCAATATCGCCCATATCGGCGTTCGTACCAGGAATTTCGCGTACGCCGTACACGGCAGGACCCCGCCCGAGGCGGAATTCCGCATCGAACTGACCGCGCCCGCGGGCGAAATCTGGTCGTGGGGGCCGGATTCGGCCGCGCAACGGGTCACCGGCACGGCTCTGGACTTCTGCCTGCTGGTGACGCAGCGACGGCACCGCGACGACCTGGCGCTGAAGGCCCTCGGCGCCGATGCCGACGAGTGGCTGGGAATCGCACAGGCTTTCGCGGGGCCCACCGGCACAGGGCGCACCCCGGGCCAGTTCTCCTGATCTCCCTCGATGCGAGCGTCGGAGCGAGGGAGGCAGCGGGCGAGCGCCAACTTGCGTTGCGCCTGCCTGATGCCGACCGGACGCCGTTGGCCGGAGGTCTCGGTATTGGCTGTCGAAGCAGGCGCTCGCCAGCTGATGAACTTTTTACCCAGCTGTTCCCGTGCTGAAACCTACGAAATATTCGCACCGGCCGAGTGCCCGACGGCAGTGGGCCCGACTCACCACTGCCGCCAGGCTATTCAGGTGGCCCGACCGACCCGGTTCAGAACAGGGTCAGTGTGTCGGAAGTCTCAGCGATCCCGGCAGATTCAGCAGATTCAGCGATCTCGGTGCTGAAGCGGTCCGGTTCTGGCCGTATGACGGGGCTCCTGGGCTCCGACGGAACCGCGGCGGGAATCGGCTGGGTCGGCGCGGCCGGATCGATCACCGGAATCGGCACGGTCGTCGGG
>NZ_JAGPOX010000138.1 GCF_019038435.1 Nocardia alni
GGCTGTACTCGTACGGATCCGAGAACACCACCAGCGGCGCGTACCCCTCCCTGGCCAGCCGCAACCCCATCTCCTCCCGCCCGTCGTGCGCCCCGCCGAGCACGAGGATGGCGTCGGCTCGCACCGGCGCATCGACCCGCGGCCGCACGTACACCGGCCACAACGTCGCTACCACGGCGGCGACGACGACAAGAACGGCGATACCCGCGAGTCCGCCTTTGCGCCACCGCCTCTTCGCCGCAGCACCTGTCACGACCCCACCTCGTCGGTATCCGGATCGGCTCGGGATCCGGCGCGGTTCACTTCGGTCACAAGAGTACGGGGCCTGGGCACATGCGCCGATGGTAGCCAGCCGCTGGATGTACACCTGATGTTGCCCGGAGTCTTGCCTCGGAGATGCGGCACGGTCATAGCAGACACTTACCAATGGGTTATGCGTCTCACGGTTTTCGGGACTGGTTATCTGGGGGCCACGCACGCCGCGTGTATGGCCGAGCTCGGGCACGATGTTGTCGGGGTCGATGTCGATCCTGGCAAGGTCGCCAAGTTGTCCGACGGGGTGACGCCGTTCTTCGAACCCGGGCTCGAACCGGTGCTGCGCCGCAATCTGGATGCGGGGAGGTTGCGCTTCACCACCTCGTATCCCGAGGCGGCCGCGCACGCCGACGTGCACTTCCTGGGCGTCGGCACCCCGCAGAAGAAGGGGGAGTACGCCGCGGACCTGAAATACGTGCACGCCGTGGTCGATTCGCTCGCCCCGCTGCTGGAGCGTCCCTCGGTGATCATCGGCAAATCCACCGTTCCGGTCGGCACCGCGCGGGATCTGGGCGTCCGGGCCCGGGCGGCGGCGTCGGTGGACGTGGAGGTGGCGTGGAATCCGGAATTCCTGCGCGAGGGCTTCGCGGTGAAGGACACGTTGCGGCCGGACCGGCTGGTGCTGGGCGTGGACGGCGCCCGCGAGCGGGCCGACTGGGTGGCCGAGCAGGTCCGCGAGATCTACGCCGAGCTGCTGGCCGCCGAGATACCGTTCCTGCTGACCGATCTGGCCACCGCGGAATTGGTGAAGGTATCCGCGAATGCCTTTCTGGCGACCAAGATCTCGTTCATCAACGCGGTTTCGGAGGTGTGCGAGGCGACCGGCGCCGACGTCACCGTGCTGGCCGACGCGCTGGGCTACGACGCCCGCATCGGCCGCCGATTCCTCAACGCGGGCCTGGGATTCGGCGGTGGCTGCCTGCCCAAGGACATCCGCGCGTTCATGGCCCGCTCGGGCGAACTGGGCGCCGACCACGCGGTGGCCTTCCTGCGCGAGGTCGACAACATCAACATGCGCCGCCGGACCAAGGTCGTGGACATGGCCGCACGCGCGGTCGGCGGATCGCTGCTGGGGGCGAACGTGGCCGTGCTGGGCGCGGCGTTCAAGCCGGAATCCGACGATGTGCGCGATTCTCCCGCGCTCAACGTGGCCGGGATGATCCAGCTGCACGGCGCGGTGGTGACGGTCTACGACCCCAAGGCAGTGGACAATTCGCGCCGGGTGTTCCCGACGCTCAACTACGCCACCTCCGTCGCCGAGGCCTGTGATCGCGCCGACGTGGTGCTGGTGCTGACCGAATGGGACGAGTTCACCGCGCTGGGTCCGGAAGACCTGAATCCGGTGGTCCGCACCCGCTCGATCATCGACGGCCGCAACTGTCTCGAACGCGCCAGATGGCGCCGGGGCGGGTGGGTGTACGCGGGGCTCGGCACGCCGTAGGGTGTCGGTGGGACCTGCGGCGGTACAGTGGCCCGCACCCGGACATCAGGCCGTGACACGTGTGCATCGACTGGCACGGTGTGTGGCTGCGGTGAGTAGCACTCGCGCGTATGTCGCGGAGTGTGAGACGAGATGGGCGGCTGATGAGTTCGGTACTGGGAATTTCGGTGGGGGCGGGTGCGATTCGCGTCGCACGTCCGCACGCCGGTAATTCCGCCGAGCATTTCGCCGCCGACCATTTCGATCTGCAGACCACCGCGGTGGGTGAGCAGCGCGTGGAGGATGTCGTCGGCGACGCGATCGGCGCCGCGCTCACCCCCGACGTCGCCGCCACCACGATCGCCTACCGCAACGATTCGCACGCCCATGCGGTGCGCGCGGCCTTGGCGCGCCGCCAGATCACCAATTACGAACTCGTGCCCGAGGCGTCCGCGGCGGTGGAATTCCTGCAGGCCTGCGGTGAGCTGCGGGGCAAGACCACCATCGCGCTCTACGACCTGGGCAGCGCGGGCCTGTCGGTCAGCGTCGTGGACGTCGCCACCCGCAAGGTACATTACAGCGAGCGGACCAGCGATATCGGCGGCGACTACCTGGATCTGCTGATCCGCGAACAGCAGATAGCCTCCGGTCGCATCGCCCACCCCTCCGATCCGCAGGGCCTGGCCGTGCTCGATCAGCTGTGCCGTTCGGCCAAGGAGCAGCTGACCACGAGCACCGCGGTCGCGTTGCCCTCGGAGTACGGGCTGGTGCTGCTGACGCAGGAGAATCTGGACGCGCTGATCATGCTGGGCATCGAATCCTCGGCCCGGATGACCCGCGATGTGATCATGCGCTCGGAGCGGGCCGTGCAGGCGGTCGTCGCGATCGGCGGCTGTGCGCGGATCCCGTTGGTGGCCACCGTGACGGAACGCTGGATCGGTGTGCCGGTGGTGGTTCCCGCGCAGCCCGAAACCGTGGTCGCGCGCGGTGCGGCGCTGCTGGCCCGGCCGTCCCGGTCGAACGCGCCGACGCCGGTGTCCCTTGACGCCAAGACCGAGGTGCTGCCGACGATCCAGCCGGACGGATCCGTCGCGCGGCGCCGCCGCCGGCGCGCGTCCGCGGGCGTCCGCTCCCGGTTGGGTGCGGGCGGCAAGAGTGGCGGGCGGCATTCGCGCAGGTCCTCCGATGCGCTGGAACCGGCGGAGGCCGGCGGGCGGGAGCTGGCATTCGGGAGCAGGCGTGAACTGAGCGTCGCGGGCGTCGCGGTCGGCGCACTGGTCGTGGTGGCCGCGCTGGGCCTGGCCCTGGGCTGGGGTCCGCAAGTGCTGCAGGGTGATTCGCAGAGCACCAAGGCCACCCCGACGACCGCGCCGCGGACCGTGTCCTCCCCGGTCGTGCCGGTCCCGACGCTCACCACCCCGCCCGTCGACTCGACCAACGCCTCGGTTCCCGCCCCGCCGCCCTATCAGCGTCACACCGTGGCGAAGCCCTCCGCGCCGCAGGGCCCGAACACCATCGTCGTCGTCCCGGGTCTTCCGGGGATCGTGGTGCCGACCTTGCCTCCGCTGCTGCCGGGGTTCCCGGCGAGGTAGCCGCGGTCATCCCGGTGTGTGACCGCGGCCCCTATTCGTCGTAGTCGTTGTCCGGCCGGTCTCTGCGGTACCTGCGCCCGGAGGTATTGGTGGGATCGTCGGGACGGGGTGAGCGGCGGGGGCCCTCGTTGCGGTACTGCCGCTGGGTGGGCTCCTCATATCCGGCGCCGGAGTTGTCCCGACCGTACGGGTCCGGATAGTCCGCCCCCGCGTGACGACCCGGACGGGGTTGCCCGGCCCAGCGGTCCTCGAAGGCGTCGCCGGTATCCGGCGCGGGGGGTCCGCCGGTGAGGCGGCTGGGCGGATCGGCGGAATGACGGCTCGGCGGAGCCTGGGAGAACCACTCGGCGCCCGGGTTCCCGCCGGTGTCCTGTCCCCGGGGGCCGAAGCCGCCGGTGACGGCGGGCCCGGTGTCCGGCCGGCGACTCGGGGGCCGGGGGTCGGCGGGCTCCGGTGATCCCGCGGACCGGTGGCCCGGTGGGATCTGATCGAGCAACCGATTTCGGCGCGGTGGTTCGGCGGCGGTCCGGGTGACGGGTGGGTCGGTCGGACGACGACGCCCGCCCGTCTGCCGGTCCGCGGATCCATGCCCCTCCCGGTCCGGAGGTCTACCCTGACCGGGTCGGCGCGGCCGGTACTCCCGCTGCGAGAGACTGTTCAGATAATCGTCGTCCGCGTCGTCGTCCGGAGCTTCCGGATTGTCCCTGGGCTGCCGATGCTTGTCCGTTGTCCGCCGCTGGGCGCCCGTACCGGGTGCGCGACGCGAATGCCGCTCTGACGCACCGGCCTCGGCAGGCCGGGCCCGGCGCCGCACCGGCGCGGGTTCCGGCTCCGAGCGCAGTGAGAACGGCCGCGCGAGCAGCACCGCGATCGCGGTGGTCAGCGGTACCGACAGCGCCAGGCAGATGCCGCCGACGGCCGACCGCGCGATCTCGATGGCCACCGCGTCGGAGGTGATCACATCGGTCAGCGGACGCCCGGCCACCGAGAACAGCAGCAGCAGCGGCAGCGCCCCGCCGGCGTAGGCCAGCACCAGCGTGTACACCGTACTGGCGATATGGTCCCGGCCCACGCGCATGGCGGAGCCGAAAACCTCGCGGCGCGTGGCCTTCTCGTCGATCGCCGCGAGTTCGAACGCCGCCGAGGCCTGGGTGATGGTGACGTCGTTGAGCACACCGAGCGAGCCGATGATGAACCCCGCCAGCAGCAGCCCGGTGATGCTGACATGCTGCACGTAGGTCTGGACGTTGGTGTTGTCCTCCTGGGACAGGCCGGTGACGTGCGTGATCTTCAACGCCGCCCAGGACAGCGCGGTCGCCAGCAGCATCGCGCTGAGCGTGCCCAGCAGCGCGGAACTGGTGCGCAGATTCACCCCGTGCGCCAGGTACAGCACCGCGTACAGGATCAGCGCCCCCGCGACCACGGCCACCGGCAGCGCCGGTTTGCCCTCGAGCAGGGCGGGCAGCATGAACTCCACCAGTACCGCGAAGGCGAACACCAGCCCGAGCACCGCCCGCAGTCCGCGCCATCGCGCCACCACGGTGACCACCACCACGAAGATCCCCACGAGCAGCAGCAGCGGAAAGCCGCGCGAAAAATCCTCGAACGAATAGGCTGGCTGACCCGACGGGTCGTTCTGCACCTCCATCCGGATGTGGTCGCCGGTGCGTAACGAGGGTTGTCCCGGTCCGGGAGCGATCTCGAGCAGGGTGTGTTTGCCCTTGGCCGGCCCGGATTCGATGGAGACCAGGCTGCGCGCGCAGGAATAGGTGTTGTTGGGCGGCGGCTGGGGGGTGTCGTCGAAGGTCTTGCCGTTGGACGGGCTGCCGCAGGGGCCGGTGTCCTGCATGGTCACGGTCCCGGCCTGGGTTTGCACCGCGCCGCCGCCGCCGTTCTGCATCGGCAGTGGGATATCGATGTGCTGGTGACTCGGCCACAGCAGCACCGCACCGATCACGACGAGCACGCCGAAGCCGGTCAGCAGCCCGACGACGACGCGTGCCGCGGTGGCGCCGATCGCGATCGGACCGGAGTGATCGTGGTGATGGTGGTGGTCGGTCACCGGGCCGAGCTTAGGTGATTTCGCCTGCGAGAACCCTGGCAGCGAAACATATTCGCGCAGGCCGGAAATCGAAAGTTATTTCGAGGCAACCGAATACGCGCAGAAGCCGATTCCGGAAAAGTTAGAGGGGGCGGCGGAGAGCAGGGGGATGTCTCCGCCGCCCGCGGGATCCAGCGACCCAGGGGGGTAGGCGGCTGAATCCAGGGCCGAGCGAACCCAGGGGGGTAGGCGGCTCGGCCGGGGCACTTTCGGTGCCAAAAACCACTGTACACAAACCGGCGATCTTTGCGCTAGTTAAGTCTTCAAAAACCTCAATTTTCGTACTTATGGTTTGTTTCACGGCGTGGCGGGTCACTGCCGGTAGCTGGCCAGGAAGTTGCCGAAGCGCTCGATCGCCACCGCCAGATCGCGCGCCCACGGCAGCGTCACGATCCGCAGGTGGTCGTGGTGCGGCCAGTTGAAACCGGTGCCCTGCACCATCAGGATCTTCTCCTGCAGCAGCAGGTCCAGCACCAGTTTCGCGTCGTCGCGGATCTCGTGCACCTCGGGATCGAGCCGCGGGAACGCGTACAGCGCCCCCTTGGGCTGCACGCAGGAAACCCCCGGAATCTCGTTCAGCTTCTGCCACGCCACGTCCCGCTGCTCCAGCAGTCGCCCGCCCGGCAGAATAAGATCCTCGATGCTCTGGTGACCGCCCAGGGCCACCTGGATCGCGTGCTGCGCGGGCACATTCGGGCACAGCCGGGTGGAGGCCAGCAGGTCGACGCCCTCCAGGAAGCCCTCCGCATGCTCCTTCGGGCCGGTGATCACCAACCAGCCGGAGCGGTACCCGGCCACCCGGTAGGCCTTGGACAGGCCGTTGAAGGTCAAACACAGCAGGTCGGGCGCCAGCGTCGCCAGCGAGATGTGCTTGGCGTCGTCGTACAGGATCTTGTCGTAGATCTCATCGGCCAGCAGCAGCAACTGATGCTTGCGGGCCAGATCCGCCAGCTGCTGGAGCACCTCGGCCGAATAGACCGCGCCGGTCGGGTTGTTCGGGTTGATCACCAGCAACGCCTTGGTCCGGTCGGTGATCTTGGATTCGATATCGGCGATATCGGGTTGCCAGCCGTTGGACTCGTCGCAGAGATAATGCACGGGCGTGCCGCCGGCCAGACTGGTCATCGCGGTCCACAGCGGATAGTCCGGGGCCGGGATCAGCACCTCGTCGCCGTTGTTCAGCAGCGCCTGCATGGTCATGGTGATCAGTTCGGAGACGCCGTTGCCCAGGTAGACGTCGTCGACGTCGAACTCCGGGAACCCGGTCACCAGCTCGTAGCGGGTCACGATCGCGCGGCGCGCGGACAGGATGCCCTTGGATTCGGAATAGCCCTGCGCGACCGGCAGCGCCGCGATCATGTCGCGCATGATCACATCGGGCGCGTCGAAACCGAACGGCGCCGGATTGCCGATATTGAGCTTCAAAATCCGATGCCCCTCGGACTCCAGCCGCGCCGCATGCGCGTGTACCGGCCCCCGGATCTCGTACAGAACATTCTGGAGCTTGGTCGACTGCTCCAGGGCACGCGGGCGCTGAGGTGACTGGCTGGTAGGACTCACCCGTCCCATGGTGCCACCCGCCAGCAACCGAATTTCACAGCGGTCGCACGTCACGGCCGACTACCAGGGCCAGACCGCGGCGATGAGAAGTGCACGTATCTCGACTATGTGTCCGGATCGTGAACCGCGCGGGCTAGCTGCTGTCGTAGCTCTATGGCGCGCAGGTCGTTGTATGCCGGAATCAGGTTCAATGCTTCGGTGCGGAAGTGGCGGGCTTGGTTGTTTTCGCCGATGCTGTCGAGTGCGTCGGCAAGGTGGGTCAACGCGAGTGCGTGGTTCCAGTTGTCGCGCAGGTCGTGGTGAATGGTTGCGGCTTGGCGGTGGAACTTCCTCGCTTCGTCCGGCATGTTGAGCATTTGGTAAGCAAGGCCGGTCGTGTCCAAGGCTTGTGCTTCACGGTTGCGGGTGCCGGTGCGGCGGTGGATAGAGGCGGCGTGAGCGAGGGCTTCGAGTGCTTGGCCTGGTCGATCGGCGGCCAAGAGGATACGGCCATGTTCGTTTTCGAGGTACCCCTCCATCAGCAGGTCCGTTCCTCTGATGATGGTGAGGGCTTGGGCGATCGCGTCTTCTGCCTCGGCTGTGCGCCCGCGTTCGCGGTGGATTGCCGCCTGGTTGTGGAGCCATTCAGCCCGTGTGTCAGGAGGGTAGTCCTGCGGCATGCAGGCGAATGCCTCCGTGATTCGAGCGTCAGCCTGCTCGAGATCTCCTGCATCGCAATATGTTTCAGCCAGGTTGCCCAGTGCCGCGACCGCCCAGAAAGGGTCTTGCGCCTGGCGAGCGCTGGTCAATACCTGCTCGAAGACCTCGCGTGCCGCATCGAACTGGCGGGTGCGTATCAGAGCCAGGCCCAGAGGATTGCGCCGGAGCATATCGGTCCGCGGGTCGGTGTTTTCGATCAGCAGTGCCCGACGGTGGCAATCCACCGCCGTATCGAGTTGCTGGGCTAGTCGGTGATTGATTCCCAGTCCGACCAGCGCGGCAATCTGACCGACCGGGTCGCCGGCGCGCTGGGCAGCGGCCAGAGCTTGCTCGCCGAGTACCGACCAGTCATCGACCGGATGACGCACGGTGTATGGGCGGCGCAGCAGCGTGAGCGTCTGCCAAGCGAGTGTATCCAAGCCCCCAGCCATAGCTGAGCGGGCAGAGGCGATCAGGTTGTCGGTCTCGGCATCGATCCATGTCATGGCGAATGCTGGGTCGGAAAAGTCTTGCGGTGCTGTCGGTGGGCTACTGCTGGGCGTCAGGTTCAGATCGCCTCCCAGGTTCAACACGGCGGTCGCGGCGTGCAGAGTGTGCAGGTACCAGGTGCAGACACGCTGAAGTGCCGCTTGGCGGTGCGCCGCATCCTCGTGCTGGGCTGCCTGGTCGCTTGCATAGGCGCGCAGCAGATCGTGGAACTGGTAGCGGTCGGGACCGGTCTGCTCGATCACGTACGCCCCATACAGCACGTCCAACAGCCGCCGGGCCTCGGTCACGGACTGGTCGGCAAGCGCCGCGACAGCCTGAGTGCTGAACTCGGACCCAGGATGTACTCCGAGCAACCTGAACAGGCGTGCCGGGGCTGTGGGCAGCGCCCGGTAGGACCATGCGAAGACTGTGCGAACCCCGTCGGCTTCTTCGGCGTCCTCGGAGGACAGCGCGTCCCACAGTGAGGATTCGTCGCGGAGATCCTGGATCAGCGAGGCTAGTGGCATGTGGGGGCGGGCGGCGGCGCGCTCGGCCGCGATGCGCAGTGCGAGAGGCAGTCGGCCACACAACCGGGCCAGCTCTGCGATTTGTTCTTCCTGATCGGGCATGCGATAGCCGGCCGCGGTGGTCCGCACCAGGGCGATGGCCTCGGGCTCCGGGAGCACAGTCAGCACGACCCGTTGCGCCCCGTCCCGGGCGACCAGCCCGGACAGGCGGCTACGCGAGCTGACCAGTACCAAGCAGTCCTCGGAACCGGGCAACAGCGGTCGTACCTGGCCGACTGTTGCCGCGTTGTCCAGCACCACGAGCACCCGGCGCTCGGCCAGTAGCGAGCGGTACATGCCAGCGCGCGCCTCCAACTCTGCTGGCATCGCTCCGGGCATCACACCAAGGGCGGCCAAGAACCGCTCGAGTGCGGCCATCGGGTGCACCGGATCGCCCGGGTCGTAGCCGCGCAAGCTGACATACAACTGGCCACCGGGAAAGAGAGCGCGATGTTGATGCGCCCAGTGCAGAATCAATGCGGTCTTGCCCACCCCGGCCGTGCCCGCGATCACCACGACCGACGCGCCGCTATCCGGTGCCAGAGTTGCGTCGAGTTGCTCGAGTTCATCGACGCGGTCGATGAACCCACGCACGTTCCCCGGGAGCTGTTGAGGTATCAGGTATGGCCGCTCGGTCGTGGGGTGAAAGTGGATGCCGCCGCGAATATCCCGCGCCTGTACTACTTCACCAGCACTACCTGACAAGCGCGACAAGGTTGTTCCGTGTGTGCTTGGATCCTTCTCGTCGCCCGGCCCCGAGGTCCGCACCACATCACGATACCGCGATCCGCAGAGTGTCGTAGAGCACTCGGCCACAGCGGCGGCACGGGCAAAAGAGGGTCAGCACATCGGTCGTGTGCAACTGCACGTCCACTGCTCGACTATTCACCTATGGGGAAGGTGAACTCACCATGGAAGACCCCCAGTTCGAACGCCTCCCACTCACTTCGGTTGAACACCAGCACCGGCCCTTGCAGGTCTTTGCTGTCGCGCACCCGCGCTTCGCCGTTCGCGAAACGCACCTGCACGCAACCGCCACTGCCAGCACCGCTGAAGCTGCTCTTGAACCAACCTCGCCGATTGCTCGCCGTCCGGCCCTCGACAGGTTTCGGGCTGTGACGATCTTCTTGCGAAAACATGATGATCAGCTCTTTCTGAAAGATAGTAATTGAATCGATTTCGGAGATGGCTGCGCCACTCGGGGGCTATCGTGCAGAAATGGCACGTGGCGGATACCCGGTGTGCCATACTGCATCCGTGCGGCAAGGCGCGACGGCGAAACGCTGTGGCCAGAATGGCGAACGCTCATGAATAGTGCAAAAGTGGCGGTCGCACTATATGTATGTGTACCGTATAGCCTGAACTTCAGAGCAGTCCACCGCTCTTCGGCACCGGCGGCTCAGTGTCGCAGGGTTACTTTAAGTTGAATTTTCTTATCCTTTACTCAATGGATAGCCAGTGCATGCAGAATGCGTCTGTCGAGCCTCGGCGCGCGCGAAGCCGGGAGGTTCGTAACTCTGGGACGCACTACGCCGGTTCGTACTGAGGTTTGTTGCAGATATGCCCACCAAGAGCCGTAGTTTTTGGTTTTACATCCATTGCCCCCTCGATCGAATGTAACGCCCGGGCGATCTGATGTACGGCAAACTTGCCTATACCTACCGTGACCATATCGCAATCTCGAAGATTAAGATCAATAGGGCGATCTCTCGTGTACTTCATGATGGTGGCGAATCATTGAGCCCTACACCGTCAAGTAGTTGACGATTTCGCGGGAATATTTCCATAGACTTGACATGTGGGTACAAGCATCAGCACCGCGACATCCGTCGGTGCTCGGATACAGAGGGCACGGCGATCGAAGAAGATGAGCCAGGCCGCCCTCGCCGGTCTCGTCGAGCGATCCGAGTCGTGGATGCGGGGAGTCGAAGCCGGCCGGATCAATCTGGACAAGCACTCGGTGATCGACCGCTTGTCCGCCGTTCTGGAGGTCGAAGTGTCATGGCTGTTGGGGCAGCCATTCGACATGAGTCAGGGAACCGGACACGATGCGGTACCGGCACTACGCACCGCGCTCAGGCGTACCAGCCTCAGCTTGTCCGGACACCGCGGGTTGCGTTCCGCAGCCCCGCAGTCTTCGCTGACCGACTTGCGCGCCGATGTCGACCGGATCACGAGGCGCCGTCAGGCTGCGAATCTGCTCGAGGTGATGCGACAGCTACCTGATCTGACCGAATCGCTGAACACCGCGATTCTGATGGCGTCGGGTATCGAGCGAGACGTTGTCAGCGGGCTGGTGGTCGAAACATCCCATGTCGCTCGTACGATCCTCAACCAACTCGGGTACCACGATCTGGCGTGGACAGCCGTTGAGAATTCGGCCGCAGCCGCTGCCCGATTGGGAGCGCCTCTGATGGTGGCTTGGTCGGCGTGGGACCGCTGTGGAGTCCTCCTGCACACAGAGTCCGTCGGCGAGGCGTTCACCGTCGCCGAGACTGCGTTGACCGAACTGGAAGAGATCATGAAAGAACCGACCCCACAGGTGCTCTCGCTCTGGGGTGCGCTGAACCTCCGCTGTGCGGTGGCCTCGGCCCGCCGAAACGACGCGGTATCAGCGTGGGCGTTTCTGGCCGAAGCCGAACTGGCTGCGGACCGTCTCGGAGCGGATCGCAATGATTTCCAGACCGTGTTCGGTCCCACCAACTGTGATATCCATGCGGTTGAGATAGCCGTCGCGCTGGATCGGCCAGATATCGCGCTGAAGCGACACGCCAGCATCAACCTGGCTGGGTTACAGTCGAAAGAACGTCATACGCGGCATCACATCGAAGTCGCCCACGCATACTGTCGACTCAAGCATGATGCCGCCGCTGTCGACCAACTCAAACACGCTGCCAGCCTCGCACCAGAGTATGTCTACAACCATCATACGGTGCGCGACCTGATCATAGAGCTGCACGGTCGGGCCCAGCCCAGCGCGATCGACGCTGGGCTCGGCGTTTTCGAACGCGCGATGCGACTGCAATGAGACTTTCGCCTGGTGAACTCAGCCGCGATCTACTCGAGTCGGCGTGATAGTCGCGAGGCGATCATGCGCCCATCGAATCTGACATCCTGTTCGGCGCACCGATGGCATTCGTAACGATATGGAGCCGACGCTGCTGGGGATCAGTCAAAGCGGGAACGAGCAAGGTGGGCATTCCGACGTCAATTGCCACGCCATCACGAGAGGGCCGATCTCCGACCATCAGAGTTTCCTCGGCGCGAGTCCCGAGCAGGTCGAGCGCGAGACGAAATATGGCAGGGTCAGGTTTCTGGATACCGTGTTCATTAGAGAGCACGAATGTGTCGATGGAGTCCAGTAGCTGCGCTCGAGCGAAGACAGGGCGTATGTCGAAATGTATGTTGCTGATAACACCGATCTTGCACCCCTTCTCTATGACAGAGGTCAGGGTAGCCGCCGCATCGACAGCGAACACGTTATAGGTCGGATCGGAATCCACAGCGAAAAGCGCATCAGCGAGTTCGTCGTCAAGCCCTGCATCCGCGAACACCGTGTAGTAGGTCTCGCGATGTCTGTCGGCGCTGATATTGCCTCGAGGCGATTGGAGGCGATTGGGCTGACCAGCTGCTTTCCGAATATCCTGCAGCAGGGCTGCAACAGCGTGATCGTCATGCTCGCGGTCGGCGCGACGCAGCGCCTCACGGGCCCAACCGTCAGGTGTGAGCTCGGAGACAAGGGTGCCGCGCCAGTCGAAAACGACCGCTCGGATTGGGCATGGACTGGGACCGTTGGTTGTCGGCATAAGCGTGAAGGCTATAGGGCGGGCGTTGACAGCGAAGCTCGAGTGGAGGTGATGTCGATTTTTGGCCGAAGCGCCTGCCTGGTATGGGTGGGTTGCTGCAAATCTTCCGCATAAGGACTCGACGTCCGGGTCGATCTCTAGATATTCCAGCATGAGAGTTACGTTTTGTTGCCCATAGCTATTTCCACCGGTAAAGGAGTTTTGAGCCGTAAGTCTGGTGTCCTCCTCAGTGGTAGGTGACCAAGTCGTGATAGTGCGCCTTGGGATCGCCCGACCGCAGAAACGCCGCCATGGCGGCAAGGGCTCGGGGCTTTGGTGGCGAGGAAGGCGTGGGTGATAATGGTCAGGGCGTGGGATCGACCAGGATCATGCCTCGTGTGGCGGTCGCTCCACAGAACTCCTCGATCTGTTCGTCCAAGCGGCGGGCCTCGATCGCGGCGTGGAACCGGGGCTGAGCGATATGGTGCCGCAGCCCGGTCAGCCGCTCCTCGAGCTGTGAGATCCGCTTGTCCTCCGCTAGTTCGAGCACCGGCCGCACCGATTCGGCGGCGCCGTCGAGGCTGCCGTTGATCAGATGCGCGGCCGCGTTGTCCACGCGGGCCAGCGATTCGGCGCCATAGGAACGCAGCTCTTGTGGGCCGTTAGCGTAGAGATCGATGGCGCGTTCGGTCGCTGCCAGCGCTGGCTCGGCCTGTCCGAGATGGATGAAGGTCGCGCCGGCGTAATACTGGCTCTTGGGTTCGCCGAAGCCGAAGACGCCGCCGACCTCGTCGTGCAGGGCATCGGTGACGGTGCCGACGCGGGCGGCCTCGGCGGCCTGGATACAGCGTTCGGTATCCGCTGGCGAGCCAAGCTTGGACCATATGCGGGCTTCGATATTGTGCAGCCGCACCTTCGCGGTCGTCGAATGCGCGTACTGCTGACCGCTCTGAGCCAGCAAGATCGCCCGCCGCGGCCGCTCGGACCAGTATTCGATCAGTGCTTGCATGCCTCGAGTCCAGGCGCGTAATCCGTTGTGCCCGCATAATTCCGCGTATGCCCAGGCGGCTCTGGCCTGTTCGCCCGCGGCGTCGTGGTAGCCCAGGTCGGTGCTGGCGTTGGCCAGTAGTCCCGACAGGGTTCCGGCCAGCAGGTACAGATGTGCTGTGTCCGTGGGTCTTTGGTGACCCTCCAGGAGGCGGTACACCCGTCGTCGCACGCGCAGCATCTCTACCATCATCGGTACCGGCGGTATGTGGACGTAGTCGTTGGCGATGCGGGTGATATCGGCGTCGAGTTGTTCGAGCGTCGCCGCGCCGACATTGGTGGACTCGGCTCGTCCGGCATGGTCGCTGGCTTCGTGGGCGGCCGCCATGATCAGATCCCTCTCCGAAATCGCTGCTAACGCATCACCTCTCATCGCACCGACGTCAACGAGTGCCAAAAGTTCCGCGTCGCTCGAATACTGGGTGCGCGTGGAGTGCTCTGGCTGCTCCGCGTGCGCGTCGAATTCAGGTGCGGGGCGATCGATCAGGGGTTGATCGATCATGGCCGCGAACCTGGCCCGCACGACATCGTCGGACCTGGCGAGAGATGTGTCCAGAGCGGCCTGGTTGACCGGGCGCGGATGTACCCGCGTGCCCCCGGCCTCCCATTTCGAGACCAAGCGTTCATGCACGCCCAGATGGGCGGCAAACTCCCGGATACTCATCCGCCGGGCATCGCGGAGGGCACGGGCTTCCTTCCCTGACCACTGCCGGACCACGATGTCATCCCTTCCGCACGAACTTCCTACACCAGAGTACGAGTGAGTAGTGACCACGGCCACAGCCGAAATACAGCTGATATCAGCGAAATACCAGCGCGCCGAGGAGAGGCAGCGAAAGGGCAGCGCAAGGTTGGTGAGTGGACGTTATATCGACGCGCGATCCGCGCGAAGCTGGGCTCACCCACTCCGCCGGCTCCGCAAGTCCCGGCGGCTTACCGTCGCCCTTGAGAGGATCGAGGGGGTTTCGCCGTGAACGTCGAAAAGCTCAGGACCGTCGAGGATTGGGTCGCGTTGTACCGGCACGAGTTCGCGCTGCCGGTGGTCGAGCGCGGTGGATTCGTGATGCTACCGATCACCGGTCGCATCGGTGTCGTGCATCTGCCCGTCGTCCGGGCCGAGCGGGTGCGCGGCTCGCTGACCGACCGTGGTCTGTCCGTGCCGATGCTGGCCCGGCAGATCCGCTGGAGCCTGGTGGTGACGCCCGACGACCGTCTCGGTCCGGAGGCGATGGACGTGCTCGACCGCCTCGACATCGGCATACCCACGATCGGCAGTGCGATCATGCTGCCGACCGGCCTCGGGCGCTGGACCCGGGAGGGCTGTCACTGGATCGTCCCGCCCGAACGCGACCAGAAGCTCCCACCCCTGTCGGTGGTCCTCACGACAGCGCTGGCGGTGGGCGGCGGCGAGGATTGACCGCAGACGGTCCTCGCCGCCTCATCCGGATCCGCCCCAATTCCGCAGTCGACGGGGCGGATCCGGATTCCACCCGCGGGATAAACCGTTGGACACAGTCGTTGCCGATCCGCACGATTTATCTATGAGCTTCGATGTGCGGGCGGCCGACCTGGATGCGATCAACAGCGCGACCAAGTACCCGTCCATCCAGACCTACCACCAGCTCGGCGAGCGCGGATCGCTGACCGAGACCGTCACCGAATTCTCCGGATCCGTCATCGGCACCGAGAAGGTCGACGGCACGAACGCGCGGGTCATCAGCCTGCCCGACGGCAGTTGGCTGCTGGGCAGCCGGGAGGAGCTGCTGTATGCCAAGGGCGATCTGATCGGCAATCCCGCGCAGGGCATCATGGCCGGATTGCGGACCTTCGCCGAATCGCTGACGCCGGTGGACGACGTTGTGCGCGTGCACTATCTGGAGTTCTACGGCGGTAAGGTCACCGCGGCGAGCAAGCAGTACACCGGCGACCGCGCGGTCGGGCATCGCCTGTTCGACATGGTGGTACTGCGGGATTATCGAGCGACGCTGGACAAGTCGCCGGCCGAGCTGTCGTCCTGGCGGGAATCGGGCGGCCAGCCGTTCGTGCCCGAGCCCGAACTGGCCGAGGCCGCCGCCCGCGACGGCGTCGAGCTCACGCCCCGGTTGTTCGTCCTGGACGCGGCCGAACTGCCCCGCGAGATCGCTTCGACGCGTGAGTTTCTCGCCGAGCGGATGCCGCGGACCCGCTGCGCCCTGGACGAGGGGGCCGCGGGCCAACCGGAGGGGATCGTGGTGCGCACGCCGGATCGCTCGATCATCGCCAAGGCGCGCTTCGAGGACTACGACCGGACCCTGCGGCGGCGCGGCAAGCCGGGCTCGCGCTGAAAGTCGGTCCACGGCCGCGGCGAAACCACAAGTCGCGCGGTGGCCGTCGCGCGCGGCGCGAACCGGCGAGTATGTGTCCGAGACGCGAGGATTCGATACGACGAGGGGTGTGCCGCCGATGAACGGCGACACACCCCTCGGATCGTGCTGAGCGGTCAGCTCTTGCGACCGGGCGCCTTTGCTCCGGACCTGAAGCCGAGGCCGCCCGGCTTGGCGGCCGGCGGCTCCGAGGTTCCGTCGCCGTTGGACTCGGTGGGCTCGGGCTCCGCAGCCGCCGGGGCAGCCTCGGTCGCCGGGGCGGCCGAAGCGGTTTCTGCCGCCGGTGCTTGCGGCTCGGCGGTGGTATCCGGTGTCGCCGCGGCGGCCTCGGCGGCCGGCTTCGCCGCGCCGGGCGCCTTCGCACCGGGACGCTTGAAGCCGGACTTCATGGCCAGTCCCTTCGCGGCGACGGTCGGCTTGGCCTCGGATCCGGCCTGCGCCGCATCCGACGCGGGGTCGCTCGCGGATTCCGCGGCCGGTGCCGTCGCTGATTCCGTTGTGGTCGCGGCGGGTTCGGCCGAGGGCGCCGCAGGGGCAGCCTTGGCGCCGGGCGCCTTCGCCGCGCCCTTCATCGCGAGCCCCTTGGCGCCGGGCGCCTTGGCCGCGCCCTTCATCGACAGGCCGCCGGGCTTGGCCGCCGGTGCGGCGGGCGCCTCGGCCGCCGCCTCATCGGCCGGAGCCGCCTCGGTCGAAGCCGCTTCGGCCGGAGTCGCCGGTGTGGCCGACGCCGGAGTCGCCTTGGCGCCGGGCGCTTTCGCCGCGCCCTTCATGGCCAGTCCCTTACCGCCCGGCGCTTTCGCGCCGCCCTTCATGCCCAGACCCTTCGCCGGGGCGGGGGCCGTCGTCTCGGCGGCCGGGGCCGATTCGGTTGCGGTCGAATCCGATTCGGCCGGGGCAGGGGCCTTGGCGCCGGGCGCTTTGGCCGCGCCCTTCATGGACAGGCCGCCGCCCGGCGCCTTTCCGCCGCCCTTCAGTGCCAGTCCCTTGGCGGGGGCGGGCGTGGCCGTCGCCGATTCGGCTGCGGCGGCCGGGGCCGCCGGTTCGGGTGTGGCGGCCGGTTCGGGCGTGGAAACCGGTTCGGGCTCGGCCTTCTTCGGCTCCTGGACCACGGTCAGGTTCTGCGACAGGGTCGCGGGTTCCACGCGGTCTATCGAGTTCAGCATCAGCTGCGCGACGTCGACGACCTCCACGGCCTGACCGACCTCGCCGGAATCCTTGCGCGCGGTCACGCCGTCGGTGAGCATCACGCGGCAGAAGGGGCAGCCGGTGGCGATCATCGACGGCGTGTTGCCGCCGTCCAGGGTGGACAGCGCCTCGTCGACGCGGTCGATATTGATGCGCTTGCCGAGTTGCTCCTCCATCCACATGCGCGCACCGCCCGCGCCGCAGCACATGGATCGTTCGCCGTGGCGCGGCATTTCGGTCAGCGTCGCGCCCGCGCCCGCCATCAGCTCGCGCGGCGCGTTGTAGACCTTGTTGTGCCGCCCCAGATAGCAGGGGTCGTGGTAGGTGACCTTTTCGGTGACGGGCGAGACCGGGATCAGCTGCTTCTGGCGCACGAGGCGGTTGAGCAACTGGGTGTGGTGCACGACCTCGTACACCCCGCCGATCTGCGGGTACTCGTTGTTCAGCGCGTTGAAGCAGTGCGCACAGGTGACGACGATCTTCTTGCGCGACTTCTCGACGCCCTCGAACACCGAGTTCAGCACCTCGATGTTCTGCATCGCCAACTGCTGGAACAGGAATTCGTTACCCGCGCGCCGCGCCGAATCGCCGGTGCAGGTCTCTTCCTGACCCAGCACCATGAATTTCACACCCGCGGTGGCGAGCAGTTCGGCGACCGCCTTGGTGGTCTTCTTCGCGCGGTCCTCGTAGGCGCCGGCGCAACCCACCCAGAACAGGTATTCGTAACCCTCGAAAGTTTCGGCATCCTGACCGAATACCGGAATGTCGAAGTCCAGCTCGGATATCCAGTTGAGCCGGTCCTTGGCGTTCTGGCCCCAGGGGTTGCCCTTGTTCTCCAGATTCTTGAACAGGCCCGCCAGCTCGGACGGGAACTCCGATTCGATCAGCACCTGATAGCGGCGCATATCGATGATGTGGTCGACATGCTCGATATCCACCGGGCACTGCTCGACGCACGCACCACAGGTGGTGCAGCTCCACAGCACCTCGGGATCGATGATTCCGTTGACATCCTCGCCGCCGACCAGCGGACGCTCGGCCTCGGTGCGGGCCGCCTCGGAAATCTTCGCCAGCGCCGGCTCATCGGCCTTACCCTCGGCGTCGACCAGGCCGATCTCGTCCCCGCCCATGTCTTTTCGGCCACCGGCCAGCAGGTACGGAGCCTTCGCCTGGCCGTGGTCGCGCAGCGACATGATCAACAGCTTGGGCGACAGCGGCTTACCGGTATTCCATGCCGGGCACTGCGATTGGCAGCGGCCGCATTCGGTGCAGGTGGTGAAGTCCAGCCAGCCCTTCCAGGAGAAGTCCTCCACGTTGCCGACACCGAGGGTGTCGTTGTCGGGGTCGATGTTCTCCATATCGAGCAGTGCGCGACCCTTGGAGGTCATCGGCTTGGCCGCGCCCAGGGCGACGCCGCCGTCGTCCTCGCGCTTGAAGTAGATGTTGAAGAACGCCGCGAACCGGTGCCAGGCGATGCCCCAGTTGATATTGCGGCCGACCAGCAGCAGGAAGGCGCTGCCGGACACCATCTTGATGAAGGCGAACACCGAGACCAGCCCGACGCTGGCGGGCAGCAGCTTGGCCACCTCCATGGTGAAGAAGTCGGTCCACGCTGTGGATTCGTGGTACGTGGCGATCTTCCCGGCCTTCACCAGCACCATGCCCAGACCCTCGACCAGCACGATGGCCTCGATGATGTAGGCCGGGCCGAACTGCGAGCCGGAGAATCGCGACAGTCGCGCGGGCACCCGCGGATGGTTGAGCTGGCGGATGCCCATCAGCACCAGGATGCCGACCACGGTGGCGATGCCCAGCACCTCGTCCATGAAGTGGTAGATATGCCAGTTGCCGAAGATCGGCCAGTGGAACGTGGGATCGAAGACCTGCCCGTACGCCTCGAAGTACAGGATGAATCCGGCGAGGAAGCCGACCATCACCAACCAGTGCGCCCAGCCGACGGTGCGGAACTTGCTCATGCGGGTGTGCGCGATGAATTCGACCAGCATGGTTGTGAATCGGGGCAGGAACGGCCGCCAGCGATCGGGTGCGGACTGGCCGATCCGGATGGCGCGCACCATCGTTACGACGCCGCCCGCGAATGACGCCCAAGCCACAAGGCTGAACGCCACCCCGATCGTGCCCAGCGTCACTGTCAGGGCATTCATGTCGCGACCTTCCTTCGGTTCAACGAACATTGGGGCGGTTGGGCTGCAACCGCCTCGGTTCCACGCATACTAACTGCCGGTAAGTTACTCAAGGGTAACTTATGCGGCGAGGGCTTCCCGGCAGGTGCGCCGCGCCCCAGCTTGTCGGGGCTTGTCCGGCGCCGGATGTGACCGGGTTCACGGCAATGCGACACATTCTTCGAGTACAAAGGCTCGGCCAAATGGGAAATACGGGCTATTCGGATACTCGGGGTGGGTGCACTAGTCCCGTTGCCGGGAAATGGATCTCGCGCCTGGGGAGCTATTCGATTAGGCTCACGACGTCCTGCATTTGCTGTGCGTTTATCGAACACCGCTCGGGGAGGGTTTCC
Organism: Nocardia alni; assembly: GCF_019038435.1. Taxonomy (GTDB): domain Bacteria; phylum Actinomycetota; class Actinomycetes; order Mycobacteriales; family Mycobacteriaceae; genus Nocardia; species Nocardia alni. The sequence goes on from NZ_JAGPOX010000138.1 coordinate 19,638, forward strand.
GCAGGCCGGTACGGTTCCGCGGAGGTCACTCGGATCCGGTCGGCCTCGAGGGAAGCGTGGGCTCTCGCGGTCGAGAGGCGCACGGCTACCAGTACCTGATGATGATTGGAAACCGAATGAAACTCCGCAGCGCTACTGCGGGTGCCGCGATGGTTGTCGGCACGATGACCGTCGCGCTGGGTACCGCCCACGCTGATCCGGCCCAGACACCGGCCAAGGCCGACATGATCGACTACTCGGTCCAGCATGTGAACAACAATGTGGTGGCCACCTTGAAGGGGGGGACCTTCAAACTGGTGAACAAGCCGGGCCTGGCCCCCAAGGACAAGCCGCAGCAGTTCGCCGACGTCCTCGACCCCGCCGGCAATATCGCTATGGAGATGCCGCTGGACTACCGCATCTCCGGCGTGCCGATCCCGGTGCAGCCGGTGCTGAAGAACAACGGCAGGGTCCTGCAGTTGACGCCGCAGAAGCCCCAGGGCGTCGACATCAGCAAGCAGACCGTCGTCGCCCAGGCCGCGGCGCCGATCGGTCAGCAGAACCAGAAGGTCGCGACCCCGGCCCAGCCGGTCAAGCAGAAGATCATCGCACAGCCGATCGCCTCGCCGACGGAGGACAGCGCCGCGATGAACAATTTCGCGACGGAGTTCGGCTTGGCCACCGGCATCGGCAGTTTCGTGGGCTTGGCCATCGGGGCGGTCGTCGGCTGCATCTTCGGCCTGCCACTGCTCGGCGTCGGCTGCCTGGCCGGAATTCCGATCGGCGCGACCCTCGGTGGCGTGATCGGCACCATCGCATTCGGTGGTCCGGCCCTGATCGCCGCGGGCGTCGACCTGATGAACACACTGCAGGCCAAGCCCGGCTCCACCAAGTGGGCGGAGACTGCCACCCCGGTTCCCCCGAAGCCGAAGCACTGATCGCGAGAGCATACGCATCGACCCGCCCTCGCTCCTGGAGGGTGGGTCGAATGCTGTCTGTGTCCGCCCCCTTGTGGGCCGTTCCGCTATGATCACGCCGAAACTGATGATGGATTGGAATACCTAATGACGTTCCGCAGAGGCTCTGCGGCGGCGGCAGTGGTCATCGGCGCGATGACCGTTGCCCTGGGGACCGCCCATGCCGATCCTGCACCTGCTCGACCGCAGGTCGACTACACCACCAGAGTGGCCGACAAGACCGTGATCACCAGGCTCGCGGGCGGTACATTCCAGTTGGTCGACAAGCCCGGGGCGAACCCGCAGGACAAGCGGCAGGTCGTGGACGTCAAGGATCGCGCCGGGAATATCGCGATGGAGATGCCGCTGGACTTCCGGATCTCCGGCGTGCGGATCCCCGTCACCCCGGTGCTGCGCGAAAACGGTCGCGAACTGGACCTGACCCCGACCCGCCCGGCCGGGGTCGACCTGAGCAAACCGGTCGCGCCCAGGCTCGTGGACGCCACGGTCGGCGGTAAGCCGCTGCGGGCCCAGCCGATCGCCTCGCCGGTCGAGAATCAGCGGGCCTTCAGGGACTTCGCGACCAAAGCCGGACTCGCGTTCGCGGTCGGCGGCGCGATCGGCACGCTGATCGGCGCGGCCATCGGCTGCGTGGTCGCCATCTTCATCCTGTGCGTGCCGGGCCTGATCGTCGGCGCGATCGGCGGCGGTGTGCTGGGCACCATGGCGGCCGGCGGCCCGTCGCTGACTTCCTCGGCCATCGACCTGGGGAACACCGTGCGGGCGCCCAACGGCACCACACAGTGGGCCGGACCGGACAGCGCGCGCTGAGGAGTTCAGGAGGGCAGGCGCAGTCGGCCGGTGAGTGATACCTCGCCGGCCCGCCGCCCGAGCTGTGTGAACGAGCGCTCGGCGATCTCGTAGCCGCCGTCTTCCCGCACCAGAAGGACTGTGCTGCATCGGGTTCCATGCAGGGTGCTCGCGATGAACCGCGCGGACAGCGCGCGCTCGTCGGCCAGTGTTCGGCCCGTCGAGGGCAGTTCGTCGTCGGGGGCGATCGTGCGGTCGGCGAGGACCGCGAAATAGCCGTCGACATCGCGTGGATCGGCCGCGATCACCGCGCCGAGCCCGCGCAGGCCCTCGCGTACCTTCGGCCAGGGCGCCGCTCCGGTGTCCGTGTGAATGATGGCGTCGCCCACCGCGTTCGCCGAGCCGAGCAGGGCTCCGTTGGACAGCCCGTGCAGGCCGGGGGGTAGTTCCACCGGGGTCAGCGCGCTGCGATTGCTGTGCCACCACAGCGTTTCCAGATCCGACACGAGCAGGTTGTAGCCGTTGTAGTCGTCCGGTGCGGCCGCGGTGGCGCGCACGAACTTCTCCGGTCCTGCCACGCCGCGCAGGAAGTCCATCAGCAGAGCGCCGCGCGAGCGCGCGCCGGCGCGATTCTCCTGCGGCGCACGCACATTCGTCACCGTCGCGAAGCGATGCTCATCGCGGGCCACGCCAAGCCATGTCCCCGGCATCGAGGTCGGCGCCCTGCCCGTGGCCGTGGCGCCGAGATCCCGGCCCGCCAGCAGACCGCGCACCTCGGGCCACCAGCGCATGGATTCGGTCGCACGGGTGTAGTACTCATCCCTGTTCGCCGCCACGATCAGGCGATATTCCGGATGTACCCGCCATCCCAGCAGAACCAGACACATACCCCCAGCATGCCGGACAACTGAGGGTAGCGGAACGGCCGCTCAGCCGCCTCTGCGCCGCCTCACAACGACAAATTACCCACATCCTGCTCGCTGTCAACGTGACAACTGAATTCGCACGATGTGGGTAACTTGCCGGGTACCGGCGAACTTGCCCACCGACTCACCGGTGGCCGCCGCCGGTACCCGAGTGGCACACGAGTCTGGCCTGAGGCGCGGAGAGGCGGGCTAGTTGGTGCGCAACCGCAGGCCCGGGTTGTCGTTCAGGATCGCCCGCACCGGCTGGGCGAACAGCTGGGGAGCGTTACCGGTGACCGCGCCGATCAGGTTCGGGATTTCGCAGATCGGGTAGTCGGCCACGGACGAGGCGCTGGACACGCCGATCGCCCTGGTGCCGGAGATGATCGGGCCGCCGCTGTCGCCGGGCAGGGCACAGATGTTGGCCGCGAAGGAGTGCTCCAGGTTGTGATCGCCGACCTGGACCTCCTGATCGACCGCGCTCACCGTGCCGCAGCTGAACCCGCTGCGCGTACCCGATTTGCACACCGGGGCGCCCACGACCGGATCCGCCACACCGGTGATCACCACGGGCGCACGGCCGGGCACACGGACCAGGTTGTTGCTGAAGCGATTGCGGGCGTCGGGGTTGATCGAGACGATCGAGTAGTCCTCGGCGCCGAGCACCGACTTCTGGAACACGCCCAGCTTGGCGCCCAGGGCGTTGCCCGGCAGCACCTCGTACATGTCCGGCGCGCCCGCGGTGCCGGCGGCGGGGATGTTGGGGTCGCAGTGACCGGCGGTGATGTTGACCACCTGGCCGCGCCCGTCGACGCCGTTGAATCCGGACGAGCAGATCAGCTGTGTGTTGCCCGCCGTCGAGGCGTACGCGTCGCCCGCGGCGATCGGGGCCTGGTTCGCCACGCCGGCGACCTTCTTGTCGACGTCGTGGACGGCGCCCTGCTCCGGCCCGGCCGGCACGGCGGCGACGAACACCTTCGAGGGGTCGATGAATCCGGGCATCGGCAGGCCGGATTTGTTCACCCGCACCGCGAGCACGTTGTCGACGGTATCGATCACCGCGCCCTGCACGGACTGCGATACCGACTTCGGCTGGCCCGTGAGCCACTGCTGGAACGCGTTCTGCTCGCCGCGCAGCTCGGTCTCGCTCTTGGCGACCTCTTTGACCTGGTACCCGGCGGTCGTGGCGGCCTTGCGGGCCGCGTCGTGGCCCTCACCCGGGGCCAGCGCGATCACGCCCTTACCGCTGCGGTCCAGCCACGCGCCGCCGAACGACTGCGGATACTGCCGCTGCGCGGTGGTCGCGAACGTGCCCACCTGCTGGGCCGCATCGGCCCGGCGCAGGTACTCCTGGGGAGAGATCTTCAGATCTCGCTGCACCGCGGCGACCAGCTGGGGCGGCAGGCTCGGCGCGGGGGCGGGGGCCGGATCCGCGGATGCCGTCGCCGCCATCGGGCCTAGGACCAGCATCGCCGCGGAGGCAGCGACTGCGACGTTGCGGAGACGGGTACGCGGACTGCGTGCGGCGCCGCACGACGATTGGATGCGTGGCAGGAGCATGTGCCGACTATATGGGGTTCGCACTGGTTCGCCTACTCAACTGGTCGTTTATTTCGCTACATGATCACTCGCACCGATTCGATCGGTGCGAAATGTGTCGAGATCTCGTATTTATCCGCGGTTCGGGCGAATCCGCACCGCGACACCCGAACCCAGCCCACCGCCGGAACCGGCGTTGATGTCGGACAGGATCGGCCGGATCGGAATGCCCAGGGAGGCGGTGCCGCCGTCCTGCGCGAGGTCGATGTTGGCGTCCCGGCAGTCCGGTGCGTCGGCCGCGTTGGAGCCGCTGGTGATGCCGAGGGCCAGTGTCCCGGTCACGATCGCGCCGCCACTGTCGCCGCCCAGGGTGCACGCCGAACTGGCGAATCCGTGCACCGTCTTGGACTGTCCCTCGGCGGTGAACAGCTGGGTCTCGACCTGGTCCGCCACGACGAAACCGCAAGTGAAGGTGGAGGACTGGCCCGATTTGCAGATCGGCGCGCCGGTCACCGGATCGGCGGTGCCGGTGATGGTGAGCGTGGTGCTGTTGGCGCCGCGCACCGAGGGCTGGTCCATGCCCGCCTTCACCGCGCGGTCGGTCAGCTTGATCACCGAATAGTCCAGGCCGCTCTTGTCGCCCACGTGGGCCTCGACGAACGAGCCCGCCTGCGGGCTGGCCTTCAGATTCTTCGGATTCGGCACCCACACACCGGCCCGCTGATCGGCGCTGTCCAGATTCGGATCACAGTGTCCGGCACTGATGTTGAGCGCGTTGCCGTGCGCGTCGACGCTGTTGAATCCGAACGAGCACACGTCGACTGTCTTCAACGCGGAGTTGTCCAGCGCGGTCGGTGCGCTGATGTAGGTGTCGCCCGCCATCGGCCGGTACTCGATCGGGCCGCCGCCGTTGGGTGCGAGCACCACCTTCACGTTGGCGATCAGCGTCGGCAGGTTCAGCAGATGTCCGGCAGCGGTATTGGCGACGGTCAGCACGAGCTGGCTGTTGAGTACATCGATGGCGACGGAGTTGATCGCCGAGGAGAGTTGGTGCGGCAGCGTGCCGATCCACTGGGTCAGCTGCGCCAGCGATCCCTGGAGGTTGTCGGCCGAGATCGGCGCCAACCGGGTCTGATAGCCGTCGGCGGCGACGATGCGGGCGGCCGACAGGGAGGTGACCGCCATGACGGGTTTGCCGTCCGTGTTCATCCAGGCGCCCGCGAATTCCTTCGGGCGCTGTGCGTGGAATGCGCTGGCGTACCGGCGCAGTCGCTGGGCGGAGGCGGCGCGGGCGAGATACTCCGCCGGGGTCATCTTCAGATCGCGCTGCACGGCCTGCGCGAGCGCCGGCGGCAGCTGATCGGCGGTGAGCTGGACCGGATCCGGCGTCGGGCCGGCGTTCGCGGGAACGGTGACGGATAAGGGAATCAGGAACAGGGTCGAGGCGAATGCGACGGTGGAAGCTCTGACCGTCGCGCGACGACGGCCGGTCAACTTGCGCATGAAGTCCCTTCGTAGTGCACCCGGGTGCCATGAGATCCGGGGCCGAAACCCGTTCAGCGCCCCACTTTAAGGCACGAACGCACGAAATTCGCCATGAACCGATTACTGAGCCCGCCCGCCTCTCCGGGCTCCGTCGGCTAGTAGTCCCCCTGGGTACCGGCCGACGGATAACCGAGGTCGGGGTACATCGGCACGGTGGGCGGGCCGTAGGGCGACAGGGTGTTCGGGGCGAAGGGATCCACGGTGAACGGCTGGTACGGCGACCGATGCGTGGTGGGGTAGGGGTACCAGTACGGATCGGTCGTGCTCGGCGTGGTCGTCGGTGTGGTGGTGGGGGGCGCGGTCGGCGCGGGTGTGGTG
>NZ_JAGPOX010000139.1 GCF_019038435.1 Nocardia alni
CCCCACGACCACAACAACGTCTCCGACCACAACGACGACGTCTCCGACCACGACCACAACGCCCCCCACTACGACGACAACGTCCCCAACCACCACCACAACGAGCCCGACGACAACCACCACCGAAGGCTCGGCATCCACAACGACAACGTCCCCAACCACCCCGACAACAGCGACCCACGCCGCGGCCGCCCCGACCTCGACATCGACGAATCCGTCTGCGGCACACCCGGCATCGGCAAACCAGTCGACGGACACGACCACGAACGCGCCCAGCGACCCGACAGCAGTGAAACCGGTCGCGGCAGGCGCAGGCACCCCGGCCTCGGCGCCGTCGACCACCGCCACCGCGGCAAAGTCCGTCTCCGTACTGCCGACCACCCGCGACCAGTCCCAAACCTCGAGTGCGACAACAACACCGGTAACAACTCCGACCTCGCCGACAACCGAATCCGCCGTGGGCAACTGAACTCACCTGAACGAGTCGACCCGGAACGCCGGCGCACCAGGGAAAGATCAGGATTCGCGCCCATGAGCAAGACATCATCACCCAGCTGGCTGGATCGATATCGAGACGGGCAGCGGGCGCGGGTGTGGCATGAATTGCGCCAACTGTGTCGCCGGGCTTTTCGTCGGCGACGAGACCACTATGCCGTTCGTGTCATATCTGAACTGGGTGTTCCGCAGTGGCGGATTCCCGTGGCCCACGCAGTCGGATGCTCCCTGGGATCTGTGCTATTCCCTTCTCGAGGAGATGCTGATTTTGTGATCCGCGCCGATCGAGCCGGGGTCGTAGGGGAGAGAGCGGCCGAGACCGTGGGCTAGACTCCTGCACCCGTGGCTCTCAGTGCAACGCTCTACACCTTCGCCGTCCAGCTGGCCGACGTGGATCGCGGGGTGTATCAGGACCTGGAGTTACGGGTGGCGCGGCATCCGTCCGAGACCGCCGAGTACATGGTGACCCGGTTGCTGGCTTACTGCCTCGAATACACCGACGGCATCGCCTTCAGCGACGGCGGTGTGTCGTCCGCCGAGGAGCCGGCAGTGCTGGTGCGCGATGCCACGGGCCGCCTCACCACCTGGATCGACGTCGGCGCACCCGACGCCGAGCGTGTGCACCGCGCCGCCAAACTGGCCGATCACGTCGCGATCTACACACACCGCGACCCGGCAAAGGTCCTGGCCCCGCTGACGGGCAAACGCATCCACCGCGTCGAGCAGATCCCGCTCTACAGCATCGATCGCAACGTCATCGATGCCGCCGCGTCCGCGCTGGAGCGCCGCAACACCCTCACGCTGTCGATCACCGAGCGCCTGCTGTACCTGGATGTCAACGGCACGAACCTGACCACCCCGGTCACCGAATACCGCCTCGACGCAGGCCAATAGCGCGCGGCCCCGGTGGCATCGGCCGAACTCGCCTGCGCGAGCAGGACTTTTCGCTGATACGCGACTGCAGGCACGCTTTTTGCCAGGGTCCAACGGCGCCGATCCGTATGAATTCTGGTCACCAGCGCGCCGGGATGACGAGTAATGCTGGAGCGCTAAGCCAGTGTCCGCTTGAAGCCGACGTGGGTCGCCTCGAATCCGAGTCGCTCATAGAAGCGATGTGCCTCGGTGCGGCTCGCATCCGAGGTCAATTGCACGATGACGCAACCACGTTCACGAGCCAGCCGAACACACTCCTCGATCAGCCGAGTACCCAGCCCACCTCCACGCACCCCGCTGTCCACCCGCACAGCCTCGATCTGCCCGCGCATCGCCCCCCGCCGCGACAGCCCCGGCAGAAAGCTCAGCTGTGCCGTCCCGACCACCCGTCCTTCCTGCTCGGCCACCAGCAGCACCTGCCGCTCATCCCCGTCGATATCCCGGAACGCCGCCTCGTACGGCCCCAGCTACGCCACGGACTCACGCGCCCGCCCCAACGCGTCGTCGGCAAGCATGGCCACGATCTGCGGTAGATCCGCAGCCGTAGCCCGCCGAAAGTTGATCTCAGCCATCCGTCGATAACACCACTACCCACCCCGCCCGCACCACCCGCTCGGCCCCCGACGGTCGCGGCCGCCAGACGGGACGGCACCCGGGCGAGGCCGATGTGGCGCTGGCAACCGCTGCCGAACCTGCCGCCGCCGCAATCGGATCCATGCCCGCATCGGCTGCCACTCCCCGGCGAATTGTTTGGAAGTTGGCGTGATTCGACAGACCGTGGCCGGCCGCACGTCCGCAATCGGGCTAGGGCCAAGGCGTGCGCCGCTGCTGCCGCTCAGAGCTTCTCGGCCAGCCGTCTTATCAACGGCGCCGCTACGAACAGGGCGGTCAGTTCTTCGGCGGTGAAGTCCTTCGCGAGAGCCGCGGCGAGTTGCTGGCCGCGGGCATCGCGCTTGCGTCGAAGCGTCTCGATCCCCTCCGTGGTTACCGAGACGGTGACGCGTCGGCGATAGTCAGGATGGGGCCGGCGTGAGACAAGACCGCGCGCCTCCAGAGCCCCGAGCGTGTTCGCCATGGCCTGCGGGGTGATCTGCTCCGCGCGTGCGAGTTCCGCCGTGGTGCTCGGCCCGCCCCGCTCGAGCCGGGCCAGTGCCGAGCGTTCAGGCAGTGAAAGCCCTGCGACGCCCGGAGCCTGGTGCAGGCGACGCGCCAGCAGGCTGACGCCGTCGTACAGGTCGTCCGCCCAGTCGTCGATGTTCGGGGCTTTGTCCATAGTTCGAGCGTAGAAGGTCGCGGAAAGATCTTCAATGCAGCTTGACAGCTTAAGTTACCAACTTAGGTTGACAACCCAAGTTGTCCATTTTAGGCTCGATCCGGTACGGACAAAACCCACTGAGGAGGAGAAGACGATGACTCTTACCGTCGTCGACGAGGTCGCCGCATTGATCATTTTCGACCAGCAGAAGCTCAACCAGTACGAGCTGGGGCGCGGCTTGCCGGCTGAACTCGTCGTGCCGTTGCCCGACGTCATCGCACGTACGGCCGAACTCGCCACCGCCTTCCGTGCCCGCGACTGGCCCGTGGCGTACGCCAAGGTGCCCAACGCCCACGGCATCGCGCGGCTGAAGAGGGGCGAGAATCTCGGCGGGCGTATCGACAAGGGCTACACGATGTCACCGAACACCCCGGACGACTTCGACGACATCGTTCCCGAGCTCACGCCGCAGCCCGGCGACCTGGTTTTCGCCAAGCCGATGTGGGACCCGTTCATCGGAACGTCGCTCGATTACGACCTGCGCCAGCACGGCGTGACGCAGATCTACGTCACGGGCCTGATGACGAGCATCGGCGTGGAGTCCGCGGCGCGTAGCGGCTGGAACCTCGGCTACAACATGGTCTTCATCACCGACGTCATGACCGACTTCGACGAGGCCGCGCATCGTCACAGCATCGAGAAGATCTTCCCGCGCATCGGTGAGAGCACAACCGCCGCCGCGGTGCTCAGCCGCATCGGCTGAGCCGCCGGGACTCGTCACGATAATGCCCGGCTGCGCGCTCCCTGCCAACCCGCAGGATGCGATTCGTGCGAGATCGCGCAGCCAGAAGGGTTCGCCGGGTGGGGCTTGGGGCGATCATGCCTGCCCAGGATGGAGAGTTCCACCCACGGATACGGCGGTCGGCCCAGTGTCGACACTGGAAGCCGGTGACAATCGGCGAAGCGCTTTTCAATTACTGGGACCGAGAATGTTGGTGCACTAGTACAGTTCGCTCGGTGCGTGGCGAGGCGGGGGCATATTGGTCCGCTTGAAGGCGGTTCTGTACTCCCCAGGTGTGCAGCCGGTGTGTCGTCGGAAGAGTTTGGCGAAGGTTGCCGCATCTTGATACCCGACGAGGTGACTGATCCGTGCGACCGTGTGGTCGGTCTCTTCCAAGAGCAAGCCGGCCCGTCGAACCCTGGCTCGCTGAAGGTATTCCAAGGGGGTCTGCTGCGTTTCGCTGGTGAAGCGACGCAGCAGTGTGCGGGGGCTGACTCCGGCGACCGCGGCCAGTGAGTTGAGGTCGTAGCGCTGGTCGAGGTTTCGGTCGAGGTGTCGCGTGACCTGACTGGAGAGTTGATCACGGTTGCCGATGGGGAGGAGCGCTGGATCGACATAGGGCGTTTGCCGGGTCCGGGTGTCGTCGAGCAGCGTCACTCTCGCCGTAGCGCGAGCGACCCGGGGCCCGTGGTGTTCGCGCACCAGTGTGAGTGCGAGGTCGTACATCGCACCGAATGCGGCCGTGGTGATCACACCCGCATCGATGACCACGGTGCGCTCGGCCACGACATTGATGTCCGGGTACGCCTCCGCCAGGTGATGCGCGTAGAGCCACGACGTGGTCGCCTCACGACCGGTGAGCAGCCCGGCTTCGGCCAGCAGAAACGCTCCCACGCAGATCGAGACCACCTTCGCTCCTCGTGCGCGGTGCTCTCGGATCGCCGCGATCTCCGGAGCCAACTGCGACAGGATGCTGGTGAACGCTGGGGCGGGATCCGTTTCGAAACCAGGAACAACCAGGACATCGACCTCGCGCAGGGGTGATACCGCGACCCGGAGTCCGCCGGCTGCCAGGACGTGCCGTCGCGGTGACATCACGACGATCTCGGGCGGTTGTGCCTCTGGGGCAACGTGTGCGGAGATCGTGAGCAGGTCGGGGACCGAGTAGATCTGCGAACCGAAGCACCCGGGATACGCGAGGACCCCCACTCGCAACCCGGTCACGGTGCACCGCCCGACCCGGTGGCTGGATCACCCTCATACATGGCGATACAGCCTATCTGACCGAACGCCTCGGAGACCTACCGTCCTTGTCATGGAGCACAACGACACTCTGGAAGACTTCACGCCCCGAGGAATCACGGTCGACTCGATCACCAAGATCGTGCACGTTGCCGGGTCCGGTCCGGCTGTAGTGCTGATGCCGGAACTGCCGGGCATCAGTCCGGACGTCGCGCGATTCGGTCGCTGGATCCGCGACGCCGGATTCACTGTCTACATGCCGTCGCTCTTCGGGATCGACGGGGCTTACCCGACCCTCGAACTCGGCAGGGAGATCTACAACCGTGTCTGCGTCAGCGCCGAATTCCGCGTGCTGGCCGGTGGTGGGACCAGCCCTGTCGTGAGCTGGCTTCGCGGGCTCGCCCGTATCGCACATCAGGAATGCGGAGGTTCGGGAGTGGGAGCGATCGGTCTGTGCTTGACCGGGAATTTCGCATTGACGATGGCCCTGGAGCCGTCCGTCATCGCCTCGGTCGTCAACCATCCATCACTACCGTTGGACAACCCCGGTGCACTCGAAATCTCCCCTGCGGACGCCACGGCGATCGCCGGCCGGTTCGAACGCGATGACCTGCGAGCATTGGGCTACCGCTTCGAAGGTGACAAATGGTGTGGCGCAGCTCGATTCGCTGCTTATCGGAACCTGCTCGGCGATCGATTCGACGGCCGTGTCCTGGACGACAAGCATGCGAACCCGACTCCACCCCCGTTCTTCGCCCAGGTGGTCGAGACCCCACACAGCGTCGTCACCGCACACCTCGTCGACACAACCGGCCACCCCACACTCGAAGCGCGTGACGAAATCCTGGCCTTCCTGACCACTCGCCTCACACAGCCCTCGTCATGACATTCAATGTTTGCTGGCGGCAACCAGCAGTGTCTTGCCGACGGTGGCTCGCGCTTGGATGGCTGCGTGGGCGTCGGCAGCACGTTCCAGGGGAACCGCTGCCCGATCACCGGACGCAATTCAGCAGAACGTCCCGATCGGCGACGACCAGGACGGCCGCAACCTCCACCAGCGTTTGCTCGCCACAGCTATCGACGGCCTCTACGCCACCGACGCGGCGCCACTGCCGGGATACCCGCCCACCTGGGAACACTACGAACAACGCTGGCGGACCGACCCGACACAGCACGAGTAATGATCACGGTCCTGCGTGGCGGTCGCCGACGCGCGTCCTCGATCTGTAAGGCACTGGACGGGACCTCACGCGTGGGCACCGAACTCGGGGCGCCCGACTGATGAGCGACCGCGCAACCTGGCGGCACAGCAAACGTTGATACTGGCAGCACGCGAAAGGTCGGCCGGACTGATGCTCAGGACCCGCCATGAATCTCAGCGGTTGGTGGTGAGTTGGCGCAGGGCGGTGTCGAGAAATGCTCGGGCGGCCGGGCTGGTTGCGCTGCTGTTCTTCCACAGCAGGTACGCCCGAGCTTCGAGTACGGGGGTGCTGAGCGTGATGGTGTGCAGCCGGTCCGGGTGAGCGTGTACGGCCCAGGCCGGGGCTACCGTGATGCCCACGCCGTGCGCGGTGAGGTCCAGGAGTAGTTGCAGACTGCTGGTCTCGTAGCTGATGTTCGGACGAATGCCGGCGTGCCGGCAGCCTGCTTCGAGCAGTTCCCGCAAGGTCGAGCCATGCGGCAGGCTGATCAGGGGTCGGCCGTCGATCAGATTCAGCGGCCCGCCGGCGTGGTGGGCCAGCGGATCGTCGCGGGCGGTGGCGATGACCAGCGGCAGCGTAGCCAGCAGCCGGCTGTCCAGATCCGGTGGGGGTTCGCCGGCCAGTCCGGCCAGGCCGAGATCCAGTTCGCCGGCCCGGATGTGCTCGATGAGCGGGTCGGCGCTGGTCTCGGTCAGGCTGATCCGGATGGCGGCGTGGCGCCGCTGGAACTCGGCGAGCAGTTCGGGCAGGTCGATGACCGGCAGGTTCGCCGTGACACCGAGTGCGACTCGGCCGGTGAGAAGCCCCCGCAGCTCGGCGATGGAGTGTCGTCCGGCCGACACCGCACCCAGTGCGCTGCGGGCGTGCGGCAGGAAGGCATCGCCGGCCGAAGTCAGCCGGATCCGGGGACCGGAGCGGTCCAGCAGCGATTCTCCCAGTTCGTGCTCCAGCCGACGGATCTGGCGGCTGATACCCGGCTGCGCCACCCGCATACGGGCGGCGGCCTGGGTGAAGCTGCCCTCTTCGACCACAGCCACCAGGTAGGCCAATTGATGCAGCTCCATAACCAATGAGCATAGTCGGAAGACTCATTAGACCTTGGACTTCTAATTGCCGCGAGGACACCCTTGTGAAGACAAACCCAGCACGATCCCAGGAGGACGAAGGTCATGAGTTCCACCCTCGACGAGACTCTGGAGCGGATGCGCGGCGCCAGTCCCGAGCACGCCAACGGAGTTCCCAACCACGGCCCGATGGCAGCCGAGGCACTGGTCGCGCTCGGTTGCGAGGGCGAGCAGGTCCTGCGATGGGTCGACCGCTACCGCACCACGCTCGTCCCCATGCCCGGCTCCACACTGCGGATCACCGACCACAGCTGGCCGGAAGCACTCGGCAGAATGGATGCGATCGCCGACTGGGCTGCGTTCTTCGGCAATGAACTCGCCGACCACCCCTGGGAGTCGGTGCTCGAGCGGTGGCTGCCTCGACTCCTGCCCGGCCTCATGGCGGCGGGCACTCACGGCTTTATCCGTACCGCACACGCGATCCGGGCTCTCGGCGACGCCCCGACACCACTGCGGCTCGAGGAACTCGGTCTGGCACTGGGGTTTTGGGCGGCCTATTACCAGAAACTGCCGGGAGAACCGGTCCTGGTCGGTGACCTCGGTATCGAGCAGGCGCTGGACCGGATCCCACGGGCCAAGGGGTACGACTCACAGGGAGTGCTGCCACGGGAGGTCTTAGGGGTACTCGGCACGCTGCCCAGCTTCCCCGCAGCCGTTGCGGCGGTGGCCGCGCCCGACTCGATCCCCGCGGCGATCACCGCCCTGACCGAGACCGCCGCACGGCTCTACCTCGCCAATGCCGAGCGCCACCCCCTGGTGATGCTGCACACCGTCACCGGGCCCTCCGCGCTCCGCATGATGCTGCCGCATATATCCGAGCAGCTCCAGCGCACCGCGTTCGGCTACATCTGGCAAGCCGTGGCCGGCTGGATGGCCGCGTTCAGCGCGCAATCGCCCCTCGATCACCGCGATCCCGCCGCGGACGGCCCGACGATCTCGGAAGTCCTCGATCGCTGCCTCGAGACGGGAGATCCGCACGCGATCAAATTCGTCGAGGCATGCGTGCGCGAACACCGAGCAAGCGCTCAGCCGGTCTACCTCGCCGCTGCCGCGGACTGGGCAACCCGCCTGCGCCAGGCCCAAGACTGGACCAGCGACAAGAAGATCTTCTCCGGACTCGTCATACGAACCTGACTTCCGTGACGCCGGCACTCGACGATTCGGCCGGTTCGCAACGCCGTACTCGGCCACGCCGCGCAGGCGAGCGATGCGGGCACCGGAGTCGCCCTCACCGCGAGGATTCTCGAACGCTGTTACAGCACAGCCGGATTCCCGTGATTGCGGGCCGACTGCATCACGGGCCGATCGCGCTGCGCCGCGGTGACGTATTCGGCGCCCCCGAGCAGGCGCCGGATTCGTCGGCGGTCCTGGAACTGGGCCTGGGCACGGCCAGCTGACGAAACTTGAGGCCTGGTTTCTTGGCATACTCATGAGGAAAGCCCAGTCCAACAGGACTGGGCTTCTTTCGATACACGACCTGACCTGCGTGCTTGTGCTCCCCCATCTGGACTCGAACCAGAAACCTGCGTATGTCTCTGTAGCGATAAAACCCAGGTAAGGCCACGTTTCCCGCCTAGCGTCATCCGGTCCCGTACAAGCGTGTACGCGAACGTGTGTGATCACACTGCACGCATGATCGCCTGCCCTCGTGAGGCGCGAAGGTCACAACTTCCCATGCATCCGTTGCGCGCGCCTGACACCACACCTGACCGGTCCTTACGTTGCTGTCGCACGCCACCGAGGCGGCACCGACGAAGGAGACCACGATGACCACGCCCGCCGCGAAGAAGACAACCGCGAAGCTCGCCGAGAAGCTGACCACCAAGCAGATCGCCGAAGCGCTCGACACCGACCCGAAGACGCTGCGCGTGTTCCTGCGTGCGTCGGAGGACTCTTGGCCGTGAAGCTGTAGCGCGACCCGGCACCACAAGCCTGGTAGACGTCGGCCCGATGAAGACCCGCTTCGCCAAGTGGGCCAAGGATCGTGAGGCCACGAAGGCTGCGAAAAAGGCCGACGCTGCGAAGCCTGTCAAGGAACCCACACCCGCCGCCGAGTAGCGTCCAGCGAACCTCTCAGCCCTGACTACGGTCGGGGCTTTGTGGTGGAGGTGCTACCCGACGATGCGCCACTCACCGAACGGCGGGCGCTCGTGCGAGATGACGCGGATAGGTTTGTCGAGATTGTCGGGGTCGCAGATGACGTGCTCGACTTGGAATTTCTGCTCGCCTTCTTCAATCCAGAATCCCGCGCCCTGTTCAAGATCGGTCTCCATAATGCTCAAAACCTCGTGACCCCGCCCGACGTCTCGATAGATTCCGTCGCTCGACGAACCGTATTCGATATCGCACCATCCATCATTGTCGGTGCGCTCCCACACGTGACTGCCCGGCCTGACGGCCATGCTGACTCCTTATATCGGCTGGGCAACATCATAGCGACGACCACCGACAACTATTCTGCCCTCAGAGGCCCGCTGAGCGCCTGACGTTCGCGACCATACGACCAGAGTGGGCACGTGCTAGTCGCTCTGGAGACGACTCAGGGCCGCCTACCGGTCGTGCTCGACGTTGTTTCGCGCGATCAGTGACGACGGGTAGCTCAATCGTTGTCGCGGAGGCCATTTCGAAGTACGCGACGCTGTGCCGTCCAGGCGGGCGCGGTGTGGAGCGACGGCGACCCAGCATGTACCCGAGCGCGAACGATGCGACGACGGCGACGCTGAGGACGGTCACGACCATAACGACTCGCAAGGCAGATGCGGCATGTCGGCGCGGACGTCATCGTCTACCACCACGGGGACGCCGAGCCATTCCCCGACATCCTTCGCGTACAGAATCGCTGCTTGCCTCGCTGCGCAGTAGTCGAACACGAGATGTCCGAACACGATGCGTACGTGGCACTGATCGTCTTGCACGCCAAGCCCTTTCGGTAAACCGATTGGCTCTGGGCCGGGTGAAGGACGTGGACACCTCACCCGACCCATTGCAGTCGAACCTAAGAACCTGAGCGCGAAAATCTGAACACGTTTGCTACAGTTTGCGAGCAGAGATGATTTTTGTTGACCAGTTGCTCGCGGTCATCGACGATCGTTGTGTGCAAGAAAATGCGCGCAACTCCTCACGAAGGACAGAACTCATGAAGTTACGGTTCCTCGGCAAGAACACGAATAGAAACGGCTGCCCGAGTCTGTATCTCACCGATCATGGCACCTACGTGGTGCAGGGTTGGCGAGTGCCAGGTTAGCCCGACCTGATCGAGATCCCACACCCGCTACTCGCGTTCCTTGAGCCGGGAACGTGCCTGGGCGTGCTACTTCAGGACACGGGCACGGGACGTTCTCGCTGACCGGCTCACCGGTCACAGACGCGGAAGTGTTGTCGCAGATGGATATACCGGGCCACGAGACCTGCGTCGAGGTTCCGGGTAGGACAGGAGATCAGGGGCGATGCAGCTCTTACAAGGTGAAGCGTTCGACGAGTTCTTCCACAAGTTCGAGCGCTCTGCGTATCACCTCGAAGTGCTCGACACCTACTCGACACCCGAAGAGTCAGAACCGTTCCGTAAGTTCCTCGCCGGAGAGCCCGACGACTACGAATGGTTCAAGAGCTGGGCCGACGACGTTCACGCGATCACGTCGAGCGGAAAGCAGATGCGCCGTGCCCGCGTCGTCACTGAGCCGCACACGGACTACACCCGCTGGTCACTCGAAGTCGCACATCAGAACATCGCAGCAGGTGAGGAGGTCCGCTATCTTGCTCGGCACCTCGTCGACCCCTCCGAGCTGACCACCGATGACTTCTGGCTGTTCGATGACAACCTCGTGGCGTTCACTGTCTTCGCGCCGTCCGGCCAGTTCGTGGGCGGGGCGTTTACGCAAGACTCGGTGATAGTCGAACACGCCCACAGCGTGTGGAATCTGGTGTGGGACAAGGCCGTCCCTCACGGGGAATACATCAAGGCGTGACCACTACCGCGAAAGAGGCCCGCGAGGCGTTCGGTGAGCGCCTGCGTAATCTCCGCAAGGATGCTGGGCTGACCGGTAGGCAACTTTCCGAGCTTGCCGGTTGGCACAGTTCCAAGGTCTCGAAGATCGAGTACGGCAGGCAAACGCCGACCGATGACGACGTCCGCGTCTGGTGTATCCACACCAACAGCGGTGATCAAGTACCCGACCTCATCGCCAACCTGCGCAACGTCGAGACGGCGTATCTTGAGCAGAAGCGAATGCGATTGCCGCACAGGCAGAAACACTCGATTGCGACCGAAGCCAAGACCAGCCTCATGCGATGGTACGAACCCATGGTCGTTCCGGGTCTGTTGCAGACCCCGCCCTATGCCGAAGCGATCCTTCGGATGGTGCTCGACTTCTACGATGACCCGCCGGGAGACCTGGAACCCAGTCTTGCCGCGCGCCTCGAACGTCAGCAAGTCCTATACCGGGGTAACCACCGCTTCTACTTCATCATCGCCGAACAGGTTCTCCACACCCCCGTTGGCGACCCAGACACGATGCTCGAACAGATGGACCGGTTGCTCACGGCGATGTCTCTGCCGCGCGTCGTGCTGGGCATCATGCCGACAACGGCCGACTACCGAACCCCGGTGAACAACTTCATCATGTTCGACACCCGCATGGTGCAGGTCGAGACCATCTCCGCTGCGCTGACAATTACACAACCGAGCGAGATAGCGTTGTACGACAAGGCATTTCACCGACTCAAGGATCTAGCCGTTCACGGCCAGGATGCGCGGACCATGATCGCCGCAGCGATGGACGAGTTGCGGTCTGATCACGACCCACGCACATAGGTTCCGACGTGCAGCCGAGCACCGCTCGTCTGATCAGTGATCAGACGCGGCCTGACATCCGCATACACATGGTCAACCGTGTTCGCTCGCTTACTGCTGTATCGACTCGGCACAGCTGAGCACGACGACGACTTCGATCGCTTCTAGACGATGTGTCTGACTGACAGGCTAGCCTTGTCAGCAACCGAACCTGGGAGGACGCACCGATGGCCGAGCTCTCTATACGAAAGCTGATCTCAAGAGTCACGGACGGAGCAATCCGAATACCGGCATTTCAGCGTGGTTTCGTGTGGGATGCCGAGCACGTCGCCTACCTGATGGATTCCATATACAAGAACTACCCATTTGGGGCGGTGATCCTCTGGAGAACCAAGGAGAGATTGAGCTCGGAACGCAACCTTGGGCCCTTCAAATTGCCAGAGGCGAAGGTAGATTTCCCCATTGAGTACGTACTTGATGGCCAGCAACGCTTAACTTCCATCTTCGGCGTATTTCAGACAGAACTGACCCCCGTGGGCGACGACTCATGGGCGCAGATATTTTTTGATATGCACGCAGCGGAAAATGTGCAAGAAAGCCAGTTCGTAGCACTCGGACCACACGATTTTGATGCGCAGCGCTACTTTCCGATTTCGACCTTCTTTGATGTTACCGCTTTTAGAGATGCAACAAAGATACTGAGCGACGAACAGGCCCGGTTGATCGACTCGGTTCAGGCTGTGTTCAAGGAAGCCGACATTCCGACGCAAGAAATTGTGACGGATGATCGGTCTAAAGTAGCAATTGTATTCGAAAGAGTCAATCGCTTGGGGGTGGAGCTAGACGTATTTCAGCTCCTTACAGCATGGACATGGAGCGAGGACTTTGACCTGCAAGAGAAGTTTTCCGCTCTGTCCGAAGAACTTCGTCCGTTCGGATTTGCAGACATCGGTGAAGATAACAACCTTCTCCTGAGGTGCTGTTCAGCGATAGTCGCAGCGGACGCATCTCCAGGCGCCTTCATCGCACTCCGTGGCTCAGATGTTCGAGACAAATTCTCCGAAATATCTACCGGCATCATGGGTGCAATCGATTTCCTCCGCAGCGAGATCCATGTCGAGCGACTCGCAAACCTGCCATACCCTGCATGCTTGGTTCCATTGGCGGTATATTTCTCCACAGGAAAAGGTGGAATGCTGGACGGCGATCGCTCGAAACTTGTACGATGGTTCTGGCGAACCGCATTCACCCGTAGATATAGCGCTGCTGTGGTGCGAAATATGAACAAAGACATTGTTGAGGCGGCAGCACTCCGCGAAGGGCGACCAAGCAGCCTGGACATAATCGGTGGAGCGATTGATAAAGACTTCTTCATGAGTCCCTTCAACGTCACATCAGTAAATACTCGAACCTTTATCGCAATGCTGATTCAAGCTAACCCGGTCAGCTTTGTTTCGGGAAAAAATATTTCATTATCAGCGGTTCTTCAAGCCTACAATCGGAACGAGTTTCACCATCTCATGCCGCGCGCATTTACCAAGACAAAGGGTATCGGCACCAAGGAGACGAATGCGCTTGCAAACTTCGCGATAATATCAGCCGCAGACAACAAGATACTCGGTGGTGTTGCGCCCAGCCACTATAGGGGAAAAATGCCGTCGGATAAAATTGACACGATTCTCGATCGAGCAATTGTACCGCAGTCCCTGTTTAACGACGAGTTCGATGATTTCATTGCTGAGCGAGTCCGAATGCTCCTCGAAGCTGCGGAGCGCCTAGCGACTTAAATACCGATGCACAGCCCGTACGCACCTAACCCCGCCTGCGGCGACGTTGTACCCGAGCGCGTCACGAATCTCCGGTGTGCTGTGAGTCATCGCGGGTTGCGCCGTGGTGAGGCGTGCGGGCTGGAATGTCATGACCTCGCATTGGACGCTGAGATCCCGACCGCGACCATCGAGCGTCAGCGAATCACCGTGGACGGCACGGTCATCGAGGACACGCCCAAGTCCGATGCAGGCGGGCGCATCATCCCGTTGGGTAAAGACGGTGTTGCTGTTCTGAAGGCTCACCGCCTGGCACAGAAGAAAGACAAGCTCTCATGGGGCGGTGCGTGGGTCGATTCGGGAAAGATGTTCGCCCGCGAGGACGGATCGGCGTTCCATCCACTGGATATCCGACGAGTTCGCGCGCCTGTACACCGACGCCGACCTCCCACCGATCCGGCTGCATGACCTCCGACACGGAGCCGCGTCGCTCATGCTCGCAGCCAAGGTCGACATGAAAGCGGTTCAGGAAACACTGGGCCACGCCAACATCACCACGACCTCGAACACCTACACCTTGGTATATCCCGACGTCGCCGCCGCAGCAGCGGATGCAGCCGCCGCAATTGTGCTCCGAGCACGATGACCAGGCCCTAACAGACACCGTAAGCGACTTATGTAGCGCTGCAATATGATTCGATGTGACGAGCGTCATAAGGCGCTCACGATCGTTCTGAGGAACGAATGAACCCACACCGATTTCATGCCCATATGCGAACCCGACTATGTGGACCGTGGTGGACTGCCTCGACCCGATGCAGACATTCCGGGATCGAGCCAAGACCGAGGACCCGTCGCAGCTCATCGCCGACGCGATCCGGGCCGGCGTGGACTCAACAGTCTCGCCGCCCCGACCAAGCAGGATCGACAGTCTCTCCGAGCGATGCGAACTGCTGTCGCCATATCGCGGCGTATGCAGGCACTAGGAGCGACGCGAACACGCTCGTGATCACACTGTGTGCACACCGCACAGTTGGCCCGAACACACGAAGACCCTCTGATATGCTCTCGCACGTCAGAGGGTCTTTTTGCGCTCCCCCATCTGGACTCGAACCAGAAACCTGCCGATCCGGGTGGAAATGTCAGCTAACTATCAATATGTGCTATTACCTTTTAGTTCTTCTTTTCAGCAAACCCATCGTTTCTCATTGAAATCCGATAGTTCCCGTTCATGGTGGACCCATAATGGACCCAGGTTGAAGTCTTTCTCAGCGCCGTGGAGCATGCCAAAGTGATAGCCGTTCGCGATGACGAACCTCTTGCGGGCCAGGGTTCAGGCCGCGTGACTGTAGAGACGAACACCCCTACGGGTGATCGATTTGGTGGCAGCCGAAGACGTGGAGCGGACCGCGAATCGCCGAGTGGTCCGCCAGGTGGGACTACGCAACGACGAAAGCGCGCCGTGTCCTGCTTCGGCAGCTGGTCACCCCGGTAGGCGAACGATCGTCATCAAGCCCCGCGGCCCAACCGGATGTCCGCCGTTTCGATCCCGAGCCGGTCGACGTACGCATCGTTCTCTAGGACCCCGACGTGCGGCGTAGCGACGCTACCCCCGGACCATGCGGACGGCGGTCTGCTGCATAGCTTGTCCAGCCCGGTCGAGGTGGTCTGAGCGCGGTTCTGCCGTTGGGGTGGCGTGTCCTTGTCTGCGTGCCCGAGTCTTGCGGTCTTCGCCGGTTCCGCAACCCGCTTGCCCGAAATTTCCGGCCCCAAGGGCTAGCTCGCTGGTGCTCGTCCGGAATTTTTGGTCGCGCTGGGTGTGCGTTCCCGGCTGTGCGACCGCAGTGATCTGTCCCGCCGACAAGGCACTCCACCCCCGGCGGACCGGCACGGTCCGCTCGCTCCGGAAGGGACACCGATCATGCATTTGCCCGACTACGCACTCGTCTCCGAGGTCGAGAGCTGCTTCACCTACAGCCTGCGCCCCACGCGGCACGCACGGGTCCACGGGATGGTCACGGCGTCGGTGGTCGCCGCGGTCGAGCCTGAGCGTAGTTCGCAAGAGGTTGCGGGGACGCCGTGGCTGCGGGTGGCGATGTCTCCGCCGTATCTGCCTGAGGGCGCCGGTGAACCGCTGCCGTGCCCGGACCCGCTCATGGTCAACGGCCGCGTGGTTCCACCGTCGTTCTGTCACGTCCGGTTGCACCGCTTGGGAAACACAGCCCCGATCACCGTGCTCGGCATCACTGGGCATCCGCGGGTGTCGTTCCCGGCGGTCGGCTTGACCGATGCCGCCAAGCGCACTCTGGGCGATCTGTTCGGTGTGCTGGCTCACGAGTTGATGACCGACGTGCGTGCCGCAGGGGCGATGTTCGACGATGCCCAGGAGCGGCTGGCTTGCGCGATCGACGCCTACAAGTCGACCGTGACGGGTCTGCGTGCCGAGATCGCCGCGTTGACCGCCGTGCGTGACGAGCGTGCCGACATCTTGACCCACGCTTTGTCCGGCGAGGCGGCTGCTGGGTAAACCTTCCTGGGTAAACGGCTACCGGTCGGGTTCCGTGTTCCTGTCGCGGATGTCCGGCCGGTGGCCGTTCCTGCCCACCGTGTCTTTGGTGGACACGTCCTGTGCCGTGGCTGCTTGTTCACCCGGTAGGCAGAGCTACCACTGAGCGCCGGACTGCCGGCGCGGCAAGGGCTACCGTGTTCATGCTGCTGTGTCGTGCTGGTCGGGGTCGTCGGATTCTTCTGCTGCGTCCTCTGGCGGTAGTAGTGCCAGTCGTTCGCCGGTGGGCAGTTCGGTGTGCAGTGGGGCGGGTAGTTCGGTTCCGGCCGCTTCGATTTCCCCGACCATCGTGTAGATGCTGTCGATGATGTCTTGTTGGGCCTTGTTCCAGTTCGCCATGAATCGGGTCATGTAGTTGTCGAATAGTTCCATGTTGCGCATCCCGGCCTGGACCGATGTGATGATCTTGTGGAGGCAGGCGGCGAATCCGCC
This sequence comes from Nocardia alni, assembly GCF_019038435.1. Lineage (GTDB taxonomy): Bacteria > Actinomycetota > Actinomycetes > Mycobacteriales > Mycobacteriaceae > Nocardia > Nocardia alni. Next base: position 16,586 of record NZ_JAGPOX010000139.1, read on the forward strand.
GGTGGTGACGTAGTCGTACACCAGCTCCGCCGTTCCGCGGGCGCTGTTGGCCAGTTCGTGGCGTTTGCTGGCGATGACCAGCCGGCGGCAGGGTTCGACGATGTGCACAGCGGTGGTGAAGTCGCAGACCAGGGTTCGGTCCACGAAACCGGATCCGTCGATGTCGCGGGGCAGTACCGCGCTGACCAGTACGGCGATCTTGGCGCCGTGGGCTTTGGCGTCCTCGGTGAGCTTGGCGACCCATTTGTGCTGGAATCCCTGGGTCCACTTGCACTCCCACACGATGGTGCCGCAGTCGAGCCTGCCGTCTCGCACGGTCTGAATCACGTCTGCGCCCTTCTGGCCCTGTTTGATGACGCGGATGTCGTCCCCGGGCCACCTGTTGCGCAGTTCGTCGGCGAACAGCTCCTGGCGCGCTACTCCTTCCTGCTGGGGGCGTGTCCCGGTGGAGGCTTTGCGGTGCGCCGCCTCGAGCTGGTCGCGAAGCCCTTGCTCGTGCTGCTGCATGGCCTCGATCTTGGCCTTGTACTGGATCTCGGCGTTCTTGTGTGCGAGTTCTCGTTCCTCGAGGACGATCCGATCGCGCATCCGTGCTTGTTCTACTTCCCAGTTGTCCTGGGCGTCTTGAAGCTTGCGGCGTTCGGTGCGTATCTCTCGTTCAGCGGTCTGCATCTGCTGCAACTGCTTCCTCTGCTCGGCGATCTCAGCGTCCCTCTCCTGGAGCTGATCGTCCCAGGCGTCCTTCGAGAATTGCTGAGCCTGCTTCTGTTGTTTCAGCTCGAGACGCAGCCGCGCCATCTCTTCAGCGTGCTTCGCGGTGACTTGCGTCTCCAGTTCTGCTTTCTGCTCGGCGATCTCGGCGTCTTTGCCCTCGAGCCGACGGTTGAATTCGGCCGCACGCTCGCGTTCTTCCTTCTGCTTGTCTTTGAGCTGTTTCTCCAGGGCAGCAACCTTTTTCGCTGCCTCGGCCTCGGCTCGTGCAGTCAATGCCTGCTCGAGCTCGGTCCGCTGCTCCGCGGATGCTGCGAGCTGCTCGTCCTGATGTTTGGTATAGCTTTCGAGTTGTTCGATCCGATCGAGATACTGCTGCTCGATCCGGTCGTGTTCGAGCTTGATCCTGTGCTCGATCTGTTGGGTGGATCGTGCCCGTTCCTGGCCGGTGATCTCGTCGCGGAGCCGGGCTATCTGGAGATCCCATTCAGCTCGATCGTCTTCGAGGCGACGCTTCTGATCCCGCAGATCCGCCTCCGCTTCGTAGGCTTGTTTGAGCTTCTCGTCTTTCTCCGCGAGTTCAGCAACTTTAACGCCAATCTGCTGTTCATGATCGGCGGCGGCTTGCTTCCGAAGATGTTCCTGCTGCTCGAGTTTCGCGTTCAGGGTCGCCAGCATCTCGGCGGCGCGCACGTCGACCTGCTGGTCGAGTTTGTGTTCGAGTTCCAGCCGGACCTGCTCTACCTGGGGTGCTGCCAGCTTCCTGATGAACGCCTCAGCGAGGTTCGCCCCACACTCGGGGCATGTCACGGACTGGGACAGCGGTTTGTTGCTCTTGCGTTCTGGCACGAAAACTCTTTCGTAGATCGGGTGTAACAGCCTGGGATTCTTACACGAGACACCGACACGATTCGAAATTCGGGAACGAGCAGGCAATCTCGGCGGCTTCCGCCGGTCAGCAACCGGAATTGGTTCTGGATGCCGATGATTCACGACTCTCTCGGTGAGCACCTTCACACTGACGACCGTGATGTCGCAGAGCAGCGCTCAACTCGAGTTCCATCACATTTATACCGCTCTACACATGACGTAAACTATTACGCCATCCGGCCCTGTCGGCTACCTGAGCAGTTCGGTACAACCGGTGGGCTGAACTCGGCGACGATTTCACCTGAATCACAGTGGATTACGAAGTCATAGGCGTGTGCATACATCCGCTGACCGCCCGTATATCCAAGTGCCAGTGCGCAAGTGCGCGCATGTTCCGGGCTTTCGACTCTTCATGCGCAACCACTCGGACAGGCCCCTGCCTGTCGGCGCCCCTTGATCGGTCCACCGTGATGGAAAACGCTCTGTTCGACCGGCTCCTGCGTCGCCGGACCGTTTCACCGGCTGGGCGTTTCGCTAAAGGTTTTTTTCTTTTTCCCTTCCGGCACGCGATTGTGGGTCGGGAATCCGGCGGTTCTCAACCCCCGTCCCGGAAATTTCCGCCCCTGACGGCGGGCTCGCTATCGCTCATGCGAAATTTTCCGGCCCGGGGGTTGCGCCCCGGCGGATCTCCCGCCCCGAAATCTCTTTCGCCGGAAGGGCAAAAAAACGGGCGGTACACGGGTCGTCCGACATGCGCCGAAGGAAGAGGAAAAGGCTATGCGACTGGCCGAGCGTCTGACCGTATTCACATGCCCGCATGTGACTGATACCAATGAATGGGGTGAGCTGCTGGAGCATTCATCCTGGCGGTACAAGACAATTCCCAGCGGGCGGCAGTGCACCGGCCGTATCGAGTGGCGTACCAACGGAATCGTTCACCAGGTGTTCTACATCCACGACAACGGCGAGCATCGCAGCGTGCGCGTGTCCGATTCGATCATGCGCCGCCATATCGCCACCGGCACCTACAACAACGCTGTCGCACAGTTGGGCGACCACGGACAGGCGAGCTGAACATGCCGCAATACGAATGTCCCGAGTGTCATAAGTTCACACCTTCGTGCGGCTACAGCCTTGCATGCTGGTGTGGACGCCAATCGATGCACGTGTGCGCCTACTGTGCCCGTTGCCCCCAGTGCGGAGTGTGAAAACCGTGGAAATCATCGAATTCTTCGACCGGTACGCCGATGCGTTCGAAATTCACACACTCCGCGAATTGCGTGCACATTTACGTCAGGCACGCACCGAGCGCAACCAGTCGGCTACCGACCCGGTCGAGCGTGCGTGGTTGCGCTGCAACGAACTTGGCACCGCCGCGCATCTCGCGCGCTCTCTCGCGAACAGCCTTGCGCGGAAATGGGATCCCGAGCGGGCCGCCAGATGGCGAATTCGCGCGGAAATCATTCTCGCGGAAGCGGACAGGGTAGCCGCCTACGCCGAAGCACTCGAGGACACCGACCACTGACAAGTAGCGCTAGGGCGAATCATCCGCCTGTCACAGTGCATGCCAGACAAGCACGAAAGAGGAATCATGCGACCCATCCGCAAGAACAGCAAAGAATTCCGGCACGTCGCCGAAAACCAGTCGGGTGCGCAGTACTTCAACGCGTACAACGAATCACACACCCGCACCCGCGACGATGTGGCGTATGTACTAGCCAATACCCGGCCCGCGTGGCTACAAGCTCGCGCACAACGGAACCGGATATGTGGTGGTTCATATCGAGCTGCCCGGTACGTACGTTCTCGATTGCGAGGGGTACCAGTGATCCGGTTCGATCTGCGCGCGATCGGGAGCAAGGAATTCGACGGCTTCTGTGTCACCGTGTTCCGTCACCCCACCAGTGACCAGTTACGTGTTCTGGTCTGGGATTACGACGGTGACCGACGACCGGATGTGTCGTTGGTCGATGTGCAGCGTGCCCGCGAGATTCTGGAGGGCGGCTGATGACCGGCGAGAGATTCGCTCGCGCGATCGAGCGCGGCACCCAGGACGCCAACGGATGGGAACTTATCGGAGGGAACGCCGTCTGTCGTGGCCGCTACAACGTGGCCACGATCGAGTCCGGTATCGCTGGCAGCCCGCCGCGCGAGATCTTCGGCGTGTACGCGTTCGCGAATTCCACCGGAGCGCTGGTTGTGTGGGGCGAGTTCAAAACCGTTGGCGCGGCACTGCGTAACGGCCACATGTGGGCGAACAGCAACTACCTGCATGACAGGTCGCCCCGATGATCGAAACGCCGATGCACGCGTGCGCTTACTGTGCCCGTTGCCTCATGTACGGAGGATCGAAATAGTGGTAGTCATCGAATTGTTCGACGAGTACACCGACGCGTTCGAAATTCACACACTCCACCGGATGCGTGCAGATCTACGCCAGTCGCATAGCGAACGAAACCAGTCGATTACCGACCGGATCGCGCGGGCGTGGTTGCGCTGCAACGACCCCCCGGCACTGCCGCGCATTTTGCGCGCACTCTCGCGAACAGCACTTCCCGGAAATGGGATCCCGAGCAGGCCGCCAGGTTGGCGAATTCGCCCGGAAATCATTCTCGCGGAAGCGGACCGGGTAGCCGTTCACGCCGAAACACTCGAGGACACAGGCCAGCATGACGAGCATATGCGGTCGACAAGCAAATACATCAGAGAATGAGGAGGAACGGATGCCGAAGATCAGTGTCGCTATGGGGATCGGATCGAAAGTCGTTGCCCTGATAGGCGAATACGGCAACCTCACCGAGCGTGAGGGGGTGGTGATCGCTTGGGAATCGGGCAAGGACGGCTATGTGTTTGTGGATTTCGGAGTCGATTCATCTGAGGACAACCCGTACGGGCGATGCATGCACGGCGTCCTACGCAAACACATCATCGGTTGTATGCCCGGAGCGATTCTCGAAGGAATGCTGTTGCGCCGCAACTTCTTCCAAGTCCTCGATCAGTACTATCCAGAATCTGTGGACACGTTCGTCCGCCTCCGCTGCGAGCGATGCTGAGCAACCCCGGTCGGCCAGGGCCGAAACACATGGGACCCATTCGGCCATGTGTTTCGTCTCCCGGCGCCCCCGCCTCGGCGGATCTGCTCATGCCTGAGCAAGTCTCAAACACCGCGTTCGCACATTCCTGTACCCTGATTCGGCCTGCTCGAGAAACGCATAGCTACGAAAGCCGCGCTCTTGCCGCACCTTCCACACCCCGGGCGTGGGCATGGCGATTGCACGCGCCGGGGGTGCGCCGCGCCGACGCGGTGCACCCCCAGCGAAATGATCCGTGCGCGGCCCCGCGCACGGATCAGCGACCCCGGCCGCGTTCACAGCGCCGTGGTCGCATATCGGTGCCACCGCTGCGCGACCACACCGCATTTCGCACTCAACGGCACCGACCACCGCAGCTACGACGAGCAGAACGCCGCCATCGGTGCCTACATCCGCTGGCACAACACCCGGATCAAGCCGAAGACCAATTTTGCCCCCGAATGACCCATCCGTACCTGTACCGAATACCCGGCCAATGTTGCACGACAAGCCACTAGACGGCCAACCGAGCGGCTTTCAGCCCTGTTCCCACCGAACCGGGAACGCTCCACCAGGGCGCGATCGATGCGGGAATGTTGCGAGCCCTCGTAGGGCGAATGCGAACCGGAAAACGCTGGACGCTGTTCTGGCCGAACTCGACGCGTTGTGAGCCCTCGTAGGGCGGATGCGAACCTGCCCTACATCCTGGACGAGTACGCCAAGATGCTGTTGCGAGCCCTCGTAGGGCGGTTGCGAACGGCACATGTATTTCGAGCAGGTGTATCGCATCGAGTTGCGAGCCCTCGTAGGGCGGATGCGAACCCGCGACGGCGAAGCGCACACCGGCATCGCCATGTGCCGGTTGCGATCCCTCGTAGGGCGGATGCGAACGACTTGGAAGGCGGCAGCTCAGCAGCCCTGTATATGTTGCGAGCCCTCGTAGGGCGGATGCGAACCATCGCAGTCGGCGGCGCGGACATCCTGCAGATGGCGTTGCGAGCCCTCGTAGGGCGGATGCGAACGGCTGCGGATGCTCACCCCCACCACGGCGCTCGTCGGGTTGCGAGCCCTCGTAGGGCGGATGCGAACAATGGAGGGTCTTTTGGCGACCGACGAACGTGAAGCCCTGTTGCGAGCCCTCGTAGGGCGGATGCGAACCGGGCGCCTGGTGCACCTGTACGAGCGCCAGACGACGTTGCGAGCCCTCGTAGGGCGGATGCGAACACGGAGTTGTGCGCGCCGGTGCGGCTGTACGACTTGTTGCGAGCCCTCGTAGGGCGGATGCGAACGCTCACGCCGACACCTACGGACAAACCAGCTGCGGTTAGTTGCGAGCCCTCGTAGGGCGCATGCGAACCGCAGCCAGTGTTGATCAGGTCCGAGGACATGGTGATGTTGCGAGCCCTCGTAGGGCGGATGCGAACCCGCAGAACGAGCCGCCGCACGACGCGCTGTACCGCTAGTTGCGAGCCCTCGTAGGGCGGATGCGAACCGTGGCCTGATCGGCGATATCGAAGGCGACGAGGAGTTGCGAACCCTCGTAGGGCGGATGCGAACACGATCTCGTGTAACCGGTAGCAGCAATGCAGTGCTTGTGCGCGATCGGCGTCCGTGGGGTGCGCCGAGGATTTGATCTCGTGGACCCACAGTGTGCCGTCGAGGTCGTCCAGGCGGGCCGCGCCGAGGTCGACCGGGTGCGCGCGGGAGCAAGAGGTGTCGTGGACGGCCTCGCCGAATTGGACATGGTGGTTGAGGAATTCGGGGCGTAGGCCGCGGATGTAGAGCCAGAGTTGGCGGGGACAGTGGTAGAGGTATTTGATGTGTACCCCGCCGATGTCGGGGCTGGTGATCATATAATTTCCCCGGGACGGTAGTCCTTGTCGGTGCGGCCTCGGATGCTCAGCAGGCCCTTGTACGGGTCGTAGTCTTCGGGGTTGTTGGGGATGATGTGGATTCCGAGGTCGGGACTGTATGCGGTTGCGTGGCGGGCCCAGTGGGGCAGGGGGATCAGGAGGTCGTCGGCGCGCAGGCGCCCGGTGGCGTGGTCGGGTGCTTGGTCGAGCAGGTGACGGTAGCGGGGTTCGTCGGTGGCCAGGAGTGCTTCGAGACCGTCGAATTGTTCATCGAACTTCGCGGCCAGGTGTGATCGGTCGTCGAAGGGACGCGCGAACTCCAGGAAGCCTTCTCGGAATTGCTTCTGGTGGGCTTCGACGGTTTCTTTCCACGTGTGCCCCCAGGGGCTGTCGTAAATGTGGTTGAGCCAGCTGGTCGCTGTCAGGTCGTCGATGATCTCGCCGTTGTGCTGCTGGAGTATGTTCCAGGCCATTTCGGTCGGCACCCTCTCGTAGACGCCGTCGGCCCAGTGCGTTCCGCCGCGGTAGATGTCCCAGCGGGGTTGGTGGATGACGACCGGGACGGGATCTTTGTGTGCGGCGATGCGGTTGGCTCGGCCGAATCGTTGGAGCAGGGCTTGCAGGTCGGCGGCGGAGGTGTGGCAGCGGTCGAGGTCGATGTTCAGTGACACTTCCACGGTTTGGGTGCCGACCAGCAGTCCGGGTTGGCAGGGTGTGCCGACGCGGAAGCGGTGCATGATGTTCGATTCGATGCGGGAGCGGTCGCCGCGGCGGAAACGCGCGTGCAGCAGGTGCGCGGAGTCCGGGCCGTGCCGCTCGATGCATTCGGGTGCGAGCGTTTCGTAGAGGGTGATCGCGTCGCGGACGTTGTTGGCTACCACGAGAACCGATTCGCCGGCCGCGATCCGTTCGCTGATTTCGCCGGTCGAGGCGGGATCGGTGAGGTGGGCGGTGCGGGTGTGTATGCGGTGGCGTGCGGGCCAGGGAAACGTGGTGGGCGGTTCGATGGTCTCGACCCGGTGGTGCAGGGTGTCGCGGACCAGGTTCTCCAGGACGGTGGGCAGGGTGGCTGACAGGACAGCGATGCGGCCTCCGAGGTCTTCCCATTGGCGCATCATGGCCAGGATCATGCCCAGGCGTGGGGCGTCGAAGGCGTGCAGCTCGTCCAGCACGAACACCGAGTTCGCGGTATCGAGCAGGATGCTCGCGTGGGCGGGACCGGCCAGCGCGCCGCGCAAAAGTTGGTACGGGGTGCCCACGCGCAGCAGTTCGCGGAAGTGTTTTGTGGCGTGGGCGCGGGAGCGGGCTTTCTGGGCGGCGGTGTAGGCGTCCTCGTCGGTGGGGCAGCCGTCGGCCAGGGCACGGGACAGGTGGTAGGAGGCGGCTTTGGAGTGCGCGACGCCGATCCCGTCGGGGGCGGGCAGGTCGTGGGCGAATCGGTCGGCCATGGCGTTGATACTGGCCAGGTAGGGCAGGATGTAGAACAAGCGCGCGGTCGTGCCGGAGGCGGCCAGGTCGGTGATCTGGGTGCGTGCCCACAGCAGGGAGGTTTCGGTTTTGCCGCTCGCGGTCGGGGACCGTAACAGGATGTGCCCCACATGTTTCGCGGCCCGTTGCTGGTGGGAGTACAGGCTGTGCTGACGTCGGGCGAGCGTGGCCTCGAGTTGCTCGCGATAGTCGGGGGCTAGGGGATGGGCGGTGTCCAGGGCGATCGCGCCGGCCGAGGACAGGTGGTCGGCCATGGTGACCGCGCCGAGCAGCAGCACGGCGGTCACCCCGTCGCCGGGGGCGCCGTGGATCGTGGATTCCTCCCACCGGTCCAGTAGCTCGTTGAACAGGCTGTGGGCCGCGATGATCAGGTCATCCAGACTCGCGTCGTCGGCGTTGGCGACGTCGGTGAGCTGGTAGCGGTGCCCGACCCGGCGCAGCCACCGGCACAGGTGGGTGAACTGGCACCGGTCGGCGGGCAGGAATTTCGTGGCGAAATCGGTGACCTCGTCACTGCCGTAGTCGATCTCCAGTGGTGTACGCCGGAATTCCTTCTCGGCGGTGAACGCGCGATGGTGCCCGGCGACCGGTGCGGCGACCCACAGGCGCTCGGAGGGCGGGAGCCCTCGCAGCAGCAGTTCGACGAATCCGAGCGAGAGCACCTCGTGTCGTTCGCCCCACACCGCGGCTGGTTGCGCGGTGTTGCCGATCATGCGTTGAAACCCGACGGGGAGCTTCCCCGCGTCGTGGAGTAACGCTGCGAGGGCTGCCCAGACCCAAAACCGTTCGGGGACAACCGCGATGACTCCGATCCGGTCGCGGATGCGCAGCAGCGCCTCCAAGGTCCGGTGCAGATGCCTGGCTCTTATACACATCTGACTC
>NZ_JAGPOX010000013.1 GCF_019038435.1 Nocardia alni
GTCGTACCTTCTACAAGTTTTTCTGCTCCTTTTTGCACTGTTTCTTTTTTTTTTTCAAGCAGAAGACGGCATACGAGTTTAGCGAGTGTCTCGTGGGCTCGGAGATGTGTATAAGAGAAAGGGGTAGCGCCGGATCGCAGGGCCGGGCCAGCTAATTTCAGGAGAGGTTGAATCGAAATATTTCAGGAGAGAGTATTCCGTAATTGACGCCGTCTGGTTACAGTTCGATGGTCGGGTTCCGGTGGAATCCGTAAGCGGGAGAAGGAGAATGCCGATGAGGGCTGCGGTATTGCGCGGGGGTCGGGTGCAGGCGCGAGTCATCGACGATCCGGTCCCGGGGCCTGGTCAGCTGCTTGTGCGGTCGCTGGCGTGTGCGATCTGCGCGTCGGATCTGCATTTCATGGACCACCCGGAAGCCGGCGCGTACGACGACACCGGGATGGCCACCTACGACCAGGACGTCGATATCGTCATGGGGCACGAATACTGCGCCGAAGTCCTCGACTACGGTCCCGGCACCGAGCGCCGGATCCCGGTCGGCACTCGGGTGAGTTCGCTGCCGGTCCTCTCGACTGCCACCGGTCGCAAGATCATCGGCCAGAATCCCGAAACACCCGGTGGTTTCGGCGAATACCTGCTCCTGGACGAGGCGATCACCCAGGTGGTGGCGTCCGAGCTGCCCAGCGAGGTCGTCTGCGTCGCGGACGGCATCTCCGTCGGGTGGTCGGCCGCGGCACGCGCACAGGTAACCGCGAAGGAGGCGCCGCTGGTTCTCGGGTGCGGCGCGATCGGATTGTCGGCGATCGCGAATCTGAAGCGCCTGGGCATCGGCCCGATCGTCGCGGTCGACTTCGTGGCGTCGCGGCGGGAGACGGCGCTGGCGATGGGCGCGGATGTGGCCGTCGATCCCGCCGAGATCTCCCCCTATCAGGCGTGGCGCGAGGCTGCCGGGCTGCCGGGCTGCGTGGTATTCGAATGTGTCGGTGTCCGTGGGGTTCTCGACTCGATCATCGCGGGTTGCGAACGCAATACGCGCATCTTCTCCGTCGGCGGCCCACCGGAGGGCGACCACCTGCACACCATGATCGCCAAGCGCAAGGGGCTGAACATCCAGTTCGGTGGCGGCCCGTTGCCGGCGCACTGGACCGAGGCGTTCGAGGCCGTGTGCTCCGGTGAGCTGGACGTCTCGCCGATGCTGGGCCGCACTGTCGGGCTCGACGGCGTGGCCGAAGCATTGGACGCCGCCCGCGCCGCCGACGGCCCCGCCCGCATCGTCGTCATCCCCTGAACACGGTGTACGTGCACCCCCGGACGGAAAGCTGCCGAGAAAATGAGTGAGATCGAGGAACTGCGCGCCATGGTCGAGGCGCTGGCGGGCCGGGTTCGCGCCCTGGAGGACCAGGTGGAGATCACGCAACTGGTCGCGCAGTACGGCCCGGCGGTCGACAGCGGCTCGGCCGAGGCCGCGGCGGCGCTGTGGACCGAGGACGGGAGGTTCGACGCCGTTCCCCAATTACGCATGCGGGGCCGTGCGGACATCGTCGCCATGGTCAACGGTGGCCATCAGAGCCTGATCCGCAACGGGTGCGGTCACGTCCTGACCGTGCCGCACGTCGTCGTCGACGGCGACGAGGCGACCGGCCGCAGCTACGCGCTCAACATCCGCTGGGACGCCGAGGACGACCGGTTCTGGGTGGCGCGGGTCTCCGCCAACACCTGGCGGTGGGTGCGCACCGCCGCGGGCTGGCGGGTCGCCGAACGGGTCAACGCCAACCTCGACGGCACCCCCGAGCATCGCGCCATGCTGGCCCCGCGGGAGTCCGGCGCGCCGGTGCATCCAGTAGAGGAACGATATGGTCACGAGTGATGACGTGTTCGCTCGGCTGGCGCTGGAGCACCAGACCGTCTTCGGGCTTCCTCCTATCGAATTCATCGCTCTGGCAAATGATCTCGGCTGCCGGTACATCGCGATCGGGCTGACGAACGGCCCGCACGACCCGCATGGTTACCCGCCCTACTCGTTGCGTGAGGATGCCGCACTGCGGCGCCGGACGATCGCCGCGATGCACGAGCACGACGTCTCGATCTCGCTCGGTGAAGGGATCATCGTCCGGCCCGGCGGCGACATACGCCGCTATGCGACAGATCTGGACATCATGGCCGAACTCGGCGTGGCGACGATCAACACCACGAGCATGGACCCGGATCTGCCCCGCAGCTTCGACGAGTTCGCGGTGCTGGCGCAGATGGCGGCCGAGCGCGGCATCGGGACGACGATCGAGTTCGCCCCCTCGCTCACGGTGGCCGACCTCGGCTGCGCGCTCGCGGCGGTACATCACGTGGCGCGCAAGGACTTCCGGTTGCTGATCGACATCATGCACCTGGTGCGCGCCGGCCACACCACCGCCGACCTCGCATCGATCGAACCCACGGCAATCGGCTACGTACAGCTCAGCGACAACACGATTCGCCAGCGTGGTGCGGTTTACCGGGACGACACGATCGACCGGATGGTGCCCGGCACAGGCGAATTCCCGCTGTCGCAGATCCTCGCCGCGCTGCCCCGCGATGTCGTGATCGGCCTCGAAGTACCCATGCTCGCGGCGGCGCGGGCCGGTGAATCGACACGGGATCGGGCGCGACGATGCGTCCGGGCGGCCCGCGAGCTGCTCACGGACCTGGCCGCCGCCGACTCGCCGAGGAAAGGACAGCAATGACAACAGTTTTGACCGGATACGGACCGTGGGGGATCGTCGCCGGCGGATCCGACGGTGTCGGCGCCGCCTTCGCACACGCGATGGCGGCCCGAGGCATGAACGTCGTCCTGGTGGCGCGGCGCGTGCCCGTCCTCGAGGCGTTCGCCGGCGAGATCAGGGCCCGGCACGGTGTCGAAGTACGCACCGTCGCAATCGATCTCGCCACCCCGGACGCTCTGTCGCAGCTCGAACAGGCGACAGCCGACCTGGAAATCGGCCTGTTCGTGTACAACGCCGGCGGCGACGACCGCAGCGCCGCATTCCTCGACAAGGACCTCGCCACCCACCTCACCCTCGTCCACCGCAACTGCCACAGCGTGCTCGAAGCGGCCTACCGGTTCGGCGGCCCGATGGTTACCCGCGGCCGCGGCGCCGTGGTGCTGGTCACCTCGGGCGCGGCCTGGGCCGGTGGCGCGACCCTCGCCGCCTACGGCGCCACCAAGGCCTTCGACCTCATCCTGGCCGAGGGGCTGTGGGCCGAATGGCGCGACAGCGGGGTGGATGTGCTGGGGCTCGTCCTCGGCAAGACCGACACTCCCTCCATGCATCGAGTCCTCGACGGGAAGGGCGGGTCGCTCGGCGAGGTCGCCGATCCGGTGGACGTCGCCGAGCAGGCCCTCGACCACCTCGGCGACGGCCCGACCTGGATCTGGGGCAGCAACCCGACCGGCGGTTCACCGTTCGGCGCGATGAGCCGCCGCGACGCCGTGCTCGTGATGAGCCGCGGCGCGACTACGACGGGGTAGTCATCGCCTTCTCTTCCCGTAGCAGAATCCGCGCGAGTTCGTGGCGGAGCGGTTGGGTGAGTTCTGCGATGGGCTGCTCACCGCTGGGCAGTCCCGCCGCGTGTTGGACGTAGTGGGCAGCCTTGGCGGAGAACTGGGAGGACGCGCCGGAGTCGGTCTTCTTGACCGCGACGAACAGTTCGAACGGCAGTGGCGGTGCCTGGAACAGGATCCGCGCCGCATTGCGCCAGGTGATCGTGGAATTCTCGGCGGCGCCGGGAAGTCTTCCTTCCGGCAACTGCTCGATCGCTTCGGCCAGCACATCGGTGGTCGCGTCGATGCGATGTTCGGCGCTGATCCACGCACCTGGTCGTAACGTCTTCACGATGCGTGTCAGGGTCTCGAGAGCGACGGCGCCCTCACCGTCACGACGGTCGAAAGCCAGCGAAATACCGCGCTCGCGAAGGTCTTCGAGTTCGACCGTCAAAATCTGCTGTTCCTGGTCGATCGTGGAAACTGCTGATATCGCTGGCATGTGGCCGAGTATTTCACGGACCCCGGATCGACCCTGTGGACGGCTGCTGCGCGGCCGCGCCCGACGGCGGATACGCGGATCAGAGCGGCCCGGGCGCAGGAGAGTGGTGGGTGGGCTCTGCCGACCGGGATTGCGTAGCTGCCCAGCTGGCGAGGAGTTTGAGGCGGTCTTCGGATGCGGTGCCGGGTTCGGCGGTGTACAGGATCAGGTTGTGCACGGCTCGGACGGACAGGGGTAGGTCGAGGTCTTGGAAGGTCAGTTCCAGGTGGCCGACGTCGGGGTGCTGGAGCCGTTTGACGCCGTCGTGGCGGATCAGGACGTCGTGCGCGGCCCAGCGGTCGCGGAATTCGGGGCTGAGGGTGGACAACTCGCCGATGAGTTCGCGCAGTGCGCGGTCGCGGGGCTCGCGGGCGGCCTCGGCGCGGAGCAGGGCGGCGGTGGCGTTGCCGGCGGCGTCCCAATCGATGAAGAAGTCGTGTGCGCCGGGGTCGAGGAAGATATAGCGGGCGAGGTTGGGGCGGCCGTGCTTGTCGATGGTGGCGCTGTCGAACATCGGCGCGAGCAGGGCTCGGGCCAGGGCGTTGCCGGCGACGACGTCCGTGCGGCCGTTGCGCACGAACGCCGAGGACATCGTCATGGAGTCGAGCAGCCACCGGACCCGGGGCGGGACCTCGACGTCCCTGCGACGCGACGGCGTGCGACTCGCGGGGCGCGATGAGCGGGCCAGGTCGAACAGGTAGGTGCGTTCGTCGTCGTCCAGTCGCAGGGCGCCGGCGACCGCGTCGAGGACGTCTTCGGACACGCCGCCGATGTGCCCCTTCTCCAGTCGCGTGTACCACTCCGTGCTCACGCCGGCGAGGACGGCGACCTCCTCGCGCCGCAGCCCGGCGACCCGGCGACGGGTGCTGGTCGGCAGTCCGGCCTGCGCCGGGGTGATCTTGGCGCGCCGGCTGGCAAGGAAGTGCCGGATTTCGTCGCGGTTTCCGGGCTGCTGATCCATGTCGTTCACGGTAGCCGCTGGTCACGGCGCGAGGGGGGTTGAGATCACACCCCCGATAAACGCGACCTTGTCCGGTGGCGGTGATCGCGGTCTGCTGGGGATCGAACGTTCCGACACGATCGCGTGGTACTGAGAAATGAGCACGAGTGCGGGGCGTCATGGACATGGAAGAACAAGCAATGGAGGTAGGGGATATGACGAGCAAGACGCTGACAACGCCGGCCGTGGCGCTGGGCACGTGGGCCTGGGGAGACAGCGGCGAGGTGGGCGAGGGCTATTTCGGCACTCGGCTGACCGCGTCCGGTCTGCGAGAGGTCGTCGAGAAGGCGCAATCGAACGGGTTCACCCTGTGGGACACCGCGATGGTATACGGCATGGGCCGCTCGGAGACGGTCCTGGCTCAGGCGCTGAAGGGCTACGCGCGCAGCGAGTACCAGCTGTCGACGAAGTTCACCCCGCAGGTCGCGGGCGGCGGCGACGACCCGGTCGCGGACATGCTGGAGCAGAGCCTCGACCGGATGGGCACGGACTATGTGGATCTGTACTGGATCCACAACCCCGCCGACGTGGCCCGGTGGACGCCGTTTCTGATTCCGCTGCTGCGGAGCGGCAGGATCAAGCATGTCGGCGTCTCGAACCACAACCTGAAGGAGATCGCTCTCGCCGATCAGATCCTCGGCGAGGCCGGGTTCCGTGTGGAGGCGGTCCAGAACCATTACAGCCTCCTGTACCGCAGCTCCGAGCGCGCGGGCATTCTCGAGCACTGCCGCGAGCACGACGTGCGGTTCTTCTCCTACATGGTCCTCGAGCAAGGGGCGCTGACCGGCAAGTACAGCCCGGCCCATCCGTTGCCGGAGGGCAGCAGCCGGGCGGCCGTATACAACGGCATCCTGCCCCAGTTGCAGGCGCTGACGGACAGGATGGGGGCGATCGGTCAGGACCGAGGCGCGACCGCGGCCGACGTCGCCACCGCCTGGGCCATCGCCAAGGGGACCACCCCGATCATCGGGGTCACGAAGGCGAGTTACATCGACGGGTTGATCCGAGCTCGCGGCATCGAACTGGCCGACGAGGAGATCGCGGAGCTGGAGGCGCTGGCGGATGCCGCGAACGTCGACACGCGCGGCAGCTGGGAGCACGACATGTAGCAGTCGTCGGCGGGGGCATGCCACTGGGCTCCGAGGGCGCCCGGCATATGACCGGGCGCCCCTGCGCGTCGACGGCAGCACCGGAATCGATTGAGCGGTAGAGCTATTCGCGACCGCCGGATGCCCTGGCCAACCAGCCGATATGGCGACCGTCCGCGGTTGCGGTGGAGACCACCCGCATTCCGGCGTGCGCTGCGAGCGTTGCGGCCTCGTCGGCGCCGACCTGTGCCCACGCGAACCAGCTACCGGTCCAGCCGCCGGTCTCCAGCCTTATCCGGTGGGTTCGCAGTCCTGTTCCCGGAGAAGCGAATTCGACGATCGCGATGCCCTGGGGAGCGAGCAGCTCCCGTGTCCGGCGCAGCAGGCGCACCGGATCTCCGCCGATGCCGATATTGCCGTCGGCGAGGAGGGCATAGCGCCATCGCCCGGATGCGGGCATCGGATCGAAGACGTCACGGTGCAGCGCGGGTGCTCCACGCCACCGGCTGACCGCCACCGCCGTGGCATCGGTGTCGATGCCCACCGCGCGGATTCCGCGGGTCACCAGCTCGGCGACCAGTCGGCCCGGGCCGCAGCCGATGTCGATGGTCGGCCCGTCGCAGCGGCCGATCAGCACTTCGTCGGCGGGGTGCACGGCGTCGGCGTAGCCGAGCCACCGTCGCATCGGAAGCCGAAGCCGCAGGCCGTCGGTGGTGCGGGCCCAGACCGGCTCACCGCCCAGCGCGCTCAGGTAGGCGACCGACACGTCCGACACTCCTGGAGTTCGGCGCACGACGGCAGACGACGATGGGGAGCTCGTGTCCGGGTCGGTCTCGATCACCGCGGCACTGCCTGGACTCGGCCTGTCTTCAGGAATGGATTCCGTCACGGGTTCGACGTTAAGGCGTCTTACTGGTGTTTCGGGGTCAGCAAATCATGACCAAACTCTGACATCGGCCGTTCGAGGACGCTGCAAACCCCGGGTGACTTTCTCCTCTGGGCACCGCGCTGCCCAGAGAGTGAGATCGGAGATGGCAGAGGAGTTCTGCTGTCGGAGACCGGAATCGGAATGTGCACATGCCCAGCACTGTGGTTGCGGTTGGGGCGGAAGGTCAGATGTGAGCAATCCGGACGATACGCAACCGCTGTGGAAGCTGTCCATGATCGCCGGGCCGGCGGGAATCGGCGGCTCGGTCCAGGTCCCCTACTATCCCGGACTGCTCGTCGAAATTCTCCGGGCGGAGATCATCGATCCGGTGACGCTGCTGTTTCAGAAGGTCCTGCACGTCACCGAATTCGTCGGCGATCCGCTGCCCGACCGAGGCGACAAGGTCGGCCTCGAGGTGTCCGTTCGCAGGCTGCGGACGCGGCTCGACGAAACGAAGCCGGGCCGTCGGCCGCAGACCGTCCGGGTCACCGGGATGTTCTCACCCGCGGTCCTGCTCAGTTACGGCTGGTGGGAACGGACCGGTCCCAGCGCGAACCCGGTCGGGCGCAACGACATTCAGCGCTGGACCTATGCCGGTTTCGAGGAATGGGCCCCATCGTGGGACTTCACCAGCGAGGTCGAGGCCGGCGACGAGTCGCTGTTCATGGGGCAACTCGGGCACGGCGACGAGGCCAACTCGATTCTGGTCGTCGCGGTGGGCGAGCGGGCGCGCGCGATCCGGCCGGGCATCGTCGGGCTGCTGCGGCAGGGAAATATCGGCGCGATGGCCGTGGAGATCACCGGGCTGCTGTGCCATCGCAGCCACCTGCGCAAGCGCAACCCGCAACTCGCCGGGATCGCGCAGCGATGGCGCCACAGCTTCGACTACTGCCTACTGCTCGATGACGAACACCACCACGTCACGCCGATGCACGAGGTCCCGGACTTCTACTCGGCGTATCTGTGGAAATGCCTGTGGGCCAAGGACAAGGCGCCCGCCGACGAGCCTCCCAAGCTGAACGACTGCTATCTGATCTGGGAGCACACCGACCTCACCAAGCCCGATGCGATCCGGTACAACCTCGACAGCCTGCAACACAAGCACGAGTACCTGAGCAAGGAGTACGGCACAATGGAACTGCTGCAGAAGTCCAGTCCGCTGATTCCGGACCGGACGAGCCTGCCCGCCGGATCATTCCAGAACCTGTTCCGCGCGGTCGGCCAGAGCTGAGCGGTGACCCTCTTTCGCGAACTCACCGATACGACACAGGATCTGGCCGCGCTGCGCGCGTTCTACGACACCCTGTACGTCGCGGAGTTCCCCGATCCCGACGAGCGTGAATCGCTCGCGAATATGGCCGATTATCTGCACCGCAAGGCGCGAGGGTGGTACGGGCGCAACAACTATCACATCGTGCTGGGTCTGTCCGGCGACACGGCGGTGGCCGCATCGGTGAGCGACTATCTCGCCGCGCCCAATACCGGCGTGATCGAATTCCTGCTGGTCGCACCCGCCGGCCGCGGCGGCGGGACGGGCCGTAGGCTGCTGGCCCACACCGAGGCGCTGCTCGACCAGGATGCCCGTCGTGCGGGCGGCCGCCCGCTGGACGCGATCTTGGCCGAGATGAACGACCCGTTGGCCACCTCCGCGCTGAGCGACAACCTCGACCCGGTGACCAGGGCGCTCATCTGGCACCGGTGGGGATATCGCGGTCTGGACTTCCCGTACGTGCAGCCGGCGTTGTCCCCCGATCAGGGGGCGGTCACGAATCTGATCCTGATCTGTAAACCGTTGCGCGAGGACTGGTTCGAGGCGGTGCCCGCCGCGGTGGTCGTCCTCGGCGTGCAGGAGTATCTGCGCTGGGCGATGCGTATCGAGGAGCCGCGGGACTGCGCGGAGTTCCGGGACATGGCCGCCGCCCTCGCGGCCGCCGACCTGGTCACCGCGATGCCACTGGACCGCTACGTCGGCCGCGACACCGCGCTCGACATTCGCACGGCCGCCGGCGATGCCGAGTTCGACGCGGCAATGGCACTGTACCGCAAGACATTCCGCCCCGGCCCGTACACCGCCCCCGAGTCGGCGTTCCGCCGCGCACGCCCCGACCCGGACTATCATCTGTGGACGCTGCGCGGCACGTCGACCGATCCAGCCCCGGAGGGGCTGGCGTCTTTCTTCGCCCTGCCCGCCGCGGGCTTCGTCGGTTACCTGGCGCTGACCGGACCGCTACACCGGGCCGGACTGCTACGCCGGCTGATCGCGCGCATCGAGACCCAACTGCTGGCCGATCGGTTGGCCGTGCGCGGCTGGTACGCCGAGGTCGCCGACGATATCGATCTCGCGCCGTACCGCCACATCGGCTGCCACCTACTCGCGGTCGACTACCACCAGCCCGACCCCGACGCTCCCGTTCGGCTCATCTTCAAACCACCCGGACGCGGTTACGGCCCCCCCACGCTGGCCCCCACCGACCTGCTCGCCGACATCGACGACATCCTGACCACGGTGTACGGCATCCCCGACCCGCGCCACCACCCCACCCACCAGCGCCTGGCCGCAAGCCTGCCCCCGGGGGCAACCGACGTCCCCCTGCGCTAACGATGCTCCCACACGCCAGGACGGTTTTTTGGGGGGCGATGTCGTTGTGCAGGTACCTCGTCGGCACCGGTGATCGCCAGTTGCCTGGGCCGGGCGCCCGCATCGATGACGATCACCGGGGCGCTGATCTGCCGGCTCCCACCGGTCGCCGAGACGATCTCGATCGTCTTCGGGCCAGTGAAGTGGGCCTCGCCCTCGATCAGGTCGAGCCCGTCCTGCGTCAGGCGGCTGGCGTAGCGAAACCCGGACGACCATCGCTGGTGGGATGTCATGCGCCCGGGCGGTGCAGGTGGCCAGGATGTAGTGCGGGTGCCGGTGCGGGCCGGTCAACTGTCCGGGGGTGACGTGGTCGGCAGGGCGACCAGCGACAGGAATTGCCATGTGCGGGTGGCGGCTTGGAGGTTGAAGCGGGTGTTGACCTCGCGCAGGTCGAACCCGGTGAGTTCGCGGATGCGCCCGAGGCGGTAGCGCAGTGTGCTGCGGTGAATGTGCAGTGCGGCGGCCGAGGCGTCGTAGTTGCCGCCGCATTCGAGGTATTGGCTCAACGTGTACACCAGGTCGGCGTGGCGGGCCCGGTCGTAGTCGAGCAGGACGCCGAGCCACTCGCGCATGAATTCTTCGACTTGGCCGCCTGCTCGGGCGGCGTCGACCAGCCGGTAGAAGCCCAGCTCGTCGAACGCGGTCACGCCGTCCGGCGCTCGTGACCGCAGCCGGATGTTGATGGCCCGGCGCGCATCGTCGAAGGATCGGACGAAATCGGTCGGCTGCTCGCAGCGGCCGCTGATGCCGATGGTGACGGGGGTTGTGTCGAGGTGCTCGCGGACGGCGTGGTGCAGGGTGACCGGGTCGGGGCGGCGATCGGTGATCAGGGCGACCATACCCGCGTGGCGACCTTGGAGGGAGTGCGCGTCGAGCGCTGTCGCGGCATGACCGACCGCATCCGGAAGAGCATTGTCGCGGCTGTGTACGAGTACGAGGTAGTGATCGCCGTGCAGGTCGTAGCCCAGCGCCTCGGCGCGGGCGAAGGCGCTGTCGTCGTCGGTGCCCGACAGGAGGTCGTCGACCAGTTCCCGGCGCAAACGCAGCTCGATCTCGGCGACGTTGTGCTGGTGTGCCAGCTCCAATGCCAGCACCGTACTGCCATAGGTAAGGGCGAAGATCTGATCGTCGGTCACTCGGCGGCCGGGGTCGATCAGCGCGAGTGTGCCCAGGACCTCGGTGCGCGGTTTCACCAGGAGGACCATTCGGTCGCCGACACGCAACGGCGCGTTATGGGTGGCGAGGCGGTGTAGCAATTGTTCGTGCTGCTCCTGGGGCGCCTTGGGGTAGGGCTCCGGCCGCCCCGGGCCCGACCAGGCCCGCGGGTTGCCGAACGGGTCTTCGATGGCCACGGGCAGCCCGGTCAGCTGGGCGAGGGCGTCGGCGATCCCCTGTTCACCGGTTCCGTAGGCGGCGGCGCCGGACAGCACCTCGTGCACGCGGGTCCGATGTTCGAGCCGCAGCACGGTGGCGGACAGGTCCTCGTTGATCGCGGTGAGGTCGGCGGAGTCGGCGCAGGCCTGTTCGTGCTGCGCGGCATGCGCCAGTGCGGTGCCGGTGAGCTGGGCCAGCACGGCGAGCAGGGAGATCTCGTCCGGTGACGGCTCGTGGTCGGCGCCCACGACCAGCGCGCCGATCGTCGCGGACCGGCTGTGTAGCGGAAACGCCCAGACCCACGGTGGGTCGGCCAATCGCATACGGCCCTCGCCGTGCTGAGCGTGCAGCTGAGAGTCCAGGCCACGTGGGGGCGGCTGCGCCTGATTCGGCACATAGTCGCCATCGACGAGCCGATAGCTGGCCAGCGTGTGGCAGCATCCGAGGGTCGCTACCGTTTCCGCGGCGATCCGCAGGATGTCCGGCTCCGCGTTCTCGGCGGAGAGGACGACCGACATGGCGTGCACCGCGGAGGGCGGTACGGCGCCCGCCGTGTCTTCGACATCCGAACTCAACGATTGCTGGTCCATGGGCTCTGGTCCGTGGTCGACGAGGTTACGCATCGACGTCGTGAACCGTGGTTTCGGCGCCCGTACCGAATACCTGGCCGATCGTCTCGCTACTACGAGCATGTGACCTATTCGATCGCCGGTAGTCCACGTGTCGACGCGCTGCTGCGGGCGTTGGTCTCGACGGTACTACGACCGCCGGGTCGCCCGCAGGCCGATGCGGTGACGGCGGTATCGGCGGGGTTGCCGGTTACAGCAGCAGGTGGAAGATCTCGAACGCCACGTCCCATTCGGCGGTGCTCGGATTCTTCCGTTTCGGGTCGATGACAATGAAGGTCTGGGCCAGGGCGACGCTCAGCCCACCGGCGATCGCCGACAGCCTCCTCTCGGTCTGCTCCGCGATCGCCAGCAGCGGCGGCCGGGCGGCGAGCTGGTCGAGCAACGGTTGCAGCTCGATTGCCTCGTCGAGCTTCTCGAACCGGTGGATGCTCTCCTGCAGTCCGGCGGTGATCGGCAGATCCGAGGGTTCGATCACGTCGCGGAGATTCGCCTTGGCCGAGGCGTTGGCGACGACGAACAGGTCATAGATCTTGTCGTCGATGAACTCGGTGTAGCGCTTGATGTCGTTCCGGTCGACGTGCAGCCCGGCTGCCGCACGGAAGAAACGCTCGAATTTGACGACGCCCATTACCGGCATTACCTGTCAACCCCTCTCGAAGTATTCGTGTGCCTGGCGTACCGCCATGGCGCCCTCGCCGACGGCGGAGGCCACTCTTTTGACCGAGCCGCAGCGGACGTCGCCCGCCGCGAAGACGCCGGGCCTGCTGGTTTCCAGTGTCATCGGGGAGCGCGCGTCGTTGCCTCCGGTCCGGTCGACCGCGCCCGGTCCGGTGCGTACGAACCCGTGGTCGTCCACGACGAGCGTGTCCGCCAGCCATGCCGTGCGGGGCACGGCCCCGATGAAGACGAACAGCGCGCGCACCGCCAGAACCGTCTGTTCGCCCGTTCGATTATCCTCGACCACAAGGGATTCCAGTGCGGTGTCACCGTGTACCGCGCGGATCTCGGTGTGCCGGTGGACGGTGACCCGGGCGTGCTGTGCTATCTGGTCGACCAGATAGCGGGACATGCTCGTGCTCAGGTCGTCGCCGCGGATGAGCAGGTGGACGCGCTCGACCCGGCCGGCGAGGAACACCGCGGCCTGACCTGCCGAGTTGCCGCCGCCGACGATCGCCACCGGGCCGAGCCCGCACATCGCCGCCTCCTGGTGGGTCGCGGCGTAGTGCACGTCGGTGCCCTCGAAGCGTTCGATGCCCGGCACCGCCAGCTTGCGATAGCGGGCGCCGGTGGCCAGCACGACGGCGCGACCGAGCAGCGTGCCGCCGTCGGACAGGCGGAGCAGATGGTGGCCCGCGGCGGTGTCGAGCCCGATCACGTCGGCGGACACCAGGATTCGCGCGCCGAACTTCCCGGCCTGCAGCACCGCCCGTTCGGCGAGTTCCCCGCCGGAGATTCCGGCGGGGAAGCCGAGATAGTTCTCGATGCGTGAGGAGGTGCCCGCCTGCCCGCCGGTGGCGATCGACTCCAGCGCCGCGGTGTCGAGCCCGTCCGACGAGCCGTACACCGCGGCGGCCAGGCCCGCGGGACCCGCGCCGACGACGACCAGATCGCATGCGTCGGTGCCGATGTCGGGCACGGCCAGCCCGATCACGCGCGCCAGTTCGGCGTTGGCCGGGTTGCGCAGCACCCGCTCACCACGCCAGATCACCACGGGGGTGTCCTGCGGCGTGACGCCCATGCTGCGCAACAGCTGTTCGGCGCGGCTGTCGCGTTCGAGGTCGATCCATCGGTGCGGCAAGCGGTTTCGCACCGCGAACTCTCGCAGCCGGCGGGTGTCGGGCGAATAGCAGGAACCGATGATCCGGAATCCGGACCCGATTCCGATCAGCAGGCTGCGCCGGATCAGGTAGGCGCGCAGGATCAGATCGCTGAGCACCGGGTCGTGCTCGACCAGCGTGCGGATCCGGTGCGCCGGAACGACCAGTACCTCACCGTCTTCGATCATTTCCGCGGTGTAGAACGCGACCTGGCCCTCCAGGAGTCCGAGTTCGCCGAGGAATCGGCCGGCCCCGTGCACGCGCAGTACGCCGCGCCCATCCTCGTCGTCGAGGATGGCTACCCTGCCGGACAGGATCACGAAGAAGTCCTCGCTGGGCTCGCCCGCCTGTACCAGCGTCTCTCCTGCTCGCACCGTCCTGCACACGCCGCCTGCCGCGAGTGCCGCGATCTGGTCGTCGGACAGGCGTGGGAACGCCCCGGCGAGGTCGGGGGTCTCCGCGGCTTCAGGTTCGGCGACGGGTGCGGTGTCGTGGTTCGGAGGCTCGGGTGCGGTGTCGGTGTCTGTAGGTCCGGGCGCGCTGTCGAGGCCCGCGGACTTGGGCGTCTTGTCTCGGTTCGCGGCGCTGGACATGCTGTCGCCGGCGTCAGACGAAATTCTGGTGGACATAGCACCAGCGCCAATCTTCGCCGGGCTCCATCGACTGCACGATGGGGTGGCCCGCGGCACTCGCGTGGGCCCGCGCGTGCCGCATCGGGGAGGAGTCACAGCAGCCGACATGGCCGCAGGTCAGGCACAGCCGCAGGTGCACCCACGGCGTACCGAGCCGAAGACACTCCTGGCATCCCTCCGGAGTGAGCGGTCGCACCGCCCGGATCGCGGCCACATGTGGATCGGTGTGCACCGAAGTCATCCCGTCGCCTCCTTCTGTGTCGCCGAGGAGAGTGCGTCGTCCAGCCAGCGACGCAGCTCCGGCATAGGGAGGGCGCCCGCCTGCCTGGCCAGCCCGGCGCCGTGGTGCAAGACGAGCAGAGTGGGCACCGCGCGCACCGCGAACCGCTGTGCCGTGCGGGGTGCGGCGTCCACGTCGACCTTGACCAGCTTCACGTGGCCCGCGCGTTCGGTCGCGAGCTGCTCGAGCGCCGGGCTGACCATCAGGCAGGGCCTGCACCAGGTCGCCCACAGGTCGACGAGCACCGGCACCGAGGCCTGCTCGGCGATCTCCGCGAAATCGTCGTCGCCGGCCGGGACGATCCAGGGCAGCGGCCGGTGGCACTTACCGCAGCGCGGCGTGCCGGTGGCCGCCGCGGGCACCCGGTTGGCCGTGCCGCAGTGTGGGCACTTGGTCTTCGTCGATTCCATAGTCGCACCGCCCTTCTCACGCCGCGATCGGTTGCGGTGCATAGGCGACCGACAGTTCGCCGCCGGACACGGTGATGGCGATCGCGCCGCCCTGGTCGATCTCGCCGCGCAGCAGCGCGCGCCCGATCTTGGTTTCGACCTCGTGGGCGATGTAGCGGCGCAGTGGCCGCGCACCGTAGACCGGGTCGAAGCCGTGCTCCGCCATGAGCCTTCGCGCCTCCGGCGTGATGTCCAGACGGATCTGCCGCTGCGCCAAGCGGTCGCGCAATTCCTGTAGCTGCAGTTCGACGATCTGCTCCAGCTGTGCCAGCGTCAGGGGGGTGAACAGCACGATGTCGTCGACCCGGTTGAGGAACTCGGGGCGGAAGTGCCCGCGCAGCTCGGCGAGCACCAATTCGCGTGCGTCGGGCTTGATCTCGCCGTGGCCGGTGACGCCCTCGAGCAGATATTGCGAGCCGATATTGGAGGTCATGATGACCACCGTGTTGCGGAAATCCACGTGCCTGCCCTGCGAATCGGTGATCCGGCCGTCGTCGAGCACCTGCAGCAGGGTGTTGAAGACATCGGCGTGCGCCTTCTCGATCTCGTCGAACAGCACCACCGAATACGGCTTGCGGCGTACGGCTTCGGTGAGCTGCCCGCCCTCGTCGTATCCGACGTAGCCCGGCGGGGCGCCGATCAATCTGCTGACGGTGTGGCGTTCCTGGTATTCGCTCATGTCCAGGCGCACCATGTTGTCCTCGCTGTCGAACAGGGCGGCGGCCAGCGTCTTGGCCAGTTCGGTCTTGCCGACGCCGGTGGGTCCCAGGAAGATGAACGATCCGATCGGCCGTCGCGGATCGCGGATTCCGGAGCGCGCCCGGATCACCGCGTCGGCGACCACCTGCACCGCCTCGTCCTGGCCGATCACCCGCTCGTGCAGGATCTCGTCGAGCCGCAGCAGCTTCTCCCGCTCGCCCTCCTGCAGGCGTGCCACCGGGATGCCGGTCCACGCGGCGACGATCTGGGCGATCCCGTCCTCGGTGACCACCTCGCGCAGCAGGGGTTCCTTACCCTGCTTGGTGGCCAGCTGTTCCTCCGCGGCCCGCAGCGTGCGTTCGAGTTCGGTGATCTCGCCGTAGCGCAGTTCGGCGGCGCGATTGAGGTCGTAGTTGCGCTCGGCGTCCTCGGCCTCGCGGCGTAGCTGTTCCATGCGCCCGCGCAGCTCCTGCACCCGGCGGATCGCCTGACGTTCGGCGTCCCATTGCGCGCGCCGCGCGTCGGCCGCCGCGCGCAGGTCGGCCAGTTCCTTGCGCAGCTCCCCGAGCCGGGACTCGCTCGCGGCGTCGGTCTCCTTCGACAGCGCGGCCTCCTCGATCTCCAGCCGGGTCACCTTGCGGGTGAGTTCGTCGAGTTCTGCGGGCATGGAGTCGATTTCGGTGCGCAACCGGGCGCAGGCCTCGTCGACCAGATCGATCGCCTTGTCCGGCAGGAAGCGGTCGGTGATGTAGCGGTGCGAGAGCGTGGCGGCCGCGACGAGCGCGCCGTCGTTGATCTTCACGCCGTGGAATACCTCGAGGCGCTCGCGCAGGCCGCGCAGGATCGAGATGGTGTCCTCGACCGTGGGCTCGTCCACCAGCACGGTCTGGAACCGGCGCTCCAGCGCCGCATCGGATTCGATGTGCTTGCGGTACTCGTCGAGCGTGGTGGCGCCGATCATGTGCAGCTCGCCGCGGGCGAGCATCGGCTTGAGCATGTTGCCCGCGTCGAGCGAACCCTCGCCACCGACCGAACCGGCGCCCACTACGGTGTGCAGTTCGTCGATGAACAACAGGATGCTCCCCTCGGCGGCCTTCACCTCCGACAGCACGGCCTGCAGCCGTTCCTCGAACTCGCCGCGGTACTTGGCCCCCGCGACCAGCGATCCCATGTCCAGGGAGAAGATGGTCTTGTCCCGCAGGCCCTCCGGCACGTCGCCGCGCACGATGCGCTGGGCCAGGCCCTCCACGATGGCGGTCTTGCCGACACCGGGGTCGCCGATCAGCACGGGGTTGTTCTTCGTCTTGCGGCTCAGGATCTGGGTGACCCGGCGGATCTCGGCGTCGCGGCCGATGACCGGGTCGAGTGTGCCCGCCCGCGCCTCGGCGACCAGATCGCGGCCGTACTTCTCCAGCGACTCGTAGGCGCCCTCCGGGGTGGCCGACGTAACACGTTGATTGCCACGCACTTTCGTGAGCGCGGCGAGGAACGACTCTCCGGTGACGCCGTGGTCCGCCAGGATCCGCCCGGCCGCGCTGCTCGTGCCCTCCGCGGCGAGCGCCATCACCAGATGTTCGACCGAGACGTAGGAATCCTTGAGCCGCTTGGCCTCACGCTCCGCGGATTCGAGCAGCGCGGCCAGCCTGCGGGTGATCATCACCTGCCCGGGGGTCGCGCCCGGTCCGCTGACCTTGGGCCGCCGCGCCAGCTCCCGCTCGAGGTCGGAGCGCACGGCGTCGACGTCCGCGCCCGCCTGCTCCAGCAGCCGGGGAACCAGTCCCTGTTCTTGATCGATCAGGGCCAGCAGCAGATGCTCGCCGTCGATCTCGGTGTGTCCCAGGCGGGTTGCGACGTTCTGTGCGGCGTGCAGGGCTTCCTGAGATTTTTCGGTCAGGCTGCCGGTGTCCATGGGGAGGTCCTCCTTCGGCGAATTTCGGCTTCGAGTCGCTCGATGCGTTCCAGCAGGTCGAGTACCAGCCCGATGGCCGCGTAGTTCAGGCCGAGACCGGCGCGCAGACGCTGGATCCGGGCCACGGTGGCGACGGCGGACGGTTCGAACCGCAGCTCGCCGCCCTCGCGAACGCCGTCGAGCACGCCGAGCGCGACCAGCCGGCGCACCATCTCGGGATGCAGCCCGGACCGCTGCGCGAGGGTCTCCGCGCGCAGCCGCGGCGGGCCGACCAACACATATCGGGTGGGGGCGTTCACTTCTCTCTCCTCGGGTCGAAGTCCGATGCGGCAGCCAGCTCCTCGAACAGTTTTCGTTCCCGCTCGGTCGGATGCGGGGGCACCATCACCTTGATCTCGGCGTAGAGGTTGCCGTCGGCGCCGCGCGGATTGGGCATGCCCTCGCCGCGCAGCCGCAGCTTGCGCCCGGTCGAGGAACCCGGCGCGACCTTGACCTTGGCCTCACCCTTCGGGGTCGGGACGGCGACCGTGGCGCCGAGCGCGGCCTCCCATGGCGAGACCGGTAGATCGAGGTGAATGTCGCGGCCGCGCAACCGAAATCGCGGATGCGGTCTGATCCGCACCACCAGGTACAGATCACCGGCGGGCGCGTCACCGCCGCCGCGACCCCCTTGGCCCGCCAAGCGGATCCGTTGGCCGTCGAGCACTCCGGCCGGAATGTCGACGGTGTAGCTGCGCCCGTCCAGTGAGAGGGTGCGCTTGCCGCCGCGGTATGCCTCCTCGAGGGTGAGTTCCAGCTGAGCCTCCTGGTCGGCGCCGGGGATCGGACCGAATCCGCCACGGCCGCCGAACATTCCGCCGAACAGGTCCTCGAGGTCCACGGCCTCGCCGGAACCGAATCCCTGGCCGTACCGCACCCGGGTGCCGCCGGGACCTCGACCGAAACCCCCGCCCGCCGCCGCGCCGACCCGGTCGTCGTAATCCTCGGGGATCTGCCGGAAGTCCGGGCCGAACCGGTCGTAACGGCGGCGCTGCGCGGGGTCGGACAGCACCTGGTAGGCCTCACCGATCTCCTTGAACTGGTCCGCCGCGGCGGGATCGGAATTCACGTCCGGGTGGTAGCGGCGGGCCAGCTTGCGGTAGGCCTGCTGGATCTGGTCCTTGTCGGCGTCCCTCGGTACTCCGAGCACTTCGTAGAAGTCGCGCGCCATCGGCCCTCACCCCTCGCGCCTGCTGACGACGACGGACGCGGGCCGTAGCTGGTGTCCATTGTCGCCGTACCCGGGGCGTATCACCTCGAGGACGGTGCCGGGCGGGACATCGGGTGCGTCCGCCACGCTGACCACCTCGTGCAGGGTGGGGGAGAAGGGCACGCCGGTCTCGGCGTAGCGCGGGTAGCCCAATTGTTCGAGCAGATGCACCGCCTGGTCCCGGATCGCCTGGACGCCTTGAACGACGGACTGCGCGTCGGTGCCCGCGTGCGCGAGCGCCAGATCCAGGTTGTCCAGCACGGGCAGCCACGCGGCGGCCACCTTGGCCCGCTCGGCGAGGCGTTCCCGGTCCAGGTCGCGCGCGTAACGCTTGCGCAGGTTGTCCAGGTCCGCCGCCGTCCTGCGCCAGCGGTCCTCGAGCTGAGCGAGAGCGGGATCGGGTTCGCCGGGCGGCGGCTGATCCAGGTCGGTGGCCGCGTCCCGGTCGGTGACCGCACCGTCGGTGCCGGCGGCCGGCCGTTGCTCGGGGCTGGTCATGGCTTCAGCTCCGATCGAACTCGGCGTCGATCACGTCGTCGTCGTCCGACGCTGCCGCCGTACCGGAACCGTTGCCCGTCGAGGGGGCGGCCGCGAGCCCGTACAGCAACTGCTGCAGTTCGGCGGTGAGCGACTGGGCCCGGTCGGGCGGGGCCTCCTCCTTGACCGCCTGCCTGGCGTCGGCGATGAGCATCTCGGCGCGGGCACGATCGTGCGGTGCGGCGCTGTCGCCGAGTTCGGCCAGGCGGCGTTCGACCTGATAGGCCACCGAATCGAGCTCGTTGCGGGCGTCGACCGCCTTGCGCAGCCGCTCGTCCTCGCCGCGATTGCGCTCGGCCTCGGCGAGCATGCGGTCCACCTCGGTCTTGTCCAGGTTGCCCTGTTCGCTGATCGTGATGCTCTGTTCGCGGCCGGTGTCCTTGTCGCGCGCGGTGACGTTGAGGATGCCGTTGGCGTCGATGTCGAAGGTGACCTCGACCTGCGCCTGGCCGCGCGGCGCCGGGCGGATGTCCTCCAACCGGAACCGGCCGAGTACCCGGTTGTCCGCCGCGCGCTCCCGTTCCCCTTGCAGCACAACGATATCCACGGCGGGCTGGTTGTCCTCCGCGGTGGAGAACACCTCGGTGCGCCGGGCCGGGATGGTGGTGTTGCGTTCGATGATCTTCGTCATCACCCCGCCCTGCGTCTCCACACCGAGGGACAGCGGCGTCACGTCGAGCAGCAGCACATCGGAGACCTCGCCCTTGAGTACGCCCGCCTGGACGGCCGCGCCCAGCGCGACGACCTCGTCCGGATTGACGCTCATATTCGGGTCCTTGCCGCCGGTCAGCCTGCGCACCAGCGCCTGCACGGCCGGGATGCGGGTCGAGCCGCCGACCAGGATCACCTGGTCGATATCGTTGGCGGTGACCTTGGCATCGCCCATCGCTTGCTCGACCGGGCCGAGGCAGCGCTGCACGAGATCCGCGGTCAGATCATCGAACTTCGAGCGCATGATCGTGGTGGTGAGGTGCTTGGGACCGTTGGCGTCCGCGGTCACGAACGGCAGGTTCACCTGCGTCTGCGTCACCGACGACAGCTCGACCTTGGCCTTCTCAGCCGCCTCGAACAGGCGTTGCAGCGCCTGCGGATCGGCGCGCAGATCGATGCGCTGCTCGCGCTGGAACTCGTCGGCCAGGTAATCCACGATCCGGCGGTCGAAGTCGTCGCCGCCGAGATGGGAGTCGCCCGCGGTGGCGCGCACCTCCACGACACCATCGCCGACGTCGAGCAAGCTGACGTCGAACGTGCCGCCGCCGAGGTCGAAGACCATCACAGTCTCGTGGGTCTGCTTGTCCATGCCGTAGGCCAGCGCGGCCGCGGTCGGTTCGTTGATGATCCGCAGCACGTCGAGCCCGGCGATGCGACCGGCGTCCTTGGTGGCGTTGCGCTGGGCGTCGTTGAAGTAGGCGGGCACGGTGATGACCGCCTCCTTGACCCGCTCCCCGAGGAATTTGCTCGCGTCGTCGACCAGCTTGCGCAGCACCTGCGCACTGATCTCCTCGGGTGCGTACTGCTTGCCGCGGACGTCGAACCGGGCGGCGCCGCCCTCGCCCTGCACGACATCGAAGCTGACGGCCTTGGCCTCCTCGGAGATCTCGTCGAAGTGGCGGCCGATGAATCGTTTCGCGGAGTAGATGGTGCCCTTCGGGTTCAGGATCGCCTGGCGACGGGCGAGCTGGCCGACCAGTCGCTCCCCGCCTTCGGTGAAGGCGACCACCGACGGCGTCGTGCGCGCGCCCTCGGCATTGGCGATCACCACGGGCTCACCGCCCTGCCAGCTGGCGATGACCGAATTCGTTGTTCCCAGATCAATGCCTACAGCCGTTGCCATGACATGTTCCTTCGGGTCGGTTGCGATGGACTGACGGCCGGAACTTCCGACGCCTCGATCCTGGCAACAGGCCCCCCATGCGGAACACGGCCCGGCGTGTCGAAACCGAGCGCTCGATTCGTCCTACTGGAGCAGGCCGGATCGGTCGGCCGTGGTCCAGCGGCGCCCCCGAGCGTGTCCGGGCTCAGCGGCTACCGCGCCATCTCCCGCCGGATGTGACCAGACCGCGCCGAGCACCTCGCCGGGCATCGAGCATCGGTGCCACCCCAACCTCTCACTGTGAGACAGTCCCTAGTCGCCGGCGGCCTTCGAGATGGCGGCGGCCAGATCGTCCGGCCTGCTCCACATCGGCCAGTGGCCCGTTGGCAGGTCGACGAGGGTGAGGTTCGTGAGCCGCGCGGTCTCCGCCATCATCGGGTGGCCTTCGCGGGCCATGGTCATCATGACCTGGGATGGGAAGGATGACGCGATTATCGTCGTCGGGACCGACAGTCGACGGTCGTCGTGCAGTGAGATTCGCTCGCGCATGATCGGTCCCGGTTGCGGCGCCGACCGATCGCGGAAGCGCTGGAGTGCGGCGGCGTCGATTCCTTCGAGGCTCGCCTTCTGGGCGAGGACCTCGAAGTCGGGCAGTGGAACCTCGTCGACGTCGTCGGGCAGTGCTGCGTCGAAGATCGCTCCGTCGGCGGCCGGGCCGCTGTCGACATAGACGACGCGCGTCACGGCGTCGGGGTGGCGGTCGAGCAGGAGCGTCGCGGGGTAGTTGCCGCCGCTGTGCACCACGAGTACCACGGGGCCGTGCGCCGCGGCACGTCTCACCGCGTCGGCCAGGACACCGGCCTGCTCGTCCAGTGTGTGCGTGGTGCGGTCGGGGTCGTCGGGCTCCAGCCCGGGGAGGGTCAGCGCGGTCACCGCGTGGCCCAGCTCGCGCAACGCGGGGACCACGTCGTCCCATGCCCACGCGCCGAGCCAGTGGCCGGGTACCAGGACCAGTGCCGGGTGGTCGGTCGCCGGGTCCTGCTTCGTCCGATTCGATGTCATGGCCGGAGATTACCGGGGGCGGTGGTCTACGGTATGTCACTATTTATGTCATGAATCATGGTCGGGGCGGCGGAGCGTGAGGCGCGCGGAACGGTTGCAGGCACTGACCGAGAGTTTGCGGCGTGCCGGCCGTAACGGACGTACTGCCGAGAGTTTGTCCGCCGAACTCGAGGTGACGACGCGCACCGTGAAGCGCGACATCGCCGGGCTTCTCGCCGCCGGCCTGCCGATCTGGAGCCGCACCGGGCCGGGTGGCGGATACGGTCTTGCCGAGACCGGATCGCTGCCACCGGTGAACCTGGGTCCGAGCCAGGCCCTCGCCTTAGCAGCGGCGGCCACGGTCCTCGGGGTGGGTCCGTTCGGGGACTCGGCGCGCAGCGCGTCGCGCAAGGTGCTCGACGTCGTAGACCCGGCAACCCGCCGCCGCGCGAGGGACCTCGCCACGAGAGTCTGGGTCGACGTGGCGCCCGGCGCGCCCCGCAGGGTGATGTCCCCGCTGGAGCAGGCCATGCTCGATCAGCGGGTCGTGAACATCGCATACACCGACGCCCAGGGGCGCGTCACCCGCCGTGCGGTGGAGCCGCTCCTGTTCGCGTTTCACCACGGACACTGGTATCTCGTCGCGTGGTGTCTGCTGCGTGACGCGGTGCGGTGGTTCGACGTCGGGCGCATAGGCCGGGCGACGGTGACTCGAGAGCCCTGCTCCGGTCATGCCGTGACAGAGATCGGCGAACCGCCGGAAACGGCGCGGCCGGCCGCCGTCTGAACGGCCCGCCGCCCTTATTGTTCTCGCGTCAGCGGGCCGTCAATTGGAAGGTAAGTCCGACGGGGCTGAAAGTCAGGCCCTCCGAGATGCGTAGTTGGTAGTCCTGGGGGATGGTGATGTCGTAGCGCCGGACGATCAGGGCGATGATCAGGGCGATTTGGTGCAGGGCGAATTGACGTCCGATGCACGCTCGCACGCCGGTGCCGAACGGCTTGAACGAATGTGGCGGGCGGGACCGGACCTGCTCGGGCAGAAAGCGATCCGGGTCGAAGTGTTCGGCGTTCTCGCCCCAGACCGTGTCTCGGTGCAGGGCGGGTAGCAGGACGAAGTAGGGGTCGCCCGCCCGCATCGGGTATTTGCCGCCGAGTGTCGTGTCCTGCTTGGCGACTCGGGAGTACCCCGGTGCCGTCGGCCACAGCCGCAACGACTCGTCGACCGCGCGGCGCAGGTAACGAAGCTTGGACACCTGCTCGAACAGCGGCTCGTCGACGTCGGCCAGCGTGTCGACCTCCTCCTGAACCCGTTGCAGCACAACCGGATCGGCGGCCAGGTAGTACAGCGTGAACGCCATGGCGGCGGAGGTGGTCTCGTGGCCGGCGGCCAGGAAGGTCAGGACCTGGTTGCGGATGTTGACCGGGTCGAGCGTATCGGATTCGAGCATCAGGCCCAGCAGATCCGAACCGCGGTCACCGCCGGTGCGTCCGGCGATTACCTCGTCGACGACGCCGTTGAGGTAGGCGATGTTCTCCGTATTGCGTTCGGCGGCACGCTTGCCCAGGAATCCGCCGGCCATCGGCGGGCGGGTGACCAGCCGCTGCCCGTGGTTGAGCACATCCTCGAGGGCGACGACGAAGGGATGCGTCGTGGCTCGTTCGAAGGAATCGAACGAGTATCCGAAACCGGCTCGGCCGATGATCTCCAGGGTCACCTTGGCCATCGAACCGGTGACGTCGACGGGCCGTACTCCGGCACACTCGTCCCAGGCATCGAGCAGCTGACGGCCCACCGCCAGCATCAGCGGGTGATATCCGCGCATCGCCGTCTGGGAGAACGCCGGCATCAGCAGCTCGTGCGCCTTGCGCCAATTCGGTTCGTGGTTGTAGGCGGTGAGCAGGCCGTCGCCGATCGCCGGGCGCACGACCTCGAGCGCGGGCAGCACATGCTTCTCGAAACGGCGATCGTCGGCCAGTTCGGCCACGAGTTCGGCGCCGGTCACGAACGTGAAACGCAGATTGAAGAATTCACGTTCGAACACCGGGCCGAGTTCACGCGCCAGCGCGGTGGACTCCTGCATGAACGAGGTATGCAGCATCGAGGTCATCGAGCGCTCCCGCTGGGATACACCGGAACGGAGCTGGGCGTACGATCGAAAAGCAGTCCGTGCCAGCGGATTTCGTCCTCGGGTTGGACAGGGCGCAGATCGGGCAGTTCGTCGAACAGCACCCGCAGCGCGATTTCGATCTCGGCGCGTGCCAGATGCGCGCCCACACAGAAGTGCGGTCCGTAGCCGAAGGTGAGGTGCCCGGTGCGCTCGCGCCGCGGGCGCAGTTCGCCGGCGTCGGCGGCCAGCGCGCCGTCGTGATTGACCGCGGCCAGCAGCACGAACACGACCGCACCGGCCGGGATGGTCACGTCCTGGACCTGTACCGGCTCCAGCGCGAATCGCCAGGGCGAGAACGGAAACGGCGGATGGAAGCGCAGCAGTTCCTCCACCGCGGCCTTCGCGTCGTCCTCGTCGTGAAGCAGGTGACGCAGGGTCGCCGCGGTGTGCATCGCGGTCATCGCGCCGAATCCGATGCCGATGGCGGTGGACGAGATGCCCGCTCCGAGCAGCATCGTCACCGTCGAGATCAGCTCACGCTTGTTGATGATCTTCTCGGCGCGGGCGCGATGCAATGCGGCCAGCACGCTGCCCTCGGGCGCGTTATCGGCATTGCGGGAGCAGTCGGTGATGATGTCCAGCAGATCGTGATAGCTCTTGCGCATATCCACCGAGGCCGGGTCGTCTCGGCCACCCAGCTTGCGGCTCAGTACCGCTGCCGCACGCAGGGTTTCGTCCGGCGTGCCCAGCACCCGCGCCATCACGATCTCGGGGACCGGCCGCGCGAAGACCTCCATCAGATCGACCGTGCCGGCATCGCGGAACTCGCCCACCAGATCTCGGCACACCTGCTCGATCTCCGGCCGCCGCCGGTTGATCGCGGCCGCGGACAGCTCGGCGCCCACCACCGCGCGCAGACGCGAGTGCTCGACGCCGTCGCTGTTGAGCATATGCCGGCCTTCGACGACGAAAGCGTCTTCGGCGTAACGGTTTCCGCCCAGGCCGTGCGCGGGGTCGCTCATCCGGCGCAGATCCTTGACCAGACGCTGATCCATCATCGCCCGTTTACCGTCGGCGTATCGTGTGATCACCCAGGCGATCAGGCCGTCGGGCATCTCTACGCGGACCACCGGCCCCTGTTCCCGCAGGGCCTGGCACACCGCGTCGAACTCGTGCTGATCGGCCGTATCGGGGAACGGGAAACTCGTCGCGGCGTCGATCGTGACGGTCATGCCGTCGCAGCCTGGGAGCCGATGGTGTAGGCGATCAGTTCGGCCAGATCCTCGCCGGTCCGGACTTCGACGAGTTCGTCCTCGTCGAGCGAGATGTTCCAGTGCTTCTCGCAGTTGACCACCGTCTGCACCAGGCGCATCGAGTCGATTCCGGGGAGTTCGGTGAGCCGGACGGCGAGGTCCACCTCGGCCGCGGGGCAGCCGAGCAACCTCGCCAGCTCGTTTCGCAGGACCTCGGCGACTTCGGCGGCCTGGTCGGTCAGGGGCTGGGTCATCACGAACTCACTTTCATGGACAGCGGTTCTGCTGCGAGATCGGTGGACAGATGGGCGCGGGCAAGTTCCGCGACCAGCGAGCGCTGCCACTTTCCGCTGGTCGTACGCGGCAACGCCTTGGCGGGGACGAGCAGTACGGAGATCGCCGACAGGGTCAGCGCGCGCGAGACCGCGCCGCTGATCGCGGCGACGAGCGCCGTGCCCTCCGGGCCGTCGGCCGGATGTTCGCTCTCGGCGACGACGATCATGCGTTCGGCGTCGCTGTCGGCGACCGCGACGCAGTGACCCTTGTAGACCCCGGGAACGACGCGCGCGGCCTCCTCGACGTCGTCGGGATAGAAGTTGCGTCCCTGGACGATGATCATCTCCTTGACCCGCCCGACGATGATCAGCTCGCCGTCGTGCAGCAGTCCGAGGTCGCCGGTGCGCAGCCAACCGTCGACGACGGTGGCGCGCGTGATCTCCTCGTCACCGTGGTAGCCCTCGGTGACCGACGGGCCCTGGATCCGGATCTCGCCCACGTGCCCGTCCGGCAGCACGGCGCCGTCGAGACCGGTTATCCGCAAACAGATTCCCGGGACCGGGACGCCGACCGCGACCAGTTCGCGGGCGTTCGGCGAGTCCGGTGACACCGGCCGATAGGCCCGGCCGGGAACGAGTTCGTCGCGGTCCACGATCAGCACCCGCGGCGGCGTCCCGGGAATCGGCAGCGTGACCGCCAGGGTGGCCTCGGCCATTCCGTAGCCCGGGTACATCGTGGCCTCGGGCACGCCCAACGGCCCGAAGGTACGCGCGAATTCCCGCACCGTATGCGCCCGGACCGGCTCCGCGCCGTTGAGTGCGAGTCGCCAGCGCCGCAGCGGCTGCCCTTCCGGCGTGGCGCCGAATGCCTCCGGGGCGGCATCGATGAGCTTGTCGAAGGAGAAGTTCGGCCCGTTCGTGATCGATCCGCCCACCCGCGCGGTGTGCGCCAGGACCGCAGCCGGATTCTTGATGAAGGTCAGCGCGGGGAACAGATGCGCGTCGTTGGGCGTGAGCAGCGAGCACATCAGCGATACCAGGCCCATATCATGGAACAGCGGAACCCACTGCACCAGAACGTCTTCCGACGTCGTCTGGATATGAGTGTTGATCGCGTCCAGGCCGGCTACGAACTGGGCGTGCGTGAGTCGTACCCCCTTGGGACGCGAGGTGCTGCCGGAGCTGAACTGCACCACCGCCAGATCGTCGGGTTCGACTGCCGCCCAGCCGGTCTCGTCGTCCGGGGGCAAATCGTCGAGATCGACCACCTGGAGGCCGGGAATCCGCTCGGCGAGTGCCGATGCCACCGCACGGCCCTTCCGCGTGGTGAGCACGATCCGGATACCACCGGTTCGCATGATGGGCGACAGGTGATCCGCGACGGGGGCGGGGTCGAAAACCATCGGCGGCAGCGGCAGCGCTGTCACCGCCGCGCCCGTGCCGAGACCGCCGAAGAATCCGGCCAGCCACTGTGGGGACGTGGGCATCAGCAGACCGATGAGATCACCCGGGGCAGCGCCCGATTCGCGCAGGCGGCGGGTTACCGGCCGCGCCGCCGCAGGAAGATCGCGGTGTGCCAGTACGGTGTTCGTGTCGGCGAAGGTGACGGCGCGATCGCTGCGGTGCAATGCGTCCAGCAGTTCGATCAATGTCCGCGGCGGAGTCAACTCTCATTCCTCTCGTTCGCCGCGCACCAGGAGCATGGTGACGGTGAACCCGACACCGATATTGACGATCAGGGCGTATTCCCCTGGGGCCGGGCGTCGCTCGGTGCGCAGGTAGTTCAGATTCGCCGCGAGATCACCGGCGAACAGGTGCCCGCTTTGTCCGGACAGATCAACGTATTCGGCGGCCGGCAGCAACCCGTGGAACATCGCCTCGATGAACGCGGGCCGCAGCCGAGGGCCGACGACCATCGACAGCCGGGGGTCGTCGGGTTCGATGTCCGCATCGGCGAAAACCATCTCGACAGCGGTTCGCACGCATCGGCGCACCCGAAAGATGTTGGCGGCGGTGGTAACCGAGGCGACCGGATCGCGCGCGGCCCAGTTCGCCTCCTCCTCGGTGACCGAGCAGGAGGCGATGGACCGGATCGACAATGCGCCGGGGTCGCGGGTCAGCAGCACCGCGGTCGCCGCATCGCCCAGCGGTGTCCCCGTTTCGGGCATCCAGCCCCAGACGGCCTCCGGGCCGTGCACGTCCGCTGTCACGACGAGACTGTGCGTGAGGCGTATCTCGGCCAGCATCTGGGCGACGGCGAACTGCAGCGCGATCGCGCCGCCATTGCTCATCTGCCGAACACCTAGCGCCACAGCATGTTTAGCGCCGAGCAGTCGGGCCAGGCGCGGTGCGGTCGTGCAATCGTCGGGAGTCGGATCGAATATCCGCGAGTGCGTGAGCAGGCCGATGTCGGCGGCCGAAACCCCGCTCTGGTTCAGTGCTCCGAAACTTGCGGTGAGGGCCAGCGATTCAACCGCCGGCTGCTCGACCTCTGGAAGCGCCACCGTTGCCGCTCCGATATGTAACCGACCGTCTACCTGCATAGCCACGCCGTTCCATGATTACCGGTGCTTCGCTGGGAAGTTTACTGACAATCAGTATGTTTCGCGCGGCAAGCGACCGACCGGTAGAGCGTAGAGAACGTGATCCTGTCACCGGAGTGACATCTTTGTTGATCTTTCCTCCGCCGGTACGGTCAGTCGGCGCCGCGCGCGGCCGCCCGTTCGATGGTGTCCATGCAGCGCTGTAAGGCGAAGGCCGGATTGATCTCGAGCGCCTCGGTCGCCTCCTCGTAGATCAGCACGTGGCCCGCGGGAAAGAAGTAGGCCTCGCCGGTGGTGGCGACCTCGTCGGGCTGGCCGGTGCCGGGATACGATGCGCGGATCGTGCCCGAGAAGATGTAGCCGTAGTGGGGGCAGACACAGACCCCGCCGGGCATGCCGCCGACACGGTAGAGCTCGGTGCAGTCCCGCGGTCCGGCGGTTCTGGTCAATCCGACCTCCATATCGCCCCACTGGATGGAGCGAAACCCCTTGCCGCTCAGCGGCCAGCGTCCGCCGCCTCCGGCCGGAAGGTCTTCGAGTCGTGAATGTGGCACGGTGGGTTCTCCTTTACATGTGCCCGCGCGGGTTCATACGCCGAGCAGGTCGAGACTGTGGTGCCGCTCGACGGCACGAGCGAGCCTGCCGGTGAGGTGCTCGATGATCGGCCGATCGACCGCGCGGGTCATCGACCAGAGAAAAAGCCCGTAGGGGAGGTAGGCCCGATACATCCACCAGGCCCGCTCCCGGTCGGGCGGGGTGACGCCCCGGGCGGCGAGGCGGTCGAGATAGTGGTCGAGCAGGGCGCTCTCGTGATCGGCCAAATCGCCCGGATCCAGGACTGTGGCCAAGTGGTAGCCGACGTCCAGAGCCCACACCCCCAGCTGCACGACCTGCCAGTCGATGAGACCCGCGGAACCGTCGGGCAGGTAATAGATGTTGCCCGTGTGCAGGTCGCCGTGCACGAGACAGGACGGTGATCGCGGGCGGAGTCGGTCCATGGCCGTCATCGCCGCGAGGATGCGCTCGGCCCGCCGGGCCGGGGCCGAGAGTTCCTGCGCGCGTCCGTCGTTCAGCAACTCCTGCAATTGGCCGGGGGACAGGTGCCCGGACAGCGAGACCAGGCGTGGCTGAAAGAGCGCGTCGAGCGCGGGGCGAGCCCCGGACCAGGTGGCGGCGTGCAGCGCGGCGAGTTGGTCGAGCGTCGCGGCGGCCCGCTCGATGTCGTAGGCGACCCGGGGGTCCAGGAATTGTGCACCGGCGGCGATGAGATCGTGCATCAGGACCACCGAGTGACCGGTCCGGTCGTCGATCCCGGCATAGACGCAAGGTGGCGTGCGGACCGGAAGCTCCTGTGCGGCAAGGCGATAGAATTCGGCCTCGGTGCGCCCGAATCGCGTGTGCACCGGGTTGAAGTAGCCCTTGGCGCACAGTGCCGCGGGCGCCTGGGCCGATTGCGTGTAATCGACGTGAAACCGGATCTTGGTGGCGACGGTCTCGAGCCGCTCGACCACGCGGGCGCCGGACGCGACCACACCCGGGTGACCGTCCTCCAGCACCGCGGTGAGCCACTTCGCGGACAGCACCACGGCCTCGTCCCGGGGCGCCGGATCGTTCACCGGACTCATCGGGACTCCTGCGGTCCGGCGATCCCGGCAAGCTCACACGCGCGGTGCAGGTACGAGAAATGGCGGGTGCCCGCACCGGACGGCGGCGGCATCGACCTGCGGCTGCGCAAGCTGAGCAGGCCAGCCTTGACCCCGGCGAACACTTCGTGCCACCACAGATCGCCGGTCGAGTTGCCGGTCAGCTCCTGCCACAGGGCGATCGTCTCCTCGCGGGTGCCGAGCCCGTCCAGACGACGCACTCCCTGCCCGGTGGAGAGGGCCTCGTCGAACAGCAGCCACCAGGCCAGGTCCGCGATCCCGCCGGCCAGCGATGTCTGCTCCCAGTCCATCACCCCGACGACCCGGAAATCGTCACCGAACATGATGTTGCCGATACGGGCGTCCCCCCAGGACAATCCGGGACGCGGTGCCGACGGACGGTTCTGGTCGAGCCAGTCGAACAGTGCGGGTACGACGACGGGGATATCGTCGCCCAGCGCCCAGTGCATGTATTCGCGCCAGTACGACAGCTGTTGCTCATCTCCGGTGACGCCGTGTTCGGGCCGGGCGACGAACGGCACCGCCGATATCGGCACGCTGTGGATCGCGGCGAGCTGCCGCATGGCGCTGTCCCAGGCCGTGTGGCGTTCGGCCGGGGTCGCCTCGGTCAGCCAGCCGGTCGCGTTGTACACGGGCATACTCACCGGGACTCGGCCGTGCATACGGCGCATGACATAGAACGGACTGCCGAGGACGGCAGGGTCTGTTTCGATCCATAGTACTTGTGGCACTTGGATTTCAGGGTTGCTTTCCAATGTCATCAGAATTTGATACTGCAGATGGAATTTGGGTTGGTAGAACACCTGACGTTCTGGGGAGGGTGCGATCCGTATGGCCAGCTCTTCGGTAATGTGCCCCGCACGGGCCGTCGTGAGCAGAGTCTCGTTCGAAAAGCCCGCGCCGCGTGGATAAGTCGGCTGATCCAAATCGACGGCGGCAGCGCCGAGCCGCTCGGCCAGCCACGGCCGCAGTGCGGTGACCGCGGCGTCCAGATCGCGGCCTTTGGAAAAGGTGGGCGCATGTTCCATTGCGGCCCCTATCTTTCGGTGGGTGTTACGCCGAATGCCCTGCGGCAGAAGGACCACAGCTTCTCGGCGATATCCTCGGCGTCATCGGGCGCCGGTGCGAAGGCGTAGTGGTGATACACGGACATGACCAGCTTCATCGCCATCCACGAATCGGTGGCGGGGTCGGTGGGCCGCAGCAGGCCGGCCTCGGCGGCCGCGTGTAATTCGTGTTCGATGAGATCGGCGAAGGGTTGGTTGGCCCTGGCCATCTCCGCCGGAAACAGCTGGTAGAGCCGCCAGTGCTCGGCGGTGATGAATCGTGCGTCGACGCCGCCCTGGCCGCCGCGCAGTGAGCGCAAGGATTGCACGATGTAGAAATGCAGCCGGTCGATCGGGTCGGGGAGTTCCCGGGCCGCGGCTTCCACTTCGGCGGCACGTTCGGCGATCACGTCCTCGAAGACGGCCAGCAGCAACTGATCCTTGCCCGCGAAGTGCCGGTAGAAGGTTTGCAGCGCAATGCCGGCTTCCTTGGACAGCTCTTGGGTGGTGAGCTTGTCGCGGTCGGTTGCCAGCAACCGGCGGGCTGCCGCCACGATCACCTGAGCCTGTTCCACACTGCGCGTCCGGGAACGCTGCGCGGACCGCGAGCGGTCGGCGGCGCGGTCGGCCCAGGCCGGGGTGTCGGTGTCTGAATGGGAACGGGAGCTCGAGGTCATCGGGCGATCCTCTCAAACCGGACTGAGGACGACGATCGGAATGGTCCGGCTGGTGCGCGTCTGATAGACGTCGTAATTCGGCCAGTAACTCGTTGCGATACTCCAGAGGCGGTCTCGCTCGGCGCTGGTCGCGGTTCGGGTGGTGACGGCCGTCCGCATGGCTTTGACCTGAATCCGCGCCTCGGTGTTCGCCTGGAGGTTCAGATACCACGCCGGGTGGTGATCCGAACCGCCGGCCGAGGCGACGACGAGGTAGTCGTCGCCGTCGCGGCCGTAGATCAATGCCGACGTGCGTTGCCGGCGGGTTTTCCGGCCCGTCGTCGTCAGCAGCAGGATCGGAACTCCGTTCCATTCGTAACCGTCCGCGCCGTCTGTCTCGAGATAGCGCGTCACGTGCTCCTCGCCCCGCAGGGAGAGGTCGGGCCGTCGGTATTGCGGATTGCTCATTGTGCTCGTTTCAGTTCAGCCGAAGACGACGGGAATCTCGGTGGCGCCGCGTTCGTACATGCCGATGAACCGGGGCGGTTCGGCATCCGGGTCCAGTCGCAGGTTCGGTAGCCGGTCCAGGAGCGCTCCGATGCCCGTGACCATCTCGGCCCGCGCCACGTTCATGCCCAGACAGGCGTGCGCGCCGCTGCCGAAGGCGAACGAGGGCCGCAGCCGCCGGGTGATGTCGTAGGTGTCGGGCTCGTCCCAGCGCGCCGGATCCCGGTTGGCGGCCCCGAGGCACAGGTGCAGCACCGCGCCCGCCGGCAGATGCACTCCGTGAAATTCGGTGTCGCTCATGACATATCGAGAGAACATGGGGTCGGTCGCCTGCCATCGCAGCGCCTCGTCGATGGCAGGTCGCAACAGACCGCGGTCGGCGGCGACCGCGGCCAGCAGTCGCGGCCGTTGCAGCAACGCGGTCAGCGTTATCCCCATCTGCTTCCACGTCGTGCCCGACCCCGCGGTGAGCAGGAGGACCGCGAAGGAGAATATCTCGGCGTCGGACAGGCGTTGGGTCCCGCCGTCCTCACCGCGCAGTTCGGCTTGTACCAGGATGCTGATCAGATCGTCCTCGGGTCGCTCGCGCCGCGCCGCGACGATCGGCCGGATCATCTCGACCACGGTCTCCGGATTGCCCACGGCCGCACGGATTTCCAGTGCCTGCTGCACGGGGACGCCGAAACTTCCGGTGATGGTGAGAACCGGGATCGCGGCACAGAAGTCGACGTTCAACTCGGCGCTGCCGGTGTCGGCGAACCCCTCGATGAGTTCATGCACCGTCTGCTCGATCCAGTTCCGGATCCACCACCCCGCCCGCGCCGGCATGAACGACGGCTGCACGAGCGACCGGTAGCGCCGATGCTGTGCGCCACCCATCGACAGCATGCTGTTGGTCGGGCTGGGCCGGCCGACATTGGGATCGACCGGAACCGGGGACGAGGCGAAGATCTCCGGGTTGCGGTAGGCCGTATCGCAGGCGGCGAAGCTGAACGCGGAGAAGTGTTCCCGATCCGATTGCGGCAGTCCGCTGAAGAGCGCCGGGCCGGTATAGCCCGTCAGTTCGTGCACCGTGCCGGGATGCACCTCGGCTTGCTCCCGGAGGCGATGCCAGACGGGGTAGGGATCCGACTCGTACCCGCCTCCGGTCTGCGCCAGGTAGGCGCCGCGCAGATCGAACAGTTCGCGGATGCGGTCGCGGTCGAGTGTCGTCGCGGAACTCATGGATTCGCCTCGCTCGTCGTTCATTTGGCTACGTAGCCGCCGTCGACCGGGAACAGCACCCCGGTGACGTTGGACGCGTTGTCGGACACCAGGAACACCGCGGCCTGTGCGCAGTCCTCCGCGGTGATCGGCCGGCCGAGTGGATGATTGGCGGCCGTGCGTTCGGCCATTCGTGCGACCGACTCGGCATCCGCGGGTGCGCCGCCCGCTGCCATGAAATGGGTGTACGGCATGCCGGCCGGGCAGATGGCGTTGGCGCGGATGCCGAACGGCGCGCCCTCGATCGCGACCGACCGGGTCAGTTGGTGAACCGCGCCCTTGGTAGCCGAATACACCGCGCCGCCCCAAGCCACGAGTCCGGCAACGGACCCGGTGTTGAGGATGACGCCGCCGCTGCCCTGCCGTTTGAACTGCAGGACAGCGTGTTTGCAACCGAAGAAGACGCCCCCGACGTTCACCGCGACCAGGCGCTGGAAGTCGTCGGCCGTATGCTCCTCCAGCGTCGCACCCAAACGGGGAGTCGGGACGCCGACATTGTTGAACACGATGTCGACGTGGCCGAAGTGCGCCGCCGCGTTCGCGATCAGCGCTTCCACCTCGGCCTCGCGGGCGACATCACATGTCACGGGAAGTGCCGCGCCACCGGCGTTCTCGATCTGCCGCGCGGTGTCCTGGGCGGCATCACCCTGGATGTCGGCGCATACGACACGTGCGCCCTCTGCCGCGAAACGCAGTGCGGAGGCCGCCCCGACGCCGGATCCGGCGCCGGTGACAACGGCTGTTTTCCCTTGCAAAAGCATCGAATTCACACATCCTGTGGTTCGGGAACCGGGTGGCCCCGCATGTCAGACCGCGGCCGCGACCGGTGGCTGGGCGGGGGTGAACCGATACAGCCGTTCGGCGTTGCCGCGCAGGATCTTGTATTGCGTCTCCGGCGGCAGGTGGCCGATGAGTCCCCGTACGGTCTGGATGCAGTTGGGCCACGTGGAATCCGAGTGGGGATAGTCGGTTTCGCACATGATGTTGTCTTCGCCGATGACGTCGATGCTGGCGATGCCGTGGCTGTCCTCGATGAAGCAGCCGAAGACGTGCTCGCGGAAGGCTTCACGAAGATCGAGCGTGTCCAGGTCGACGCCCCGGCTGGCGGCGTGATCGCGCCACTGCACGCCCTTCTTGACCCAGTGGCGCTGTTTGTCCAGTACCTGCTCGGCCCGTTCCAGGAAGTACGGCATCCAGCCGATCTCGCCCTCCGACAGTGCGATCTTCAGGTTGGGGAAGCGCTGGAACATGCCGCTGAACAACCAGGACAGCATGGCGCCGGAGGTTCGGGTGGCGCCCCAGGCGAGGTTGGCCATGAACGGCGCGTCGGGGGAGATGTGCGGCACGGTGGAGGACGAGCCGACGTGCATCGAGACCACCATGTTCAGATCGTTGGCCGCGGCCATCACCGGATCCCAGTAGCCGTCGACGTCGTGAATCGTCGGGAGTCCCAGCGGTGCGGGATTTTCCGAGAAGGCGAAGGTGGTCGCGCCCTTGGCCGCGCAGCGTTCCATTTCGGCCGCGGCGAGTTTCGGGTCCCACAGCGGGATGAGCACCAGCGGGATGTACCGGCCGGGCGCGCTGGCGCACCAATCCTCGATCATCCAGTCGTTGTAGGCCTGCAGGCAGACGAACCCGAACTCGCGGTCACCGGCTTCGGCGAACAGCTGCCCGCAGAACCGGGTCACCGACGGAAAGCACAGGGAAGCAAGGATTCCCGCGCGATCCATATCCTCGATCCGAGCGGCGGCGTCGTAGCAGCCGGGCCTCATCTCGCTGTAGGACAACGGTTTCGGGCTGAACTCCTCCTTGGACTTCCCGGCCACGGCGCTCAGGCCCGAACTGGGCAGGCGTTTGCCGTCGTAGACCCAGCAGTCGATACCGTCGTCATCGATTTCGATATGCGGCGCGCGATCGCGGTCCGCGCGCGGTACCCGGTCCAGCCAGAGATTCGGCGGCTCGAGGATGTGGTCGTCGACCGAGATCAGCCAATCCAGAGACAGGTCGGAAGACATGTCTACTCCTTCGGT
This sequence comes from Nocardia alni, assembly GCF_019038435.1. Taxonomy (GTDB): domain Bacteria; phylum Actinomycetota; class Actinomycetes; order Mycobacteriales; family Mycobacteriaceae; genus Nocardia; species Nocardia alni. The sequence continues at coordinate 35,484 of NZ_JAGPOX010000013.1, forward strand.
TGGGTCATCGAAGTTCGCCGATGACCATGTGTTTGACTTCCTGGAAGGCTCGAATGCCCTCCGGGCCGCGTTCGCGGCCGAGGCCGCTGTGCTTGTATCCGCCGCCGGGGGCGTAGGCACTGACCAAACCCGTGTTGACGTTGACCGCGCCGGTGCGCAGCCGCCGGGCGATCGAGGTCGCCGCGGCGACGTCGGCGCCGTAGACCTGCCCGGACAGGCCGTACCGGCTGTCGTTCGCGATCTGCACGGCGTGGTCGATGTCGCGGTATCCGAGTACCGCCAGCACCGGGCCGAAGATCTCCTCCTGCGCCGCCGGATTGCTGTTGTCCGGTACGTCCAGCACGGTGGGTTCGACGTAGTAGCCGCGGTCCAGTCCAGCGGGTCGCCCACCGCCGTAAGCGATCCGGGCGCCCTTGCCGACCGCCTGTTCGATCAGCCGTTCGCAGCGCTCCCGCTGCGCGGCGCTGATCAGCGGGCCCATCGCGGTGTCCGGGTCGTTGGGCGGGCCCACGCGAAGCTGTGCGTAGGCATACGAAACCGACTCCAGCACTTCGTCTTTGTGCTCCTGCGGCACGAGCATCCGGGTCGCCGCGACGCAGGCCTGTCCCGCGGTTCTGGCGACCACGGCCGCTGCCCCCGCCGGCGCCTTCGCGATCGCGTCGGCGAGATAGATCTGGGCCGACTTGCCACCGAGCTCCAGCGCCACCCGCTTGATCGTCGGCGCGGCCTGTACCCCGATCCGGGCGCCGATGTCGCTGGATCCGGTGAAGGAGACCATATCGACCGCGGGATGGCTGGTCAGCAGCTGTGCTCCGGCGGCGCCGCTCTCCACGACGACGGCGAAGACGCCGGCCGGTAGTCCTGCCGCCTCTGCCGCGGCCCCGAAGATCAGCGACGAGATCGGGGTCAGCGGGCTGGGCCGCAGGATCACCGAATTGCCGGCCAGCAGTGCCGGGACGATCTTCTGCAGGGCCATGATGAACGCCCCGTTGTAAGGGGTGATCGCGCTGACCACGCCGATCGGCTCGTGGCGGCGAATGCTCAACGCCACCCGTCCCCGGATCAGCTCGTCCAGCGGGGCCGGGCTGGGCTGCTCGTGCCGCATCGACAGGTAGAGCTCGATAGTGTTGCGAGCCAGGGACATTCCGGAAAGGAACTGGGAATGCCGGGCGAACGCCAGCGGCTGCCCGGCCTCGGCCACCATGGTCGCGACGAGCTCCTCGCGCGCGGCGTCGACGTGATCGAGGAAGACGCCCAGCACCCGCGCCCGGTCGGCGGCGGGCAGGTCGGCCCAGACGCCGCTGTCGAAACTGCTGCGGGCCTGGACGATCGCCTCCTCGATCCGGGCGAGGGGGGTGGCCATGAGCTCGGTGACCAGTGACTCGTCGGCCGGATTGGTCACGGCCACGACATCATCGCCGGACACCCAGTTCCCGGCCACATACGAGCGACGCTCGGCGAGAATAGCCGTCATCGTTTGTTCTCCATTTCCGTTGCCGCGCAGACTCACAGAGGTTCGCGGGTGTACGCCACGGCCCCGCCGTAGTGCGGTGACGAGTGACAGGCGAGGCCGACCGTGGCGGCCCGTTGCCGGTCACCGGCCCGGCCGGACAGTTGCAAATAGCACTCGAGCATCTGCGGAATGCCGTGCATGCGACCGTTACCGAGTGCACCGCCGCCGGAGAGGACCGGTAGCGCGCCGGGCGCGTCGCTGTCGATGCCGCCGTCGGAGACGAAGCGGTGGGCCTGTCCTACGGGGCACAATCCGAGCGTTTCCAGCCAGAAATAGACGAAGGGTGAGAAACCGTCGTACAGCTGGGGGAGATCGACGTCCTCGGGGCGTAAACCGGTTGCCGCCCAGAGCCTTCGCGCCGTGTCGCAGCCGCCCGCCATGATGTCGTCGAGGGGCCAGTGCGACGGCAGCCGTTCCCGGTGCGGTCCGCTGCTCGCGTATCCGGCGATATACACCGGCGGGTGGGGCAGGTCGCGGGCGCGCTCGGCAGAGGTGAGCACGAAAGTGGCGACGCCGTCGACGGGGATGTCGCAGTCGAGGCGGCGGATGGGGTCGCTCATCATGGGTGCGGTCAGGTATTCCGCCGTGGTGAGCGGCCGGTCGAACCAGTAGGACCACGGGATTCTCGCCCCGTTCTTACGCGCCTCGACGACCACCGCGGCCATCGTTTCCGGGTCCGCCTTGTAGCGCTGCAGATATTCGTTGTAGGGCAGGGCGATCATCGACAGCGGACCGCCGTAGCCCTGCGGCGCGGTCCATTGCTGCGGGCCGGCGGCCGTCGTCATCGAATTGTCGTGATAGCCCCCGCGCGGGTTGTGCAGAGCCCGATGCAGCACAACGTAATCCGCCGCGCCCGCGGCAATCGCATTGACCGCCAGCGCCACCGAACCAGGAATCTGACCGACGCCCTGAAAGCTCGCGACGTAGCGTGGGTCGGCGCCGATCCGGTCGGCCAGCCAGTTGGCGGTCACGGTACTGATCCCGTCCTGCACCGCGTGCGTGCCGGCGGTCGGGAAAAGGGCCGAGGTGACGAACCCGTCGATCATCTCCGGCGCGAGGCCGGCGTCGGCGATCGCCGCTCGCGCCACCTCGACGGTGATGGCGCCGAGCGAGCGATCGAGGCGCCGCTGCACGGCGCTGTGCGCGAAGCCGGCGATCGCGACGCGGCCGCCTCCCGGGAACCGCCCGCTCATCGCCCGGCCTCGTCACCGGTGGGAGTGTCGCCGCGGCCGGGCGTCTCCCGCACCAGGGTGAAGGCGGGTATCGAGATGTCGTCATCGACGTCCTCGAAGACCACCTGCACCGGATCATCGAGGTGCGGATCCGCGGGTTCGCCGAGCAGGCGGCCGATCATGCGGAGACCGGGTTGCGCGGAAAGCTCGACGTCGACGAGGAGGTACGGCACCTGGTCGGCGAATCCGAGCAGAGACGCCTTGCGAACCATCGTCCACGACCGCACCCTGCCCGTCCCGCTCACGGCCTCGAATCGGAACTCGGGCTCGAATGTGCCGCAATGGCGGCATGTTTCGGACGGCGGGAGGGCGAAGCTGTGGCATCGAGCGCACCGAGGCAATGCGAGGGTATGGCGGCGAGCGGCTGCCCAATATCCGGCGGAGTGGTCGTCGGGGATCGGGAGCGGGCGGGTGACCGTCACGGGATCACCCCCGCGTCCTGCAGCCCGGTGATGTCATCCCACGAGTAGCCCATTTCGAGCAGCAGTTGCTCGGTGTGTTCCCCGTGCTCGGGGGCCCGGCGCAGGGCCGGTGGGCGCTCGTCGATCTGCACCGGGCCGGTGGGCAGGCGATAGGACGTCTGCCCGTCGTCGAGTTCCACACTGCCGAGGTACTGGTTCGCTTGCACCTGCGGGTCGTCGAGGAGTTCCTCCACCGCCTGAATTGGAGCCCATGGCGCGTCCAGGCCGGACAGCAACTGCTTCCATTCGGCGAAGGTGCGGGTCGCGAACTCCGCTTCCAGTTCGGCCACACAGGCCTCGCGATGCGCGTTGCGGGTCGCCAGGTCCAGGAACCGCGGATCCACCCGCAGATCGTCGCGCCCGATCAACCGGCAGAATTCGGCCCAGTATCGGTCCGCCTCCAGGAAGACCAGCTGGATGTGCCGGTCGTCCTTGGTCCGGTAGGCGCCCACCAGAGGGTTGACCGCGCCGCCGCGGCCGGACACCGCCCGGGGACGGTTACCGGCCAGCGCGGCGAGAAGATCGGAGGAGAGCATCCACATCGCCGTGGCCAGCAACGAGACGTCGACCACCGTGCCCCGGCCGCTACGCTGCCGGCCCAGCAGCGCCGCGGCGATGCCGAATGCCAGAGCCATCGCGCCGTTTCGATCGCCCATCGCGCCGCGCTGGCTGATGGGATGGTCGCGCTCGGGCGGGGTGAGTACGTGCGCCACGCCGCCCTGGGCCCAGAACGCGGACGAGTCGTAGCCGGCCTTGTCGGCGTTGGGTCCGCGGACACCGAAGCCGTGACCTCGGGCGTAGATCAGGCGCGGATAGCGCTCGGTGAGAGTGTCGGCATCGAGTCCCAGGCGTCCCAGGGCGCCGGGACGGAAATTGGTGAGAAAGACGTCCGCCGTCGCCAGCACCTCGTCGAGCAGTTCGCGGCCGCGTTCGGTGCGCAGGTCGAGCGAGATGGATCTCTTGCCCCGATTCGCCATGGCCAGTGAGAGATTCACGCCGCCGCTGTCACTCCCTATGCCCTGGGTGGCCAACCGGCGATACGGATCCCCCTCGGGGCGTTCGACACGGATGACGTCGGCGCCCCAGTCGGCCAGCAAGGCTCCCGCTACCGGGACGAACACCCACTGGGCCAGCTCGACAACGCGGATGCCGTCGAAGGCTTTCGATTCCACGACCACCTCCTGAACGGCGGAACGAGAATGTGACTCTCGTTACGAGTAGAGCACGACTCTCGCTCGTTCGGGGGTGGTATTTCCAAAATAAGAAATGTTGATCTCTGGCGGGCGGGGCACTCCGCGCGGGCTCAACGGTGTTCAGAGACAGTGGTTTTGCTGGTCCACGGCAATCTGAACGCGCTCACTGAAGTAGCGGTCAGTCGACCGCCTCGGCCAGTCGGGTCGATACCGAACGCCCGGCGCGTCGGCCGGAGAACACGCAGTCCGCGATCGACAGGCCGCTGACGTAGGACTCGGAGCAGATCCCGATCGCGCTGCGTCCGGCGGCGTAGAGTCCGGGAATCGGTTCGCCCGCACCGGATCGCACCGCGCCGGTGTCCTCGTCCACGGCCAGGCCGCCGAGGCTGAACATCGGGCAGGGGTTGGTGAGTTTCGGCCGGACCGAGACGTCCAGCAACGTGTACGGACCCTGTTCGATCGGGTGGGTGAAGTCGCTCGGTTTGCCCATCGGATCGGGTTCGCCGTCGGCGATGGCCTGGTTGTGCGCTCGGATCGTCGCGGCCAGTCCCTCGGGGTGGATCCCGGCGCGGCGCGCCACCTCCTCGGGGGTGTCCGCGCGAATCGCCGAGGTGCGCAACAGTGATTCGGCCTGCAACCGCTGGAACCAGATGGCCTCGTCCGCCAATTGTGCACGGCCGCGGCGCATCACCTCGGCGTCGACCAGCAGCCAGCCTTTTCCGCCCTGGCCTCGGACCAGGGCGTTGCCGACGGCAGCGCCGTAACGGGTCTCATCGATGAACCGCTGCCCCTGCTCGTTCACCAGCAAACCGCCGTAGAACGCGCTGGGCGGTGCGATGAACCGCCACGCCGAGACATTGTCCATCCGCTCGGCCACGCCACCGGCCGCCACACCGAGTGCGATACCGGACCCGTCGTCCCCGCTGGTGCCCAGCGCGAGACCGCCGGTATACCCGGGCGCATGCTGCGCGAGTAGTTCCCGGTTGGCGATATATCCACCCGCACAGAGGATCACGCCACGCCGAGCGCGAATTCGCACCTCGCGCGCATATCGCCGTTCGAGCGCGTCGAGCCGACCCTCGAGCACCCGGCGCAGGGGCGGATAGTAGATGCCGGGTTTGGCGGCAACCGCGGCCATCGCGGCGAACCGTTTGCGGATCGCCGCCGGCGCGTCGGCCATGGAGCGCGCCCGGACGCCGATGATCCGGCCGTCGTCATCACTCTCCAGCGCCACCACCCTGGTGTGCGGGCGCAGCTCGACTCCGGCGCGCATCGCGGCGCGTGCGAGTGGCTGATAGATCTTCTTTCCCGACGCGCCCTTGCCCTTCGCGCGATGCCCGCGCTGTACCGGCGGCGTCACGGCACGGAACTCGCCCGAGCATTCACTGCCGGAGTAGTACAGGTAATACCGGTTGTCCGGATACGAGGTCTTGTACGGGCACACCGACGCTTCGAACGGCACGCCGTGCCCCGTCAGCCACTCGATCATCTCGGGACTCGAATCGACGAACCGCCGCAGCGTCTGTGGCCGGACCGCGTCGCCGACCTCCTTGGTGAGGTACGCGAGCATCGCCTCGGGTGTGTCGCTGATACGAGCCTCGCGCTGAATCGCGGTTCCCCCGCCCGCGTAGACGATGCCACCGGACAGCGCGGTGGCGCCGCCGCCGTTGAAGCGGTCCACGGCCAGCACCTGCGCTCCCGCCGCCCGGGCTTCCAACCCTGCACACGCACCGGCCGCGCCGAACCCGACAATCAGCACGTCCGTGGTCAGATCCCACACCATTGTGATCCTTTCGGCGCTACTGGAGCACGTCTCTGCGGTTCGCCGCCGAAACGAGGAATGCCGGCGAATCGGGGGCGAGTCGAACTATCCAGTGGACTATAACGTGTTCCAGTTCTGTCATCGTGCGGTGCCATGATCACGGAGCCATCGGGACGAGAAGGAAACTCGGCAGGAGTTCACCTGCCGAGCCGCCTTCCATTGTGTCGCTTGGGGTTTACGATCCGGTCAGTCTTGCGACTATGGGTGCGAAGTTCTCGAGTTGCTTTCGGGGGATTGTGATGTAGCTGATTCCCAGTGTGTCGCGGCGTTGTTCGAGTTGGTCGATGATCTGGTCGACCGAGCCGATGAGGGCGTTCGGATGATTCAACAGCGTCTCCGGTTGGAGGTCGGGAACTGCCGCGCTCAGCACCGATGCCCATCGCCGTAGCGCGGTGTCGCGGTCGGTTGTGACTTCCAGGCAGTAGGGTGAGGTCTCCAGTTCCAGTGTGGGGAATCGGTCTCCGGCGGCGTCGCGGACGAGGCGGGCTCGTCGTGCCGTTTCTTGCATTGGCGTGCGGCCGAACTTGTCGACGGGCGTCCAAGGAGCGTTGGCCAGGCTGACGATGTCGGCTTCCCGGGCTGCCAGGGACAGCACCCGTTTGCGGGATCCGCCGATCATGATCGGCGGATGTGGGCGCTGCACCGGTGCCGGCAGGCCGGAGTAACCGCTGACCTCGACGTGTCGGCCGTGGTGGTCGATCGGTTCACCGGAGCAGTGGGCTTTGATCAGCGCGACCACTTCTTCCAGCTTGGACACCCGCTGCGGTGCTTCCTCGAAAGACAGGCCCATCGCTGTGTATTCGCCGCTGTTGGTGCCCGCACCGATACCGAATTCCAGCCGGCCATCGGAGAGCATATCGATGGTGGATGCTTCCTTCGCCAGTGCGGCGGGGACGTGGTAGTCGACGCAGAACACCCGACAGCCGACCCGCAAGGTGGTGGTCCACGCGGCGGCGGCGGCGATCGCGGCGATCGGGGCGAGGTGCTGGGGTCGTAGCAGGGTGCGATCGCTGACCGGGCCGGGCCCGATGTAGTGATCGGCGAGAAACAGGGTGGAGTATCCGAGGTCTTCGACCTTGCGGGCGAGGTCACGCCACTGGTCTGCGGAGGTGGCCGTGGTTGTTTGCACGGCGAAACGGAAGGGCCGCATTCGGGTCGCCTAGGGGCAGACGTAGCCGCCGTCGACCGGCAGCGCGATGCCGGTGACGAACGACGAGTCGTCGCAGGCGAGGAACAGTGCGGCCGTTGCCAGTTCGCTGGACAGTCCCCAGCGGGCCATGGGCGCCGGGGGACGGTACCCCTCGGTGGGCGGGAGCGGATTTTCCCTCGACCCCGGCACCAGGCCGGTCCAGGTCATACCAGGGCACAGTGCGTTGATCCGAATGCCCTGTTGGGCGAAATCGAGTGCGGCCGCCTTGGTCATCTGGATGACACCCCCCTTGGACGCCCCGTAGATCGCGTTCTTCTCCCAGCCGACCAGCCCGGCCGCCGAGGATGTGTTGATGACCGAACCGCCGCCCGTGCGGAGCATCGCGGTGATCCCGTACTTCATGCCGAGGAACACACTCTTGAGGTTGACCGCGAGAACACGGTCGTAGTCTTCCTCGGTTTGCTCGGTGATGAGTTTCTTCGGGCCGCCGAATCCGGCGTTGTTGAACAGGATGTCCAGTCGGCCGAAATTGTCTTCGGCGGCGGCGATGATCCGCTGTACATCGGCGGATACGCTGACGTCGGCATGCACCGCTGCCGCGGCGGCGCCGATGGCTGCCGCGGCGTCCTTCTCCTCGCCGCTGATGTCCGCGCAGACGACCTTCGCGCCTTCTTGGGCGAACAGTTCGGCACTCGCGCGACCGATTCCGGACCCCGCTCCGGTGATGACCGCGACCTTGCCAGCCAACCGTCCCATGTTCTTCACTCCGTTACTTGTCGGTCGTAGGGATTGATCTGTCGTGACGAAGCCCCACCCTCACCAGCGGGTGGGTTCTCCGCTGTCGAGTCGCAGGGGGCGCAGATACGACAGATCGTCCCGGTCGCGCGTGCCGTGGTAGTAGCCCTGGCTGGTGAAGTATTCGGAGTGCAGTGCGGACGCGTCCGCGGTGAACATCAGTTCGACCGTCGAACGCCGCACGACGATTCGCCATTGTCCGTCGCGTTTCTCCAGCCGGTCGATATACCGGCCGCCGATCACCTGCGCTGTCTTGCGGTCCCGGCCGAGCATCATGCCCAGGGAGTAGCTTTCGCAGTGGGCGACGTTCCCGTCGATCTCACAGCTGTGTGTGGTGATGTTGTGCAGATGGTTCGCGGTCGTCGCCGCGTGGGTGTGGTTTGCCCATTCGCCGTAGGCGGGGCCGGTGTTGACGGCATCGCCGTGCTCGTCGAGGCCGTCGGCATGGTAAGCGCTCGAGATCATCTCGGCGTCGTGCCGATCGCAGCCGCGAGCATGGCGTGCGATGCAGTCGAGGATCGCGGTGCGGTCCATCAGGTATTGGACATCGCGCTGCAACCGCTGCAGGTCTGGATCAATCACGCCACGACCTCCTGTCCGACCAGCGTGGTGTGGTGCATCAAGCGGCGGGAGGTGGGCTCGAAACCGAGTTGACGGCTGAACGCCACCAGGCTGTCGTCATCGATGTCGGCGCCTCGGAAGACCACGACGCCGTAGCGGTCCAATGCGGCTCGAATGTCTTCGGCGACACCGTCTTCCAGGAACTGGGAGCCTGCCGGCCCCGTGTATTCGACCCCTATCTCGGTCATGGAACCTCCTCTTATCTTTGGTGCCAACAACAAGAATGAAACTATCATGCACGATTACGGACTACCTGAAAACGAGAATGATATTCTTTCACCGCTGGACGGCTGGTCCGGGCATGTTTTGTCAACTGATCCGACGCTGTCGCCGGGACCGATCGGGTCGTGATGTGGAAGGTGAAACCGCTGTGATGGACCTGCGTGTGGTGACGGAGTCGAGGATGACCATGGGCGAGGCCCCGGTCTGGGACGTCGATCGGCAACGGCTGTACTGGATCGACGTGTTCGGCGCTGCGGTGTGGCAGTGCTCGCTCGACGGGAAGGGCTTGCGGCACACGAAGTTTCCCGCCACTGCGATCGCTTCTCTTGCCCTGCGGCAAGACGGCGGGGCGATCGTCACCGCCGGCGGCAAGGTATCGCTGTTCGACCTGGACTCCGGCGAGACGGAGTTGATCTTCGATGCGGACCTGGGCGAGGGCTACGGCTTCAACGACGGCACCGTCGATCGGCAGGGCCGGTTCGTCACCGGCATGGCCGACGGTGCGTTGATCCGAGCCCTCGCCTCCGGGGACCGCGGTGAGTTGCGGCCCGCGGGCAAGATCTATCGCATCGACCACGATCTCAGCGTCCACACCATCGGCGACCCGATCGGGGTCACCAACGGCCCGGCCTTCGACCGCGACGGTACGACGTTCTTTTGTAACGACAGTGCTCTGCGGTGCGTCTACGCCTGGAACTACGACCCTGCGACCGGCGAGGCCACCGATCGCAGAGTGGTGACACGATTCGACGACGGCGAGGCCATCCCGGACGGCACCGCCGTCGATGACGAGGGCTACCTGTGGATAGCCGCCTATCACGGTGGCGAGGTTCGCAGATATGCGCCCGACGGGTCGCTCGACCGCCGCGTTCCCCTACCGGTGTCCAGTCCTACCAGCCTCGCTTTCGCCGGTTCGGAACTCGACGTTCTCGTAGTGACCTCCCGTGGTGTCGCGGCGGAGGGAAGGGGTCTGGTTCCCAGTGCCGCCTCCACGCGGCAGGCCGACGGGCTGGTGCTGTCCGTTCATGGACTCGGTGTCCGTGGTCTGCCGGAAACGAAATTCGGCTGACTTCCGCCGGGTGCGCATGCGAACTGGTCGACATCGTCACCGACCTCGGGACCGCCGAAGCCGCTCCGACTGATCGCTCTCACGAGAGGCAATAATGCCTCGGCTCGATCGGAGGACGTTGGGCGATCGACCAATATTTCACCTGCGCGTCCGCATCCACCGGGACATCACCACATGATCGAGCTTGACGCGGACTTCGTGTCGATGCTAATTATGAGACGGACTTAATATTGGGCGTTCGACTAACAAGCACTGCGACTGACAGCTCCGGCCGCAGCGCGAGCGAACCGAGGCCCTTCGGACGATCCGGCGTCATACCCACTACTGAACGCCGTTCGTCCCCCTTGCGCCCATCGATGACCGAAGGAAGCCGAAATGTCATCCACGGAACAGGAATCGACCGACGCTCGCGCGGACGCGCCGGCCGGTGGCCGGCTGCTCATCGGCGGGCAGTTGATCGAGGCCGAACGCACCTTCCCGTCGCTGAACCCCGCGACCGGCGACGTGTTCGGGTACGCCCCGGACGCGACCGTTGCCCAGGCCGAGGCGGCTGTCGCCGCCGCGCGCCATGCTTTCGACACGACCGACTGGGCCACGAATGTGGCGCTGCGGGAACGATGCCTCGACCAGTTCCATCAGGCGCTGCGCGATCATGTCGAAGAACTGCGCGAGCTGTCGATCGCCGAGGTGGGTTCGACTGTGTCGCTGACGCGGGCCGGGCAACTCGAGGCTCCGATCGAGATCGTCCGGTACTACGCCGATCTGCTGAAGACCTACGAGTTCACCGAGAATTTCGGCTCGGTCGAGTATCTGGGGCAGCAGCATCGCCGCTGGGTGGAGAAGGAGGCGACCGGCGTGGTCGCCGCGATCGTGGCCTACAACTATCCGAACCAGCTGGCACTGGCCAAACTGGCCCCGGCCCTGGCGGCCGGATGCACGGTCGTGCTCAAGGCCGCGCCGGACACCCCGCTGACGACGCTGGCCCTCGGCGAGCTGATCGCCCGATACACCGACATCCCCGCCGGGGTGGTGAACGTCCTGTCCTCGTCGGAGGTCGCCGTCGGCGAGCTGTTGACCACGCACCCGGATGTCGATGCCATCACGTTCACCGGTTCGACGGCGGTGGGCCGCACGATCATGACCGCGGCCGCCGGCTCGCTGAAGCGGGTGTTCCTGGAGCTGGGCGGCAAATCGGCGGCGATCGTGCTCGACGACGCGGACTACGCGTCGATCGGTCCCTACGCGGCCTTCGGCATCACGATTCACGCGGGACAGGGCTGCGCCCTCAACTCGCGGCTCCTGGTTCCGCGCAAGGACCACGACGAGATCGTGGCGGCCGTCGCGGCGAGCTTCGCGCGTGTCCGGTACGGAGATCCGCGCGACCGCAAGACGTACATGGGACCACTGATCAGCGAACGGCAGCGCGACAAGGTGCACGGCCTGGTGCAGCGGGCGGTGGCGGCCGGCGCCACGCTGGTGACCGGCGGCGCGAAGGTGGATCCGGGCTTCTTCTATCAGCCGACCCTGCTGGCCGGGGTGGACCCGGACAGCGAGATCGCGCAGGAGGAAGTGTTCGGACCGGTCCTCGCGGTGATCCCGTACGACGATGACGACGACGCGGTGCGCATCGCCAACCACTCCGTGTACGGACTGTCGGGTGCGGTGTTCAGCGCCGACGAGCAGCGTGCGCTGACCGTGGCACGCCGGATCCGGACCGGCACCTTCAGCGTCAACGGCGGCAACTACTTCCACCCCGACGTCCCCTTCGGCGGTTACAAGCAGTCCGGCATCGGCAGGGAGATGGGCGCCGCGGGCTTGGAGGAGTTCCTGGAGCGCAAGACCCTCGCCTCGGTACTCGGGTAGTCGGTCGTCGGGGTGGAAACACTGTGCGACAGAGGGATACGAAAGGAACGACATGGTCAAACGGACACGGTACAGCGAGTACAAGGATCGCTACGCCAACTACCGCTTCGAACTCGACGCGGACGGCATCCTGCTCATGCAGTGCCACACCGACGGCGGATCCCTGATCTGGGACTGGAAGTCGCACGACGGTATGGCCGATGCCTTCGCCGACGTCGCCGGCGACCGTGAGATCAAAGTGCTGATCCACACCGGCACCGGGGAGAACTACAACGCCGACTGGGGTTACATGCCCGACGGTTCGCTCATCGATCCGCCGATCTACCAGGCCATGCCCGGTGATCGCGGACTGTGGAAGCTGGACGAGAAGGCCTGGTACAACCGGAATCTCATGTTCAACGTGCTGAACGTGGACGTGCCGATGATCAGCGCGGTGAACGGGCCCTGCAATATCCACTCCGAGGTCCCGTTGATGGGCGATATCGTGCTCGCCTCGGAAGACGCGTGGTTCCAGGATGTTTCGCACTTCCCGCGAGGTCAGGTGCCCGGTGACGGGCAACATGTGATCTGGAACTTCCTGGTGGGCCACAACCGCGGCCGCTATCTGCTGCTGACCGGCAAGAAGCTCTCCGCCCAGGAGGCGTTGGACTGGGGTGCGGTCGCCGAGGTGCTGCCGAAGGACCAATTGCTGGATCGGGCCTGGGAACTGGCCCGGGATCTGGTGAAGCGACCGCCGTTGACGCTGCGCTACACCCGCCAGCTGTTCACCCACCAACTCAAGCGGGCCTTCCTGGATCAGATGGGCCAGGGCATCGGCTTCGAGACCTACGCCCAGCGCGCGTTCTTCCCGGCCGGCGGCCGGATGGAGCCGCTGGACCGGGCCTGGGACGACAAGCCGTGGAGCGGCGAGGCAGAACCGCACCCGCAGGATTAGCGAGATACACAGCGCCGGAAGGTTTCCCCATGCACGCTCTGGACGGGGTCCGGGTTCTGGACCTGGGCACCTATATCGCCGGACCGTTCTGCGCGACGGTGCTCGGCGAGTTCGGCGCCGAGGTGATCAAGGTCGAACGCCCCGGTGCCGGTGATCATCTGCGCCGGTTCGGCACGGAGACCGACTGCGGCGATACCCTCGTCTGGCTGAGCGAGGCCCGCAACAAGCGGTCGGTGACGTTGAACCTCGCTGACGAGCGCGGCCGGAAACTCTTGCGGGAGTTGATCGCCGAGACCGATGTGGTGATCGAGAACTTCCGCCCCGGGGTGATGGAACGCTGGGAGCTGGGCTTCCCGGAGATCCAGGCCATCAACCCGCGCACGATCCTGCTGCGCGTCTCCGCCTACGGCCAGACCGGTCCGGAGTCAGACCAGCCCGGATTCGCCCGGATCGCGCACGCGTTCGCGGGGCTGGCCTACCTGGCCGGCGACCCGCAGGGCCCGCCGGTGACACCGGGGTCCACCTCACTGGCGGACTATATGACCGGGTTGTACGGGGTGATCGGTGTACTGCTGGCGCTTCGGTCGCGCTCCGAGACCGGCCGCGGTCAGTGCATCGATCTGGCTCTGTACGAGACCGTCTTTCGCGTCCTCGACGAGCTGGCGCCGGCGTTCCAGCAGTTCGGCTTCGTGCGGGAGCGGATGGGCGCGGACACCGTGAACGTGGTGCCGCACAGTCACTATCGCACCGCCGACGACCGCTGGATCGCGATCGCCTGCTCGAACGACGAGATGTTCGCGCGGCTGGCGAAGGCGATGGGCTCACCGAATCTGGCCGACGCGGATCGGTTCGGGCCCAAGGCTTCCCGGCTGGCCGCCCGGGACGAGGTCAATACCATCGTGACCGATTGGGTGGGCGGCTTGCCGCGGGAGGAGGTGCTGGCCCGTTGCCGGGCCGCCGAAGTGCCCGCGGGACCGTTGAATTCGATCGCCGATATCTTCACCGATCGGCAATTCGCCCACCGCGGCACCATCACCCATGCCGACTCCCGCATCGGGCCGCTGGCGGTACCGGGCGTGATTCCGGCGCTCTCGGACACCCCCGGCGAGATCCGATGGCTGGGACCGGCTCTCGGGGCCGACACCGACGCTGTGCTGCGAGAGCTGCTGCACCGCGACCTCGACGAAATCACTCGGCTGCGCAGCGATGGCGTGGTCTGACATACCCAGCAAGAAAGGTTCACCATGGCGATTCAAGACAAACTGGCCACGGGACGAGGAAAGTTCACCACTCAATATCCCGAGTTGGGCACGGGCCCGGTCGATTACGACGACGCGGTGTCCGAGGAGTTCTTCCGGGCCGAGCGGGAGGCGGTGTTCAAGCGGTCCTGGCTGAAAGTCGGCCGCATGGAACAGCTTCCGCGCACCGGTAGCTACTTCACCCGGGAACTGACCGGCCTCGGCTCGATCGTCGTCGTGCGGCAGGCCGACGGCACTGTCAAAGCGCTGCACAACATCTGCGCGCACCGCGGCAACAAGGTGGTGTGGCAGGAACATCCGGCGGCGGAGTCCGAGGGGTCCTGCCGGGTGTTCACCTGCAAGTACCACGGCTGGCGCTACGGGCTCGACGGCAAGGTCGCGCACGTCACCCAGGAGGACCAGTTCTTCGACCTCGACAAGGGCGCCCTGGGCATGCCGGAGTTGCACTGCGACGTCTGGGCCGGATTCATCTTCGTGAATTTCGATCCGCACGCGCAGCCGCTGCGGTCCTTCCTCGGTGAGAAGTTCGTCGAGGTGGAGAGTTACCCGTTCGAGCAGTTGACCGAGCGCTACGCCTACAAGACCACGGTCAAGGGCAACTGGAAACTGTCGATCGACACGATTCTGGAGTGGTATCACCCGCCGTACGTGCACGGCCGGTTCATCAATCCGGATGTGTCGAAGGCGGAGAAGCTGGTGCCGCCGCCGGACTCGTACTACTACGACCTGTTCGCCTCGCACATGCTGAATTCGGTGCCCGGCCCGCCGCCGCTGCCGCCGCGCGCCCCCGGCGAACTCGGCCCGGCGAAGCGGGATCAGCGCTGGATCTACAAACTGCTGCGCGCCGGCCTGTTCGGCCCCGACGACATTCCCGACCTCGGCACGCTGCCTGATGTGCTGAATCCCGGCCGGATCAAGTCCTGGGGCAACGACGCCTACTGGTTGTTCCCGAACTTCTCGGTGCAGATCTGGGCTCGCAACTACTACATCACCTACCAGTACTGGCCCGAGGCGGTCGACTCGCACAGCTATGAGCTCGACATCTTCTTCGCGCCACCGCGGAACGCCGCCGAGCGGCTGGCGCAGGAGATGACCGCGCAGACCACCATCGAATTCGCGATGCAGGATTCGAACACCGTGGAGGCGACCCATTCGGCGCTGGCCACCGGCGCCAACCGGCAATTCCACCTGTCGGATCAGGAATTGATGATCCGCAACTTCCACAAGGTCATCCGGGACACCGTGGCCGCCCACCAGACCCTCGACCAGAAATAGGAGCATCCGATGACGACCGCGGTTCTCCCCGCTGCATTCCGCGACCTGGAGCCCTATGTCGACGAGTGGGCCAAGCCCACCCGGCAGGAGCGCTACGACACCCGGCTCGCGAGCACCATCGAACAACTCGACGCGTTCTACGACGCCATCGCCCCGCACGCCGAGGCGGCCATCGAATACCTCAACACGTTCGACCTGAACGAGCTCCCGGACCCCGAGACCCGGCTGATGCAGCTGATGTATTCACTGGTCATGGTCTCCTACCCGGTGAACGTGTTCAAACAGCCGCGCATCCCCGATTCCGGCGCCGCGTTCTTCGATACCGTCAGCGAACCCGCGGTCTGAGGAAATTCGCATGAAGACAGCAATCGTCACCGGAGCCGGCTCGGGTATCGGTCGCGCCATCGCCCACCGGCTCGCCGAGGACGGCTGTGCCGTCGCAGTCCTGGACCTCAACTCCGATTCGGCCGGCCGTGTCGCCGGCGAGATCGGCGAAAAGGGGAATACGGCAGCCGCCTTCGGTGGAGTCGATGTCTCGGATCGTGGCCAGGTCGATGCCGCGATCCAGCAGATCCGGGATACCCTCGGTCCCCCCGCGGTCCTGGTCAACAACGCCGGCATCACCGGCTTCAAGAAGTTCCTCAACATCAGCGACGAGGTGTGGGACCGCACACTCGCGATCAACCTGAGCGGCCCGTTCTATTGCTGTCAGGCGGTCGTGCCCGACATGGTCGAAGCCGGGTGGGGCAGGATCGTGAACATCTCCTCCTCCAGTGCCCAGGGCGGCCAGCAGTTCATGGCCCACTATGTGGCATCCAAGGCCGGGCTGATCGGCATGACGAAATCACTCGCGCTGGAACTCGGGCCGTCCGGCATCACGGTCAACACCATCCCACCCGGGTTCGTGGACACCCCGATGCTGCGGAACTCCGAGGAGCACGGCCTGCTCGGCGGCACCATCGAACAGCACGCGGACCGCACCCCGGTCCGGCGGCCGGGCCGGCCCGAGGATATCGCCGCGGCCTGCTCTTTCCTGTGCTCGGACGAAGCCGGCTACATCACGGGCCAGATCGTCGGAGTCAACGGAGGCCGCAACACCTGACGAGCGAGCCGACCATGAACATGCGGTGAAGCGGCGACGCACATCCCGGAGATGGCACGACCCCATCTCCGGGAGTGCCCTCATCACGAAGGAGTTCCTTGCGATTATCCCCACTGCCCGCTGAGGAATGGGACGATCGGACCCGTGCGGCGTTTCGGTCCCTGCTTCCCAGAGATCGTCGCAATCCCGCAGGCGCCGGGACAGCGATGTCGACACTGGCCCGGCATCCGGACCTCGCCGAGGCATACCTGGCATTGGGTGTTCATCTGAACTTCCGCTCCACCTCGAGCCATCGCGCGCGGGAGTTCGTCGTACTGCGCGTGGCTCACCGGCGCCGCAATAGTTATATCTGGAGTGCTCATGTCCGCAGCGCTGTGGCACAGGGCCTGTCGGACCTGGAGATCGAAGCGGTCCGCAGCGGGCAACTGCCCGATGCCTGGGATCAGGCATTGATCGCCGCGGTCGATGAACTCGATGAGCGGTCCGAACTCACCGACCGCACCTGGGCGACGCTCGGGGAATTTCTCGATGAGCGGCAGAGGATGGACCTGATCTTCACTGTCGGTTGCTTCACCATGCTTTCCTTCGCCTACAACGCGTTCGGGGTCCAGCTCGAGACCGGTCCGTAGGTGTACCGGCGTCTTTGCGTATGGCCGGACCAGATGTCCGTGAGACAGGGCGGAGGAAATTGATGGGCGCTCAACGTGGAATAGGCTCGCGGAGTTCGCAGACTCAAGCCGACATCCTGCAAGCATGCCGCGAAGTGATGTTGGAACACGGCTATGCGGCAGTCACCAACCGTAGTGTCGCCACACGCGCGGGAGTAACGCCGGGGTTGGTTCAATATTACTTTCCCGACCTGGACAAACTGTTCATCACCGTTATCGAAGCGGGTATCGACGCCTCCGTGGCGCAACTGGAATCCGCCGCGGCCTCCGACGCTCCTTTGCGAGCGGTGTGGGAGTATGCCAACGATAAAGCCGGTGCGGCTCTGATGCTCGAGTTCATGGCCTTGGCCAATCACCGCAAGGCCATCGGACCTGTCATCGGACAAGGTGGCGAACGTATGCGGCAGGCCCTCGTGACCGCGATGGAACCAGCGCTGCGGCGATACGGTTCGGCGCCGCCCGCGGCCGTCATATTCTTGATGTCGGCCATACCGCGCATGATCCAACTCGAGCAGAATTACGGTACCGTTTCCGGTCACGCCGAGGTGATCGAAATGGTAGAGAATATCCTCGATCACATCGAACGCGATTCCGCCGAATCAAAATAGTCGGTGGTGGTGATCGCGCCGAGCAGGTTGAGCTCGATCGTGGTGCTCCCGTGAATCTCGTGAACCGCGCCCGGCACCGTACGGAACGAGCGACCGTACTCGTCCACATATTCCCAGTCCTGCTCGCTCTCGAGGTCTGAACTCGTGCGTGTGGTCACTACTATCAGCTCCGCGTCTGATCCCGCGCGTGTAGTCACCGCCAGCACCGGATGGTGATCCGCACGCATCGTGATGCTGTCTGACCACCTCCTGCCACGCGGAGTCATCCGCGTAGTCGGTCTGACGACGACGGCGTCGAAATCATCGCGAGCGGCGTAATCCGGCAGCGGCCTCATCGCCGAATCTCCCAGTCTCTCGTCAATCCGATTCACGATGCTATTCGATCCAGGATGGTGGCCGCGCGAGCCGGGGCGGCCCGAGTGACGGCTGGTCCAGGCAGGTCGGTGCCAACACCTGAATGTCAGGACACTCTCTTCGTGAGAGTCCACTTGCATGAACTATGGGAGTGCACTACCTTCATGAGAGTCAACTCTTACGAAGGGCGTTTTGCTTCATGTCTGCTCCGATCACCACCCCGGCCACCCGCACCGTCGTCCTGCCCACCGGAGTCCCCCTGACGATCGCCGAGTACGGCGACAACACCGACGGCCAGGCCGTGTTGATGCTGCACAGCGGCACCGGGCCGCGGACCATGGCGGGGATCTCGGCGGCGTTGTCCCAGCACGTGTATGTGATCACCCCGACTCATCCCGGCTTCGACGGCGCGCCTCGGCCGGAGGGGGTGGCCAGTGTTGCCGATCTTGCCGAGGCGTACCTGGATCTGCTCGATGTTCTCGAGTTGTCGGGTGTGATGGTGGTGGGTAACTCGGTGGGTGGTTGGGTCGCCGCCGAGATGGTGCTGCGCGACAATCATCAGCGGATCGGTGCGGTGGTGCTGATGAATGCCGTGGGCATTCACGCTCATGTGCCCAAGAACCAGGTCGTCGACACTCGCACTCTCAATCCCGCGGAGGTGGGGATGCGGTCGTTCGCGAATGCGGCGTTCCGGCCCGACTTCGGTGCGTTGCCGGCCGAGCAGCTCGCCGGGATCGCGGCTAACCAGAAGACCCTCGCGTTGTATGGGGGTGAGCACTTCACCTATGACCCCGGCCTGCGTGGGCGGTTGCGTCGCGTCACCGTGCCGGTGCTGGTGGTGTGGGGTGAGAAGGACGGTATCGCCCCACTGAAGTACGGGCGCGGTTACTGCGAGGAGTTCGCGGACGGTCACTTCGCGCCGATCGCGGACGCCGGTCACTTCCCACAGGTCGAACAGCTGGGCGCGACCCTCGAAGCCATCGGGAACTTCGTCGACACCGTCGTGAAGGCCGCCTGATCAACCACCCGTGGGCGCCGGACTCGTTCCGGCGCCCAGCGGGAGCCGGGTCAGGCGGCGGTTTCGGGGGAGTGGCGCCGGTGTCGAAGGCATCGGACACCCTCGGCGCCGTCGATTCGATTCAGTAGTTGCGGTCCGCCTGGGCGATATCGGGCAGCGGGGCGTTCCACGAGGTGAGAATGCGAAGCTTCTCGTGGGAGCTCGTGCCGGGCTGGGCGGACCACAGGACCAGTTGCTGGTCCGGATCGCCGGTGTATCGGAACGTGTCCCAGTCCAGGGTCAGCTCACCGACATCCGGATGGATGAGGGTCTTGGTGCCGAATTCCTGCCGCGCGACGTGACGGGCGGCCCACCATTGGCGGAACTGCGGATCGGCGATGGACAGCTCGCCCACCAGCGCCGACAGCTGCGGATCGGTGGGGTTGGTCGCGGCGTCCATGCGCAGGATCGCCACGCACGTCTTCGCCACCGCTTCCCAATCCGCGTAGAGGGTTCGCATGACCGGGTCCGTGAACACCATGCGTACGTAATTGCGTTGTCGCGGCGGCATTCTGGAGAAATCGGCCAATAGCGAGGCGGCCAGATGGTTCCAGGCGAGGATGTCGAGATAGCGGCCGAAAACCAGGGCCGGAGTGTCGGTGAGCTGGTCCAGCAACCGCTGGATCTGCGGCCGGACGATCAGTTGGCGACGCTTGGGTGCGCTGCGATGGTCGGCTCGGCGAGCCAGGCTTTCCACATACGCGCGCTGGTCGTCGTCCAGGCGCAACGCGTGCACGAGGGCCTCCAGGACCTGTTCGGACGGCGCGAGCCGCCCCTGCTCGACGCGCGTGTAATAGTCCTGACTGATGGCGACCAGGTCGGCGACCTCTTCACGGCGCAGACCGCTGACTCGGCGGGTGGAGTTGCCACGCACCGGTAGCCCCACTTCGGCGGGCGTGAGCTCGCCGCGCCGGGCCTTCAGAAAGCTACCCAGTTCCTGTAGGTGGGGCGCTCTATCGGTCATAGCCTCACGATATGCGGTGGCACGGTCGTGTGCCTGGGAGAATTTCTTCCTACCCTGCGGTTTCGGTTTTCTCCGCGGAGGATCTACGCACCAGGCACGAGCGTCTCGCATCCGATCCCGCAGATCCACGAATAGCACGATCACGGCGAAGCGCCCGCCGCGCATGAGAGTTCATGCGAGGCGGGCACTGCTGGGATATCGCTGACCGTCACTTCGGGAGCTACATTCAGCCAGCCAGGTTCTTGCCGAAGAACTCCTCCAGCCTCGCGACGGCCGGCGTGACGTATTCGTCCCGGTCGTACAGGTCGACGTGGGACGCGCCGCCGATGACGAACAATTCCTTCGGCTCGGCGGCCTTCTCGATGGCCTCGTCGCTGAAGTACTTGGTGTCGGCCTTCGACCCGGCGATCATCAGGAGCGGCCGGGGCGAGATCATCGCGATCTTGGCGTAGGCGTCGAACTGCGCGATGCGGTCGATGCTCTGCAGCGGCCACTTGTTCTCCGACCGCGGGTGTTGCCCGCGCGGGGTGCGGTAGTAGTCGTGCGCCTCGCGGAACAGATCCGGTGCGTCCTCGAGGCCTTCGGCGGTCGGCGGCGCCCAGATCTGGTAGTTCGGCTCCGCTCCCAGCGCCTCCGCGGTGCGCAACGCGCCTGCGGCGTCGAGCATTTCGTTCAGCACGGCCGGGTCCTGAGTGCGACCGAGGCCGTTGCTCAGGTAGTCGCCGATATCGAGGCCGCTGACCGTGGCGACGGCCCTGATCCGGTGATCGGTCTGCGCGGCGAAGGGCACATAACCGCCCGAGGCGCAGATGCCCAGCGCGCCGATGCGTTCGGGGTCGATGTCGTCGCGGGTGGTCAGATAGGTCACCGCGGATTTGACGTCCTCGCTGCGCTGGAAGGGATCCTCCAGGAAGCGCGGTTCGCCTTCACTCTCGCCCTGATAGGCGGCGTCGAAGACGAGGGCCGCGAAACCCTTGTCGGCCAGTCGTTTCGCATACACGCTGGCGGTCTGCTCCTTGACACCGCCGCCCGGGTGGGACACGACGACCGCGGGCATCCGCTCACCGGATCGGTCGTCCGGGGTGAACAGGATTCCGGCGAGACGGAGTCCGTTGCTCGGGAAGCTCACGCTGGTTTGCATGACGGTAGTTGTCCTTTCGGGGAGATTGCCTGGCTCGATGGCCACATATCGAGGTTCGCCCCGATCGCGGACGCCGACAATGGGAGAGATCTTTCCCAGGAAGCGCGATGACCAGGGTGAACGGCGCCACACCCGGACCACAATCGCCCGGTGGTCGCGGCGGTTGGCGGGCACGGGCGCCGACCGGCGCGCCGAACTGGCCGCAGGCGGCGACCCCCGGCATCTGGAAGACCCGGGCGCGCGTGGAGGATTTCCGCTGCGAATACGTCGAGCAGGCGATCCAGCGACCGAGGCGCAGTTCTAGGTACCGGGGTCAGCAGCTCGATCGCGCCGAGCCGTGGCCCGCGTGGCGCTTCGCGGGCATTACCGCGAAGGCTCGGGATCAGCGCCTCGGAAACGTCGCGGTCGAGTCGATGCGGACTACGGCCCGAGGAACAGTTGTTCGCATGGCAGGCGCGGCAGCAGTCGACAGTCATCGACGGTGGAGCGCATGAGTTCCACTGCGCACCAGTGCCGTCGGTTCCCATCGTGGATCAGGTTCCGCACTGCTACCGCGGTCGCCGCGTAGTCGAAGACGACACCACCCAGCCGGATTCGTACGTGGACATCACCTGTCGTGGTGGTCATCGCAGGTCAGGCTTCGGTGGTCGCGGGCAGCAGGCCGAGTTGGGTCAGGAACGTCGCGTTGTCCCAGTAACCGCGGTGTTCGACGACCTTGCCGTTCTTCACCGCGAAAGTGTCGACGAGCGGGAACCGCACCGCCCGGCCGGTGGGTGGGACCTCGCCCTGCGGCGTGGCCAGCGGACCCGTATGGGTTCCCGAGAACCTCACTTCGGCGACCGCGCCGTCGCCGTCGTGCCAGATGTTGCGCACGTCGATCTTCAGATCCGGGAATGCGGTGATGAAGGTTTGGATCATGCCCCGCAGCTCGCTGATGCCCGATAATGGGCCGGACGGGAATTCGCACGCCACGTCATCGGAAAACGGGCTCGCCGCAAGCTCCACATCGCCGGTGTTCAATCCCTGGTAGTGCGCTTCGATGAAACCGCCCAGCAGCTCGTTCATATATGTGCCTCCGTATCGAAAATGGTCGGCCGGAATCGGGACACCATGGACGATATTTCGGATATTCGGCTCGATGTGTCCGAGAAATTGGACACTCGCGCGAGCGGTCACGACTCACGATCGAGTGCGGTCGGTGCGCAGCGAAACATCGAAAACACTGGGGACCGTGAGGGTTCGGGCTCGGCTGACGATTTCGGGTCGACGACCTCACACCCCGGGATGGTCGAGTGCGCCGAATCTTGCGGGTGTTCTCGCCATGCATGTGGGGACGCCTATCCGATCGTGTCGACGGGCCAGGCAAAAGGCGCCGACCGGACTCCGGTCGGCGCCTTGTGCTGTGGGGCGAGTCGCTTACTTGCCGACGGCGCTGAGGTCCTGTTCATCGATCGTCTTGAACGGCTCGTGCGTGGCGGGATCGAGGATTTCGTCGAGGTGCTGCTGGATCAGCTCCGGGGTGAGTTCTTTGCTGGTGAAGCCCTTGTTGAAGCCGAGTACCAGTCGCTGGACCTCGCCGCCCTGGGCCTGGAGAACCTCGCCGTTGACGGCGCATTCCTGATGCGCCAGATAGGCGACCACGGGGCTGACCAGCGAGGTCGGCAGGTTGTCGCGCATGAACTGCTTGAAATCGTCGGGCAGGTCCGCTTCGTCGGACATGCGGGTCGCGGCGGTGGGGGCGATGGCGTTGACCTTGATGCCTACCTCCTGGGCCTCGAAGGCGAGGGTGCGGGTGAAGGCGAAGATCGCGCCCTTCGCGGAGACGTAGGGCGTCTGCTCCGGGAAGCCGATCAGGGTGGGGGAGGTGGTGTTCACGACGCGACCGGATCCGCTCTCGATGAGGTGCGGCCAGGCGGCGGCGGTGACTCCGGCGGTGCCGAAGAAGTGGACCTCCATATGCTTGCGGATCGACGGCAGGATGCCGGCGTCGAAGGCGTGCACCTGGTTGATGCCGGCGTTGTTGACCAGGATGTCGAGGCGGCCGAACGCGTCGATCGCGGTCCGCACGATGCCCTCCGGCGCGTCGGTGACCGAATCGAAGTTCGCCACCGCGCGACCGCCGGCGGCGACGATCTCGGCCACCACCTGTTCCGCCGGAGTTCTGTCCGCTCCGGTGCCCTGGGCCGAGCCACCGAGATCGTTGACCACTACCGCCGCACCCCGTGATGCCAGGAACTTGGCGTGCGACGCGCCCAGGCCACGTCCCGAACCGGTGACTATGGCGACGCGTCCGTCGAATGACAGCATGAAATTCTCCTCGTTCAGGCCTTCGCAGGCAGCATGACCGCCACCGACGTCACGGGTTTGTGCGTGCTCGGTGCGCCTCGAGCACAAAATACTATATTTAATATCGTATGCAAGGTCCGGTTCCGCCGCCACGAAGTGTCCAAATATCTGGACATGCGACGCGTCCGCCCGCGGACATGATGAGTGACGCAGGCCACCTGCACCCCCTGATAGGAAGGCACCGACCACCGATGAGCACCACACCCGACCAGGCGACCGTCGAACTCGCGGAAAACTGGGTCAAAGCGCTGAAGAATATCGACCTGTTCCGCGAGATCAGCACCGAGGACTGCCAGGTGTGGCACAGCGCGGACGACAAGTGGGTCTCTGTGGCCGAGGCCGTCGCCGCCGTCTACGAGCGTTCCGGCGACGACGGCGTCCCCGATTTCCACGCCGAGGGAATCACCTACACTGAGGACGGCTTCTTCAACCGTGCCTCGACCGAGGTTCAGATCAACGGCCAGAAGATGAAACTGCACCTTGTCCAGATCGTGGAGGCGCGCGACGGTAAGGCGGTGCGGGTGCGCGAGTACATCGGCCCGGAGATGGGTGTCCAGCCGTAAAGGCCCAGTGTGCCAGCCGAAAGCGCGTCGACCGGAAAATTCGGTCGGCGCGCTTTCGGCGTGCGGCAACTGCGGCAGGGGCTTCGACCTACAAAGGCCACTGCATGTGTTTGATCTCGAAGAATTCGCGCAGGCCCTCCTCGCCGCCTTCACGGCCGATCCCGCTGTGGCCGGGGCCGCCCCAGGGGGCGTCGGCGCGCATCGCGCCGCCGCCGTTGATGGTGACCGTGCCCGAGCGAAGGCGGCGGCCGAAGGCGAGGGCGTCGGGCGTCGGTCCCCAGACATTGGCGTTCAGAGCGTATTTCGCATCGTTGGCCATGCGGACCGCGTCGTCGAGGTCGGTGTAGGGCAGCACCACGCCCACCGGTGCGAAAAGTTCCTCCTGGGCGATCTCGGACCCGCTGGGCACGTGGGTCACCAGCGTCGCCTCGAGGAAGAAACCCTCGTCCAGCCCCGGCGGGCGGCCGCCGCCGATGGGCACTCGCGCACCCGCGTCCCGTGCGCGGGTCAGGAACCCTTCGACCTTGTCGCGGTGCTCGCCGGTGATGAGCGGTCCGAGGATCGTGTCGGGGGCGAGCGGGTCGCCGACGGTGAGGCTCTGCAGGAAGGTCGCCGATCGTTCGACGTACTCCTCGAAGTCCTTCTGCGGCACCAGAGTTCGTGTGGTCGCGCCACAGGCCTGGCCACTGTTGCGGGTGAAGCGGAGTGCGGAGGCGGGCACCGCTCGCTCCAGGTCGGTTCCGGGCAGCACGATATTGGGCGACTTGCCGCCCAGCTCCAGCACTACTTTCTTCAACGTCGGCGCGGCGAGGGCCAGAATCTTGCTGCCCACCGCGGCGGAGCCGGTGAAGCTCACCATGTCGACCTCCGGCGCCTCGACCACCAGTGCCGTGGTTCCCGGCGGTCCGAAGACCAGATTCACCGCGCCGGAAGGAAATCCGGCCTCCTCGAACAATCGCACGATCGCCGAGGTCAGCAGAATCGCACGCGGGGAGGTCACAAGCACCGTCGAACAACCCGCCGCCAGGGCGGCGCCCAGCTTATAGGCGCACATCATGACCGGCACGTTGTAGGCGACGATGGCGGCCACCACTCCGGCGGGTTCGCGCACCAGCATGCTGCTGGAAATGATCGGATCGTGGTCCAGCGGAAGCGGCTGTTCGTATCCGTCGCGCGGCCCGCGCGCCGCGGCGTCGGCGAACCACCGGAAGAACTTCGCCGGTAGATCCACATGCAGCGTCGGTGCACTGCTGATCGGGGTGCCGATCTCGGTGGCGGCCAGTCGCACGATGGCCTCACGCCGTTCCAGGAGCAGATCCGTGAAACGGTGCAGCAGCTTGCCGCGGTCGGCCGGGCTCAGACGGCTCCACTGGCCGCCGTCGAAGGCGCGTCGCGCGGCGGACACCGCGGCGGCCACCTGGGCCGGGCCCGTCGAG
Source organism: Nocardia alni (assembly GCF_019038435.1). GTDB lineage: Bacteria > Actinomycetota > Actinomycetes > Mycobacteriales > Mycobacteriaceae > Nocardia > Nocardia alni. The sequence continues at coordinate 61,132 of NZ_JAGPOX010000013.1, forward strand.
GGGGTGAGCGCCAGTCGCTCGCCGGTACTGGGGTTGATCGAGGCTATCGGCTCACCGTCGCCGGCGATCCAGCGACCGTCGATATAGCTCGCGGCCTTACCGATCAGGGCAGTCATGAATTCGATCCTTTGCGAGAAACGTTCGAGGGCAGGGCAATTCGGCTATCCAGCCATATATCCACCGTCGACGACGAACTCGCCGCCAGTGGCGTACCCGGCGCGGTCGGACAACAGCCAGCAGGCCATCTCCGCGATGTCCTGCGGTTGCGCCAGGCGCGCCGAGGGGATGCGCGCCATGATCGCGTCGCCGCTGCGGCGCTTGGCGTCCTTCATCAGATCGGTGTCGGTGTAGCCCGGGCACACCGCGTTGATCCGGACGGTGGGCGCGTACTCGATCGCGGCGGTCTTCGTCAGGCCGATCACGCCGTGCTTGGCGGCCGAATATCCGGCGGTGGTCTTGAAGCCGGTCAGGCCCGCCAGCGAGGCGGTGTTCACGATCGCGCCGCCGCCCTGGGATTCCATCTGCCGCAACTCGGCGCGCAAGCACAGCCACACGCCCTTGAGGTTCACGGCGATGGCTCGATCGAAGGCCGTCTCGTCCCATTCACCGACGCGACGGCCGCCCTGCCCGATCTGTCCGCCGCTGACACCGGCGTTGTTGAAGGCGCCATCGAGGCGTCCGTAGTGCTCGACCGCCGCGGCGACCATCGCGTTCACCGACTCGCCGTCCGTGAGATCGGCCGGAAGGGCAAGGGCCTCAGCACTCTTCGCGCGAACCTGTTCGGTGATTTCTTCCAGGCCATTCTCGGACACGTCGGTCAGCGACAGCCGCGCCCCTTCCCGTGCGGCGAGCAGCGAAGCGGCCCGCCCGATCCCACCGGCCGCACCGGTGATGAGTATGACTTTCCCGTCGAGCAACAGTCCCGTCATGATCAGGTCCTTTCAATCGTTTTGCCGCGCACGATGTTTCGCGCGGACAGGCCGTGCCGATTCGCCGGGCGGTGCGTTCTCAGCCGACCCGTGAGGCGGGCCAGTCCCGGGCGGGGGACCGCCAAGCGGGCCAATGGTCTTCTGGCTCGGGGCGAGTCACCGATATTTGGTGCAAGCACTGCTGGCACTTCACGACCATGCGCGGGCCGAGGTAGTTGGCCACGGGGTAGCGGGCGAGGCTCGCCGCGCCACACTCCGGACATGTCCCGTCGACGGGAGTCCGCTCGACGTACACGCGCGGCGTGTCGGGACGGGGGAACAGGAGTCGATCGACTGCCATGGGATTGCCCTTCTCTCAGATGATCCAGGTGACGGGGTTGGCCACCGGCACCTGCCAGCGCCCCTGCTCACGTTCCGCGGCCAGACGCGCGCGCCGCGCCGTTGTGGCCGTCTCGTCCACCGCACCGTCGGTGATCACGACTCCGTATGCGTCGGAGGCGAATTGGACGCTCACCAACCCGGCCCGCGCATCGCTCGCGACGCGCTCGGTGTCGCGCACGAGCGGATCGCCCCAACCGCCTCCGCCGCCGATGACGAAGCGAATGGCGTCGCCCGCCCGCAACAGCAGGTTGGAGAACTTGCCGGAGGTGTAGCGCGCGCCGCGACCGAATTCGCCGCTGTTCGGATCGGGTCGGCCGTGCTCGTCGAACATGCCGAACAGTGGTTCGGCGCCACGCAGATCGAGCGGGTCGCCGTGGGTGGCCAGATCGAAGTTCGCGATGTACCAGCCGTAGGCCGAGGCGCCCGCGCCACCGCCTTTCGAACCGGGAGCGCCGCGGCGCAGCCGATCGGCGACGACGGTGACGAGCGTGTCGGATTCGGCGTAGATCGAGTAGACCGACCCCAGTCCGCCCCGGAACTGCCCCGCACCGGCGGTATCGATCACGATCTCGTGCTGCACGACCACCAGCGGGCTCTCGATCTCGACATGTTCCTGAACCGAGGTGCGGCAGTTGCCGATCGGGACGACGCAGAAGGAGACACCGTCCTGCTTCCAGGTTCCGCCCCAGCCGCCGCCCGCGAGACCGTATGCGCCCCAGGGCGTTCCCTCGTGCCCCGCCCGGCTGTCGATACCGCTGAAGCCCACGTAGAGCGCGGTGCCGGTATCGGGTGCGAAGGACTCCTCGACCGCCTGGCTCAGCGCCTGCGTCACCACATTGATGGCGCGCGGGCCGATGTCGGCGTGGCTCGAGCAGCTCGACGGCGGCAGGACCTGCACCACACTGCCCGCGGGCAGCAGGACGTCGATCGGCCGCAGGGTGCCGCTGTTGACCGGAGTCGACGGATCGACCATCAGCTTCACCGCCTCGATGCATCGTCCCGCCTCACACCAGGCGGTCCCGCAGTTACCCAGCGGCTGACGCCCCGAACCGGAGAAATCGATCTCCATGCGGTCACCGCGCACCTTCACGGTGACGTTCACCGGAATCGGCTCGTCGGTGACGCCGTCCTCGTCGAGGAAGTCCTCGGCGCTGTAGTCCCCATCGGGAATGCCCGCGATACCGCGCCGCATGCTCGCCTCGGTGGCGTCGATCGCGTATCGCCCGGCCGCGCGAACCTGCGCCAGCCCGCCGCGGGTGATCAGATCGCGCAGCTGGCGTTCGCCCACGACCAGGCAGCCGTGCAGGGCACGCAGGTCACCGAGTACGAGCTGGGGCACCCGGTTGTTCTCCAGCAGGAAGTTGAAGGTCGGGCGCACCGGCACATCGCCCGCGTAGAGCAACGTCGGCGGTAGCTTCAGCTGCTCCTCGAAATGGGTTTGCGCGCCGTTGGAGAACCCGCCCGGGATCGGGCCGCCGAGGTCGACGAGATGCGAGGTCGACTGCAAGAGGAATTCGACTCGGCCGTCGACGAATACGGGCCGGAACAGATTGACGTCGGCCTGATGCAGCGAGCCGCGCCAGGGATCATTGGTGAACACGACGTCCCCGGGCCGCATGGTGTCGATATCCCAGTCGTCCATCACGAAATTGGCGATGTGCGGGGCGACGAAGGCGTGCTGCATGCAACCCTCCCACAGCGCGGCGGCCTCCCAGCCCTCGTCGGTGCGCATGTGGATGACGACGGTGCAGTCCAGAATGTCGCGGCACACCGGCGAAAACGCGCTGCGCATCAGCGAATCCAGCATTTCGCGGGCGACCTCGGTGAGGCCGTACCGAAGGATGTCGAGCTCGACATCCACGGCGGGACCGGTGGTTTCGGGGGTGGTGATGGTCATGATCGTTCCTCAGCTCCGCGGCTCGATGATCAGATTCAGGTCGTCGTCGAGCGACGCGGTCCGCCCGGGCAGCACCAGCGTCGTCGCGTACTTCTCGGCGACGAGTGCGGGACCCCGCACCTTCTCGCCGCGGCCGAGACGCTCGCGGATGTGGATCGGAACCTCGATCGGCTCGGTGGCGCCCGGGACGGTGAGTGGCGTTGTGCGCAGGAATGATTCGCCTTCCCCAGGGACTGCCGCCGGCTTGCGGTGTTCGCGCGTGATGATCGCGGTGACCTCGACCGTGGACACCACGATCGGAATCTCGGTCGCGGCGAATCCGTACGACTCCCGGTAGAACTCGTGGAAGTCGGGGACGAGCGCGGCCGCGACCTCGGCGGTGAGCGTCCGCGCGGTGATGGGCATCCGGTTGTCCCAGGTCTGGCCGCGGTACATGGCGAAGACGGCGCGTTCGAAGCGAATGCGCTCGACGTCGGCGCCCTGGGCTTCGAGTTCGTCGCGAATGCGATCCTGGAGTGCGGTGAACGCGAGCTCGATCGTGCCGGCGTTCTGAGGCAGCAACGGCGTCATGATCGACTGTGCGCGGGTGACCATCAGATCGCTGCGCAGCAGCCCCAGGGCCGAGAACTGGCCAGGACTCGACGGAACGATGACCTTGTCGATGCCGAGAATCTGCCCGACCCGGTCGGCGAGCATCGGACCGGCCGACCCCGAGGGCTGCAACGCGAACTCGCGGATGTCCAGGCCGCGGTAGACCGATATCGCGCGGACCTTCGCCGCGATATCCTGACACGCGACTTCGTATGCGGCGCAGGCGAGTTCGACGGCCGACATACCCCACTGCGCGCCGGTCCGGGCGAGCGCGGCCACCGCGGCGTCGACATCGAGGCGGATGGCGCCGTTCGCGAACAGGTCCGGTTGCAGAATCCCGAGCGCGGCGCAGGCGTCGGTGAGCGTGGGTTCGGCGCCGCCGCGCCGATAACACACCGGTCCGGGATCGGACCCGGCCGATGCCGGTCCGACCGCGACGTTCCCCAGGGCGTTGGGCCGGATCAGGCTGCCCGCGCCGGAACCGATGCTTTCCACATCGACCAGCGGCATGGTCAGCGTGAGCCCGGTTTCCAGCGTCCAGGTGTCGGTGAGCGGTGTCTTGCCCTGGCGAATCGCGGCCACATCGGTGCTGGTGCCGCCCACGTCGATGGTCAGCAGATTCGGTGAACCGCCCTCGTTCGCCAGCTTCACACTGCCGCTCACACCGCCGACAGGTCCCGAGACAAGTTGGAACACAGGCGCTTTCCCTGCATCGGCGAACGTCGCGACACCGCCGTTCATCATCATGATCCACAGCGTGCCGCGGTAGTCGCGCTCGGCCAGGCGGTCCATCAGGCGGTTCAGGTAGCCGACGACAGTGGGCCCGACATACGCGTCCAAGGCCACGGTGGTGGTGCGCTCGTGCTCCTTGGCCACCGGATACAGCGCGGAGGTCTGGATGTAAGCGTGCGGCAGTTCCTCGGCGACGATGTCCGCGGCGCGGCGCTCGTGCTCGGGATTGGTGTAGGAATTCAGCAGGCATACGGCCACCGATTCGGCGCCCCGGCCGGCCAGTTCGCGTGCGGCCTCGCGGACGGCCTCCTCGTCCAGTGCCAGCAGTACCGAACCGTCGTAGCGCAACCGCTCGGCGACCCCGTAGCGGGATGCGCGTGCCACGATCGGGCGCTCCTGATGCGGGCGCACCCAGGTGGGGTCGTAGAAGCGGTCACCGAATTCGCGGTGCATGCGGCCGATGTCGAGCAGGTCCCTGTGCCCGCGGGTCGATATCAGGCCGGTCGGCGCGCCGGTGCGGCTGAGCAACGCGTTGATGCCCACGGTGTGCCCGTGCACGATTTCGGCGACATCGGGAATCTCGATGTCGATGGCCGAGATGCTCTCCAGCACACCGGCCTCCTGTTCCCGGGTGGACAGGACTTTCCCGTCGCGGATCTCCCCGGTGTTCCGATTCAGGCCGATGATGTCGGTGAAGGTGCCACCCACATCGATGCCGACGATCCAGTCGGCGGCTCGCTCGCTCCGCGTCATTGCTGCGCCTCCAGTGCCAGGTGCCGCGGCGGCGTGAACAGGTCACACGCACCGCTCTTGTGGTGCAGCTCACTGTTCCTCGAGGCAAAGCCCGCTACATCCGGCGCGGGTCGGGGATTCGTACGACCTTCGGCCGACTCGGTCGATCACGGGTCAGACCCGGGCGGCCGAACCCGGTGTGCCGGAACCGCGCAGCCAGATGGATACGGCCTCGGCACGGTTGGCCGCACCGAGCTTGCGCAGAATGCGCGTGATGTGGGTTTTCACCGTCGCCTCGGAGATGGTCAGCCGGCGGGCGATCCTGCCGTTCGAGTCTCCCTGCGACATCAGCCGGACGATCTGCACCTCGCGACGGGTCAGGACCGCATCGTCGACGTGGCTCGATGCGAGGGATCCGGTGCTCGCCGACGCGGGGGCGCGCCATCCGGCGAGCCCGTCGATCTGCGATCGTATCGACGAGATACCTTCCAGCACAGTGACTCTCGCCAGGTGCTGGCTCAGGCCGTCGGCGAAAGCCGACAGCACCATCCGATCGACCTCGGTGAGCACGCGCCGCTGGTGATAACAGTCGCCGTGCACCAGCCCCACCACCTCACCGTCGACCAGCAGCGGCGCGATCCCGTATGAGGACGATCGGGTGATCTGGGCGAGCGGGCGATTGACCCGGGGGTTGTCCTGGACTTCGGAGACGAGTACGGCGCGGGCGTCGACCACGGTGTCGTTCTCGACCAGGCCGCGATCCAGCACGGGCGGGTTCTCCCGGCCCACCGCGACGATCTCCTCGGCCCAGCGGGGCTCGCGGACGACGCACATCGTGTGCAGCCGCCACGTCCCGTCGACCGTGGACACCAGCGCGCGGTCGAATCCGAGACCGCACGCCGCTTCGGGGGCCCGGGCCAGTAGCGAATCCACGGATCGGGCATCGCTCACTCGCGCGAGCGCGCCGTGCACCTTGGACAAGGTGTGAGTTCGGTCGGTGAGCCGCAGCTGAGCCCGCATCGCCTCCGCCTCGCGGATCCGGCCGAGCAGCCCGATCAAGTCGGTGAGCCGGCTTGGCGCGGGGACGCCGCCGTCGGCTTCGCGCAGTGCCTCGAAGGTCACCAGATCCCAGAGGTCGCCCAGGGCCGGGACGTCGGGCGAACGGCCCGTGCGCGGCTGTGCGCGGAACGGTTCGCGATCGAGCAAGCGGCCGGCTTCGTCGGTGATCTCCCGCACCGCTGCCGCCAACTCGGCGGACTCCGACCGGATCGGTGAACTGCTCATATCCACACTCCCGTGATGCATCTCACTTAAAGCATAATATATCCAATATTTCACCGGGTGTGGTCGCCGTCTTCGTTTTCCGGATCAATACCGGCGGTTTGCGGATAGTGATGCACGTCTCACCTCCCATACCGTCGGTGCAACGGCGCACGAGCGCCGGTTACCGACTCGACAGTGGAGTTGAACGGATGAGCCAGGACCCGAACGACCAGGCGCCGCGTCTGGAGCGCGAACTCGTCGAGGGGGCGTGCCCCCGGTGCGGCGGGGAGTTGCGGCGGTATCCCGTCAACTCGGAGGGAGGCTGGTTCGACGTGGTCAAGTGCCAGAACTGCCTGCATTCCGTCAGTCGTGTGCGGGGACCGCGCCTGGGGCCCATTCAGCTTCTTTCCGACCAACTGTAGTGAAAAGGGATCAACGATGATCGCAGTCGATGTGGGCGGCACATTCACCGATGTGGTGGCATTGCGGGACGGGCGAATCCACACCGCGAAAGTCTCCACGGACTATTCCGATGTGACCCAACCGGTGCTGCAGGGTGCGGCGCTGCTCGGTGTCGAGAACTCCGCGGTGTTCAATCACGCCAGTACGCACGGTTTGAACGCGGTGATCACTCGCCGGCTGCCGAAGATCGGATTCCTCGCGACCGAGGGCCACCGCGACATCCTCGATATGGGCCGGGTGTGGCGACCGGCGGAGGCCATTCTCGATCCGCGCTGGCGGCGCAGCTTCGGTGACGCCGCCCGCCCACTGATCCCGCGCTACCTGCGCAGGGGGATCCACGAGCGCGTCACCGCCGACGGCGGTGTGCTCTTCGAGCTCGACGAGGCGCAGGCCCGCGCCGAGCTCGAGGTGTTGCGCGCATGTGGCGTCGCCGGTGTGGCGATCTGCCTGATCAACGCCTACGTCAACCCCGCGCACGAGTTGCGGCTGCGAGAGCTGGTTCGCGAGGTGCTCGGCGATGTGCCGTGCTCGGTGTCCAGCGAGGTGTCGCCGCTGGCCAAGGAATACGCCCGCGCCTCCACCACCGTGGTCGACGCGCTGATGAAATTGATCTACGCCGATTACACCGCGAAACTCGAAAAAGGCTTGGCCGACCTGGGTTTCACCGGACAATTGAATTTCGCCGATTGCGCGGCGACGCTGGTGCCCTCGCATCGGGCGATGGAGCATCCGTTCCGGATCGTATTCTCCGGCCCGGCCGCCGGTACCGTCGCCAGTGCGCATTTCGGTGCGCTGATCGGTGAATCGCGGTTGCTGTGCGCGGATGTGGGCGGCACCTCCTGCGATATCAGCGTGGTCACCAACGGTGAGCCGTATGTGAATACGACCTTCGAACTCGAACACGATCTGGTGGTCAACGCGCTGGCCAACGATGTCACCGCGATCGGCGCCGGCGGCGGCAGCCTGGTGAGCATCGGGCAGACCGGGGAGATCCAGGTCGGGCCGGGCAGTGCGGGGTCGACACCCGGTCCGGCCTGTTACGGCCGCGGTGGTGAGCAGCCGACCACGACCGACACCTGCCTGCTGATCGGCATCATCGACGGCGAAACCTTCGCCGGCGGTCAACTGAGCCTGGACCCCGCGCTGTCGCGTCGGGCGTTCGAACGGCTGGATTCGGAATTCACACTCGCGCAACGGGTTCGGTATGCCTACGAGATGGCGGTGCACAATATCGCCGAGGGCGTGTTCAACGTCGCGATCAAGAACGGCGTCGATCCCCGCGACTACAGCCTGGTCGCCTACGGCGCCGCCGGCCCGATGCTGTTGCCCGCGGCGATGGACGCCGTACATTGCAGACAGGTGATCGTGCCGCCGAATCCGGGACTGTTCTCGGCGCTGGGCCTGCTGTCGGCGGATCAGGTCTTCACTGTGAACCGCAGCGCCTACACGGTCCTCACCCCCGAGGTGGCGCCGCGGATCGACGCCCTGTTCGCGGAGATGGAAGCGCAGTTGCGCGAGCGGCTCGAACACGACGCGCAGGCGAGTTTCGAGCGCAGTTTCGACGGACATCTGGTCGGTCAGAGCTGGGACACCCCGTTCGTGCCGGTGCCGGGTGGCGTCATCGACGAGGCGGCCGTCGCGACCATGATCGGCTCGTTCCACGACACCTACCAGGAGCGTTCCCGCAACCGGTTCGACATGGTGCCGGTCGAGGGCGTCACCTTCCGGGTGCGCGCTGTCCTGGACACCCCGAAGGTGAACTATCCGGCGGTGCCCGAACGCGGTCCGGATGAACCGCTGACCCCGGTTCGCACCGTCACGCTGCGCTACCTCGGGGATCTCGACGCGGCCGATATCGAATCCGGGCAGCAGGCCGCTGTCTACCACCGCGACGCGCTGCGGGCCGGCGATGAGCTGGACGGCCCGATCATCGTCAACGAGGGGCTGTCCACCACGCACGTCGGCGCCGGTCAGCGCATGACCGTCGGCCGCTACGGCGAACTCGTCATCCGAAGGAAGTGAAGGCCGTGAGCGCCAGCAACCCCATCGACCACGCGGTGCGTATCCGCGAGGTGTCCGACGAGCAGTTCCATGCCGCCTACGGCTGTGATCGGTTCACCGCGTCGGTCATCGTCAACCGGCTGAAATACGCTGTGGGCCATATGTCCACCGCCTTCCTGCGGGAGGCGTTCTCACCGATCATCCGCGACTGGTACGACTTCGCGTGCACCATCAGCGGTCCGCCGGAACAGGATTACCGGATGGCGGTGGTCAGCAACAGCCTCACCCCGTTCCTGGGCACCATGCCCGACGCCGGGCGTAATGCGGTGGAGGAGTTCGGCCCGGAGAATCTCTCGCCGGGTGATGTACTGATCTGCAACGATCCCTATCGCGGCGGCACACACGTCAACGATGTGCTGTTCACCCGGCCCGTATTCGTGGACGGCAAGATCGTGTCGTTCGTGAATATGCGTGCCCACCAACTGGATATGGGTGGCACGGTGCCCGGCGGCTTCTCCGCGACGAAGATGAACGTCTTCGAGAACGGCCTGGTCATTCCGCCGATGCTGCTGTGGTCCAGGGACGAACCGGTGCGCTCGACCTTCAGCCTGATCTTCGACAACACCCGCTGGGGCGCGATGTTGCTGCCGGACTTCAAGAGTATGCATCAGCAGTTGCGGCTGGGGGAGCGGCTGATCCTGGAGAACATCGAAAGATACGGTCTGGCAGCGTATCTCGGCACCCTCACCTATGCCTGTGATACTTCCGCCGAACAGATGCGCGAGGCGATCGCGGGCATCCCGGACGGTGACTACACCGGCCAGGCGAGCGTGGACGCGGACGGCCTGGACGACACCGTCGACTACACCGTGCACGTCACCCTGCGCAAACGCGGATCGCTGATCGAGGCCGATCTGTCCGGGACGTCGGCGCAGGCCCGCACCTGCATCAATTGCGGTGTGCTGGACGCGAAAACGGCGCTCGGGGTGGCCTTGACGATGCTGCTGGATCCCGAGATTCCGTTCACCTCGGGCACCTGGCGCACGATCGATCTGGTCGCGCCGCCCGGCACCTTCCTCACCGCGATGCCGCCCGAGGGCGCGCCCATGATGTTCTGGGAGTCCTCCGGTGCGCTGATCGCGGCGATCTTCGACGCGCTCAACCCGGTGCTGGGCGCCGAAGGCGTCGGCGGCGACTACGGCTCCACCAACACCCACAACGCCAACGGGCTGCGCCCCGACGGCACACCGTGGACCAGCGCCACCCAGTGCGGCGGCGAACACGGCCCGTGGGGTGCGACGAAGGAGGCCGACGGTGACAGCTACACGGTGCTGTTCAACCTCAACAACCTGGACCCGGCCACCGAGACCATCGAACACGATTCGCCGGTCGTGATGTTGCGCAAGGAACACGCGATCGACACCGGGGGAGCGGGCGAACACCGCGGTGGCGCGGCCAATCTCAAGGACACGCTGTGGCTCACCGACGCCGACCACTACCTGTCGCCGTTCCGCACCAAGGAACCCAGCGGTGTCGGCGCCAACGGCGGGCAGGCGGGACCGACCGGTGCCATCTGGATCTTCCCGCCGCAGAACGGAACCGGCGGCCCGGCCGATCTGATCGGCACCGCGGCCGAGGTCTACGCGGACAGCACCCCGGTCGCCGGCGTGCTCGATCCACGGACCAAGGCCCTGGACCCGGACAACGGCAGCTACCACTATTTCGCGAGTGAGAAGACGTGGAAGACGAAGGCCGGATCGGTGCTGCGCTGCCTGACCAACGGTGGCGGCGGCTGGGGCAGGCCGTTCGAGCGTGACCCGGACAAGGTGCTGTGCGATGTGCGCGACGAGTACGTCAGCATCGCCGGCGCGGCCCGCGACTACGCAGTGGTCGTCCTCGGCGATCCGCACAACGACCCCGAAGGTCTGCGCATCGACGAACAAGCCACCGCGGTACTGCGCGCATCTCGCTGAGATAGGCGCACTTCCGCACCCGCACAAGACAATCCAGAATCAACGAGGAGGTATCCGATGGCTTCCGCAGCCGTGCCGAACCCCGGCGACCGCAGCCTGTTCTTCGCGTGGAGTACCTACACCACCGACTACGACACCTACGCCGAGTGGTACGACGAAGAGCACATCCCGCAGGTGATGGCCGCACCCGGAATGCTGGGCGCGCAACGCTTCCTGATCGCCGACACCACACCGCTGCCGGGTGTGGACTCGGTGGACTTCGGTCATCTGGCCCTCTACGAGATGGGGGGGTCCGCGCAGGGCTTCCGCGAGGAGGTCAAGCGCAAACTGATCTCCCAGGAGATGGTGCTGCCCGACTACATGGTGCAGCCGTTCAAGGCGTTGTTCGCGAAATCGGTGAGCAAACCGCAACTGTCGGAGCAGTTCACTGTCACCGACAGTCTGGACGACCGGCATCTGTTCTTCGCCTGGAGTCGGCACACCGGCGACGACGACACGTTCGCGAATTGGTATGACGAGGTGCACATTCCGCAGATCATGTCCGCGCCCGGAGTGATACGGGCCGAACGATTCGAGGTGTCGGAGGTCAAGCCGCTGCCCGGTGTGGAAGCGGTGGATCTGGGTCATCTCGCGATCTACGAGACGGCCGGGGACCTCGAGGGTTTCCGGGCCGAGGTGAAGCGCCGGCTGATCTCCGGGGAGATGGAGATCCCGGACTTCATGATCAACCCGTTCTCGACCATGTTCCTGAAGCCGGCCAGCCCGTTCTTCATCGCGAACGGTTCGTGAGGGTTGCCGGTGAGTGCTGTCGAAGTCGCGGGAGTTACCGTCCCGCACAGTGATTCGGTATTCGTGGGCGGCGAGTGGGTCGCCGCCGACGGGCCGCTGTACGAAGTCGTCTCGCCCGCTACCGAGCAGGTGATCGCCGAGGTCGTCCTGCCCTCACAGGTCCAGGCCCGGGCGGCGGTGCAGGCCGCCGACGACGGACGCGAATGGGGTCGGGTGCCGGTGGAAACCCGCGTCGAGATCTGCGGCCGCTTCTGCGCGGCGCTGGAGGCACGGTTCGGCGAACTGGGCACCGTCTGGGCGGCCGAGGCCGGAATGCCGGTCCGCTACAGCGCCACCCTGCACAAATTCGGCGCGGCGGGCGCGTGGTCGGCCGCGCTGGAATGCGCCGCGCGGGCTCTGCGCGACGATTCCCGTAAATCTATGCTCGGCGAGGTCGTCGTGCGGCGCGAACCGGCCGGTGTGGTGGCGGCGATCATGGCCTACAACGGTCCGCTGGTCACCATGGGCACCAAGGTGATTCCGGCGCTGCTCGCCGGGTGCCCGGTGATCGTGAAGGCCGCCGTCGAATCGCAGCTGATCATGCGGCTCGTCGCGGAATGCGCTCGGGCCGCGGGCTTTCCGCCGGGCGCGCTGAGCATCCTGTGCGGCGACGTCACGATCGGCCGGATGCTGACCGCCGACGCGCGTGTCGACATGGTGTCGCTGACCGGCGGACGCGTTGCGGCACAACAGATCATCGAGGCGACCCGGTCCCGGTTCGCCCGCACCCATCTGGAACTCGGGGGCAAATCCCCGGCGCTCATCCTCGACGACGCGCCGCTGGATCGGGTCCTGAAATCGCTCGTACCGGGAGCGACCGGCGGCACCGGACAGGTCTGCGCGGCGCTGTCACGGGTGCTGATCTCCGAGCGGCGTCACGACGAGTTGATCGAGAAGATGCGTTCGGCGTGGGCGGCGCTGCGGATCGGCGATCCGCTCAACGAGGAAACCCGGATCGGCCCGCTGGTGAATCGGGCCGCGCTGCGGCGCACCGAGGGATTCGTGGAACGCGCGATCGGCGCAGGCGGCCGCGTGGTGGCCGGCGGTCGGCGGCCACCACACACCGACACCGGGTGGTACTACGAACCGACGCTGATCACCGGCCTCGCGCCGGACGCAGATCTGGTGCGAGGCGAGGTGTTCGGCCCGGTGACGGTCGTGCAGACCTACCGCGACCTGGACGAGGGCGTCCGGCTGGCCAACGACACCAGTTTCGGCCTGGCCGCCTCGGTCTACACCACCGATCGCGAGGCCGCTCTCGCCACGGCCGCCCGCATCCGGTCGGGGTCGGTGGCGATCAACACGTTCGGCCCCGCGGTCAGCGCACCGTTCGGCGGGGTGAAGGGCTCCGGATGGGGACGGGAATCGGGCCCGGAGGGAATCCAGGAATTCACCGAGCTCAAGCAGATCGTGCTCGGACCGGGCGTCTGAGCATGCACGGCGAACAGATGACGCCAGTACGGCGGGCCCGTCACGGACGGGCCCGGAGGAAGGACGGTGTGTCGTGAATTTCTCTCGCGTTCTCGACTCGGTGGTCGATCAGATTCCGGCCGGCGGGCGCGATCGGGTCGCGGTCGCGTTCGACGGCCGCGAACGAATCACCTACGAACAGCTGCGTGACACATCGCTGCGTTACGCCCGCGCCCTGGCGGAGCTGGGGCTCGGCAAGGGCGATCGGCTCGGGCTGATGCTGTACAACGACGCCGAATATCTTCCGCTGTGTTTCGCCGCGGCGCGGCTGGGCCTGATCGCGGTGCGACTCAACTTCCGCCTCGCTCCGGCCGAATTGCGGTTCATCCTGAACGACTCGGGGTGTAAGGCGCTCATCATCCACAGCAGCCTGCTCGCCAAGGCCGAGCCGGTGCGCGCGCAACTCGAGATCGAGACCTTCATCGTGCGTATCGATTCCGAACATGCGACGCCGGAATGGGCGCAACCCTTCGAGATACTCGAGGGTGGCGAGCCGCTCGCAGAGACACCCGAAGTCGTTGCGGCGGACCCAATGTCGCTGCTCTACACCTCGGGCACCACGGGACTGCCCAAGGGTGCGATCTGGACCCACGCCAACACCCTCGCCGCGGCCACCATGCAATCGCTGCGCTGGCGCTTCTCCCCGCGGACCGTCGCCCTCGTACCCGGCCCGCTCTATCACGCGGGCGGATTCGAGGCGGTCACCGCGCCTGCGCTGCTGATGCACGGCACGGTCGTCACCCTGGCCTCGGGCAATTTCACCGTCGATCATCTGCTCGAGGTGATCGACAGGGAGCAGGTGACCGACTGCCTGCTGTTCTCGTTCATGCTCGGGGATATGCTGCGCCTGGACGATATCGAGCATCGGCTCCCGAAATCGGTGCGGCACTTCATCATCGGCGGTGACACCATGATGCCGTGGATGGTCGCCGAGGTCCGGCGGCGGTTGCCCGGAATCCGGCTGACCCAGGTGTTCGGGCTCACCGAGGGCGGCGCCATCGCCACCACCCTCGACGACGAGGACTTCGATTCCCAGCCCGACAGCATCGGCCGTCCCCTTCCGCTGGCCGAGGCCAAGGTATGGACGGGGGAAGGCGACATCTCCACCGGTGGCGCCGCGGTCGGGGAGGTCGGCGAGATCATCGTGCGCAGCGGCGCGGTCAGTGCCGCCTATTGGCACCGCCCGGAGGCGGACCGGGACACCTTCATCGACGGCTGGTGTCGCACAGGTGATCTGGGATATGTGAACGCCGACGGCTTCCTCGTCCTGGCCGGGCGGGCCAAGGATATGATCCGCAGCGGTGGGGAGAACGTGTATCCCGCCGAGATCGAGAGTGTGCTCACCGCACATCCGCGCATCGTGGACGCCGCGGTGGTCGGGGTACCGGATCCGAAGTACGCCGAAGTCGGCTGCGCGGTGCTGGTGACCGAGGCGGGCGTCCATCTCGATGAGGACGCGCTGCGGGCCTACTGCCGCGAGCGGCTGGCCTCCTACAAGATCCCGAAGTACTTCATCGAACGAGATGAACTCCCGCGCAATGCCTCGGGAAAGATCCTGAAATACGAACTGCGCGCACAGTACGAAACTGTCGGCGCGAGAGTCGAATCCGCTGACCCGGCCCCCGCCGTACAGGGCAGCGACAACAGTGAGGTGGTCCGATGAGCGGCGCACGCGGTAAACCCGAATTCGCACTCGTCACCGGCGCGGCCGGTGGGGTCGGCTCGGCGGTGGTCCGCCGGCTTGTCGACGACGGAGCGAAGGTCGCGGTGACGGATATCGATGCCGACCGGCTCGCGGCGCTCGCCGAGCGGACCGGCGCGCTGGCCCTGCCCGCCGATGGCGCCGACCCCGCTGCGATCCACGACGTGGTCGCTCGCGCGGCGACCGACCTGGGCGGCATCGACACCGTCATCGCCGCGCAAGGCGCCGCGATCTCCGGCACCGCGAACCCGAAACACGCTGCGGCATACCAGAAAGCGCTCGACGTCAACGTGCACGGCTCGTATTATCTGGCCGGGGAGGTGATGCCGCATCTGATGGCGCGGCGGGGTTCGCTGGTGCTGTTCGCCTCGACCGCCGGACTGATCGCGGGCCCACCCGGAACCGTCGGCTACACCGCGGCGAAGGCGGCGCTGATCGGCATAACTCGTTGGCTGGCCAGGGAATACGGTCCGAAGGGTGTGCGGGTCAACGCGGTCTGCCCCGGCTGGATCCGCACCAAGCTCGGTGAGGGCGCGATGGCCTATCTGGCGCGGCGCGAGGGCATCACCCTCGATGAGGCGTATGACCTGACCACCAAACATGTTCCGCTGCGTCGCGCGGCCGAACCGGAGGAGATCGCGGCGGTCTGCGCCTTCCTGGCCTCCGGTGACGCGTCGATCGTCACCGGGCACGTGCTCGTGGCCGATGGGGGAGGCGCCGCGGTCGACGCCTCGACCATCGTCTTCGACGAAGGCTGATCGCCACCGGTCGCGCACGCCACTGAGCCAGGTCCGTCACGTCGTTGTCACGGGCCCAGCTCACTGGCGTGCGCGACCCACCGTCTGTGAGGGCGTGACCGCGAACCGTTCCCGGTACTGCTGGGAGAAGCGGCCGAGGTGGTAGAAACCCCACTTCGCCGCGACGTCGGTGACCGAGGACGCGCTGCCCGAGGCCAATTCCAGATGCACCCGATCCAGGCGCACGCCGCGCAGGTAAGCGGTCGGCGACATACCCACGACGTCCTGGAATCCGGCCTGCAGAGCGCGCGGCCCGATCCCGGCGCGTGCCGCCAGATCCGCGGTGGTGATCTCCACCTCCGGATGGTTGTCGATGTAGTCCATGAGCTCACGGATCTTCGACCGCCGGGTATGCGCGGGTTTGCTGTGCAGCAGCGGGCTCAGCTGACTGGGCACCGCCATCAGCAGCTGCGTCATCAGCGCGGCCTCCAACTCCTGGCAGGCGCTGGGCACGGTCGCCAGCCCACCCGGGCGATTCAGCTCGGCGTGGAGGAATTCGGTGGTCGCGATCAGCGCCGAGCCCAGTCCGCCGCGCAGGTCGAAATCGACGTCGAAGCGAATTCCGTCATCGACCGGGACGCCGGTGAGTTTGGCGGCGTGCGCCTCGAGCAACTCCTTCGGGATCTTGACGTGGTACTGCCACGATCCGGCACTCCAGGCAACCATCACCGGATAGCGAGGTACGAACACCGCCCCGGCCTCACCACCGGAAATAGTGCGCCGTACACCGTTCTGCGCCACCACACTCTCGCCGGTCACCGGAAGATTCACGTGATAACACAACTGCATGGGCGGGCCATGGATGACGGCCTCGGTGCCGTAGCTCATGCGAGCAACCGTCAACCGGGGCGCCGGGGCCAGATCGAGCTGAAAATCGAGATCGCGCACATCCGCCAGCTGCACCTCGTGCCGGGCGAACGTCTTGGTGACCTGCTCGATGGCGGCATCGACATCGCCGGTATGGAAACTCAGCCGGGGGCCGGTATGCAGTTGCTCGGGCACCGTTACCTCCTCGCAACCTCAGCCTACCCGTGCGTGGCGGACAGTGGATCGGCCGGAACCACGTAGGCAAAAATATATTATATCAAAAACTTTGTCTTGTTCGAGAGAGTAAGAGAGACTTCTCGCATGAGTCTCGCAGCACATCTGGAGCGGCTCGGCCGCCCGCTGGTCGAGGAGCAACTGGCGCACCCGACCGTGGCGGGGATCGCGAAGGGCGACCTCGCCGACCCGGTGTTCCGCTCCTGGCTGGAACAGGACTACCTGTTCCTGCTCGACTACGTCCGCGTCTTCTCCCGCCTCGCCTGGCAGGCCCCCACTGCCCACCTCGGCGACCTGGTCGATCTCGCGCACGCCACTTTCCACGACGAACTCTCGCTGCACCGCGCTCTGGCCGCGGAGTTCGGCGCCGACCTCGACAGCGCCGCCAAGGGCGAGCCGTGCGCGAAATACACTACGTTCCTGCTGGATTCGGCCGCGAATTACGCCGACGGCCTAGCCGCCCTCTACCCCTGCATGTGGGGCTATTCGACGCTCGGCGCCATCCTCGAGCAAAACCCACCCGCTGACCCGCGCTACCAGCGCTGGATCGGCACCTACGCCGACCCCGCCTTCGCGGCCCTCACCGCCCGCTGCGCCCAAATGCTCGACGAAGCGGGTAACGACAACGCGGAGGAACTGTTCCTGACCGGAATGCGCCACGAACTCGCGTTCTGGGATGTGCCGTTCAGCCGCGGGTGAACCGGCAACCGCCGCATGCCGTCAAACCCGCAGCAGCGCAGCGAATTCCGACGCCGGTTGGTCCGGATCACCGGCGATGATCGCCTGTAGCAGCTCCGCGCTGCGCTCGGCGCCCAAGTCCGAGACCGTCACATCGCGGAACTTGGCGTCCAGATCCTGTGGGGACATGGGATTTTCGGCGGTGCCCAGGGGGCTGTCGACGAAGATCTTCTCGCTGGTGCCGTCGGTGTAGCCGATGGTGATGTCGCCGACCCATTTTCCCGGGTACGCGGTGTCGAGTTCAGGTTTCACCTCGATCTTCACTCGGCGGGCCAGTGCCGCGACGTCGCTGCCTTCGCTCAGATCCAGCCGGCCCGCGAGGTAGTCGTGGTGGGTGCGGAAGCCGTTGCCCAGGCCCAGGACCGACAGGGCGAATTGGAACGGGAGGCTGTACTGGAGATGTTCGATCGTCTGGGGCGCGTAGGCATTCGCGTTCTTGTTGCCGATCACTACGTCGCCGCCGGTTTGGATGCCCAGTTCGATGGTTTCGATATCGGCGGTCCGGCCGGACAGCTGACGGGCGCCGTCGATGTAGGCGTGGTTGATTCCGCAGCAGCAGTAGGGCTTGATCCAGATCTTGGTGATCTCGAACGGGGAGTCGAGGGAGAAGGCGGCGTCCGCGTCGTCGGCGACATCGCGGCCGACGAAGGTGCGGTAGAAGCCCTTTGCGCCACTCAAAAATGTTGTCGGGCCGGTGATTCCGGCGGCTGCCATGTCGGCCGCGCGGATGCCGTTTCGGGTGCCGATGCCCGAATGCAGGCGCTTCACCGAGCCGCCGGTCGAGGTGTATTCGGTGGTGCCCGAGCAGTGGCTGAACGCGATGGAGAGTGCGTGCAGGGTGCGTTCGGCGTCGAAGCCGCGCATCTTCGCGACCACGGCGGCGGCGCCGAAGTTCGACAGCAGGCAGTGCGGGTGGAAGCCGCGCTCGAGCAGTTGCGGTGCGGCGAGCACGCCGATGCGGGTGTAGACCTCGTAGCCCGCGATGATGCCGGTGATCACCTCCCGCATCGAGGCGCCGAGCTCCTCGCCGACCGCGAGCGCCGCGGACACCACGCAGCTACCCGGGTGGGAGGAGCTGGCACGGTGCGCGTCGTCGTATTCGAAGCCGTGCCCGAAGGTGGCGTTGACGAAGGCGGCGTCGGCCGCGCTCATCGTGTCACCGCTCGCTGTGACGTGCGCGGCGCCCGGAGCGTGCGTGGCGCGGGTCAGCTCCAGTACGGCCCGGCTCCACGGCAGCGACGCGCTGCCCACCTGCAAGGCGAGCTGATCCTGCATCAGCCGTCGCGCGCCGTCGATGGCTTCGGTTGGGATGGAATCGAATTCGAGGTCGGTGACCAGCTGGGCCACGGACTGCTCGAGTGCGGGGATGTGCTGCATCGATGAACCTTTCGGATATACCGGTCGGGCCGGGTCGTCGGGACTGTGGCGGCCGGGCCGTAGGCTCGATCGCGGGGCAGGCGTCGAGGACTTCGGGTCAGGGCGCCGCCCGAGGCCGCTGTTGTCGTGGTCGTCCGGCGGATGTGCCCGCCGATCGGCGCCCGGGTCGAGTTCGAGGTACCGCTATCCAGTCTGCATAGAATATATTATATTAAAGCCGACAGTTTGGAGGGCAAACCATGCAGCACAAGCCGCTCGACGGAATCCGGATCCTGGAGATCGGGGGCTACATCTCACTTCCGTTCGCCACGTCGATCCTGTGCGCGCTCGGAGCGGAGGTGGTCAAGGTCGAGAAGCCGGTCGTCGGCGAGGACTTCCGGCGTCTGCAGAACGACGGGAGCCCGTACTTCCGCCAGTACAACAGCGGTAAGCGCAGCCTGTCCGTCGACCTGAAGAAGCCGGAGGGAATCGCGCTGGTCAAGGCGCTGGTCCCGCGGTTCGATGTGGTCCTCGAGAATCTGCGTCCGGGCAAACTCGCCGCCATGGGTCTGGGGCCCGAGGAGTGCCGCGCGCTGCGGCCCGATGTCGTCTACGGGTCGGTGACCGGATTCGGCGGCGGCGGCCCGCTGGCCAATCGCCCGGCCTACGACACCATCGGACATGCCTTCGGCGGTCTGTACTCGCTGTTCAGCGACGCTGACCACCCGCAACTGGCCGGCGGTCTGAGCGCCGACCTCGTCACCGGCCTGAGCACGGCCACCGGTGTACTCGCCGCGCTGGTGGGCCGGCTGAAGACGGGCGAACCGCAGCACGTGCAGACCTCGATCATGGAAGCGGTCAGCGTTCTGACCACCGACGGCATCACCCAGGCATTCGAGCTGGGCGCCGATCCGAGCAGGCAGAGCCGCCACCCGCAGGCGCAGAACTTCTGCGTCAAGACCTCGACGGGGGAGTTCCTGGCGATCCACCTGTCGTCCTCGCAGAAGTTCTGGCACTCGCTGTGCACCGCGATGGAACGCTCGGACCTGACCGAGGATCCGCGCTTCGCCGAATATCGCCCGCGCGAGTCCAACTACTTCGAACTCGTGCGGATCGTCGAGAGCGAATTCGAGCGTAAATCGGTGCGGCACTGGGAACAGGCGCTGAGCGCCGCCGACGTGCCGTTCGCGCCGGTGCTGTCGATGACGGGCTATCTCGAACACGAGCAGGTCGAATGGCTGGAGATGGTCGAACGGCAGCCCGATGGGCTGGCGCTGATGCGTCCGCCGTGGACGTTCGACGGTGAGCGTCCGGATCGGCCGGGAACCGCCCCGCGGGTCGGCGCGCAAAGCCGCGCTGTCGCCGCCGAGGTGTACACGCCCGAGCAGATCGACGAGTTGGTCGAAGCGAAGGTGCTGTACGCCGAAGGCTGACGGCGGGCGTCGAAAAGTCTTGTCTGTCACCAACAGTGAGTGAGCCTTGAATGTCGAGTGACGTTTCGGACGGCAGGCGATCGTGACCTCCAGCGCGGCGACCGAGCGGTTTCGTGCCGCCCTCGACGAGTACGCCCGCGACCATGGCGCACCCGAGTTCGACTTCGAAGCCCCGGAGCGGTACCGCGGGGTGTACCGCGATCGGCGCCGGGCCGGAGCGGGCTACTCGTCCAATCCGTGACAATATAATATATAATGCTATAAGCTGGGTTCGACCGCGGGAAACCGGGGAAGCGCCCTCATCGAATCGAAAGGACTCGTCATGGCCGGCCTCTACTTCGAGGAGTTCGAACCCGGAACCGTCATCGAGCACGCGACGCGGCGCACGGTGACCGAGACCGACAACGTCCTGTTCAGCTCGCTGACCCTCAACGTCGCGCCGCTGCACCTGGACGCCGAGTACTCCAAGAACTCCATCCACGGCCAGCGCCTGGTGAACAGCCTGTTCATCCTCGGGCTGGTCTCGGGGATCACGGTCCCCGACACCACGCTGGGCACCACGCTGGGCAACCTGGGTTTCCAGGAGGTGAAGTTCCCGGCGCCGGTCTTCCACGGCGACACCATCCATGTGCGGACCGAGATCGTGAGCAAGCGGGAATCCAAGAGCCGCAACGATTCCGGCATCGTGAACTTCCGCCACCAGGGCATCAACCAGCGCGACGAGGTGGTCTGCGACTGCCTGCGCGCCGGACTGATGCTCAAGCGTTCCGCCGCACCGGAGCCCGCGACCGCGTCCTGATCACGAAGACCAGTCGCGCAGAGAAAGGATGTGCCCGATGCGAGGACCAGGTCCCGCCGATCCGGCCGAGCGGTCGGTATGGATGCCCACCGACGATGTATGTGCCCGCAGCCGTCTACTGACGGCCATGGCGAAGTGGGGTTACCGCGGCCTCGCCGAATTGCACCGGGCGTCGGTCGATGAGCCGGAATGGTTCTGGCGCGCGGCCGTCGAGGATCTCGGCGTCGAATTCGCCGAGCCGTTCGAGCGGGTCCTCGACGACAGCGCGGGCACCCCGTTCCCGCGCTGGTTTCCCGGCGGGCGGCTGAATCTGGCCACCCTGTGCGCCCATCGGCACGCCACCGGCCCGATCGCGGACAAGACCGCGGTCGTCTACGAGGGTGACGGCGGGACCCGCCGCGCCCTCACCTACGCCGAACTCGACGCCGAGGTGCGCCGGTTCGCGGCACACCTTGCCGCCCTGGGTGTTTCGCGCGGCGACCGAGTCGTGCTGTTCGTCCCCGTGGTGCCCGAGGCGGTGGTAGCCTTCCTGGCCTGCGCGATGATCGGGGCCATCTCCGTTCCGGCCTTCACCGGCTACGGACCCGAGGCCCTGGCCGCCCGGCTGCGGGACTCCGGGGCGGTCGCGCTGATCACCGCCGATGCGACCACGCGTCGCGGAAAAGTGGTGCCGCTCAAGCAAACCGCCGACGAGGCCCTGCTGTCCGCCCCGTCCGTCCGCCACAGCGTGGTGGTCCGTCATCTCGACAACGGCGTCGAGATGCGCGACGGACGGGACGTCTACTGGGACGAGTTGCCGGCCGATCCCGAACCGGTGCCGACGGTTTCGCTGGAGTCGAACGATCCGCTGACGATCGTCTACACCTCCGGCACCACCGGGCGGCCCAAGGGAATCGTGCACTCGCACGCCGGATTCGCGGTGAAGACCGCCGTCGACTTCGGCTACAGCTTCGATGTGCACGAGGACGACGTCATCGCCTGGATCTCGGATATGGGCTGGCTCGTCGGCCCGATGCTCATCGCGGGCGGTCTGCAGTTCGGCGCCACGGTGGTGTTCACCGAGGGGGTGCCCGATCATCCCACGCCCACGAGGATGTGGGAGATCATCGACCGCAACGGCGTCACGGTCCAAGGTGTGGCGCCCACCGCGATGCGGCTGGTCATGGCCCGTACCGAGGGTGCGCCCACCGGCCTGCGGACCCTGCGGTCGTTCGTATCCACCGGTGAGGCGTGGGACGAGCCGACCTGGCGCTGGCTGTTCGAGACGGTCGGCGGCGCGCAGCGGCCGATCGTCAACTTCAGCGGCGGCACCGAGGTCGGCGGCGGTCTGCTGGTCGCCTATCCGTTCCTGCCCATCGACCCGGCATCGTTCAACGCGCCGCTGATCGGCGCGGATGTGGCCGTGCTCGACGGCGACGGAAAGCCGGTGACCGGTGAGGTCGGCGAACTGGCGGTCCTGAACACCTTTCCCGGCATGACGCACGCGTTCTGGCAGGACCGCGAGCGTTATCTCGAAACCTATTGGAACCGCTGGGAAGACGTGTGGGTGCACGGCGACCTGGCCGCGGTGGACGAACGCGGCGTGTGGCGTATCCACGGGCGATCCGACGACACCATCAAGGTCTCCGGCCGCCGCGTCGGGCCCGCCGAGATCGAGGCGGCGTTGCTGAAGGACCGTCGCGTCGTGGAGGCCGCCGTGATCGGCGAGCCCGATCCCCAACGGGGACAACGGGTTGTCGCCTTCGTCGTGGTTGGTGACGGCACCGATCACGACGATCTGAAGGCCGCCGCGATCCATCACATAGGACGCTCGTTCGCGCCCACTCTGCATGTGGTGCAGGCACTTCCGAAGACCAAGAACGGCAAGATCATGCGCCGCGCGATCCGTGCACGCTATCTGGGCCTCTCACAAGGGGACCTGTCCTCGCTGGATCCGGCCACCCCCATCGACGCAATCCCGACCCGCTCAGGAGATCACCAATGACACTGACCGACGAAAACGACCTGGAACTGGTCCGCCAGAACACCCGCGAGCTGGCCCGGAAATTCGGTTACGACTACTGGCGTGAGAAGGACAAGAAGGGCGAATACCCATGGGAATTCGTCAAGGCTTTCGCCGCGGCCGGGTGGCTGGGCGTGATGATTCCCGAGGAGTACGGGGGCCTGGGGCTGGGCCTGACGGAGGCGGGCATCATGCTGCAGGAGGTCGCGGCCTCCGGCGCCGGCATGAGCGGCGGCTCGGCCATCCACTTCTACGTCTTCCCGCCGGCGCCGATCCTGCGCTACGGCTCGGAGCAGATGAAGCGCGAATGGCTGCCGAAGCTGGCCTCCGGAGAAATTCTGATGGCCTTCGCGATCACCGAACCCACTGCGGGCGTTGACACTTCACGCATCCGGACCAAGGCGACCAAAACCGACGGCGGCTGGGTGATCAACGGGCAGAAGGTGTTCATCACCAACGCCCAGAACGCGCACAAGATCCTGATCGTGGCACGCACCTCGCCGCGCGAGGAGAACAAGCCGCTCGACGGCATGACCCTGTTCTTCACCGATCTGGATCGCACCAAGATCACCGTGCGGGAGATCGAGAAGCTCGGACGTTCGGCGATCGACTCCAACGAGCTGTTCATCGATGACCTCGAGGTCCGCGACGACGAGGTGATCGGCGAGGTCGGCAAGGGTTTCACATACTTGATCGACGGCCTGAATCCCGAGCGCATCGTGGTCGGCCTGGAAGGCGTCGGTCTGGGCCGTGCCGGTCTGGAGCTGGCTACCCAGTACGCCAAGGATCGGGTCGTCTTCGACCGTCCCATCGGCAAGAACCAGGCCGTCGCCCACCCGCTGGCCGATTCCTGGATCAGGCTCGAGGCCGCCGAGCGGGTCTGCATGCACGCCGCCGGACTGTTCGAGGCCCGCAAGTCGTGCGGTAAGGAGGCCGCTGCCGCGAAATACCTTGGCGCCGAGGCGGGTTTCGAGGCGTGCGATCGCGCGCTGTCGACCTTCGGCGGATACGCCTACTCCAAGGAGTACCACGTCGAGCGGCTGTGGCGTGAGGTTCGCCTGCTGCGTAACGCGCCCTTCTCGCAGGAGATGGTGCGCAACTACATCTCTCAGCAGGTGCTGGGTCTCCCGCGGTCCTACTGATCGCCCCTGCAGGGGATCTCGGGCAACGACGCCGGCCGCTGTCGGTCACAGGTCCGCGGCCGGCGTCGTCTTCCAACGAAACAGGAGTGTGTGGTGATGAGCGGACCGTTGTCCGGTGTGCGGGTGCTGGTTCTGGCAGGGATGGGCCCGGTGCCCTTCGTCGGCATGTTGCTGGCGGATATGGGTGCTCACGTAGTGCGCGTGGTGCGCCCGCCGCATCGGTCCGCCCGCGCCCTCGGCCAGACCGATGGGCTGCGTGCGGAATTCGACGTGGTCAATCGCGGCGGCGACGCGATCGCGGTGGACCTCAAGAATCCCGACGGCATCGAGACGGTGCTTCGGCTGATGTCGGGTGCGGATGTTTTCGTCGAGGGCTATCGGCCCGGAGTAGCCGAACGGCTGGGTCTGGGACCGGATGTGGCGCTCGCCCGCAATCCGGAGATCATCTACACGCGGTTGACCGGATACGGCCAAACCGGCCCGCTGGCAACCGAAGCCGGGCACGACATCAACTATGTCGCGCAGACCGGGGCGCTCCACGCGATGGCGCGCGCCGGTGAGGCGCCGCGGCCGCCGATCAATCTGCTCGGCGACTACGCCGGCGGTGCGGCGATCGGCGCGTTCGGCATTGTCTGTGCCCTGCTGGAGGCGTGGAAGTCCGGCCGTGGTCAGGTGCTGGACGCGGCCATGGTCGACGGTGTCGCACTGCTGACCGCGAAATTGCAGGGCCTGCGCGCGGCCGGGCTCTACAGCGACGATCCAGGCGCGAACTACCTGGACTCCGGCGCTCCCTTCTACGACACCTACCGCTGCGCGGACGACCGCTATCTCGCGGTCGGCGCGCTGGAACCCGACTTCTACGCCGAATTCCTGGCCCGCCTCGGCGTCGACACCGCCGACTGGCCCGGACAGGACGATCGGCGGAACTGGCCGCGGCTGCGTGAACTCATTGGCGCCGCGGTCGCGACCCGGACGCGGGCGCAGTGGGCGGGGATCTACGCGGGCACCGATGCCTGCGTGACCCCGGTCCTGACCTTCGACGAGGCCGCCGAGGATCCGCACAACACCCAGCGCGAGCTGTTCCAGCGGGTGCACGGTGTGCTGCAACCGGCGCCCGCACCCCGGCTGAGCCGCACTCCCGCCCGCGCGCCCTCGGTGCCGCGCACCGAACCTCTCGACGTCGCGGATCTCATCGCCGACTGGACCGGGCCGGATCGTTCGCGAGACAGCGAATATGTTGCCGCACAAGCCTTGTCGAGGGAGGAGCTGCTATGAGCTCGCCGCTGTCGGGGATCACCGTCGTCGGACTCGAGCAGGCCATCTCCGCGCCGCTGTGCACCCGTCACCTGGCCGATCTCGGCGCCCGGGTGATCAAGATCGAACAGCCCGGCTCCGGCGATTCGACGCGCCACTACGACCGGGTGGTGCGGGGGATGGCCGCCCATTTCGTCTGGCTCAACCACGGCAAGGAATCCGCGGCGCTCGAGCTGACCGATGCCGCCGATCGGGAGGTGTTCAGCGGCCTGCTCGAGCGGGCCGATGTGCTGGTGTCCAACCTGGGCCCGGGCGCTCTCGGCAGGCTGGGTTTCGAGCCCGAGGAACTGCTGCGGCGGTATCCGCGCCTGATCGTGGTCGATATCTCCGGCTACGGCAAGGGCGGGCCGCTGGATCACAAACGCGCCTATGACCTGCTCATTCAGGCCGAAGCGGGATCGTGTGCGATCACCGGGACGCCCGGTGCGCCCGCCAAGCCCGGAATCCCGGTGGCCGATGTCGGGACCGCCCTCTACGCCTATTCCAGCGTGCTCGCGGCGCTGTACGACCGTGAGCGCACCGGCCGTGGGGCGCTGATCCCGATCGCGATGCTCGACGTG
Organism: Nocardia alni; assembly: GCF_019038435.1. Lineage (GTDB taxonomy): Bacteria > Actinomycetota > Actinomycetes > Mycobacteriales > Mycobacteriaceae > Nocardia > Nocardia alni. The sequence goes on from NZ_JAGPOX010000013.1 coordinate 87,275, forward strand.
GTCGCCGAGATGATGGGCTTCGCGCTGAACCAGGTGCTGCACGCGGGCACCGAACCCGAACCGGTCGGGATGGGTTCGCCGATGATCGCACCCTACGGCGCGTATCCGACCGCGGACGGGCAGACGGCCGTGCTGGGTACCACGAGCGATCGCGAATGGCGCCGCCTCACAGAGGATTTGCTGGAACGTCCCGATCTGGCGGCCGACTCGCGCTACCGGCACAATCACGATCGGGTGGTCCGGCGTGCCGAGCTGGACGAGATCCTCGGAGCGTGGTGCGCGCGGCGCGAGCTGGCCGATATCCAGCGACTGGCCGATGCCGCCGGAATCGGTAACGCCCGGCTCAACGGTGTGCGGGATCTGGCCGAACATCCGCAGCTCGCGGAGCGGGATCGCTGGCGTGAGGTCGATTCGCCGGTGGGACGGCTACCGGCATTGCTGCCGCCCGCGTCGGCGCGCGACTGGCCGACGGTATCGGGGCGGGTTCCGGATCTCGGCGCCGATACCGATGCCATCCGTGCGGAATTCGGTCGTGCGCGCGAGAGTGCGGCGCCGCTTCCACACGGGAGCTGAGGCGGCCCGTACGCCCGCCAGAGCCGCTGGTTCCGGAAAACATGAGGCATAATGCGTAATAAGTGCCGACCGGAAAGGACCGAGCCTACATGGAATCGACGACGCGGAGTTTGCCGCGTAGCTCGAACTCCCAGCGCCAGCAGCTCTCGGAGGATGTCGCGACCTATGTGCGCGAACTCATCATCACGGGACGAGTCCGGCCGGGCGACTTTCTGCGCACGGAGCCGATCGCGGAAGCGGTGGGCGTCAGCAACACTCCGGTGCGCGAGGGACTGCTGCTGCTCAGTGGCGAGGGGTTCGTCGAACTCGTCCCGCGACGCGGGTTCATGGTGTCCGCTTTCAGCCGCCAGGACGTGCGCGACATCTTCTGGGCACAGGCCACGCTGGCGGGCGAATTGACCGGGCGCGCAGCGAAATTGATCACTCCCACCCAGCTCGAGCATCTCGCGGATGTCAACGCCCGGCACGCCGAGGCGGTCGCGCAGGGAACCGATCCCGCGCTGGTGGTGCAACTCGGGCACGAGTTCCATCGCACGATCAATCTGGCCGCAGACTCTCGCCGCCTGGCCATGTTGCTGCGTTCGATCGTGCGGCAGTTGCCCAATCGGTTCTACAACGACATCGAGGGCCACAGCAAGCACACGATGCAGGAGCATCCCGCGATCCTGGAGGCCTTGCAGAAGCGGCGCGCGAAGGCCGCCAACACCCTGATGCGCGATCACATCATGGAGGGCGCCGACGAATTGGTCGCCATGCTGGAGACTCAGGGCCTGTGGTCGGAGGAAGAGAAGTCCACGGCATAGGGCAGGCAGTGGCCCGGCACGCCCTGCGCTCCTTACATAAAATACATAATATTTGAATTTCACGCCACGCGCCGCCCCGCACTGGATACGATTCCACGGACCGGCTCGGCGGATATCACCGCGAGCGGTCGCATTCTGTCGATCCTGCTCGGAGGTCACCGTTGACCATGCCATCGCACGGTGCTGCGTCCAGCCCGGTTCCGCACGGAGCGCAGCTCGACGCCGCTGGAGCTCGAACCCCGCTCTACACAGCGGAATTCGCAGCCGACCCCTACCGCGTGTATCGAGCCCTGCGGGAGCGGTACGGTGCGCTGGCGCCGGTCGAACTCGCGCCCGGCGTGCCCGCCACCCTCGTGATCGGCTACCAGACCGCCCGGCGGATTCTCAACGATCCCGACCATTTCCCGGCCGACCCTCGTATCTGGCAGCGCGACATTCCCGGCGACTGCCCGGTCCTGCCGTTGATGGAGTGGCGCCCCAACGCCTTTCGCAGCGCCGGCGCCGAACACGCGCGCTATCGAGTCCCCACGGTGGAAGCCCTGAACGCATTCGACCTGTTCTCCCTGCACGGCGCGATCGAGAAGATCTCGGCGCAGTTGATCAACGCGTTCTGCGAGACCGGTTCGGCGGAGCTGATCAGCCAGTACGCCTATCCGCTGACCTTCGAGGTGGTCAACACGATGCTCGGCTGCCCGGCGGAGATCGGGCGCCGGGCGGCGGATGCCATGGCCGCGATATTCGACGGCTCGGACACCGACCGGGCCGACGCGATGCTCGTCGCGGCGCTGGGGGATCTGATAGCACTCAAGCGGAAGGAGCCCGGGAACGACATCACCTCACGGTTGCTGCGGCATCCGGTCGGCCTCGACGACGCCGAGATGAACAGCCAGCTGGTCAGCTTCTACGGGGCCGGAATCGAACCGCTGCAAAACCTGATCGTCAACACCCTGCGCATGCTGATGACCGATCAGCGATTCGCCGGCGGACTGCTGGGCGGCAGCCTGACCACCCGCGCCGCCCTGGACGAGGTGCTTTTCACCGATCCGCCGCTGTCGAACCTGTGCACCACCTTCCCGCGGCAGCCGATCCTGATCGACGGTTACTGGCTGGCCGCGAACCAGCCGGTGGTCATCGGCATCGCCGCCTGCAACAACGATCCCGCGAACGGCGCCGGCGACTACCTGGACAACAACTCGCATCTGTCCTGGAGCACCGGCCCGCACGCCTGCCCCGCCCGGTCGGTGGCCTATCTGGTGGCTCAGGACGCCATCGACCAGCTCGTCGACGCTCTGCCCGAGATGCGACTTGCCGCTCCGGCAGATCTCACCTGGCGCCCCGGCCCGTTCCATCGAGCCCTGAGCGCGCTGCCGGTGACCTTCCCGCCGTCGCCACCGCTGCCGCAGGGCTGAGGGCGTCACCTTCAGTGCTCGCGTAGGGAGTAGCGGCCGACGGCTCGGCGGGCGTTGGCCAGGCCGGAGGCGGTGACCGTGCCGATGACGCCCTGGCGGTCGAAGACGACCGCGGTGCCGACCGCTATGCCGTGGTGTTCGACGCGTTCGGTCAGGGCCAGGCCGAGGTCGGCGCTCTGTGGGAGGCGCGCGATCGTCATGGTGACATCGGGGTTGATGAACTCGAGACCCGCACTGCCGAGGTTGGAGATCAGGTTCGTCACGTCGGCGATGGAGGCGGCGAGTTGGAACGGTGTCAGGCGTTCGCCGTGCACGATGGGAATCGGGAAGTGCCAGACCTGTTTTCGGGCGGTGTCGGCGAAGCCGTCGGTCCAGTCGCCCCACCCGCGCTCGGGGTCGAAGTACAGTCGTTCGCGATCCTTCGGCGCGATGTGTTCGTCGGCCGGTGGGGTGGGAGCGGCGCCACCGGACCAGACGACCCCCGGCGGTGTCTCGGTCGGCCGCAGGTACAGCGCGCTGGCCCGGGCGACCGGTTCGCCGTCCTGGTGCAGGGTGGTATCGATCAGGCACAGCCGCGGCCCGTCGCGGATCACCGTCGCCGAGGTGGTGGACGGCTGCATTTTCGCCGCCCGGAACATGTCGAGCGTCCATCGCACCGGTCGCAGGTCCTCGCGCCCGAGGGTGTCGATCGTGCGCTCGGCCTCGCGGGCGAGTGCGCCGCTGACGGCGAGCCCGCGCATGTGCTCGGTGCCCCAGCCGCTGTCCGCGCCCGGTTCGGGATGCAATTCCTCGGTATCCCCGTATTTGACGCGGAAGAAAGCACGATCCATGTGCCGGCCTTCCTTTCTGATCGAGCGGCGAGCGGCGCATGATCGGCCGCCCGATCAGTGCTACCACGCGAGCGGTCACGGCCTGTCCGCCGGTGCCGGTGCGGGCCCGGTGAGCTGGAGGTCCGGACCAGTCTTGTCGTACTTAATATATAATGTTTTCATTGGACGCGGTATTCGCGATCGGCACGGAAGGACGGACATGAGCCGCTATACGCGCTTCGAACACCTGCGGGTGGATGGGCCCGACGATGCGGGGGTCGTCGAGTTGGTGTTCGAGGCTCCGAATCTGAACGCGGTCAGCGAGGGCGCCCACGCGGATCTGGCGGAGATCTGGCGTGAATTCGACGCCGATCCGCACGTCGAGGCGATCGTCATTCGAGGGGAGGGTAAGGGTCTGTCGGCCGGCGGATCGTTTTCGATGGTCGAGGCGATGCGTGACGACTACGAGGTCCGCACGCGCGTGATGCGGGAGGCCCGCGATCTGGTCTACAACGTGCTCGACTGCACCAAACCGATCATCTCGGCGATCCACGGTCCCGCCGTCGGCGCCGGTCTCGTCGCCGCGATTCTCGCCGACGTGTCGGTGACCACCAAGACCGCCAAGATCATCGACGGCCATACCCGCCTCGGTGTCGCCGCCGGCGACCACGCCGCGATCTGCTGGCCGCTGCTGTGCGGCATGGCCAAGGCCAAGTACTACCTGATGACGTGCCGCCCGCTGAACGGCGAGGAGGCCGAGCGCATCGGGCTCGTCTCGCTGTGTGTGGACTCCGACGCCGAACTGTTGCCCACCGCACGAGGGGTGGCTCACGAACTCGCTGCCGGCGCCCCCACCGCGATCCGGTGGACCAAGCAGTCGCTGAACAACTGGTACCGGCAGGTCGCCGGGTCCATTTTCGACGCTTCCCTGGCACTCGAGTTCTACGGGTTCGGCGGCCCCGAGGTGCGCGAGGGTCTGGCCGCGCACCTCGAACACCGCGACCCCCGGTTCTGAATCAACGAATTTCGCAGAAGGAGAAGACCTTTGAAGCCGTACCGTTCGATGTTGTTCGTGCCCGGGCACAAACCCACCTGGGCCGAGAAGGCGGTCACCGCCGGAACCGACGCGTTGATTCTCGACCTGGAGGATTCGGTCCCGGCCGCGGACAAGGCCGCTGCCCGCTTGACCGTGCGGGAAACCCTCGGGCGGCTGCGGGAGCAGAATGTGCGCCCCGACGTATGGGTGCGGCCCAACAGCTATGACAGCGGGCACTTCGCCGCCGACGCCGAGGCCGTCATCGTGCCGGGCGTGGCCGGGCTGTTCCTGCCGAAGGTCTACGACGCCGAGGAGGTCCGGCGCATCGACGCCGTCGTCTCCCACATCGAGCAGCGCGAGGGCCTCGAACCCGGCTCGGTGGGCCTGATCATCAGCTTCGAGACGGCGGCCTCGGTGGCGCACTGTGAGGAGATCGCGGAGGCGTGCCCGCGGGTGTGGAGCCTGCTCGGCGCCACCGGCCCGAATGCCGATGTGGGGCGCGAGCTGGGTTTCGAATTCACCCTCGAGGGACTGGAGACGCTGTATCAGCGCAGCCGTATCGTGGTCGCGGCCCGCGGCGCCGGGCAGACTCATCCGGTGACCGGGGTGTGGCAGGACATCAAGGATCTCGACGGTTTCCGCCGGTTCGCCGAGGATTCCCGGCGGCTCGGATTCCGGGGCATGGTCTGCATTCACCCGTCGCATATCGCCATCTCCAACGAGGTCTTCACCCCGTCGGGGGAGACGGTCGAGTTCTATCGCCGCATGATATCGGCGTTCCGCGAGGCGGAGGCCGCAGGGAACGGCGCGGTCGATTTCGAGGGCGTGCACATCGACCTGGCGCATGTGAAGACGGCCGAGGCCGTCATCGAGTTGGCCGACGCGATCGGCGTCTGAGCGCAGAGCGAACCGGCCCCGGGTTATCTTCTCCCGGAGCCGGTTTCGCGCTGTTCGTGCCCGGAGATGATCAGTTCCCCGGGCAGTTGCCGCCAACCGCCGGCGCAGTGGATCCGGATCGCGCCATGTTGTCTCGCGATCTGTCGGGCGGTCCCATCCGGGCACTACATGAGCCGTCCGCCGGTGACCTCGAGCACCGTGCCGGTCATATACGACGACAGGTCCGAGGCGAGAAACAGTGCCACCGAGGCGATTTCGCCGACCTCACCGGCTCGGCCCATCGGGATCTCGGCCATCTTCTGCTCCCAGGCCTTCTCCGGCATGGCCTCGGTCATCGGCGTGCGGATCAGGCCCGGCTGGATGGCGTTGACCCGGATGCCGTGATGGGCAACCTCTTTGGCGGCGGCCTTGGACAGCCCGACGATTCCGGCTTTGGCGGCGGAGTAGTTGGTCTGGCCGACCATGCCGACCTTGCCGGACAACGAGGACAGGTTCACGATCGCGCCGCGCTTCTGTTCGCGCATGATCGCCGCTGCCTTGCGGGTGCCGTTCCAGGTGCCCTTGAGATGGACGGAGATGACCTGGTCGAACTGGTCCTCGGTCATGGTGCGCATGGTCGCATCGCGGGTGATGCCGGCGTTGTTGACCATGATGTCGAGGCTGGAATAGGTGTCGACGGCGGCCCGTAGGAGGGCGTCGATCTCGGCGGCGTCGGTGACATCGCAGCGGACGCCGATGGCCCTGTCGGGGCCGCCGAGGCGTTCGGCGGCCCGTTTCACGGCGTCGGCGTCGAGATCGCCGAGCACCACCCGCGCGCCCTCGTCGACGAACTTCTCCGCGATGGCGTAGCCGATGCCCTGTGCGGCGCCGGTGATGACCGCGGTTCGGTTGTGCAGCAGCGGTTGTGACATGTCGAACTCCGTTTCGTTGGGGCGTGAGGCCGGGAGTGCCCGCCTGTGCCATGATGCGGTGGGCTTCCGCGGTCAGGATCGCGGGCTCGTCGACGCTGCCGGTGACGCCGTTGATCGGCCCGGACAGACCGGTGTTGCCGCGGCGGACCCGACGGTCGCCGCGGCGTTTCGGCTGCGGCGGTCGAATCCTGTCGTGCCGCAGTCACTTGCGCTTCCCGGCCTCGCGGACCAGCCCGCCGCCGATGATCAGGCGCTGAATCTCGCTGGTGCCCTCGTACAGGCGCAGCAGTCGCACGTCGCGGTAGATGCGCTCGACCGGGACCTCGCGCATGTAGCCGGTGCCGCCGTGGATCTGCACCGCGAGATCGGCGACCTTGCCCACCATTTCGGTGCAGAACAGTTTCGCGGCCGACGGGCCGATGCGCCGGTCTTCTCCGCTGACATAGCGGGCGGCGGCCTCGCGAACCAGTGCCCGGCCGGCCATGACGCCGGTCTGCTGATCGGCGATCATGGCCTGCACCAGCTGGAATTCGCCGATCGGGTGACCGCCCTGGGTGGCCGCCGCGGCATAGGTCACCGACTCGTCCAGGGCCCGCTGGGCGGAGCCGACGGCGAGTGCGGCGATGTGCACACGGCCTCGGGCCAGCGATGTCATCGCCGCCCGGTATCCCACATCCTCGGAGCCGCCGACCAGCGCCGACGCCGGTATCCGTACGCCGGAGAAGATCACATCCGCGGTCCAGGCGCCCTCCTGGCCCATCTTCTTGTCCTTGACGCCGACCTCGACGCCGGGGGTGTCGGCGGGGACCAGGAAGACCGCGATGCCCGGGCCCGAGTCGTCGGCGGGGCGGGTGCGGGCGAAGACCACGAACAGGTCCGCGATCGGCGCGTTGGTGATGAACCGCTTCTGGCCGTCGATGACCCAGTCGTCGCCGTCGCGAATCGCCTTGGTGCGCAAGCCCGCCGGGTTCGAGCCCGCGCCCGGTTCGGTCAGTGCGAAGGAGGCGACGACCTCGCCGGAGGCGATGCGCTCGAGCCACTGTGCCTTCTGTTCGTCGGTGCCGAAGTTGACCAGCACCTGACCGGCGATGCCATTGTTGGTGCCGAACATCGAGCGCAGCGACAGCGAGGTGTAGCCGAATTCCATCGCCAGCTCGACGTCCTGGGTGAGCTCGAGGCCCAGGCCGCCCCATTGCTGGGGGATGGCGTAACCGAACAGGCCCATCTCGGCGGCCTGCTTGCGCAGATCGTCGGGGATGGCGTCGGCATCCATGATCTCCTGCTCGCGGGGCACGACCTTGGTGCGAACGAATTCGCGCACGTGTGCCAGGATCGCGCTGAAGTCTTCGGGGCCCACCTCGGGCATGTCGATCACCGTCCTCTGTTCGTCTCGTAGAATATTATATAAAATGTATAGGCGGCAAGCGGCGCCGGATGCGCCGGGGGCCGTCCTGAACCAATTCGATCGGAATAGGTGTGAGTACGTTGTCGAATCAGCAATATCTGCGGCGGGTCGCGATCGTGCAGCCGCTGCGAACACCTGTCGGGACCTTCGGCGGCGCGCTGCGTGATGTTCCGGTGGAGGATCTGGCGGCGACCGTGGTCCGTGAGGTTGTCGGCCGTAGCGGCGTCGACCCCGAACGGATCGACGATGTGGTCTTCGCGCAGTCCTACGCCAATTCCGAGGTGCCGTGCGTGGGCCGCTGGGTGGCGCTGCACGCCGGACTGCCGATCGGGGTGCCGGGCATGCAGCTGGATCGGCGCTGCGGCGGCGGCCTGCAAGCGCTGGTGACCGGGGCGATGATGGTCCAGACCGGGGCTGCCGACGTGGTGCTCGCGGGTGGGGTGGAGTCCATGAGCCGTATCGAGTACTACTCGACGGCCACTCGCTGGGGCGCGCGAGCGGGAACCGTCTCGCTCTACGACCGGCTCGACCGGGGGCGCGAGCGTTCGCAGCCCGAGGAACGGTTCGGCAAGATCTCCGGAATGATCGAGACGGCCGAGAACCTCGCCGCGGACTACGCCATCGATCGGGAGAGCGCCGACGCCTACGCCGCCCGCAGTCATCAGCGCGCCGCGGCGGCGTGGAAGAACGGCCGCTTCGATGACGAGGTGGTGTCGGTCTCGGTGCCGCAGCGCCGCGGTGAACCCCGGATCGTCGCCACCGATGAGGGTGTGCGGCCCGACAGCACCACCGAGACTCTCGCCAAGCTTCGCGCGATCACCCCCGGCGGCACCGTGACCGCCGGCAATGCGAGTCAGCAGAACGACGCCGCCTCGGCCTGCCTGCTGGTGGCCGAGGACCGGCTGGAAGAACTCGGACTGACTCCGATCGGCTACCTCGGCGGCTGGGCGGCGGCCGGATGCGATCCATCGCGGATGGGTATCGGACCCGTGCCCGCGGTCGCGAAACTCGCTGCGCGCCAAGGACTCGACACCCGGCAGTTGCTGGACGGACTGGATCTGGTCGAGCTGAACGAGGCGTTCGCCGTGCAGGTGCTCGCGGTGCTGGAGGGATGGGACTGGCGAGATCACGACCGACTCAACGTCAACGGTTCGGGCATCTCGCTCGGACATCCGATCGGCGCCACCGGGATGCGGATGGTGACCACGCTGCTGCACGAACTGCATCGTCGTGGTGGGGGGAAGGGGCTCGCCACGATGTGCATCGGTGGTGGTCAGGGGCTTGCCGCGACAGTGGAGGCGGTCTAGCGGCGCGGAGGCGGTGTAGTAGGCACCATGGCGGCATCCAGCGCACTGTGCTTGCCGCCCAGTTGGTTTCGCGCAACGAGGTAACCGGCCGAACCTGAGATCTGCCGCAGGTCCGGTCGGCCGCCAGCAGCCGACTGGACTTGCGGGGGACTGGACTTGCGGGGGACTGGACCTGCGGGGGACTGGACTTGCGGCTGTCTCTTAT
>NZ_JAGPOX010000140.1 GCF_019038435.1 Nocardia alni
TGCCGCGGTCTCCCCGGCCGAGCACACCACCCCCGCCGGGACCGTGACCGAGTCCGCTCCCATCGCCGATGCCCTGGACGATCCGGGGACCGGCAAACTGGTCCTGCTCGCCCCCGACGGGGTCACCGTGCGCATCCTGGATCCCGCCGCCCTGACCGACCCTCGCACGATCACCCTGCCCGCCCGCACCTCGGCCCTCGTCCCCGGCCCGTCCGGCCAGGTGCTGGCCGCGGCCGGACGGCAGGTCCTGCACATCGACGTCGCCGACGCCACCGTCCGCGCCACCCCCGTCGACGGCCAGGTTCGCGCGGTGGCCAAGCGCGCGGACGGCACGATCGCCGCGGGCCTGGCCGATCATCGCCTGCTCATCCTCGCGCCCGACGGCCACGTCGAACAGACGGTGACGGGCCTGTCCGACATCGATGCGATCGCCACACCGGGCACCGCGGTCACGGTCCTGGACCGGACGCAGACCGAACTGTCCCAGATGGATTTCAAGCGCGAACGCCCCGGCCTGGCCCTGCGCGCCGGTGCGGGCTCCACACAGATGATCACCGACCACTACGGCCGGATACTGGTCACCGACACCGCCGAGGGCGCATTACTGGTGTTCAGCGCCGATCCGCTGCTGATGCGGCAGATGTTCCCGGTAGGCTCGTCGCCCTACGCGCTCGCCTACGACCAGCGCACGGAAACTGTCTGGGTCACCCTGACCGGATCCAACGAAGTTGTCGGTTACGACCTGTCGACGGGTATACCGGAGGAAGTGGGACGCTTCGCGACGGTACGTCAGCCGGACTCGGTGACGGTCGACTCTCGCACCGGCGACCTGTTCGTGGCATCCGCGACCGGTGACGGTCTGCAACGGATCGGCGCGGACGACAGGAAGAGAGGGCAGTGATGGCTCGGGCCTCGATGAACCGACAGTCCAGGCGGTCGGTTCCAGCGGAGTGGGAGGAGACCAGCGAAGAAGGAGAATACGAGTACGTGCCGTTACGATTACCCCCCGAAGTCACCCGGGTGACCGCGACGATCCGGCTGGCTATCCAGGCCGAATACGGCGGCTGGGAGCTGTCCCGGGTGCGTGCTTACACCGACGGCAGCCGCCGCGTGCTGCTGCGGCGGCGAAAGACCACGTTTCCGGTGCCGGGCCCGGGGATGTGAGTCCGCATGTATTCCTTGGTGCTGCGTCTGATGTTCCTGCTACCGCCCGAACGCATCCATCACTTGGCGTTCGTGGCGATGCGCTGGGCGACCGGCCTCGCCCCGGCCCGGGCCCTGCTGACCCGCCTGACCGCCACGAGTGATCCGATCCTTCGGATCACGGCGTTCGGGGTCGAATTTCCCGCGCCGATCGGGCTGGCCGCCGGATTCGACAAGGACGCCGAGGGCGTGAACGCTTGGGGCCCACTGGGTTTCGGATTCGCCGAGATCGGCACCGTGACCGGGCAGGCGCAGCCGGGCAACCCCGCTCCGCGCCTGTTCCGGCTGCCCGCCGACCACGCGCTGATCAACCGCATGGGGTTCAACAATCACGGCGCGGCCGCGGCCGCCGACCGGCTGCGCCGGCGTCGTCCGGGCGGGGTGCCGATCGGCGCGAACATCGGCAAGACCAAGGTCGTCCCCGCCGGGCAGGCCGCCGACGACTACGTGACGAGCGCCAAGCTGCTGGGCCCGCTGGCGGATTTCGTCGTGGTCAACGTCAGCTCGCCCAACACGCCCGGACTGCGCGATCTGCAAGCGGTGGAGTCGTTGCGTCCGCTGCTGGCCGCGGTGCTGGACTGCGTGAGCGTCCCGGTCCTGGTGAAGATCGCCCCCGACCTGAGCGACGAGGATATCGACGCGGTCGCCGACCTGGCCGTCGAACTGGGCCTGGCCGGGATCGTCGCCACCAATACCACCATCGCCCGCACCGGCCTGCGCACCCCCGCCGCCGAGGTGGACGCGCTGGGCGCGGGCGGGTTGTCCGGGCCGCCGGTCGCCGAGCGCTCCCTCGAGGTCCTGCGCCGCCTGTACGCCCGCGTCGGGGACAAGCTGACGCTCGTCTCGGTGGGCGGCATCGAAACCGCCGATCAGGCCTTCGAGCGTATTCTGGCGGGCGCCTCCCTGCTGCAAGGGTTCACCGGATTCATCTACGGTGGGCCGTTCTGGACTCGGCGGCTGCACCGGGGGGTGGCCGCACGGCTGCGCGCGGGCGGGTACGCGAGTATCGGCGAGGCGGTGGGCGCGGCGCACGCCTGAGACGGTGCTGCGGCCTGTGTGGGTGACCGCGCTGTCGGCGTCGAGCACGGACGACGGATACAACGTCATCGCCCGTCGGCTTGGCCGGGAGGCCGGTGACGTCGAGTCCGACCGGACTGCCACAAGATCCTGTCCGGGTGCCGCGTCTGGGCATAGGTCCGAGCCTGCTCGGGCCGAAGCGGGTCGGGCTCGGACGCGGCGCTCCTTTTCGTCGCGCGCCTGAATGCGCCCGGTCCCGACCTGTAGAGCGCAGGACCGGTTACGCTGGCTGACAGCGCGATCTGGTCGACGGCTGGTCGGCCGCAATGATTTTCGAGTCTTCATCGCTGTAGGGCAGGAGTCCGTGTGACGACCGAGACGAGTGCCGGAATCCAGCTGGCCCAAGCCCTGGAGGGTGAGCTGGAACGCTTCGCGGTCCCGGGCATGGCGGTGGGTGTGGTCCAGGACGGGCAGGTGGTCCTGGCCCGCGGGTTCGGGCTGCGTGACGTGGCGGCCGGGCTGCCGGCCACCGAGCGCACCTTGTTCGCGATCGGCTCCACGACCAAGGCCTTCACCGCCACCCTGCTCGCCGCACTGGTCGGCGACGGACTGCTCGAATGGGATCGTCCGGTCCGGGAGTACCTGCCGCGCTTGCGATTACACGATCCGGTCGCCACCGATCTGCTGACCGCCCGCGATCTGCTGTGCCACCGCTCCGGGCTGCCCCGTCACGACATCGTCTGGTACGCCAACCCCGAGCTGAGCCGTCGCGAGGTGGTGGAACAGCGGCTGCGCCACCTGGAGCCGAATCGCACCTTCCGCGAGGTCTGGCAGTACAACAACCTCATGTACCTGATCGCCGGCTACCTGGCCGGTGAGCTGCTCGGCAGCAGCTGGGAACAGGGGATCCGGGAGCGGCTGTTCACGCCGCTGGGCATGACCGGCACCTGTTTCTCCCCGCAGGAGGCGCGCAGCGGCACGGACTGGAGCCGCGGCTATCGGGAACGCGACGGCGTCCGGGAAGAGATGCCGCCCAAACACTTTCCCGTCTGCGCCCCGGCGGGCAGCATCTACTCCTGCGTCGCCGACCTCGCCCGCTGGGTACAGGCCAATCTGAACGGAGGCCGGCTCGACGGGCGGGAGGTGATCGACCCGACCGCGCTGCGCACGCTGCAGGCGCCGGCCATGGCACTGGGCCAGGAGGCGCGGCTGTGGCCGGAGAGATTCGGGATCGGCTACGGCCTGGGCTGGGGGCTCGAGAGCTACCGCGGCCAGCGCCTGGTACACCACGGCGGCAACATCGACGGTTACAGCGCCAAGGTCGTGATGGCGCCCGACGCCGCGGCCGGGGTGATCGTGCTGGCCGATCACCAAGCCAGCCTGCTGCCCGACGCGGCCTGCTACCTGGTCATGGACGAGTTGCTGGGACTGACGCCGCTGCCGTGGGGCGAGCGTATGGCAGAGTTGCAGCAGTCGGCGCGGGCGGGCGCCAAGGAAGCGACCCGGCGCCAGCGCGCGGCCTCCGCGGACACTCCTCACGCCCACCCCGAGGCCGCGTACCTGGGCGAATATCACCACCCCGGCTACGGAACGCTGCACGTCACCGCTGGCGAGGATGGGCTGACCGCACGCCTGGGAGTTCTCGATCTCGGTATGCGTCACCGTCACTTCGAGACCTGGGATCTCGACCTGACGGCCGTGGAAACCGCCCTCACGCTCACCTTCGCCACCGATCCCGAGGGCGAGGTCGGCTCGCTGGCCGTACCGTTCGAGCCGTCGGTGTCTCCGATCGTCTTCCGCCGCCGGCCCGCGCAGGAACTATCCGACCCCGAACTCCTGGCGACGTTCACCGGCGACTATCTGATGGGTCAGCTGCGGGCCCGGGTACGGCTCGACCGCGACCACCTCACCGTCGAGGTCGCCGGCGGTCAGGCCGTGGTGCTGGAGCCCAGCGGTGAGCGCACGTTCACGGTGCGCCGGCAGCCCGGGGTCCGGATCCGGTTCCTGGTCACCGACTCCCGTGCGACCGAGATCGAGGTTCATCCCGGGGGCGGCGTCTACATCCGGCAGGAGCCCTGACGCCGTTCAGTGCGGGCGTGGGATACGTCCCGAGAGCACCGGCTCGGCTTCGCGGCGCGTGCGGACGCCCGAGTGCCGGCGCAGGCGCTCGATCATGCGGCGCGACAACAGGATCACCGCACGCTCGTAGCGCACCCCCAGCGTGGCCGCGTAATCGGCTACCTCCTGGTAGGTGTCCTCGTCGTGCACCGCGTCCGGATCGCTGAGCAGTTCGTCGAGCTCCATCCCGGCCAGGGCCTGCAGAGGTGAGAGCCGGTGGCCCGGCAGCCAGCTCAATCGCCATTGCGCCACACCGTCACCGGTGTCCCGCCAGGCGTATTCGGGAGTCCGATCACTGGTCATGGTCCAGTCGGTCGTCTCGATACTCATGACTGTCTCCTCTCGAGTACCGTCGGATACTCACTTCGGCTGCGGTCGCCGAAAGTCGTGGCGCGCAGGGCAGGCGCCGTGGTCATGCGCACCTGCGAATTCCCAGTTCGAGCAGTGCGAGGTCGAGCGTGAGGCCCAACTCCGCCGCGTGGACCAGCGCGCGGGCACGCACCAGCCGGTCGTGGCGCACGTCCTCCCGGTCGTAGGTCTCGGCCAGGTCCATCCCGGCCAGGGCCTGGGCTCGGGTGACCAGACGTTCGGGCAGCCAACTCAGCCGCCAGGACGCCTCCCACTTCTCGGCCACCCGACAGGCCTGTTCGTCGGTCCGATCGCTCGTCATCAGCCAGTCGCCGATATGGATGGTCATGACGATCTCCGTAAGTTCGTGCGGTGCAATAGGATCGACAAGGCTTGCGGCACAGTGATGTTCAGAAGGACGGCATGCCGATCGGCCTGGTCCCACGCATTCGGGTCGGCCAGAGTCCGCGGCTCCGCGGCGATTTCGGCCAGCTCTACTCCGGCGCGGGCCTGCTCGCCGGTGAAACTACCGTCCGGCAGCCAACTCAGCTGCCACACCGCCCCGCCCCGTGTAGTTCTCACGGCCCATTCGCCACTGAGGCCGCCGATGATGGTGCGGCTGTTCTCATAGATGGTCACAACATTCTCCCCGCAGTGGACCGAGCGCCGTCCAACCGTTTCCGGAGTGCCGAAAACCCCGTCGGCGTGGTTCTCGGATGCCGGACGGGTCACGTCGCGGGCGGCGACTGGTGGATTCGGGCGTGGGTCAGGCGCAGACCCGACCAGGGAAGGCGATCGGCTCGAGCTCGCCGTCGAGGACCTCGCCTCGGCGATGACACCGCCGGATACGCCGCTTCAGGAGAATCGTTCCCGACATCAGGACCTCCCCGATGCGCCTCAGCGCACTAATGCGGACCAGTAGGGGGCTTTTCCCAGGAGATTCTGGCAAATGCCGTCCTACCGTGTAAGTTTCCGTAGTGACACCAGGATAAACCCGAAAGTGAACGGGAATATGCCGCGATTGCGTCCAACGTCTGCAACGATGGTGATACGGAGGTGACAGGCTTCCATGACCGGAGACGACACCACAGTCGCCGCAGTGCGCAGTGTGCTCACGAGCCTGCGCAAACGGGCGGGCTTGCAGCCGGACCGCTTGCACCGTACCGAAATCGACGCAGATGCCCTGATCGAGCAGCCGGTGATCCAGACGTATGCCGACAATGCCGATCTGTCCCCGCTGGAGGCGGCGCTGCCGGTGATCCGGGCGATGGCCCGGAACCTGACGCCGACCGATCGGCTCGTCGTCGACGTGGAACTGAACCTGCGCCTACTGGAAAACGCTCCGCCGCCGGGTGTGAACACAACCGACCTGTACGCCGACGACCTCGGTGCTCGACGCTGGTATCTGTGTACGTACTGGAGCGAATTGCACCACGGCGTACCAGACGAGGACATACCCGACACCCCGACGTTGCGTACCATCCGCGGCTCGACAGAGGAGAGGGCTTTCACCGAGCTGGCGCGGCTGATCGTCGAAGGCTCGGCGTATGGAGCAGTGCTCCCCGCGGCTGTCACCGAACAGCCGCAGAGCGCGCCCAGAGTCGTCGTGGTCGGTGACGCTGTCATCGACCATCTCTACCGTGTGGAACAGATGCCCGGCGCGGGCGCGTCCGTGTGGGGCACACGCGTGGTGCATCCTGGTGGCAAAGGTCTCAATCGCGCCGTCGCCATCGCCGAGTTCGGTTGGCCGGCGGCGCTGCTCGCCGCGGTCGGCGACGACGACGCCGGTCATAATCTGCGAAACTATCTGCGCGACAAGCATGTCAATACCTCCCTGGTGAAGACGGTCGAGCAGACACCGACACCGGTTACCGCGGTGATCGTTTCCAGACGCACGGGCGAACAAGCGATCATCGCCGACAAGGACGAGCGGATGACCTTGTCCGACAACGACATCGGCTCACCGGCTGTCCACGCGGCGATCGCCGCCGCGGACGCGTTGCTGTTCACGTTCGAGCAGCCTGTCCGGGTCCTCACCGGTCTGCTCGACGTCGTGCGCACGCTGAGGCATCCCCCGCAGTTGATTGTGCACGCCTCACCGACCTTGCCGCGGCCGCAGTCGCTGTACCCGTATCTGCCGATGATCGACTATCTGATCGGCAGCACCACAGACTTGGACGCGCTGGTGTCGAATACCGGATCCCCGGTCGGCGACACCGCGCAGCGGCTTCGGGTCGCCGGCGTGCGCGGGGTGTGCACGCTGAAAGGCTTCGGATGCACGGTGCACTCGGACCACGGCGACTTCGACATACCGCCGTTCCCGTCGATGCTCACTAGATCGCCCGGCGCCCCGGCGGCGTTCACGGCCGCATTGACCCATCGCCTGCTCGACACGCCGCACCCTCCGGGCGAGATCGACTTCGTCTGGGCCACAGCGGCTATGGTGGCAACGCAGTCACTGGACTCGGTACCCGAATCCATGCCGCCGACCAGCCGGGTCGACAACATCGTGCAGCTCCGGCTGGCCCGTGAGGCAGGAGACCTGAGCGGCGCGATGTAGAAGTCGTATTTCCCGCACGTGGCTTCAGTTGAAACCCCAGCTCGGCCGGTACGCTACCCCAGGCTTCTCTGCCCGGCTACCACACGATAATGGACACGGAAAGGTTCGATCCCTGGATGGACGACGGCCACTCGGTCTCGTTGCTGTCTGACGACACCACGCATGAGACCAGCCGGAGCGGGCACACGTTGTCGCTCGATACTTGGCGCGGAGCAACATCGACGATCACTGAGCCCACCCCCGCCGGGCACGATACCGAGCACACCTTCAGCCGCCGAGGACACGGGTTGCCGCTGCGGGTGTTCGAAATCGGCGACGGCCAGCACAGCCACATGCTCGTCTTCGGTGAACCGGTGCAGGACTGTCTGGTCCGGATCCATTCCCGATGCCTCTACGGGGAGTCGCTGCGATCGGACGACTGTGACTGCGGCCCAGAGCTGGACAAGACGCTGGACATGATCCAGAACGCGGGTGGGGGCGTGCTGATCTACCTCGAACAGGAGGGCCGCGGCGAAGGCCTGATCGCCAAGGCCCGCGGATACCACTACAGCGAGCAGCACGGCGCGGATACCTTTACCAGTTACGAGGCCTTGGGATACTCGGCCGATGCGCGCTCCTACACCAAGGCCGCCGAATGCTTGCATGCTCTGCTGACGAGCCACGGACTGACAAAGATTCAGCTTCTGACCAACAATCCGGCCAAGGCCGGAGCTGTCAGGGCGGAGGGAATAGCGGTGACCGTGGTGCCGCTGCGAACTGTGCCACTGAGCGCTCGGGCCACGAGCTATCTGGAAGCCAAACGCCGCCACCGACAGCACTGGATCCCGACCGACAACGCACCATGGGCACTCGAATCCGCATGGGCCCCACTACAAGACCCAGTTATGACTACCGATCACGGAACACTTGTCGGCGCGGATGTCAGCGGCGAGCTGTCGAAGCCATCGGAACGTAACCGCCGCGAGATCATCGGCATGGTCGTCCTGATGGCGATCCTGGCCACGGTGGTCGTGCTGGTCGTCGTAGGCCACGCGAGGGCAGCGGGGACCGCGGCCTCCGGCGGATTCGTCCTGACGCTCGCCGGGACCTGGTTCGCACGTCGGCGGTAACGCAGACAACTCACCCGAATGGTGACTTTCGAACAGCCCGGACATCGTCGCAGAGCCGAAGGGCGAACGCAGTATTGCGATCGCCCTTTCCTCGAAATATCCACCGCCGCAACGAGTACCGATAAAACGATCCGTGCTGCGGATCACGGCCGCCGACACAGGTGTGCGGTTATGATGCAGTGTGAGGTGAGGTTCGGCGAAAACTCTACCAGGGCAGCGTATGTGGAACACCTTTGCGGTCACGAGCCACGAGTTCTCCCGCAAGGGTCATCGGCTTCGCATCGAGATCGCCGAAGTCCCTGTCGGCCGGGGGCATCTGCTCATCTTCGGGTCCATCGGCGATGGTTGCCTGGTTCGCATTCATTCTCGGTGTCTGTACGGAGAATCGCTGGGTGGTGATGACTGCGATTGCGGTTCGCAGCTTGATCAGTCGCTGGATCTCATCGCGGCGGACGGGGCCGGTGTGCTGGTGTATCTGGAGCAGGAGGGGCGCGGATACGGGCTCATCGCCAAGGCTCGTGGCAACAGCGAGAGCGAACGGACCGGTCTGGACACCTTCGCGAGCTATGAATCGCTCGGGTACGACGCGGACGCGCGGTCTTACACCGAGGCCGCGCAGGCGCTTTCGATACTCGGGCTGACCTCGGTCCAGTTGCTGACCAACAACCCGGCCAAAATGCGTGCGGTCACGGCGGCGGGGATCGGTGTGACGGTCGTTCCGATCCGTACCCGTCCGCGCACGGTGCGGGCACAGGCGTACCTCGATGCCGAGCGCCGTCGTGGTCATTGGATTCCCACCGACGATCCGCCGTGGGCGATGGAATTCGGTCCGCCCGCCAACGGCGCCACAGGCCCGCTGGCCGGCCACGGCCACCGGCGACCGTGCGCGAGCCGGCCGGTGTAGGCGCGCCGGGGGCGATGCGCCGATAGGATGAGTGAGCCGCGTCACTTGGTGGTGCGATGCCGACGTCGCGATTCGATGTGGTCACCGATGTGTCGGGGCCGGTCGGGCAGGGCTCAGGCGGAGCCTGGTGCGACTCGGTCCGTAGAGGTATCGGAACAGGGATATGACGACGACAGAGATCGGTTATACGCATCAGACCGGGGTGACGGTTCGGACCGTACCCGAGGCATTTCAGCAGACTGTGAGTGTGCGGCCGCATCAGGTGGCGTTGCGGACCGTGGGCGGGAGTGTGCAGATCACCTGGGGGGAGTATGGGCGGCGGGTGCGGGATATCGCCTCGGGGTTGGCGAATCTTGGTGTGCGGCAGGGGGATACGGTGGGGATCATGCTGACCAATCGGCCGGAGTTTCATCTGGTCGATACCGCTGCGCTGCATGTGGGGGCGGTGCCGTTCTCGGTGTACAACACCAGTGCGGCAGAGCAGATCGCGCATGTGTTCACCAATGCAGGGAACAAGGTGGTGATCACCGAGCAGGCGTTATTGCAGGCTGTGCTGGGGGCGGGGGTGGCGCTCGAGCACGTCGTTGTCGTCGACGGGGCGGCCGCGGGGACGTCGTCGCTGGCCGAGGTGGAGGCGAATCCAGCTCCCGGGTTCGATTTCGATGCCGCCTGGCGTGCGGTGCGGCCGGAGGATCTGGCCACGCTCATCTACACCTCCGGCACCACCGGGCCGTCCAAGGGGGTGGAGCTCACCCACAGCAACGTGGTCGCTCAGGTGGTCGGGTGCCGGGAGATCCTCGAGGTCGGTCTGGACGATCGGACGGTGTCGTATCTGCCGTCGGCGCATGTGGCCGACCGGCTTTCCGCGCACGCGATGAACCAGTTCACGGGGATCACCATCACGTGTGTGCCGGATGCTCGCGAGATCGCCGCCGCGCTGCCCGACGCCCGGCCGACGAGCGTGTTCGGTGTGCCCCGGGTGTGGCAGAAGCTGAAGGCCGGGATCGAGGCCAAGCTCGCGGTCGAGCCGAGCCCGGTCAAGAAGGCGCTGGCGAATTGGGCGATCGGGGTCGGAATCGCCACGGCCCGGGCGCGATTGGCCGGTGCGGGTGTGAATCCGGTGCTGGGCGTGCAGCACCGGATCGCCGATGCCCTCGTGCTGTCCGCGCTGCGGCGCACCCTCGGCCTGGACGAGCTGCGGCTGGCCTCCTCCGGCGCGGCCGCGATCCCGCCCGAGACGCTGGAATACCTGCTGGGACTGGGCTTCACCGTCAGCGAGGTGTGGGGTATGTCCGAGACCACGGGCGCGGTCACCTACACCGAACCGGCCGAGCCGCGTCCCGGCTCGGTCGGTAAGGCCATGAGCGGCATGGAGATCCGCCTCGACACCGATGGCGAGCTGCTGGTCCGCGGCCCCCTGGTCACCCGCGGCTACCGGCGCATGCCCGAGAAGACCACCGAGGCCCTCGACGGCGACGGCTGGCTGCACACCGGCGACGTCGCCACCATCGACGGCGACGGCTACGTCACGATCGTGGACCGCAAGAAGGAACTGATCATCACCGAGGCGGGAAAGAACATCTCCCCCACCAACATCGAGAACTGGGTCAAGACGGCCTCGTCCCTGGTCGCGCAGCTCGTCGCCATCGGCGACGGCAAACCCTATATCGCCGCCCTGGTCGTGCTGGACCCCGACACGGCCGCGGTCCGCGCCAAGAGCCTGGGCGCCCCGGACGCCGACCTCGTGCAGCTGGCCACCCATCCCGAGATCGTCGCCGAGATCCGCGCCGCCATCGAATCGGCCAACACCAAACTCGCGCGCGTGGAACAGATCAAACGCTTCCGCATCATCCCCGCGGCCTGGGAACCCGGCGGCGACGAGATCACCCCCACCCTCAAACTCAAGCGCGCCCCCATCGCCACGAAATACGCCACCGAGATCGCCGAGCTGTACCAGAGCCCGCCGGCCGAGCCGGTCGTCGACCTGAAGTAGACCGGAAACCACTGTGGCCCCGAGCATTACGCTCGGGGCCACAGTGCGGGATCGAATCACCGAACATCGGGCGGTGGTCGAGATGACCGGTGCGCAGAGCCTGGGAATGGCTGGCATAGCACGGACACCGGAACTACGCCCACGGCCCGGCCGCATATCGTGATCACGCCGCAGCCGCCCGATTCCGCGTGCGCCGCCGAACTGATCCCCTCGCACGCGGCATGTGTCGGAGAATCCCTCGTAGTGCACAGCGAGCGGCACCCTGTACGCGCCCGCCGGAGACCCTTGGGGACGCATCCCGGGCGCGTCATCGACTCCCGCCCGTACATGTGTGCCGGGAATCATCGTGGGGCACAGGGTCGCATCGGGTCGCCAGCCGTCCAACCTGGGTGCAGTTCACCGTATCTCGCACATGCCGCGCACGACCTGCACGTCGTGCCGATCGCGGGTCACCGATCCCCTCTGTGCCAAAAGTGCGCCCGCCGATCACCGGCCGAGCCAGGTCACGCCGGGGCAGGTCGAGTTCCGGCGGCCAGTTCCCTATGCGCGCCCGCCGGAGCCCCCGTGGGCGCGCCGAGTGGCGTTGCCGTCGCACCGCGGCGTGCCGAGCCCGGCCTGGAGCTACATTCTGCGCGTCGAATCGTCCGCTTTCCGACGATCAGGACCACAAAATGCAGCTACAGGCCGGGCACACGCCTGTGTCAGGCCGGCTGCTCGAAGGTCGCGACGATCTGGGCACGCGCGATGGCGTGCGAGAACAGGTTGAAGCCCAGGAACGCCGGGGTCGCCTCGGCGGGCACGCCGAGGGATTCCACGTCCACAGCGTGCACGGTGATGTAGTAGCGGTGGTAGCCGTGTCCAGGCGGCGGGCCGGCGCCGACGAAGCCGGGGAAGCCGCCGTCGTTGCGCAGGGTGATCGCACCGGGGGGCAGTGTGCCGCCCTCACTGCCCGCGCCCGCGGCCAGAGTCGTTGCGGAGACCGGGATGTCGGCCACTGCCCAGTGCCAGAATCCGGACGCGGTCGGCGCGTCGGGGTCGTATACGGTCACCGCGAAACTCTTGGTCTCGGCGGGGAATCCCGACCATGACAGCTGGGGAGACACATCCTTGCCGCCCGGCACACCGAACTTGCCGCTGGCCTGGTCCGCGGCGAACGCGGCGCCGTCCGCGACATCGGTTGAGGTGAGGGTGAATCCGGGCAGGTCCGGGAGCGCCGCGTACGGGTTGTAGGAGTAGTCGGGCACGAGGTCCGTCCTTTCGTCGTCGTTAGATCCTTGCCGAATCCGATGTCCGGCGCGGGGAGTGGTCAGCTGTGCAGCAGGAAGTGTTCCAGTACCTCGGTGCCGAATTCCAGTGCGTCCACCGGAACTCGCTCGTCCACACCGTGGAACAGTGCGGAGAAGTCCAGCTCCGGCGGCAGGCGCAGCGGCGCGAATCCGAAACAGCGAATCCCCAAGCGCGCGAACGCCTTCGCGTCGGTGCCACCGGACAGCATGTACGGTACCGTGCGCCCGTTCGGGTCGTGCGCCAGCACCGCGGCGTTCATGGCGTCGACCAGATCGCCGTCGAACGTCGTTTCGTAGGAGTCGAGTTTGGTGATCCACTCGCGTTCGACGTCGGGGCCGATCAGCTCGTCCACCTCACGTTCGAACGCGGCCTGACGGCCCGGCACCACCCGGCAGTCGACCACGGCCTCGGCGGTCTGCGGGATGACGTTGGCCTTGTACCCCGCCTGCAGCATGGTCGGATTCGCGGTGTCACGCAGCGTCGCGCCGATGATCCGCGATATCGTGCCGAGCTTGGCCAGCTGGCCCTCGATATCGGGACCGTCCGGGTCGAATTCGATGCCCGTCTCCTCGGAGACCGCCGCGAGGAATGCGTTCACCGACTCCGAGAGCACCAGCGGGAAGGTGTGCTGCCCCAGCCGCGCCACGGCGGCGGCCAGGATCGTGACCGCGTTGTCCTCGTGCAGGAACGATCCGTGTCCGGCGCGAGCCTTGGCGCGCAAGCGCATCCAGCCCAGGCCCTTCTCGGCGGTCTCCACCAGGTACAGCCGCCGTTCGGTGCCGTCGCGGCGGGGTACGGTCAGCGAGAATCCGCCCACCTCCCCGACCGCCTCGGTGATGCCCTCGAACAGGTCGGGCCGGTTGTCCACCAGCCACTGCGAGCCCCACTTGCCGCCGTTCTCCTCGTCGGCCAGGAACGCGAACACGATATCGCGCGGCGGCACCGTGCCCTCGATCTTGAACTGGCGGGCCACGGCCAGCATCATGCCGACCATATCCTTCATATCGATCGCACCGCGCCCCCACACGTACCCGTCGCGCACCGCACCGGAAAACGGGTGCACACTCCAGTCCGACGCCTCGGCGGGCACCACGTCCAAATGCCCGTGCATCAGCAGCGCGCCCCGACCACGATCGGCGCCCTCGAGCCGCGCGAACACATTGCCGCGTCCCGGCGCGCCCGATTCCACGTACTCGGTGACGTACCCGGCCTGATGCAGTTGGTCGGCGACCCATTGGGCGCATTCGCGCTCACCCGCGGTCGTGGCCAGATCACCGGTATTGGAGGTGTCGAACCGGATCAGCGCACTGACCAGATCCACCACCTCCGACACGGCTCGAGAGGTCTGTGGGGATCGCTTGTCTACACCAGTCTCGGACACGTACCCCTTCCTACCACTGTCGCAACCCCAACCCCCGCTTTGCCCGCACCCTGCGCACAATCGTCAACGCCCCGGGCCGGTGGCGCGTCGCGGCGGATCGAGCCGACCGCCCGGTTCACCCCAACTCACTCGGCCTACCCCGTTTCAATCCCTGAGAACCGGCCTCCCGCTACATTTTGTGCCCCCAAGTGTCCGGTTTCCGACTTTGGCGGGCACAGAATGTAGCGCTGGGCCGGGTGCCGCGTGGAGTCGGCCCGCAGAGTGCAGTTCGGCGTGGTTGCCGTGCACCAGCGCTTGGCGGTGTGGTGCCGGGTCGGTGCCTGCGTCCGATCATTCGCCTGGTGGGCATGGTCGTCAGCGCGGCTGCCATCGATGAGGCCACGCCGAGCAGAATTCGTGGTCTCGAGATCATCCGCCGACGACGGCGCTCTGCCTCCAGATAGTCGCGAACACGCTGGTCCAAGCCGCGGATAGATGTTTGACGATCACGGCCATACCACCGTCGTACCCTCCTCGGGAATTGTTTGTCCGCAACCGCGCTCTTTCCAGAGATCTCTACCCTCAGGGAGAGAGACACGATCCGGCGTACATGGGGCTCACTCCTCGGGCAGTGGAGAGCAACGTTGTCGCCACGCCGACCGTCCGGTGCCCGCCCCCGTCGATGCCATCGCCCCCACGGGGGATCCGCAGTCCCCCGCAGGCGGGACGATCGCGCTCTGGCCTGCGGGTATTGTCGCGAGGGTGTATTCGAACCGGGCGCGACCGTGGCGTGAGCGGAGCGCAGCGGAATGAATCGTGGGCACAGCAGCCGAGGGTCGGCCAGGCGCGGTGGGCGACGCGGCTTTCCGCGATTGTTCGCCTCGGTTCGTGATGTGGGTGCGGCCGACGGTGGTGAGCTCGCTGGGGTTCGCCGCTCGCTGACGCGGCAGTCGGTTCTGGTGGCCGTGGCGACCGCGATCGTGGACACGGTGAGTTTCTCGTCGTCCGGGATCTTCTCTGTCGCACCCGGGGTCGGCGCGGCGGTCGCGGTTCCGCTGATCCTGGCGGATCTGGCGTTCGCCGCCCCGCCGGCGACGGCGGGGGTCGTGGCGGTGGTGCAGACGGTGCTGCGGGTGGTGGCGACCGCCGTGCTGCACGGGCACGGGCTGCCGCTCAAGGACGGCGACATGGGATTCCTGATCGCCGGTTATCGTGCCGGGGCGTGGTTGTCGGGGCGCGCCTCGCTGCTCATCGTGCCGATCCTGGCTCTGGGGTCGTGCGGGTCGATGCTGATCTCGCGCGGCCCTACCGCGCACGGCTGGCTGCTGCTGGCTACCACGGCGGCCTCCACGAGCCTGGTGCCGTGGTTGATCGGCCGTTACACCGCCGCCGGCGGCGCATACGTCACCGAACTCGAACAGCGCGAACGGTTGCGGCGCCAGGAGCAGCGCGCCGCCCTGGACCGTGCGCTGGCCGATGAGCGCGAGGCTATCGCCCGGGATCTGCACGACGTCATTTCCCATCATGTCAGCGCTATCGGCATGCACGCGGGCGCGGCGCGTATGGCGTTGTCCGCCAGCAGATCCGCGACCGACCCGAATAGTTCCGACAGCGGCGGCGACTCGCCCGCGATCCGCTCGCTGGCGGCGGTGGAGGCGAGCAGCCGTGCGGCCATGGTGGATCTGCGCCGCCAGCTGGATCTGCTGCACGGCCGCGACGAGGCGGGCCGGCGCCAGCCCGGACTGGCCGATATCGAGGAGCTCGCCGCGCACGTGCGGGAAACGGGCCTTGATCTGGATTTGCTCGCCTCGGGCACGACCACCCCCCTGCCCGAGTCGCTCGATGTCACCGTGTACCGGATCGTGCAGGAGATGCTGACCAACGCGCTGCGCCACGGCGCGGGCCGGGCGCGCCTCGAAGTGGACGAGCGCGGCGACCGCGTCGTCATCACCGAGACCAATCCCGTTGCGGACCCGCGTGATACGGACAGTTCACCGCACCGCGGTCTGGACGGTATCCGGCGGCGCGCCGAGTTGTTCGGCGGCACGGTCGATTACGAGATCGTCTGTCATCCACCGGCCGTCGAGGTGGGATCGGCCGACGCCAGGAATATCCGGCCGGGCAGCGCCGGACCGGGCAGCGCACGATCCCACGGCGTCGCCAGCGGAACTGCCGAAAACCACTGGCGTATCACGGTATCCATCCCCATCGCGGGCACATGAGCGGAGTTCGATGACCACCCCGATCCGCGTCCTGATCGCCGACGACCACGCCATGTTCCGTTCGGGGCTGCGCGCGGTCCTCGAGGCTCATCCGGACACCGAATGCGTCGCCGACGTGGGTGACGGCCGCAGTGCGGTCGCCGAGGTCGCGCGGCTGCGCCCCGACGTGGCGATCCTGGACGTGCGCATGCCCAAACTCGACGGCCTGGCCGCCACCGAGGCCGTCGTCACCGCGGGCGGCACCCGGGTGCTGGTGCTGACCACCTACGACAGCGAGGCGAGCCTGGCCCGGGCGCTGCAGGCCGGGGCCAGCGGCTTTCTGCTCAAGACGCTGCCGCCGGAGGAGCTGATCGCCGCGGTGCGCGTCGCCGCGCGCGGGGACGCGGTGATCGATCCGTCGATGACTCGCCGGCTGGCCGGTCGTCTCGCCGGAACACTCACCGCCGCAACCGAACCCACCGAGCTGGAGGCGCTCACCGCCCGCGAGCGCGAGGTGCTGCTGCTGGTGGCCGGCGCCCGCAGCAACAGCGAGATCGCCGCGGCGCTGCGCGTCGGGGAGGAGACGGTCAAGACCCATGTCTCCCGGATTCTGGCGAAACTCGGTGTCCGCGACCGGATCCACGCGGTCGTCTACGCCCACCAGCACGGACTGGTCGATCGGCCGTGATTCGCAGCGAGGTAGCCATCAAGATCGAAACCGACTGAGACAGAGTGGCATTGCGCACACTCGCCACCAAGCAAACGCTTGCCTGCTAACCTTGCGAAGGCAGGAGGACGGCACGGCAGGGTCGACGAGGACCCGCATACGCTCGCCGTTACCGGACCGCGAATGCGGCCATCGTAGCTATCAACGGGGATGTGACCGAGGGCATTTCGGATGTCGCTCGAAGTTGACCAGCAGTCGTCGACACGGGATCACCGTTGCATACGCGGACACCGGGCATGGCCCGGGCGCACGCCGTCCTCCGACCGGTACTCGATCACGAAGGAACGAGACGATGAACACCCGCCGGAAGCTTCCGGACCCCGACCACCCGTTATTCCCCGTCGCGCGGGCGTATATGAACTACTTCACCCCCCGGGTCAGCGGCCTGCGCAACCTGCCCGTCACCGGCCCCGCCCTGGTCATCGGCAACCATTCGTCGATCTACTGGGCGCCGGAGATATGGGTGACGTTCATGGCCATGCTCGACCACCGGCCCGACGAGCCCAGTTTCGGTGTGGCACACGACATCCTGCTGAATCTTCCGGTCCTGGGCGACAGCCTGCGATCCTTCGGCGCGCTCCCCGCCTGCAAGGAGGCGGCCACCGCCGGAATCAAGGACGGCGCCGCGGTCCTGGTCTATCCCGGCGGCGACTGGGAGGCCTGCCGGCCCTGGACCGACCGCGACAAGATCGATCTCGCCGGCCGCAAGGGCTTCATCCGCCTGGCCTTGGAACTCGGTGTCCCGGTGATCCCCGCGGTCGCCAACGGCGGCCACGACGCCATCTTCGTGCTCAGCCGCGGGGAACGCACCGCCCGCCTCCTGGGGCTGAACAAACTGTTGCGCTCCAAGGTTTTCCCCTACACCCTCGGCCTCCCGTTCGGGGTCGCGCCGGTCCTGCCCCAGCTGCCGCTGCCGGCCTCGGTGCATGTGAGTTTCCTGCCGCCGCTCGAGTGGTCCACCGAACCCGGCGATCACACCGACGCCGCCACCGTCGACCGCTACTACAGCGAGACGGTCGCCACGATGCAGACCGAACTGGACCGCCTGCGCGCCGAAACCCCGAATCCTGTGGCGACCGGGATCAAATCACATCTGGCCGGACTCCCCGGCCCACTGTCCGGGCTGGCCGAGCTGATCCACTGACCGCTTCCTTCGCTGCGCTCCGGCACGAGCAGGGTCCCGGCTGTACCGTCCCCTGCGGCACGAGCGAGAGTCGGCCCGTCGCTCACCCGCGCCCGAGATAGGGCATGCCGGTCGCGGTGATCGTCAGGAACGGGACGTTGACCTCCAGCGGGAGTTCGATCTGCTGGAGGACGACGGCCGCCACGTGAGCGGCGTCGAAGGTGGGCTCGGGACGCACGCCGCCGTCGGGTTGCATTGCGCCGGTGGCGATTCCGGCGGTCATCTCGGTGGCGGCGTTGCCGATGTCGATCTGGCCGACCGGGATGTCGTGCGCGCGCCCTTCCAGGGCCAGCGCTTTGGTCAGCCCGGTGACGGCGTGTTTGGTCGCGGTGTAGGCGATGGCGTAGGGGCGCGGGACGTGCGCGGAGATGGATCCGTTGTTGATGATCCGCCCGCCTCCGGGCCGCTGGCGGCGCATGAGCCCGAACGCGGCCTGCGCGCACAGGAACGCCCCGGTCAGATTGGTGTCGACCACACGCCGCCAGTCCTGCACCGAGACCTCCTCGACCGGCCGCGGCGGCCCGAACAGCCCGGCGTTGTTGAACAGCGCGTCCAGGCGCCCCCACCGGTCCTCGATCCGCTCGAACAGCTCGCGCACGGAGTCGGGATCGGTGACATCGGCGACCATCGCGTGCGCCGAGCCCGGGCCCGGCGCGGCCGAGACGGTGGCCTCGAGGGTGTCGCGGGTGCGGCCCGCGGCCACCACCCGATGCCCGGCCGCGCTCAGCGCGATACTGACGGCGCGGCCCAGTCCGGTGCCTGCGCCGGTGACGAGAACGATCTTGGAGTCGGACACGCCCCGAGGCTATCGCACACCGCTGCCGGTCAGTGATAGCGAAAGTCCGCGCCGTCGCCGAGAATTCGGATGCCGAAGGCCCGCAGGCTCTTGTCGTTCTCCTCGCGCCCGGCGAATGCGCGCAGTGCGGCCATGCCCCGATCGGGAATGATCGGCGCGAAGGGTTCGATCAGGTGGGACAGATCGGTCCCGAGCGCCTCGGCGGCATGGTTGATGGCGGCCAGGACGAACAGACTGTTCCGATAGTCCTCCAGTAACGGCACGGCCAGGCCCACCGCGATCACCGCACGTTCGAGCGGCTCAGGCGACTGCGAGCGCCGCGCGAGCGATGCCATGCGCTGCCCGTAACAGTTCAGGCTCGCGGCAGTGCGCGGACCGAGCTCATCCCGGATCTCCGTCCGTGCGGTCGGTGTTCCGGCGCGGTAGGCGTCGATGATGCCGGTGACCACCATGTCCCGTTCGTCGGGAATCCGTTTGTCGACAACGGTATAGTCCCTGAAACGCTTCGACAGCAACGGACCCAGCACACTCATGAAGCCATTCTCCAGCCACTGACTTGCTTGAAGTGTCCCGTTCGGCCGGCTCAGGCGGCCGAACGGGACACTGGGCAGGTCTGCCTGGCGACATCACCCGGGCGCTGGACGTCGGCCGGAATCACCAAGCGCTGGATGCCGGTCGGATCGCTAGGACGATCGTTCCGCAGCGGCCGCGGCCGCCTTCGGCGCGGGCTGGATGAGCGATGCGGCGTCCGCCGGGTTGTCGAGCAGAGGCGCGTTCGCGACCGGCGCGATCCGGCGTCGGGTACGGATGGCGCGGCCGATCCGGCGTACCACCCAGCGCACCCCGCGCAGCAGCCCGACCAGCAGTCCGGCGCTCAGGGCCGCGCCCAGCGCGGCGCGCAGCCAGTACTCGGGACCGATGGGGGCGCTGCCCATGGCAGCGCGCAGGCCGTTCTGCCAGTGCGTGGCGTTCACCGTCGCGGCCGTGATCGCGAAACCGCAGACCAGCAGCACCGGGACGAGATGGTGGCCGTAGCGGGCTTCGACATCGATCCCCCTGCGGCCCAAGGGGATTCGGATCAGCCCGGCGATTCCGATCGCAGTCATGGCCAGTGCGCCCGTCACCACAGCCTGCGTCGCGGAGGTGCGCGGCAGCACCGCGGGCATCAGCGTGAACACGGTTGCGAGCGTCACCGCGACGACAGTGCCCACCCGGGGGCGCAGACGTGTCAGCATGCCGCCCTCCGCCGACGTCGGCGCAGCCCGAACCAGGCCCCCGCGCCCACAATCAACGCCCCGAGGACACCGAGCGCCTCGGGCCCGCCCAGATGCCACAGCTGCGTATCGATGTGCTTGCCGTTCAATTGGATTCCGAACACGTATTCCGGCTCGGGGGTGGCGTAATTCTGCCGTCGCGAGTTCAGGTCCACTCCGGTGGTGGCGAGTGTCGCCATGAAGTCGCATTCGGTCTGGGACATCGAGTCGACGCGGTCGGCGCACGCGGCGTGGATATGCTTCTGGAATACCGCGTCGATGGCCTGGCGCGCCCACGCGCCCAAAGGCTGATGCCGCCGTTCGGCGTAGCGCAGCACGTCGTAGCCCAGATCGTGGGCGCGGCAGGCGGGTTTGAATTCGAGTGGCAGCTGGATCGGGGACGAGCAGTCGCCCAGCGGGTCGACGAGCAGATGGTCCTGTACGACCGGCGTGTACCCGGCCCCCGCGGCGAAATCGGCGGGCAGCGCGATCGCCCACGGATGCGGGCCGATCAGGTCCAGCACCGCGGCGCGGGCCACCGTGTTTTCCGCGCGCGGGTCGATCGCCGCGGCGGAGGCGTGCATGGGGGGTGCGAACGCGAGGGTGATCGTGGCAGTGAGTAGCGCCATCACCATCGAGGCGAGCCAGCGGTGAACATGCCCGGGACGGATTCGTGGTGGTAAACCGGCTCTCAGTGGCAGGGCTCTGCGGCGGGCGATCGTCGTGGGTTCCGGTGGAACGTCCGGCCGGGCCGGTGTTGCGTTACTCACGGTGTCCGAAGGTAGGCGATCGAAGAGTGAAAGGGGTAGTCGAGATATGCAATCGCACCCTTTGTCCGTAAAAGCACCGCTAGCACACGCGCTGCTCGGCGTGTCGACGGCGTGCCTTTAAAGTACTTTGGTTGAATCGCTGGACTTTACCACAGCCTCCTTGGACCTTCCCAGGGAAGGCCTCCATGGGCAGGCGACACCACTCACCCGGGGGACAGCTGTACGGGACCGGGTGATGACGGGTCAGGCGCAGTGGATCACGAACTCGGTGGCGGCGGTCTCGTCGGGGCGGACCTCGACCTGGGCGTTCGACACTGCGTCGGCCTGGCAGCCGGACGGGACGGAGGTGACCGTCGCGCGGTAGCAACCGGCCGGAACCGTCTGGGTCGCGGCGCCGTCGTTGCCGGTTGTCAGCTTCGCGACGACGCTGTTCGCCCCGCACTGGGTGAGGTTCACCGCGACCATCGGCACACCGAATCGTTCGGTGCCCGTTCCGGCTCGTACCTTCACCGTGCCCTGGGACGTCGGTGATTTCGGTGTGCCCGGCGACTTCGCGGGCGACGAACAGCCTGTCGCGGTGGGCAAGGTCAACACCACCGCGGCCAGTATGGACAGGGCGAACAGCACCCGACGCACCCGAACTCCCTTCGGTCGATACCGAGAACTCCCTGGTTGAGCTTGGCGGCATATCCGACAGCACGTACCGCCCGGTACCACCCTAGGGCCTGTCGAGCATTCAACCGCGCCAACACACTTCGAATTCGTCCCCCTTGACCGATTGCCCCGGTCGGTCGTCCTGTCTGCCGTGTTCACGAACGGCCAGTCCCGTGCCGAACACGTGTCGGCAACCAGCAGGGACCGGCCGCGATCGCGATCGCCGGCGAACCGGCCACCACCATTCCCGGCGCCCGAGTCGTCTCGATCCCGGCAGGGGCTGAAGTGCCCGGCAGCCGTCAATGCGGCGGTTTCAGCGCCACTGGCCACGACCGCGATCCCGCCGCATACCGTCCAGGAACGGCGAGGTCTGGTGCGGTGCACCGTCCTTACCCGCCTGCCAGATGACCTGGTGGTCGCTGCGCACGGCACGGGCCAGCACGACCAGGCCTTCGAGCAGCATGCTCGCGCCGAGGGTCAGCAGCAGGCTGTTGCTCAGCGCGGTGGCGTCGTGCGGATCGATCGCGCGCAGACCGAAATTCGCGCCGAACTTCACCACGACGTTGACCACCCACAGCACCACCGTCAGCACGGTGTACTGGACGAAGGCGACACCGCCCCGCTCGGAGATCCGCACGCTCGCCCCGCGCAGCGCGCCCAGCACCAGGCTGATCACCACCGTGACCGCCAGGAAGCCCACGGCCGCAGGAGTTTTCACATCCTTGGTCACATCCGACAGGCCGATCGCCATCAGCACCACCGGCAGGATCAGCATCCGCTTCGCCTGCGCGGGCTCACCGCCCATCCGCCGGGCCAGCACATATCCGATCGCCACCAGAATCAGGACGATCTGCAGCGCACCGCTCATTGGAATCTCCGTTTCTCACAACTCGAAATCGTCGAGTCCGACCGTAAATCCCTCGGGGGTGCGCGGTCCTGCGCCGACGGGCGGATATTCCGCCCTCCGGGTGGAGAAAAATCTCCACCCGCGTATCCGCTGATCGGTCCAGGACACCGGCCCGACCATGGTCATACCGTGAGCGACATCGGCGACGGGCTGCGATCGATGCACCGCACCGCCCGCCGGCCACCCCTATCCGGTACGACGCGGGAGATTTCATGCGGGTTCTAGTCGATTTGAATCGGTGCCAAAGCTATGGGCAATGCGTATTCGCCGCGCCCGGGGTGTTCCGATTCCGGGGCGAGGAATCGCTCGAATACGACCACGTGCCCGCCGCCCGATTCGATCGGGAGGTCGAGCGGGCCGCGCGGGCCTGCCCCGTACAGGCGATCACGCTGGGCGGCGACGGTGAGACCTTCGCCGACGCCACGGAATTCATCGCGGCGATGGCCGCGGAACTGTGATGGCCACGGCAGTCGGCCGTATCGTCGTCGTCGGCGCCTCGCTGGCCGGATGGCGAGTCGCGGAATCCGTGCGCCGCAACGGGTTCGCCGGCGAGCTGGTCCTCATCGGCGAGGAGCCGTACGAGCCGTACGACCGGCCGCCCCTGTCCAAGACGGTGCTCAGCGGCTGGATCGGCACCGACAAGCTGGCGCTGCCGCATACTCCCGGCCTGGACGCGCGGTGGGTCCTCGGCGTCGCCGCCACCGGCGTGGACCGCGCCGCCGGGACCGTGCATCTGGCCGACGGCCGGGCGATCGGCTACGACCGGCTCGTCATCGCCACCGGCGCGCGTGCCCGGCCGTGGCCGGTGGCCGCCGAGGCCGCACTGGGCGGGGTGCATCTGTTGCGCGGTCGCGAGGACGCGGACCGGCTGCGCGCGGATCTGCTCGCCGCGCCGCGCCGGGTCCTGGTGATCGGCGGCGGATTCACCGGATCCGAGGTCGCTTCCAGCTGCCTGGACATGGGCATCCCGGTCACCCTCGTGCAACGCGGCCCCGCACCGCTGTCCGGGGCACTGGGCACGGCGGTCGGCGCGGCCCTGGGTGCGCGGCAGCGGGCGCACGGCCTGGACCTGCGGGTCGGTACCACTGTCCAGGCGCTGGCGGGCGAGGGCCGCCTCACCGGTGCGCTGCTGTCCGACGGCACACCGCTCGATGCCGAGGTCGCGGTGGTGGCGCTGGGCTCGGTGCGCAACACCGAATGGCTCTCGGGCGCGGGACTGTCCGCCGACAGCGGCGGTGTGGACTGCGACACCGCCTGCCGCGCAATCACTCTGGACGGCACACCTGCCGAGGAGGTCTACGTGATCGGCGACGCGGCCCGCTGGCGGCACCCGCCTTTCGACGCGCCGCCGGCCGCATTCGAGCACTGGGGCAACGCGATCGAGCAGGCCGATACCGCCGCGCACAACCTGACCCACGGCGGCGCC
This sequence comes from Nocardia alni, assembly GCF_019038435.1. Classification (GTDB taxonomy): domain Bacteria; phylum Actinomycetota; class Actinomycetes; order Mycobacteriales; family Mycobacteriaceae; genus Nocardia; species Nocardia alni. The sequence continues at coordinate 23,817 of NZ_JAGPOX010000140.1, forward strand.
CTGTGCCACACCCTGGGCCTGCCGCAGTTCTGGTCCGATCAGTTCGGCATGAACATCAAATCCGTGGGGCTGCCGCATATCGCGGACCGGGTGATGCTCGCGCAGGGCTCGTGCCGGCGCGGTCCGTTCGTCGTGGTCTATGGCCGCGACGGTGTCACCGTCGGCGCGGCCGCGGTCGACTCACCGCGCGTACTGGACGGCTACGCGGCGCTGGTGGCCGACTCCGCGCCGTTCCCGCCGCTCATCGCCGCCAACGACAGCCCTGCCACGCCCCTGATTCTCGACTCCGGCGCCACGCCGCAGGATTTGTCCCTGGAAGGCGTCCGATGACAAGCACCCAGTATCCGGCCGCGGCGCTCTACGACAGCATCCTGGATCCGGCCAACAGGCACGACCCGTATCCGTACTACGCCGAGCTGCTCGCCGAGCCGTTGCACCGCCTGGACGAGCACGTCTGGCTGGTCACCCGGTACACCGATATCGTTCAGCTGCTGCGTGATCCGCGAATGACCCAGCGTGATCCGCGGCAGCCCGTGGCTGATCCGGCGCCGCTGGGCTCGGACGGCACACCGTTCCACGGCCCGTTCCTGGTGATGGACCCGCCGCATCACGACACCCTGCGGCGGCAGACGATGCATCAATTCATTCCGCGCATCCTCGGGCTGCGCCCGCATATCGAACGCCTGGTGCACGGCCTCCTCGACGCCCGGGGCCAGGGTCCGGGAGTGATCGATATCGTCACCGATCTGGCGTATCCGCTGCCGGTCGGCGTCATCTGCGAGCTGCTGGGCGTGCCGGCCTCGGAGGAGCCGGTATTCCACGCCTTCGCCGAACGGCTCACGCGCGGACTGGATCCCGAGGAGTCGCTGAGCGAACAGGAGAAAGCCGAACTGGCGGTGACCCGCGGCGAGTGGCGCGACTACCTCACCCCGATGATCGCGCGGCGTCATCGCGATCCCGGCGACGACCTGATCTCCGGACTGCTCACCGAGGGCGACGCCGAAACCCGCATGAACGCCGTCGAACTCGGCGCCACGCTCGGGATGCTGCTGATCGCCGGGCACGAGACGACGGTCAATCTCGTGACCAACGGCGTGCTGACCCTGCTGCGCAACCCCGGCGTACTCGGGCGGCTGCGCGCGGATCCCGACCTCGCGCCCGCGGTCGTGGAAGAGGTGCTGCGCTACGACCCGCCCGTCCAGATGACCGGCCGTCACACGACCGCGCCGATTCAGGTTGCGGGACAGACTATTCCGGCCGGTGACGACATCCGACTGCTGCTCGCCGCCGGGAACCGCGACCCGCGGCGTTTCACCGATCCCGCCCGCTTCGACCCGGACCGTCCCGACAACGCCCACCTGGGTTTCGGCGGTGGCGTGCACTACTGCCTCGGCGCGGCCCTGGCCCGGATGGAGGCGCAGGCGGCCCTGTCCGCCGTCGCGGCGCGCGTGCGCGCCCCGCGCTTGCTCGCCGACCCGCCCGCCTATCGCCCCAACATGGTCCTGCGCGGCCCGGCCACCCTTCGGCTGGCCTACGACGAGATCACCGCATAACCCTGCGTCCCTGTCTCTTATACGC
>NZ_JAGPOX010000141.1 GCF_019038435.1 Nocardia alni
GGGTGGGGCGGCGGTATGCCCTGGACCGGAAGCGCCTAATTCCCGGAGTCTCCCGGAGTCGACGGCCCGGTCGCCCTTGGTGGGCGGCCGGGCCTACTCGGCTCAGGACGGAAGATTATCGGGCGAGTATTGCCAGACCAGATCGTGATCGCCGGTCATCGTGGGGGCACACCACATCATTCGGCCGCTGTAGTCTCTGCTCGTCGCGCCCTCTATCGGACAGGATTGTCCCGGACCCGGCGGCGGTTGACCGTTCGCTGGGCCGCCCGTGAGCAGGGCGGCGGCGACTCCGCCCGCCGTTGCTACTGCCGCAACGAAATACCGTGTTCTCATGTCGACAACCTCCCCGGTCGAGAGACTGCACCTGACGGGTATCGAACTTGAAGAGAACCAACCAGTCTTGATTTTACTCGGCGCGGCGCGCGCCGCCCAGGGGCATCGCGCCCCCGGGTGATGACCGGAAGTGCTGCAGGAGGGGAAGGAAAAGGTCGTCGACGATCGACTGGATGCGGGCGGGTTTCGGGGGCTCGAAGTCCATGAGCAGATCGTGTCGGACCAGGTCGAAGGGCATATCTAGGACGACCGAGGGGATGTCGTCGAGGTCGATCTCGCCGCGATCGTGTGCTCGTTGGTAGATGGTTCGGACCGGTGGGAGTTGCTGGGCGGCCATGATTTTGTCGCGGGCCTGGGCGGGGGTGAGGCCGGTGCCGGCCAGCAGACCCGAGAAAGCGGTGGCTACGGCGATGATGTAGAGGCCCGCTAGGGCTTCGCTCACGGTCGTCAGTTGCGCCAGGAGGTCGCCGCGCAGGGTGCCGGTGTCGGGGGTGGCGATCGGGTTGGCCTTGCGGTGGTGCTCGATCGCGGCCAGCACGAGCTGATCCTTGTTGTCCCAGCGACGGTACAGGACGGGTTCGCTGGTGCGGGCCCGTGCGGCGATCGATCCCATCGTCAGGCGGGCATATCCGACCTCGACCAGCTCATCCCAGGTCGCGATGAGCAGCGCGGATTCGAGCTGCTCGCCGTGTCGGCGGCGGCGGGCGGGGGCGGATGACTCTGTGACCACCATCCCACGGTAGAAAGACTTTCCTTTCTCGGCAACCAGGCCTAGCCTAATTAGAAAGAGATTACTTTCTTAACCGAGGAATGAACGATGGCAGAGACAGCAACGAAGTCGCCGCAAGCGCCGGCGGTTCTGATCGTCGGCGCTGGTCCGACCGGGTTGACGCTGGCTTGCGAGCTTGCCCGGCGCGGCGTCGCCTTCCGTCTGATCGAGGCGTCGCCCGGCCCGCAGCCCGGCTCGCGCGGCAAGGGAATCCAGCCGCGGACCCTCGAGATATTCGAGGATCTCGGCATCATCGATCGGGTTCTCGCCAACGGCCGGTTGGCGATGCCGTTGCGGTCGATCGCCCCCGATGGCCGGGTGACCCTCGGGGGCGAGGAGCCCGAGTCGTTGCGGAATCGGCCCGACATCCCCTACACGACGAGCCTGATCACTCCCGAATGGCGGACCGAAGAGGCACTCAGGCTGCTGCTGACGGATCTCGGAGGGACGGTCGAGTTCGGCGCCGTGCTCACCAGCTTCGAGCAGTCGGACGACGGTGTGTCGGCGGTGATCGTCAAGGACGGCGAGGCCGAGACGGTCGCCGCACGCTGGCTGGTCGGCTGCGACGGCGGTCACAGCATCGTGCGCAAGCAGGCCGGTATCGCCTTCGTCGGCGAGACCCGCGAGGAGGTGCGGATGATCGTCGCCGATCTCGCGGTCGACGGCCTCGATCGCGATGCCTGGCACATGTGGCGCCGCCCGGAGGGCCCCGTCACCCTCTGTCCACTGCCCTCCACCGACCTGTTCCAATACCAGGCGACCATCGAGCCGGGAGGCAACCCCGATCTCGGCCTGGCGAACATGCAGGCGATCCTGGACGGGTGTACCGGCCGCACGGATGTCCGCCTGCACGAGCCTGAGTGGTTGTCGTTGTGGCGCGCCAACATTCGGCTCGCCGACCGGTATCGCGAGGGTCACGTATTCCTTGCCGGCGACGCGGCCCACATCCACTCGCCCGCCGGTGGCCAGGGGATGAACACCGGCATCCAAGACGCGCACAACCTCGGCTGGAAGCTCGCGGCCGTCGCGCAGGGCGCCGCACCGGCGCTGCTGGACACCTACGAAGCCGAACGGCGTCCGATCGCCGCCGGCGTGCTCGCGTTCTCGAACGCACGCCTCGGGCAGGTGCTCGAGCAGAAGGGCATCTCCACCCGGCGCGATGCGAGCACGCTACAGCTCGACGTCAACTATCGCGGCTCTGTCCTGGCCCGCGACGACCGCGACGACACCGCCCACCTGCGCGCCGGCGACCGAGCCCCTGACTCGACCCACCTGACGACGGTCGACGGCGAACGCCGGTTGTTCGATCTGACGCGCGGCGGGCGCTTCACGCTGCTGAACTTCGGCGGCGCGGGCTCTGTCTCCGGCCTCGATACGCTCCATGTCGTCGCACAACCGTCCGGCCCCAACGATATCGCCGACACCAAGAGCCATCTCGCCGATGCCTACGGCGCAACCGAGAACACCTTTGTACTGATCCGTCCCGACGGCTACATCGCGCTGATCTCCGATGCGGGCGACTGCACGGCGGTATCGGACTATCTCGCCGCGATGAAAGCTGGGTTCGCTGAACCCCCGCCGGACGGGCCACCTGACGAAGCCGAATCTCCCACCGCGTAACTGTCCAGCTCCCTGGACGTCCGGAGATGTCCCATGATCGGATGCTGGTTTCGCTAACACCGGACAAATGCGGCCGGGTTGACCTGATTCAACAATGTGCAATATTCGCTCGACGCCCGGTATCGCTGCTGCGCGTGTGCTCGGCGAAACCATTCGTGACGTGCGAAGTATGTTGGCCGACAATGAGGTCGGCCCATCGATCGGCGGGCGTATCGCCGATCGGCTCGTAATATCCTCGGACGGAAGCATTCTGGCGGCGCAGATGGACGATTATATGAGACCGATGATTATTGTTGCCTGTACCCCTTGCTGAATGATTGCGGCTTTGGTTCAGTAGTCGCGATCTCCTGGGACAGCCGGGGGTAATCAGAATGGGAGAGGGTTGGCGGGGTGGATCCGGTAACGATAATTGTGACGGCGCTGGCGACGGGTGCTGCGAAGGGAGTGGGCGAGGGCGCCTCGACCGCGGTCGCGGACGCGTACCGCGGTTTGAAGGCCATGGTGGTGCGCAGGTTCGGTGCGAATGCCCCTGCGGGCTTGGTGTTGTCCCAGTACGAGACAGACTCGCGCACATGGCAACTGCCGCTGGCCAAGTTGTTGGCCGAGGCGGGCGCCGATCGTGACGAGCAAATCCTCGCCGCGGCGCGGCGGTTGCTCGAGCTGTCCGGTTCCGCAGGAGTCCAGGCGGGCAAATATGCGGTAGATGCGCGCGGGGCGAATATCGGCAATATCGGTGACCACACGTGGCAGAACAACACGTTCGGTGTTCCACCGGCGTCGTCCGAGTCCACAACGAGGCAGGGGAGGCATCGCAATGTCCAACAATGACGCGGGCACGATCGTCGGGGTCAGAATCAGCCGGCGGGTGCTCTGGATCGGCGACGACGCGTATCCGCTGCAGAATATTGCCAGGGTCGGCCCGCGGGAGGTTGTGCCACCCAAGACGACACCGATACGCGACTACCTGAAGATCCTGATAGGCGGTGTAATCCTGTCTGCCGTCCTGGGCTTGGTGTTCGGCTCAGGCCTCGGATGGGTGACCTTTCTGATTGTGTTCGCCGTGGGTACCTTCCGGTTGATCCGTGCCTTCGTGAACAAAAAGAACAAGTTGTACGCATTGATCATCGAAACCGCCGGTGCGTCGAATTCTGTTCTGGTGAGCGGCGATGTCACAGCGATGTACGACATCGCGCAGAACATCACGAAAGCGATCGATGACCCGGACTTCGAGTATGCCCGAAATGTCGTGGTGGACGCCCGGGGCGCGAATATCGGCAATATCGGTAACCCGGCTCACCAAAGCAATACCTTCGGTTATCCGCACGGCTGATCCGTGAACAGTGTCCGGAGGTCGGCCGATGGCCGGTCCGTTATCGACGGGCGGCCCAGGGCTGGCGCTGCTATGCGGACCGATGTGGCACCGACCTGCGCGACCTCGCCGAAGGCGGGAAATGACCGTCCGGCGGGGCGCGGGGGTTGGCGGACTACGCCTGGGGAGGCAGGAAGGACATGCGGTCGAAGACCAGCAGGCTCTCGGCGATCTTGCCGTCGCGGATCGTGAAGTGTTCGGCGGTGGGGGAGTCGCTGGTGATCGCGGTATGCGGGTAGTAGAACAGGACGACGTGGTCGTCGTCGCCGAAGGCCGAGACGTCGGTGAGGCCGGTCAGTGTAGGCGCGAATGCGCCCAGGAATCCGCGGTAGGCGTCCTTGCCCTTCAGTTCGGCGCCGGGCGCTCGGCAGACGATGTCGTCGGCGACGTGCTCCATGGCCGCGTCGATATCGCCGCTCGTCCACGCCCGGTGGTAGGCGAGGACGGAATCCAGTGTGTTCGAACGGGTTTCATTGACCATAGTGCGCTCCTTCGTGTTCGGTTCGACTGCTGCTGCGGGCGAGTGACGAACGAACCCCACCCCCAGGGAGACTGGGACTGTTACCCAGATCACTAATAATTATGCGATTAGCTTGAGAAAGTCAAGCCGTGTACGACATGGTGTTGCGGGCATCGGCCGAACGCTGCACTTCGCGGTTGAGGCGTCACCGTCACCGCAGAGGCGGTGTGATTTATGCTCAAGTAGTAGTGAGAAAGTCAAGCACGGACCGAGGAGAACGATGCCGAAGCGGTCCTATGGTCAATACTGCGGCCTGGCCCGGGCGCTGGATGTCGTCGGCGGGCGCTGGAGCCTGCTGATCGTGCGCGAGTTGCTGGTCGGCCCGGCTCGCTACAGTGAGCTGCTGGCCGGGCTGCCCGGTATCGCCACCAACCTGCTAGCCCAGCGCCTGCGGGAGTTGGAGGAGGCAGGCGTCGTCCAGCGCATGCTCGACACCGAGAGCAACGGCGTCGCATACATGCTCACACCGTGGGGCGTCGAACTGCGAGGCGCCGTCGGCGCCCTCGTGAATTGGAGCACTCCGCTGATGATCACGGGTCCGCGAGGCGACGCCTTTCGCGGGCATTGGCTGGTGGTCGCGGTGGATTCGTTGTTGCAGCACAGGCGATTCCAGGAATCGGCCACGGTCGGCCTTGCGGTCGACGACACGATCGTGACCGTGCGCGTCGACGAGACCGGCGCGCGCGTCGAACTGTGCGGAGATGCCGAGCCCGACACCGTGTTCCGCGGTGATCCCGCGGTCGTGCTGGGCTTGGCTTCGGGCATGCTGACGGTCGACCAGGCGATGGCCGGGGGCGAATTGACCGGACGGAGAGAGGATCTCGCTGCAGCGTTCGGCTGAGACGCGCGGCGCTCGACCTATGGCACGTCATGCAACAAGGCATCGGAATTTGATGCATCTTGACGTTGAGTAACAAGTTCTCTACTTTTGATGCATGGCTGCATCTCGTGACGAGACGGTGAGTGTTCCTCGCCGACATCCCGACGCTCCGCGCGCGGTTCCCGGGCTGCGCCCCGTCGCTCTGATGCTGGGTTTGGGCAAGCCGTCCCCGGCGCAGTGGCGGGAGCTGGGGGAGGCGCTGGTCGTCGGCGACGCGCCGATGGACGAGTTGGTCGACTGGATGTACGCCGAGGGGATGGACCGCACGCGGCCGCTGTTCGAGCAGGCGTTGGCGCACGGCATCGACACCGTGCCCGAGGCGCCGGAACCGTTGCGCGCGTTCTTTGTTCGCGTCGAGACACCGCCGCCGTGGCTGGACCGCGAACAGCTCGCGCGCGCGGAGATGGTGTTCCGGCAGGGCGGCAGCGACGGGCTCTACGTCGCCCGGGACGTGTCGTTCCTCGGCGGGTATCTGGCCTCGGGGTTCAACAAGACGCTGCTGCGCACCGGGGCGTTGGAGAAGGGGCCGGGCAAGCGATTCGCCGAAACCCTCCAGTGGGCGCTGGACGTCACCTCCGACGACGGGATGGCGCCGCTGGGCCGCGGGTATCACGCCACCATCCACGTGCGGCTGATCCATGGGCTGGTGCGCCGGCATGTCGCGCAGCTGCCGGACTGGCAGGCGCAGGAGTGGGGACTGCCGATCAATCAGACCGATATGGCCGCCACACTCGTGGGCGCGCTGATCGCCCCGTTCCTCGGCAGCCTGGGGATGGGCCTGCTCGTTCCGCCCCGCGACCTGGCCGCCGCCGCGCATCTGGCCCGGTACGTCGGCTGGTTGATCGGCGTCGAGGACCGATTCCTGCCCAACGATTTTCGCGATTCGGTGCGCGTGCTGTACCACTGCATGACCGCGATCACCAATCCCGATGAGACCACCCGACAGCTCGCCATCCCCATGGCCGACGATCCGTTGAACTGGCACTACCCGAATTTTCCCCGGTTGCGCGGCCGCATCGCGCGATCCCAGCATCTGTCCATCGCCGCGATGTTCCTGGGCTCGTCGGGTATGCGCCACCTCGGGCTGCCCCCGCACGTGCTGCCGTGGTATCCGCTGCTGCGGCTGCCGGTCAACCTCGTCCGGAGCCTCGCGGTTCGGCTACCCGGCGGCGCGCAGCGTGCGGCCCGTGCCGGTCGCCGCCGTCAGGAGGAGTTCCTGACCAAGCTGATCGGCACGGAATCCGCGGTCATCGGAGATTCGGCCCGGCACATCGCCAGCGCCGCCTGATCCGGGTGCGCAGGTCACCTTCGACCTCCCCGCGTTCCGCGCACACGTGCATGCCGCCGGCTACGGCGGGCCGTGGTCGCTGGAGGTCCGGCCGGACCGCCGCCGACGTGCACCGCTCGCTGCGGTATCTCCAGGAACAGGTCGCGGCCCGAATGCCGGACCGCGGGCAGGGCGCGCTGAACTCGGCGGTCCGGGTGGCCACCCATTCGCGTGCGGGACGAGCGTGAGCGCTCAGACCACAGCGCTGACCCGGGGCGGGGTTTGCGGCATGCGGGTGTCCGTACGATGCCCGTCGGGGTGGGCCAGGAGCCAATCCCATATCTCGATCGGCTCGTTGGCGATATGGGTTGCGCCGCAATGGCAGACGCCGAGCAGGTTGTCGGTGCCGGGATACCATTCGACGCGGTAGCTGCCGGTCATACTCGGGCCGGGGTGTCGGCCATCTCGTCGCCTTGGGCGCGGGCCAGCAGTTTCATCATCCGACGGGCCGCCAGGGCGCCGGTGTCGATGTTGATCGAGCGCTCGGTGACCGTGCCGCCTACCCGCTCCTCCTCGGTGATCACCCGTTCGACGAGGGTCAGCGCATCCACGTCCTGTAGGACCACGGTGCGGTTGTTCGTGTGCAGGTACTCGGCGACCTCGGGATCGTCGATCGCGAAATCCCTTGCGACCATCCAGAAGTCGTGCACCGAGTGGTCGGTCTCGGGGGTGAGCGCGTAGACGATCTCGGTGTGGAACGCACCCGGATCATCGTCGGCATCGTGGCCGGGCACATAACCCTCGGCGGGATAGTGCCCCTGCGGCGCGACTCGGCTGTGCAGCCGGTACAGGCACGGCGGCTGATACTCGATGTCCTGCCAGCGCGTGATTCGTCCGGACATGCCGGTCGAATTGGCATAGAACGGCGGGCATTCCGCATCGTCCATGTGGCGGCTCACCCGCACCACGCCCGCGGCCTCGTCGACCTCGGTGGTGATCGGGGTGTCGGCGACCTCCGGGGTGCCGATATAGCCACCGTGCAAATAGGTTTCGTGGGACAGGTCCATGAGATTGTCCATCAGCAGCGAATGCCGTCCCTCGATCTTCTCGAGTCCGCGCACGCTGGCCCAGCCCTCCTGGGCGAGCCAGGGCGCGCGCGGAATCGCCGAGGCATCCGCGAGCTCGCGATCGCCGATCCACACCCACACCAGCGAATCCTGTTCCACCACAGGGTAGGACGCCACGCGCGCCCCCTTGGGGATGCGGGTCTGCGCGGGGACGGCCACGCACGTACCCTCCCGGTCGTAGGTGAACCCGTGGTAGCCGCAGACGATCCGGTCCCCGGAGATCAAGCGCGACTTGGACAGTGGAAATCGTCGGTGGATGCAGCGGTCCGACAGCGCCACCACCTCCCCGTCCTCGGCACGGTAGATCACCAGCGGCTCATTGCAAATCGTCCGGGCGAACAGCTCCCCGGTGATCTCCTCGCCGTACGCGGCGACGTACCACTGGTTGCGGATGATGACGGTGCTGGGGCTCATCGGTTACTCCTGGGTATTGCGGCAGTTCATGATTCGGGGAAGTAGCGGTGCACCATGCGGGCGACGCAGACGGGTTTGGCCGAGCCCTCGCGCTCCATGGTCGCGTCGACGGCGACCTGCACCGCACCGTCGCCGAGATCCTTCACCTCGGCCAGACGGGCATTGAGACGGACCTTGGCCCCGGCAGGCACCGGATCCGGGAAGCGAACCTTGTCGAGGCCATAGTTGATGGCCATGCCTCGATTGTGGATCACCAGGATCTGCGACCACAGTGGAATCAGGAGGGAAAGCGTGAGATAGCCGTGCGCGATAGTGCCGCCGAACGGGCCGGATCGGGCGCGTTCCGGGTCGACGTGGATCCACTGCTCGTCGTGTGTGGCCTTGGCGAACATGTCGATATCGCTCTGCGGGATCTCGAGCCAGTCGCTGTTGCCGAGGTCGGCGCCGACCAGCTCCAGCAGATCCGAGGGACGTTCGACGGTGGTTGTCACGATGTCTGTCTTTCTGTCGGTTCGAATAGTGCGGGGCGGGAGGGGATCACAGTCCGAGGTGGCGTCGCGCCTCGTCCCGCAGCGGCAGGCGCTGGATCTTTCCGGTGGCGTTGCGCGGCAGGCTGTCGCACAGCACATAGTGTTTGGGGATCTTGTAGTGCGCGAGACTCGTTTTCAGTTGTGCGCGTAGTGATTCCGGCTCCGGGGTGTGGCCCGGCCGGGCGACGAGGAAGGCCAGGCCCACCTCGCCCCACTTCTGGTCGGGTACGGCCACGACCGCGCAGTCGGCGACGTCCTCGGTGCGGGTGATCGCGGCCTCCACCTCGGCCGGGTAGATGTTCTCGCCGCCGGAGATGATCATGTCCTTGACCCGGTCCACGATATGGGCCCAGCCGTCGGGGTCGATGCGCACGATATCGCCGGTGCGCAGCCAGCCCTCGACGAACGCCCGATCGGTGGCCTCGGGTTGATTCCAGTATCCGGCGAAGACGTGCGGGCCCTTGACCAGCAGCTCACCCGTGCCGGGGCCTTCGAGGATCGTGCCGTCCTCGGTGAGCAGCGCGGTCTCGGTGAAGAAATGCGGCACGCCCGGCGAGACCGGATGTGCGGCCGCGCCGTACTCCAGGGCCATGAACACCCCGGGCGAGGCCTCTGTCATGCCGTAGCCCTGCAATACCTGGATGCCGCGTGCGAGCCAGGCACGGGCGACCCGCTCGATTACCGGTGAGCCGCCGTACGCCACGCAGCGCACGCTGGAGATGTCGGCGGAATCCCATTCGGGCAGCTCGCACAGCATCTGCAGCATGGTCGGTGCGAGCGGGAAGGCGGTGGCCCGTTCGCGCTGCACGATCGTGAGGAATTCGCGGGCGTCGAATTTCGGTACGACGACGACGGTTCCGCCGGCGTAGAGGGTGGGCAGGGTGATCTGGCCCAGGCCCAGCACGTGGAACAGGGGGGCCGAGCAGAGGCTGACGTCGGTGCGGCCGAGGCTGAAGTGAGCGAACTGGCCCAGGGTGTTCCATGTGATATTGCCGTGAGTGAGGATGGCGCCCTTGGGGTTTCCGGTGGTGCCGGAGGTGTAGAGGATGATGGCGGGATCGTCCAGGGCGACACTCGTCGCGGGCGGGGTGGTCCCGGCGTGTGCGGCGAGGATGTGTTCGTAGTCGGAGGTGTCGAGGCTGTGGGGTGTGCTCGGTGCGACCATCGGGTGAGCGCCGCCGGAAGCTGCGGGGTCGACAAGGGTGACAGGAGTGGTGTCGGCCGTGCGGTCTCGCAGATGGATCAGCCGAGGTGGATGCGTTGTGCGCGCAGCGGCGTCCGCTCCCGTCGCCCGGGTGTCGGGAGCCAGTACGAGCACGCTCGGCTCGCAGTCGGTGAGCATATGGGCGATCTCCGCGGCGGTGAGCCGGGTATTGAGCCCGACGAATATCGCGCCGAGATGAGTTGCTGCGAAGAGTGTTTCGAATGTGGCGATATCGTTCGGGCCCAGATAGGCGACTCGATCTCCGCGGCCGATTCCGAGGTCGGCGAGGGCTGCGGCGAGCGCGTCGACGCGGGCGGCCAGGGTTCCGTAGTCGATTCGTCGCTCGCCCTGGACCAGGGCGATGGCTCCGGGTTCCATCCTGGCTCGCCGCGCCGGCCAGGAGCCCAGTCCGGCATCGATCATCTCAACCCCAGGGCCGCAATCGCGTTCTCTCGCAGTATCAAAGGACGCACCTCGTCCTTGATGTCGAGGATGTCGAAGTCCTTCATCCACCGGTCCGGAGACAGCAGTGGAAAATCGGTGCCGAACAACACCTTTCGCTTGAGCAGAGTGTTGGCGTAGCGAACCAGTTGCGGCGGGAAGTATTTCGGGGACCACCCGGACAGGTCGATGTACACGTTCGGCTTGTGCGTGGCGACGGCCAGCGCCTCGTCCTGCCAGGGGAACGACGGGTGGGCGATGATGATCGTCAGGTCGGGAAAGTCGACCGCCACATCGTCCAGGGCCAGAGGGTTGGAATACTTCAGCCGGATACCGCCGCCGCCGCGCAGCCCGGATCCGATTCCGGTCTGGCCGGAATGGAACAGCGCCGGGACGCCGAGTTCGCTGATCACCTCGTAGAGCGGATAGACGCTGTGGTCGTCGGGCCAGAACGCCTGCACGCTCGGATGGAATTTGAAACCCCGCACGCCGTGCTCGGTGACCAGGCGTCGCGCCTCCGTCAGAGCGGTTTTGCCCTTCGCGGGATCGATGCTGGCGAAGGGAATGAGCACATCGCTGTGCCGGGCGGCCGCGTCGGCGATGTCGTCGTTGCTCAGGCGGCGATGGCCCAGCGCGGCCTCGGCGTCGACGGTGAACACGACCGCGGCCATGCGGCGTTCGCGGTAGTAGTCGGCCATCTGGTCGAGCGTCGGCGGGCCGGATTGCGCGCCGAAGTATTTCTCGGCGCCGGCCCGCAGGTCGTCGGGGAGCGAATAGTGGCCGCAGCCATCGGTTTCGGCGTGCGTGTGCACATCGATGGCGACGAGGTTGTCCAGATCCAGGCTCATTGTGTTTACCCTGCCCGACTATGCCGACTTATGCTGTGTGGTAGGGATATTCGGCAGCGGGATGCCGTAGGTCTCCGGTCTCTCGCCGACCGTCGAGGTGAAGGCCTCGGCGATGTCGTCCGCACTCCACCCGCCATCGTGGAATGCGCTGCTGATCTCGGTCGGATGCGACCACAGCGACAGGCGATCGCCGCCGATGCCGATGCACTGTCCGGTGATTCCGTCCGAGGCCGGTGAGGCGAGAAAGACCACGAGGCCGGCGACGTCCTCGGGGGTGCCGAACGACGCGGCGCGGCGCACGACCGAGGGGAACGGCCCACCTTTTTTCAAACCCTCCACATACGGCGCGAGGAAGGGAATCGTCTCGGTCATCGCGGTGGCCGCGTTCGGAATGATCGCGTTGACGGTGACGCCGGCCCGGGCGCATTCCATCGCCCAGGTGCGTGCCATGGCGGCGATTCCGGCCTTGGCCGCGGCGTAATTGGTCTGGCCGAAGTTACCGCGCTGCCCGGCGGGTGATCCGGCAAGCACGACCCGGCCGCCGTGGCCGGCCTCGCGGAAATGCCTGACGGCCTCGCGTACGCAGGTGAAGGTGCCGCGCAAATGGACGTGGATGACGGCGTCGAAATCCTCGTCCGCCATATTCCACAGCACCTTGTCACGCAGGATTCCGGCGTTGGTGACGACCGTGTCCAAGCGGCCGAACTCCTCGACCGCCCGTGAGACGAGGGTCTGAGCGGCGTCGGCGGTGCCGACCGCGACCGGGACGGCGATCGCGCGCCCGCCCGCCTCGGCGATATCGGCGGCGGCCTTCTCGGCATTGTCCGCGACGACATCGTTCACCACGACCGCCGCACCCGCGGCCGCGAGGGCCTTGGCGTAGGCGAGGCCCAGGCCCTGGCCGCTGCCGGTCACGATGGCGACATTGCCGGTGAGATCCATGGAGTTACCTTCCGGAAGCACGATATTGGCCCCATGTCACCGCGGATCGGTCTGTCGTTTATTGACAGGAATCCTGTTGAATTTGGTGACGACTGCCACTATCCATCATCATCAGGAATCCTGTCAATGGTCTATTCTGTGATCGTGATGCGGGCCGGTGCCCGCAGTGGTCATAGGAGAGCGGGAGTGCGCATGGCGATGCCGAAGAGCGATGGTCGAGCGCCCGCGACCGCTCACACGTCGGTGCTGTACGCGGTCAAGCGGGTGGAACTCGCCGTGCGGGCGCGACTGGACGAGGTGCTGCGTCCGTATGGCATCACCACCGTGCAATACACCGCGCTGACGGTGCTCGACCGGCATGACGGGCTGCCTGCGGCGCAGCTGGCGCGGGACTCGTTCGTCACCGCCCAGTCGACCGCTGATCTGGTGCGCGTGCTGGAGCGGCAGGATCTGGTCGTGCGTGAGCGCAATCCGCGCAATCGCCGGGAGCTGCTGATCCACCTGTCCCCGACGGGCCGGAAACTGCTCGACGATGTCGCGGAGAATGTGGGCGAGGTGGAGCGTCGTATGACGGGCGGGCTCACCCCGGAACAGGCGGAAGACTTCCGGCGCGCGCTGACCCACGCCTGGCACGCGCTGGCCTGACTCGGAGTGGTCACCGTCGTCTGCCGATACTCGGCGGCGCTGACTTCGGGGGCGTGTTGAATTTCCGAGGTCCATGGGTTGCCCCAGGCGGGGACTGAGCCCGCCTGGGGCGGTCGGGTGTCTGCGCGGCGTTGGACAGGCGCCCGGGATCGGGTGTGCATGCGGTCACCGAGCAGGGGCTCGGTGAGCTGCATCAGTCCAGGGTCGAGAGCGGGATCGGTAGGCCCGCGTAGTTCTGGGCGAGTTCGGTTGCGGCGGAGGGGGAGTCGACGATGCGGCGGAGCTGCGAAAGTTGCAGTTCGGCGTCGAAGTCGTCGCCGTGGCGGTGCAGCATGGTGGTCATCCACCAGGAGAAGTGGGTGCAGCGCCAGACGCGGTTCAGTGCCGTCTCGCAGTAGGCGTCGGCGGCGCGGGAGTCCTTGCGCAGCAGCAGGTCCGCGATCGCGCGTGAGAGCAGCGCCACGTCGGCGACCGCGAGGTTCAGGCCCTTCGCACCCGTCGGCGGCACGATATGGGCGGCGTCACCGGCCAGGAACAGGCGGCCGCGCCGCATCGGCGTGGTGACGAAACTGCGCATCGGCAGCACGCTCTTCTCGGTGATCGTGCCGGTATCGAGCTTCCAGCCGTCCAGCGCGAAGCGGGTGGCCAGGTTGTGCCAGATGCGATCGTCGCTCCATTCGGCGATGTCCTCGTCGGGGGCGACCTGCAGATAGAACCGGCCGACGGAGTGCGAGCGCATACTGTGCAGGGCGAAGCCGTCGGGATGCCAGGCGTAGATCAGCTCGTTCGAAGACGGCGCGACATCGGCCAGGATGCCCAGCCAGGCGAACGGGTAGTTGCGCTCCCAGGTGTGCCGGACCGCCTGCGGGACCGCCTGTTTGCTCGGGCCGTGATAGCCGTCGCAGCCGGCGACGATCTCGGCCTTGATGCGCTGTGCGTCGCCGGCCTCATCGATGAACGTCACGGAGGGCCGCTCGGTGTCGGCGTCGTGCACCTCGACGTCGCTCGCGTTGTAGTACGCGGCCTGTTCGGCCCGCCTGCGCGCGGCCATGAGGTCCTTGGTCACCTCGGTCTGCCCGTACACCCACACCGAACGTCCAGCCAGATTCACGAAGTCCAGGTGATGCCGCTCGCCCGGCCACTGGAGGTAGATGCCCCGGTGCTCCATCCCCTCCTCGTCGAGGCGGTCCCCGAGCCCGGCGCGGCGCAGCAGATCGACCGTGCCCGATTCCAGGATTCCGGCGCGGATGCGCGAGGCCACATGCTCGGCACTCTGGCGTTCGATCAGGACCGACTCGATGCCGGCGGCATCCAGCAGATGGGCCAGCAGCAGCCCCGCCGGGCCCGCGCCGACGATCGCGACTCTGCAACGCATTGTTCAGACTCCTCGGTCGATGTCGTGGCGGTGGTCAGGCGATGCGCTCGAAGACGGCAGCCAGACCCTGGCCGCCCCCGATGCACATCGTCTCCAGTCCGTACCGGACCTCTCGGCGGTCCATTTCGCGCAGGAGTGTGGCGAGGATGCGGGCGCCTGTCGCGCCGACCGGGTGGCCGAGCGAGATACCCGAACCGTTCGGGTTCAGGCGGGGATCATCGGCCTGCAGGCCCCAGCTTCGGATGACCGCGAGGGCCTGCGCGGCGAAGGCCTCGTTGAGCTCGATGAGGCCCATATCGTCGAGTTTCAGCCCGGCGCGGGCCAGGGCGCGTGCGGAGGCGGGGACCGGGCCGATGCCCATGGTGCGGGGCGGAACTCCGGCCGCGGACCAACTCACCAGGCGCGCAAGGGGTTTCAATCCGAGAGCACGGGCCTTGTCGGCGGTGGTGACGACGCACAGCGCCGCGCCGTCGTTCTGTCCGCTGGCATTGCCCGCGGTCACGGTGGATTCGGGATCCAGGCGTGCGCGAACGGGTTTCAGCTTTGACAGGGCATCGAGCGTGGTGTCCGCGCGGGGGTGCTCGTCGGTGCCGACCAGCACCGGGTCGGCACGGCGCTGGGGTACGGGGACCGGGACGATCTCCTGTGCGAAGACGCCGTTGCGCTGCGCGGCCACCGCGCGGCGGTGCGACTGCACGGCCAGCGCGTCCTGATCGGCGCGACCGATGCCGAATTCGGCGCGCAGGTTCTCCGCGGTCTCGATCATCCCGCCCGGGACCGGGAAATCACGTCCGCCGGCCGTGATACGGGCGCGGGCGAGCCGATCCACCAGACCAGCGTCGTCACCCTTGACGCCGTAACGGATTCCGGTGGTGTAGAACTCGGCCCGGCTCATGCTCTCCACGCCGCCGGCGAGTACAAGATCGCTGCCGCCGGACTGTACCTGGCCCACGGCGGTGATCACGGCCTGCAGGCCGGAGCCGCAGCGGCGGTCGATCTGCTGGCCGGGCACCTCGATGCCCAGGCCCGCATCGAGCGCGGCCACACGGCCGATCGCCGGCGCCTCGCCGTTCGGGCCGGCTTGGCCGAGGATCACGTCGTCCACGTCGGCACCGGAAATGCCGGTACGAGAGAGGATTTCGGTGATCACCGTGGCGGCGAGCGTCTCCGGCGGAATATCGCGGAATACGCCGCCGAAGCGGCCGATCGGAGTGCGCAGCGGTTCGCAGATGACGACGTCAGGCATGGGACCGTCCAGAGTGTGTGAGGGATTGCGATCGGGTGCGGGCCAAGTCCGCGCTGATCGCCTCGGCGGTGGCGCACACCGCCGGCACGAGGTCGGCCTCGACCTGTGCGGCGGTATAGCGGGCGGACTGGGTGGAAATATTGACAGCCGCGACGACCGCTCCGGTCTCGTCGCGGATCGGCGCGGCCAGGGAACGCAGGCCGGCCTCGAGTTCCTGGTCGACGATGCTGTACCCGGCCTCGCGCACCCGGTCGAGTTCGGTGCGCAATTGGCGCGGGGTGAGCAGCGTACGTTCGGTGAGCGCGGACAGATGTACGCGCTCGAGGTAGCCGTCGAGCTCTTGCGGCGGCAGTCCGGCCAGCATCACGCGGCCCATGGAGGTGGCGTATGCCGGGAAGCGGGTACCGATATTGATCGACACGGTCATGATGCGCCGCACCGGAACTCGGGCAACGTAGACCACGTCGCCGTTGTCCAGGATCGACACCGACGACGATTCGCGCACCTTCTCCGCCAGCGCCTCGAGATGCGGCCCGGCCAGTTCGGGCAGCGACAGGCTGGACAGATAGCTGTAGCCGAGTTCGAGCACGCGCGGGGTCAGCCAGAACACCGAGCCGTCGGTGCGCACGTACCCGAGTTCGGCCAGCGTCAGCAGGAATCGGCGCGCGGTGGCACGGGTGAGTTCGGTGTGCCGGGCGACATCGCTGAGCGTGCGGCGCGGATGGTCGGCGTCGAAGGCTCGGATCACGGCCAGCCCGCGGGCGAGCGATTGGACGTAGTCCGAGGAGGGGCCCACCACCTCCACCGGAGGATCGATACGCACCAATTCGTCACTGTTACCGGGGTGTTGAGCTTCGGTCATGATTCCCCCTCGTTGTGGTCGTGGAGATCGGCCAGGGCCTGCTGTCCGAGGGCGAAGGCCCGGTTGCTCTTGGGCACCCCCGCGTAGACCGCGGTGTGCAGGAATACTTCCACCAGTTCGGCGGGGTCCATCCCCGCGCGCAGGGCCGCGCGAATGTGCATATCCAACTCGTGCTCGTTGGCGAGCGCGGTGAGGATCGCGAGGGTCAGCAACCGTCGGGTGTGATGATCCATGCCCGGCCGGTTCCAGACATCGCCCCAGGCGGTGCGGGTGATGAAATCCTGGAAGGGGGCGGTGAATTCGGTCGCCGCGGCGACCGAGCGGTCCACGTGCGCGTCACCTAGCACCGAACGGCGGACCAGCATTCCGGCGGCATGTGCGGCGGTGCGTTCGGCAGTCAGGTGCGCGGTCGGTTCGGCGAGTGTGGTCGAGGTGCGTGCTGTGGAGGTCGGTTCGGCGAGTGCGGCCGTGGCCGACGATGTCGGTGCGGCTGGTGTTTCCGCGGACGCGGTGGTGTGCTCGGTCGCGTGATCCGCTGTGCCGCCGACGATATGCCGGGCGATCAGGACAGTGACCGGACCCGCCTGCTCGACGCTGACCAGATGTGCGCCCGGGTCGAGCACCTCGAGTCGTGCGTCGGCGATCCCCTCGGCGATCGTGCTGACTGTGGCCGGGGGAGTAGCGGGATCCTGCTCCCCGGCGATCGCCAGGGTGGGCGCGACGATCCGGACCAGATCGGCCCGGCCGTCCCAGCCTGCCAGGGCCTCACAGCATCCCGCATACCCCTCGTCGGAGATACCGCGAACCATCTCGAGGTGGCGCCGGACGAGCTCCGGATCACGCTCGGCCAGCCCCGGTGTGAACCAGCGCTCCACGATCTGCTCGGCGATCGACGAAAGCCCCTGCGTACGAACGATCTCCGCCCGATCTATCCATCCCCGGGCGGGTGTGAACGCGGGCGAGGTACACAGCAGCGTCAGCGTACGTACACGCGAAGCATGATGCGCCGCAATCCATTGCGCGACCGCACCCCCGAGCGAAAGTCCCACGAGATGCACTCGGCCAACCCCGAGCCGATTCAGCAGTGCCACCACATCACCACCGAGATCGGCCATACTGTACGGCCCTGGCACGACCGGCGACTTCCCATGCCCTCGATGATCCACACAGATCACCCGAAACCGCTCGGCCAAAACATGAGCCTGCGGCCCCCACATCGTGGCATCGGAACCGATGGATCCAATGAACACCACGACGGGACTACCGCTGTCTCCGTATTCGAGATATGCGAGTTCGACTGTCATCGCTGGCCTCTCGCAGTCGGAGTGGACAAGGTGTCGGCCCGTGCGCCGACCGTCATCCCGGCCTCTGCGCTGGGTCGGCCTGGCGTAGTGCGCCGCCCCGGGGCGACCGCGAACGCCCCGGAGACAGAAGGGGTCTCGTAGCCGACACGAATACTCCGAGTGCCGGGTTGATTCCTCATCCCCGTGGCCGTAGCCCGCTGTCCGGCGGTGGTCGGAAGATCGCGGGCCGTGACGGATGCCGTCCTGATGGCTGGTCTCGGACGTCCCCGTTGTCCAGACGACGGCCGACCGTGTCGGGCGCCCCTCGTGGTCCAGTGCACTTCGGGTGATCGGTCGGGCTCGAGAGACGACTGTCTGTCGCGGGTTGTGTGGCTGGTGTGTATTTCGGCGGTCGGTTGGGCTGGAGTGGCGATCGTCTGCTGCGCGTCGTGTAGTCGGTCTGCGGTGGTGGCCGGGGCGGTGGGTGCTGGGAGAGATGCAGTCCTCATGGCTGGTCTCCTGTGTTGCGGGCGGCCAGGGCGCGGTCGATCAGGTCGGTGGCGTGGCCTGTGTAGTTGGCCGGGTCGAGTAGGTCGTGTAGTTGGTCGGGGCTCAGGTAGGTCGCGATCGTCTCGTCGTCGGCGAGGGGTTTGCCCGAGGTCGCGGCGGCGGTGACGATGGCGCGGGCGTCGTCGGTGTGTTCGGCGAGGGCGACGGTGACTCGTTCGGCCATCAGCTGGCCGCCGGTGCGATCGAGGTTGTGCCGTAAGGCCTCCGGATGCACGCGCAGGCTGCGCAGGCTCTCGGCTAAGCGGTGCGTGGCGCCGCCGGTGAGGCGCAGCAGGTCTGTGAGGGTTTCCCATTCGGCGTGCCAGCCGCCCGCGGCGCGCATGAATTCGTGGTCCATCGTGGACAGGGCCGTCGACACGAGTCCGGGGACGCGCATGGCCGCCGCGCGTGCGGTGATCGCGGCGACCGGATTGCGCTTGTGCGGCATGGCCGAGGAGCCGCCCGGGGAGGCCTCGCTGACCTCGCCGAGTTCGATCGCCGACATCGCCACGATATCGACGGCCGGTTTCGACACCGCACCGGCGAGAATGCCCAGCGCGCAGGCCAATTCGGCGATCGGGGTGCGGTCGGTGTGCCAGGGGATGGCGCGCCTGGCCAGGCCCAGTTCGTCCGCGAGGGTGTCGGCGATCGCCAGGCCGTGGGGGTGCAGCGCGGCCAAGGTGCCCGCCGCGCCGCCGAATTGGACCGGGAGGGCGGTCAGGACTGATTCGAGCCGGTCGGCGGCGGCATCCAGGGCGGTGAACCAGTTGGTGGCCAGCAGCCCGAAGGTCGAGGGCAGGGCCTGCTGCCCGAGCGTGCGGGCGACCATGAGTGTGTCGCGATGCGTACGGGCCAGGGCCGCGGCGGCGTCGGCGGACGCGCGGGCGTCGGCCACGATCACCCGGCCTGCCCGCCCGGCGACCAGCATGAGCGCGGTGTCCACGATGTCCTGACTCGTGGCCCCCGTGTGGACGGACGCCGCGGGTATCCCCGCTGCGACGCAACGTTCGCGCAGCAGTCGCACCAGCGGGATCACCGGATTGCCGCCGGCGACCGATGCGGTGCCCAGGGCGGTGAGATCGATGTCGTCGGACAGGGATTGGGCGGTCGAGGCTATCGTCGCGGCCTGATCGCTGGGGATCACGCCATGTTCGGCGGCCGCGACGGCCAGTGCCGCCTCGACTTCCAGCAACGCCGCAACCAACGCACGATCCGACACTGCCTCGGCGGCAGGCACTGCCCCGAAGGTCGGATCGAACAGCTCGCCGCGCGTGCGGCGCTGCTCATTCATGCGTGCCTCGCCCTCCAGTGTTGAGCCGCATCACACCTCCTCACACCTGGAAGAACGGGGTTTCGACGCCGTCGGGGTCGCTGTCTTGGAGGTAGACGGCGAGCGCGTAGCCGTCGTCGGTGCGTTCGGCGATCAGTTTGTGGCGCTGGGACTCCGGGAGTGCGGAGAGCAACGGGTCGGCGGTGTGCGCGTCGGCGTCTTCCGGGAAGTACAGCCGCGTGACCGCACGATCGAGCATGCCGCGGGCGAAGATCGAGACGTCGATGTGCGGGGCCTCGACGCGATCCCGTTCGGCGGGGAGCGGGCCCGGCTTGACCGTGTGGATGATCGCGGTGCCGGTGGAATCGCCTGCCGCGCGGGCGAATCCGCGGAAACCCTCCGGAACCGGCGGTATCGCGCCGCGCGGGTCGCCCGGATGGGCGAAACGGCCCTCCGCGTCGGCCTGCCAAGTCTCCACCATGACGTCGGTGACCGGCTCGCGCGCGCCGTCGAATACTGTCACGCGAACGGTGATGCGGCCGGGCGCGCCCTCTGGCGCGGCGGCGGGGCCATCCTCCCAGGGCAGTCCGATATGCCAGTACGGCCCGACGGTCTGCGACGGAGTCGGGCCGAAGGTCGCGGTGATGAAATCGCCGGGAGCGACCGGATAGGTGAAGGTCGTGCGGGCGGCGCTACTCGTCATCGTCGTCGTCCTCGGTTTCGAACGGAGTGGCCTCGCGCCCGCGCAGCACGATGTCCCAGCGGAAACCCAGTGCCCAGTGGTCGGTGGTGGCCTCGTGGTCGTACACGCTCACCATGCGGTGGCGGACCCCGGCGGGTGCGGAGTTGTAGATCGGATCCTGGAAGAACAGCGGGTCGTCCGGGAAGTACATCTGGGTGACCAGCCGCTGGGTGAAACTGCGGCCGAACAGTGAGAAGTGGATGTGCGCGGGCCGCCAGGCGTTGTCGTGATTGCGCCAGGGGTAGGCGCCGGGCCTGATCGTGGTGAAGCTGTAGTGACCGTCGGCGTCGGTGACGCAGCGGCCGGCACCGTTGAAATACGGGTCCAGAGGGGCGGGCCAGTTGTCGACAGTGTGGCGGTAGCGGCCGGCGGCATTGGCCTGCCATACCTCGAGGAGGGTATTGGGGATGGGCTCGCCGTCGGTGTCCACCACCCGCCCGTGCACGACGATCCGCTGCCCCTGCGCCTCGCCGCCGTTGGCCAGGGTGAGATCGGCATCGCCGGGCTGCACGCGATCCTCACCGAACACCGGGCCGGTGAGTTCGGTGAGCCGGTTCGGCAGCACCGCCAGCGGGCGGCGCGGGGAGCGCAGCGCTGTGGTCCGGTAATCGGGGAAGTCGGTGGGCGTGGCCTCGACGCTGTCCGGCCGTCGATAGCCCGGAGGTAGATGAACCATCACGACCTCCTGTTCGGTATCTCGTGTTCGGTATGTGGACGACTGCACGCTATGTGAACACGATATGCCAGTGACTGTGCTCCAGGCAACATCCGGCGGGTGGAAATGTTCACCATGCGGATACCTGTTCACAATACGTACGCTTCGCGGTACTGTGGACCGCGTGCTGGACAAAGTGATTTCTTCGCCCGAGGCGGCGGTGGCCGATGTGCCCGACGGCGCCACCCTCGCGGTCGGTGGATTCGGTCTTGTCGGAGTCCCCGAGATACTCATCGATGCGCTGCTGCGGCAGGGCGCCAAGGATCTCGAGGTGGTGAGCAACAACTGCGGCACCGACGGATTCGGCCTGGGTGTATTGCTCGCCGCACACCGCATTCGCCGCACGATCAGCTCCTACGTCGGCTCGAACAAGGAGTTCGCGCGGCAGTACCTGGCCGGTGAGCTGGAGGTGGAACTGACTCCGCAGGGCACCCTGGCCGAGCGGCTGCGCGCCGGCGGCGCCGGTATCCCGGCCTTCTTCACCCCCGCAGGGGTCGGCACCCAGGTCGCCGAGGGGGGCCTACCGCTGCGGTACGACGGTTCCGGCGGTATCGCGGTCGCCACCCCGCCGAAGGAGACCCGCGACTTCGACGGCATGACCTACGTACTCGAGCGTGGAATCGTCGCAGATTACGCGCTGGTTCACGCCTGGAAGGGCGACCGGCACGGCAACCTCGTGTACCGCCGCAGCGCGCGCAACTTCAATCCCCCCGCCGCCGCGTCCGGCCGGATCACCATCGCCCAGGTGGAACATCTCGTCGAACCCGGCGAGCTGGATCCCGAATCCATCCATACCCCTGGCATTCACGTGCATCGTGTCGTCCCCGTGGGCCCGGTGCAGGTGGGTATCGAAAACCGAACGGTGCGAGAATGACTCAGAGTTCCCTGGATCCGGTGCAGACCGGACTGACCCGCGATGAACTGGCCGCCCGCGTCGCGCGGGAGTTGCACGACGGCGAATACGTGAACCTCGGCATCGGCATGCCGACGCTGGTGCCCAACTATCTGCCCGAGCACATCACGGTCGTGCTGCACTCGGAGAACGGCGTGCTCGGCGTCGGCCCCTATCCGTTCGATGAGGATGTCGATCCCGAACTGATCAACGCGGGCAAGGAGACGATCACCGTCGTTCCCGGCGCGTCCTTCTTCGACTCCGCGGCCTCGTTCGGCATGATCCGCGGCGGTCGCGTCGATGTGGCGATTCTGGGCGCCATGCAGGTCAGCGCCGCGGGCGACCTGGCCAATTGGATGATTCCGGGCCAGATGGTCAAAGGTATGGGCGGCGCGATGGACCTGGTGCACGGCGCGCGCCGGGTGATCGTGATGATGGAGCACCGTACTCGCAAGGGGCAGCCCAAGATCCTGTCCGAATGCACGCTGCCGCTCACCGGCAAGCACTGCGTGCAGCGCATCATCACGGATATAGCGGTGCTGGATGTGACCCCCGACGGTTTGGAACTGGTGGAGACTGCGCCCGGCGTCACCGTCGAGGAGGTACTCGCCGCTACCGCCGCACCGCTGAGGGTGGCCGTCTAGAGCGGGTGCCGGGAGGCCTCAGTTGAAAAGAGGCGAGTACGGCGGAACCAGCTCATTGCGATGGGCATGGGGGGCTTGGCCGCCATTCGAGGCGGTGCCGTTGTGACTCGGACTCGGGTGGTTACCGTTTACCTGCTGGCTGTTGGGGTGGTCCTCGTTGGTTTGCTCGGCGTGGTGGCGCTGCTGGGCCAGTTCTCGCCCTATGCGAACGGCGGCTCGTTGGAGTAGGGGCACCACGCGGCGGCTCGCCTCGGATTGGGGGATGACCACGGAGAGAGCGCCGACGACGCGGGTGTCGGGGCTGCGTAAGGGCACGGCGATGGAGGTCGTCTCGGGGTCGACGAAGCCGGTGCAGCTGACCGCGCCGATTCTGCGGATATCGCTCAGCATCGAACGCAGCGCCTTCGGGTCGGTGACGGTTGCGGTGGTGAGGGCAGCCATCGGCCTGGTCAGCACCGTCTCCTGCACCGGAATCGGGGCGTGCGCCAGTAGCACCAGGCCGGGGGCCGAGGCGTGTAACGGCAGGCGGTCCGCGCGGCCGGCCACCGTGCGCACCGCCCCCGGCGCGGCCAACTGCTCGACGAACAGCACATCTCCACCCTGCCGCACGCTCAGGTACGTGTTGTGCCCAACTCTGGTATGCACCTCGCTCATGAACGGCTGTGCGGCAGTGCGTAAGTCGCGCATCGGCGCACCTCGATCCACCAACTCCCAGATGTGGAAGCCCATGCCGAATCCGCCCTGCGGGTCGCGTTGCAGCCAGCCGCGCTCGACGAGCTCGGCGACCATCCGCGACACCGCCGGCAGGGAGATGCCGGTGCGCTGGGACAGCTCGGTGAGCGTGACCGTCGTGGTGCCCGGGCCCAGCGCCTCGAAGAGTCGAGCCAGGCGGGAGAAAGTCGATTCACCGTTCGAGAATCGGGCCATCGATTCGCCAACCGCCTTCCATCGCAGGGGATATTCGGCCGCACCCCGGTGAGTTCCAGCGCAACGACACTTGACTGTGCCTGGTCCGTGTTGGCGTTCGCTGGGGGAACTTTATGTGCGAGCTGTGAATCGTTACAGGTGTTTGTCATGAAGGAAAGCGGCCGTTGGAACGTGGTCGGCGGCCTTCTTCGGCAAGGGAATGGGCGCGCTGGGCTGGGCGATCACCACCGAGATGGCGCCGCCGCAGGCTGCCGGCTTCGCGATGAACGGCCTGGCCAATATCGCGGGCATCGTCACGCCGATCGTCACCGGATACCTTGTACAGCGAACGGTTCGTTCAGCGCCGCCATATGGTTCGTCGCCGCCCACGGTCTGCTCGCCCTTGCCGCTCTGGCTCTCATGGGGCCGATCAAGCGGGTGCAGTTCGACTGAAGAAGCCGCGTGGTCGCGTAATCCCGGCCTATCGCTACATTCGGTGGCCCTATTCGTCCAGTACCGGCTGATCGAGGCGACAGAATGCAGCGATAGGCCGGGTTGTGGGGTGCAGTCTGCTCGCCGAGTGCAGCGCGGCGGCCGTGCCCTGAGACCGGGTCATGGGCGTGGTGCCGGGTCGGCATCGCGGGGAGCGGCTCGGAGAACCGGCCTCCCGCTGCATTCTTCGGGCGGAATCCTCGGGAACCAGAGTCTCGGGGCGGGAAAATGCAGCGATAGGCCGGGTGGTGGGGTGGAGCCGGCACGCAGGGGCTGTTCGGTGCGCTGATGCCCGGTGAGTCGTGGGCGTGCTGGCGGGTCGGTGTGGGAGAACCGGCCTCCGGCTGCATTCTTCGGGCCGAATTGTCGGAAACCAGAGTTTCGATGCGGAAAAATGCAGCGTCAGGCCGAATTCACCGGGAATGCCCGCGCCCGAGGAGAGCCGGGATCGAACCGACCGTGGCCGTGCCCAGAATTCGGCGCATCCGCCAGGGGAGGGCGCGGAAGAGTGCGGCCATGGCGGCGGTTGTGCCCGGGAGGTCGTCCCGGCCGGACAGGTAGGCGCGCTGGTGAGCAGGCGGCAGTTCGAAGAAGGCGTCGAAGAACCCGGGAAGATCGGCCGGGGGGAGGGCCAGCAGGGCGTGCAGCCCGACGGTTCGCAGCTGATGAACCGCGCGGATGGACAGCGGCCGCAGGATGGTCTCGCGAATCAGGGAGACCGGTGCGCCGTCGGATGCCGCTCCCGCGTCCGATATTCGGGCGCGCTCGGATAGGGAAGAGCCGTGGCGTTGATCGCCAACTTCAGGTATGTGGGTGGAGTTGGATTGGGGTGAGCGGCCGGGCTGGTCGCCTGCGCGCGGTATGCGGATCGGGCGGAGAACGTCTGCGCTGTCGGTGATTCTGCGCGATAGTCTCGCGATGATGGCTGGGAATGAGCGCTGGGGCCGACCGTCGCTTTCAGGTGTGTGAGTGGGGTCGAATTGGGGTGAGCGGTGGGGCTTATCGCCTATGCCGGGTGTGTTGGCGGAGTCAGATCGGGATCGGTGGTAGGGCTGATCGGCGACTTCACGGATGGGGCTCAGGCTGGGCTGTGAAGCGCGGTGGGGCTGATTGCAAGCGCCAGGTATCCGGATCGGGTGGGGAACGTCTGTGATTCTGCGCGATAGTCTCGCGATGATGGCTGGGAATGAGCGGTAGGGCCGACCGTCGGCTTCAGGCGTATGGGTGGGGTCGGACCGGGGTGAGCGGCGGGGCTGATCGACGCCGCCGGGGATGCGGGACGGTCCGGGAA
>NZ_JAGPOX010000142.1 GCF_019038435.1 Nocardia alni
GGCGGTGGGGACGAGGCGGGCCAGGCCGCGGCTCACTTGCCCTGCTGGGTTACCCGTCCGCGCCGCAGCGCCGCAGTTGCCAGATAATCGCCCAGCTCGGACTGCAGCACCCGGTCCAGCGCCTGGGCCAGACTGGTGTGTACCGAGGTGACGCCGAGTTCGCGCAGGTGGTTGAGCATCTGCGTGGTCTGGGCGATCTCCTCGTTGGTCTCGGGCAGCCAGCCGGGGCCGTGCTCGTCGACCAGATGATCCTTGGCCGCGGTGACCATCAGCGCGGCGATGTCGTCGACCCGGCTGATCACCGCGGAGTACAGGTCCAGCAGTTTGCGCAGCCCGATTCCGTAGCCGTGCAATTCGGCGAACGTCGTGAGCAGCTCGGGCTCGGTGAATTCCACCGTCTCCTCGTGCAGCCGGGCCAGGCCCAGCTCACTGAGCCGGGCCAGCAGAGCGGGGTCCGGCTGCCCCTCGTCGTGCTCGCCGAGCACGGTCGCGACGAGTTCGCGCGGCACCTCGAGCGTCTCGCCCTTACCCCAGGTAGCGGTGACGGCGTGTTGCAGGCCGAGGATCTCGGTCAGGTCCTTGCCGGTCTCCCAGCTGGTGATGAAGTCGGCGATGTGCGCGGTGGTGAACCCGCGCTGCAACAGCGAATCGATGATCTTCAGGCGCTCGAGATGCGACTCGTCGTAGATGAACGCCCGGCCGCGGCGCTTGTCCGGCACCGGGAGCAGGCCGCGCTCCTGATAGGCACGGACATTGCGGGATGTGGTGCCGGCCGCCTGGGCGAGATCGTCGATGCGGTATTCCGCCATTCGAGAATCTCCATTCCCTTCGCCGCGAGCCGATCGGAGCGCCTGCGCCGCGGGCCGCGGCACAGGCGCACTGCTTCCGGTCGAGTCTAGCCGGTGCCCGCGGGCACCGGCCGTTGCTCACCGGGTGTCCGGATACCCGGTGTCACGACGAAGTCGTCCAGGTCGACGGCCGCCAACTGCCGGGTGTACTGGGTGCCGAAGCCGGGGTACATGGTGGCGTTGAATCCCTCGTCCGTGAGATACCAACTGTGGCAACCGGAATTCCAGGTCGTGGCCGTGAGCCGCTTCTGCAGCCGGACGTTGTAGCGGTCCTGCCGCTCACGACGCACCTCGAGCGAGCGCAGCCCCCGATCGAGGATGAGACCGATGGCATCGGTCAGATAGTCGATCTGGGCCTCCATGTACACCAGGGCGGAGTTGTGCCCGGGACCGGAGT
Source organism: Nocardia alni (assembly GCF_019038435.1). Classification (GTDB taxonomy): domain Bacteria; phylum Actinomycetota; class Actinomycetes; order Mycobacteriales; family Mycobacteriaceae; genus Nocardia; species Nocardia alni. The sequence continues at coordinate 1,246 of NZ_JAGPOX010000142.1, forward strand.
TGGGGCCGAAGGTGAGGAAGAGGTTGGGATACCCCGCGACCGTCACGCTCTTGAACGCGTAAGCCCCGCCGCGCCATTCGTCGGCCAGTACCCTGCCCTCGCGCCCGGTGACCGGAATCGGCGTGCCCGCCTTGGACACATCGAAGCCGGTGGCGAACACGATGCAGTCGAAGCGGTGTTCGATGCCCTCGGCGGTACGGATGCCATGCGGGCTGATGGATGCGATCGGCCAGGTCACCAGCGTGCAGTTGTCCCGCTGCAGCGCCGGGTAGTAGTCGCTGCTCATCAGCAGGCGCTTGCAGCCGGCCCGGAAGTCCGGGGTCAGCTGGCGGCGCAGCCACGGGTCACGCACCTGGGATCGCAGGTGCAGCAGGGAAACCGACTCGACCACCCGGGTCAGCGGGGTATTCCACACCACGCCGAGCGCCACCGACTCGTGGCCCCAGAACCAGGCCTCGCGCGCCAGCGACTCGGCGATCGGCAACTGCCGGTAGACCCGCTTGGTGAGCGTGTTCGTGCGGCGGTTGACACGCGGCAGCACCCAGCCGGGCGTGCGCTGGAACACCTTGACCGATCCGGCCTGCCGCACCAGCTCCGGGATGATCTGTACCGCACTGGCGCCGGTGCCGACCACGGCCACGCGCTTGCCCGCGAAATCGTAGTCGTGATCCCATCGGGCACTGTGGATCTTGTGGCCCTCGAAGGTCTCGATGCCGGGGATGGCGGGCAGGCTGGCATTGGCCAGCGGACCCGACGCGAGAACCACGGTGCGCGCCCGCACCTTTCGGCGGCGTCCGGTGAAGGCGACGGTCCACAACCCACCGGCCTCGTCGTACTCGACTCCGGTCACGGTGTGGCCGTACCTGATCCGCGGGCCGATCCCGAATTCCTCGACCATCGAATCGATGTAGCCGAGGATTTCGGCGCTTCCGGAATAGGTTTGCGACCAGTCCGGATTCGGGGCGAAGCTGTAGGAGTACAGCCGCGAGGGGATATCGCACGCCGCACCCGGATAGGTGTTGTCCCGCCACGTGCCGCCGGGCCGCTCGCCGCGTTCGAAGATCGCGAAGTTGCCTATCCCCTTCTGCCGCAACCGGATCGCGGCGCCGATGCCCGCGAATCCGGCGCCGATGATCGCGACGTCCAGTACCTGCGACTCACTCATACCACTCACGCGACCGGCTCGTAGGTCAGTTCCTTCGACCAGGTCGGTTGTGGTCGCAGCAGGCGCCTCGGATAGCGCGCGGTCAGCTTCACCATGGCGTCGGCGAACAGGTGATACGGGTGGCCGCGATTGATCACCCAATTGCCGTGCAGCTTGACGACCTGATACATCGGCAGCCGCCGCGCGAACTCGCTGCGCTCACCCACACTGGCGAAGCGGCGCATCGCGACGTAGAGCTTCTCCTCGCTGACGCCCATCGCCACGATGTTGTCGCGCATCTTGTTCAGCAGCGGAACGTAACTGAGCGTGCCGATGATCAGCGAGGGCTTCATCCACCCGCCCACCATGTCGATCGCCAGCTTGCGAACCGGGGCGTGGCCGAGCAGATCCATGACCGCGTAATCGGTTGCCAGGTGCCGGGATTCGTCGTTGTTGATCTTCTTGAACACCTCCTGGGCGACCGGATCGGTGACCTCGTCGGTGATGAACTTGATCAGCGCGCCGTCCAGCGCCACCTCGAGCATCGGGATCACCGTGCCCAGGAACGACAGCGACATGCCGTCGGAGTACTTGTCCAGGAAGTCGATCACCAGCTTGACGTTGACGTTCGGCTCCGGGATCTCGTCACCGTCGAGCATGCCCCAGCGCCGCATCAGCGCCAGCTCGGCGTTGGCGTGCCGCTGCTCCTCGGCGTGGAAGTACCGGTAGATCTCCTTCAGGGTCTGGGTGGGCGCCTTCTTCGCCATCGCGGCGAAACCCCGGGCGCCGACGTTCTCGATCCACATCAGATCGGCCATGAAGGGTTTCAGGCGGGCGTGCAGATCCGGTTCGATCAGCTCGGCGCCCGGTGCGTCCCAGTCGATATCGGCCAGCGCCCACTGCCGGGACTTGATCTTGGCCAGCATGTCGTCGAAGTCGAATGACATGTCAGACTCCTGTCTTTTCGTTGCTCGCGCCCGCGGGCGCCGCCGAATTCGGATCATCCTGCGGCAGAAGATGGTTCACAATTCCCAGGGCGTGTGTGTAGAGGGCCGGGAAGTGGCGCTTGAGATGCCAGATCAGCTGGGCGTCCAGCTGCGGCAGCACGTACAGCCGGCCGCGGTCGTTGGCGTCGAGTGTGCTGCGCGCCACCTGCTCGGGCGTGAAACCGGTCCAGCGCATGAGGGTTTCGGCCAGGCGCATGGATCCGGCCGTGATGCGTCCGTCGCGTGCGACATTGGTCCGCACGAAGGTCGGGCACAGCACCGTCACCGCGATGCCGCTGCCGGACAGTTCGGCGCACATCGTCTCCGACAGCGACATCACCGCCGCCTTGGACACGTTGTACGGGCCCATCGACGGCGCCGCCGCGAATCCGGCGGCCGAGGCGACATTTATGATGCCGCCGCGCCCGGCCGCGCGCAGCTGCGGCACGAAGATCTCGCTGCCGTGCACGACACCCCACATGTTGATGCCCAGCGCCCACTGCCAGTCGTCGAATCCGATCTCGCCCACGGGCTTTCCGCCGATGCCGACGCCCGCGTTGTTGATCACCAGGGTGGGTGGGCCGCCGAACAGCAACTCCGCGTGCATGGCCAGGCTCTCCACATCCGAACGCCGCGAGACATCGCAGAAGACGGCGTGCGCGGGGCGGCCGTGGATTCGGCCGATCAGCCGGACGGTTTCGTCCGCGCGATCCTTGTCGATGTCCGCGCACACGACTTCACCACCGCGGGCAGCCAATTCGAGCGCGAAGGCCCGTCCGATACCGCTGCCCGCACCGGTCACCACGGCCTTGGCGCCGTGGGAGCGGCGGCCGCCGCCCAGGGCGGCGACCAGATTGTCGACTATCCACATGATCAGCTCACCTGTTCTCGAACCGAAGCGTTCCTCAGCGCGGAGCGGACGAAATCCGCGGCGCGGCGCAGTGCGGGTCCCGCCTCGGGAACCAGCAGCGGCAGCGCCTGGAAGACGTGAATGCGGCCGGGCCACAGCTCGAGCTCGCAGCGCACCCCGGCCGCGACGGCCATATCGCGCAGGTGCCGCGCGTCGCCGCAGAGCATCTCCTCGGCACTGGCCTGCACGAACAGCGGTGGCAGCGCGGCGCCGCGCGGAATGGCCAGCCGCAGGCGCGGCGATGCTGGAGACTGACCGCGGGTGTAGAGCTCCACGAGCCGCCGGCCCGCCCGCGCGGGCGCCATCGGATCGGGGCGGCGCCGGTCCTGCTGTTCGGCGAGCGTGAGCGTCAAATCCAGCAGCGGCGAGAACATGAATACCCCGGCGGGCTGCGGTGCGCCGGTTCGGGCGTTGTCCAGCACCAGATCCAGCGCCAGATGCCCGCCCGCGGAATCGCCTCCGATCACCAGATCCCCTGCGCGGTAGCCATGTTCGAGCAGCCATCGATAACCGGCGGCGACGTCGTCGGCCGCAGCGGGGAAGGGATGCTCGGGCGCGAGCCGGTAATCGACCAGGAGTACCGGCAGCCCGGTCACCTTCGACAACCGCGAGGCCAAACCCCGATGGGTGCGCGCCGAGCAGACGACGTATCCGCTGCCATGGATGTAATAGATCGCCCGATCGCCGTGCTCGACCCCGGCCGCACGGACCCATTCACCGCGCAGGCCGCCCGATCGGACCGCTGTCACCCGCGTGCCCGGCAGCGGCGGACCGAACGCCGCCATCACCGCGGCGATCAGCCCGCGCCCCGCCCAGATCCCGGCGCGGTTCGCCGGTAGCAGGCCGTTGACCTGCCGCAGACCGGCGACCGATGCGACAGCCGCAAGCTGCGATCGCAGCGACGCCGATCCCGGCATTCCGGTGCCAGAGGTCGCCACTGACCCTGTACTCGTCATGATCCCGAGCATCACAGCGAATGTGCCAGTTGTCAATGGCACATTTGTCGATGCATTCATCGACGACGCGCTGGAGACCTACGAGGAGCTCGCTGTTCCGGACTCAGGCGCGGACTCCGAGGAGCCGGACGATCCCGCGCAGGAACAGCATGTACTGCGGCCGTGGACAACCCCTACCGCGGGCGCCCGATCACATTGCACCGCCCGGCCTGCGGTCTGATAAGGTTGCGAACGCAGTAGACGCAGTGCCGGTGTGGTGTAGTGGCAACACGCTACCTTCCCAAGGTCGAATTGCGGGTTCGATTCCCGTCACCGGCTCTCTCACCCTCTTCGCCCTATGGCGCTCGCCGAGGCCGATTCTCAACGGCGACAGGCAATTTCACCCAGCGATCACAGCGTCGTGCGCATGAGAAGTACGTTGTACTGGCTGTGCACGGTGGTGAGGTAGTACAGCTCGCGGCCGGTCTGATACGGGAAGATCGACGGGGCGTACGCGGTGGGGAGTTCGCGAGTGTCGATCAGGACCTCGGGTGGACTCCACGGACCCTCGGGGTTCGGCGAGCGGCGCATGACGACCGAGTTGAACCGGTCGGTCGTCAGCATCAGATATTGGCCCAGGTACCGATTCCACATCACCGACAGCTCGCCGACGCCGCCGGCGATGGGTGCCGCCGCGTTCACATCACGGGGACGCCACCGGCCCCCGTCCCAGTATTCGTAGGCGTCGAGATTCTGAATATCGCCCTCGCGGACCCGGGCGACGTATGCGGCATGGTTGCGGCCCGAGGGAGTGCCGTATTCGTAGACCCAGCCACCGGACTTGGCGAACGCGTTCATCTGGAACTTCGCATTGCCCCCGGTGTTGGGGCGGCGGGTGAAGTGCAGATCGGCCCAGGTCTCACCATTGTCGGCCGAGGCGGCCAGGCCCGAGTAATTGGTTGTCCACTGACCGACGTCGTCCCAGCTGCGCACCGACATCAGACTCATGTATTGCACGCCGCCGACCTCGATGCCCGCGGTAGGGATCCGGCTGATCTCGAGGAACGGAATCTTGGGGCTGGGAATGAGATCCCGCGCCCCGAACATGTCGTGCACCACGCTGTCGTAGAAGATGCCGTTGGCCGGATTCTGGGTGTGACTGCGCAGCAGGATATTGCTGCGCCAGGCCCAGAAGCTGCCGGACAGCAGGTTCGGCAGGCCCATTCCGGCCGAATCACCGAATGCGGTGAGCATTTGGCCCTTGCCGTTGTCCCACATGATGCCCAGATCGGTGCCGAGAACGTTGTAATTCTCGGTGTTGTTCGGGCTGGCCATGCCGGTCACCTGGAATACGGCCCGGGAGCGGCCGACCAGATGCGGCAGGCCCGCGGTGCCGTTCAGCACCGGAATCGGGTTGATGGAATTGGGATTCGCCCCGGCCGGCGCGGGAATCGTCAGCAATACCGCCGATGCGCTCGCCAGGACGGTCAGTAGGATCGATGTAATTGTGAACGATGCACTTTTCGACGATGCGCGCTTGGACAATGTCGGCAGGCCCTCCGAGTCTCGCCGAGACCGCTGGCCGACACCGATGCAGACTTGTGCGACCACACACGATCATCGACTGGCTGGCAAACTGCGGAAATGCTAACAACAGCCGCGATTGCTTATGGTTTGCCACACCGAGTTTCTGGGTAATTCGAAAGATTTCCCGTAATGCCGGGGAGGCTCGCTATCGCGCTTCCAGGTGGTCGAGCAGGATTGCCGCACATCCTGCCGGATCGTCGTAGAACGGCGTGTGGCCGCTGCCCGGCAGGGTGTGGTGGCGCGCGGCGGGCAGCCGGGCGCGGGCTCGGCGGCTCTGTGTGGCATGGGTCAGCAGGATGTCGCGACTGCCCCAGGCGACGGTGACCGGCACGCGGGCCAGACGTCCACTGTCCTGGAGGCGGGCGCGGTCGAACGACGCCAGGGCGGCGGCGAAGCCTGGAGCGTCGATCGCGCCGTCGACGGTGGCCACGGCGGTCTCGCCGTCGACCGCCCAGGGCCTGCCGAAGACCAGGCTCAGAAATGCGGTGCGCCCGGCGGGGGTGCCCAGGATCGCGGGCAATGCGGGCCGCAACGCCGCACCGAGCGTCGTGGACCGGCCCAGCGACTGCTGGCACCAGACGCGCCCGGCGGTGGACCAGAAGCCGATCGGCGAGAACGCCGTCGCCGACCGGGCCAGACCGCGGGCGGCGAGGTTCAGCACGATCAGCCCGCCCATCGAGTTACCGGCCAGATGTGCCGGCTCCAGTCCGGTCTGGTCCAGGAAGGCGGCCAGCGCATCGGTGAGCGTGTCGACGGTGGTGCGCTCGAGCGGCGCCGAACGCCCGAATCCGGGCAGGTCCACGGCGTATACCTCGAACGAGTCGGTCAGCCGTTCGAACAGCGGCTGCCACACCTGCCAGCGGCTGCCGACACCGTGCACCAGGACCAGCGGTTCCCCCGCGCCCGCGCGGTAATGGTTCAGCACCGGCCCAGGGTAGCAACCATTGGCGTCATGCCAACAGAGATGAATGCGCCGGTCGCACGGGGTACGATAATTGGTATGGCTACCCGTAAGGTGACGTTGTCCTTGGACGCGGCGTCCTGGTCGTATGCCGAGCAGGCCGCAGCACGCGCCGGTATGTCCCCGTCCGCGTGGATATCCCGTGCGGCCCGGCGTGAAGCGGTGCGCACCGGCTGTAATCCGGTGCCCGATCCGGCCGAATTCGCGATCTCCGACGAGGCGGAACTGGCCGCCGCAGAGAAGGCCATGCGTGCGCAGGGGTGAACTGTGGATCTACAACCCGCACGGTTCGCCCAGGCGTCGTCCCATCATCCTGATCTCGAGCGACGGCATCAATGAGTCTCCGCGCCCGTGGTTGGTCGCCGCCGAACTACTCGACTCCGATCCCCTCGACATCCTGGCCGTGACGATTCCCGGTCACGGCTGGGTACACGCGGGCAATATCGGCCGTATCTACCGGGGTTGGCTGGCCGAACGCATCGGCCAGGTGGACGAGGACACCCTGGAACGCGTCGATACCGCCCTGCGTGCGGCCCTGGATCTATAACCGGGCGCCGAGTCCGCGACTGTGGATCCTCACCTCCAACTACCCCCACGCGACGGGATACGGCAATATCTCCACGGCGGTTGCGCTTCACCGCCATAGCCGCCCTTACAGTGAGAGTTGAGGAAGTCAGTTGAGGATTACGCTGATCGCCGCCGCATTCGTCGCCCTGCCGCTGCTCGCGGCCTGTGGCTCGGACCACTCGGCCGCCGCCCAGCCGCAGATCACCCAGCAGGATCTGTCCAAATCGCTGCAGAGCAGCGGCCTGAAGGATCCGAATCTGGCCGACTGCGCCGCGAAGATCTATGTGAACCAGGGTATTTCACAGGACGGCCTGCGCCTGATGACCAAGCCCGGCACCAACGCCCAGGCCCAGGACCCGGCCACGATGGGCCTGAGCAAGGACGACGCCGACAAGGCCCGCACCGCCACCCAGAAGATCGTCACCGACTGCATCCAGTGAGCCCGCGCGGGCGATCCGGCCGTCGTGCCGGGTCGCCCGCTCCCGCCGCCGACCGTCGCCGCTGTACTCACCTGCCATCCCCCATAGACTCGGCGTCATGGATGCGGCCGACTGGGACAAGCGGTACTCACAGAGCGAGTTGGTCTGGGGCGCACCGCCGAACGCCACCGTGGTCGAGCACATCTACGGGCTGGAACGCCGGATCCCGCTGCAACCCGACGCACCGGGCCAGGCTCCCCCGGCACTGCCGCGCGCGTTGGATCTCGCATGCGGTGAAGGACGCAACACCCTGTGGCTGGCCACGCACGGCTGGCAGGTCCACGCCGTGGATTTCTCTCAGGTCGGCATCGATAAGGGCCGCACGGTGGCCGCACGGCTGTCCCGGTCGGTGCGCGGCCGCGTGGACTGGCGGTGCGCCGACGCCACCGATCTGGACACCGCCGGAATCACCGGGCCGTTCGAGCTGGTACTGATCGTCTTCCTGCATCTGCCCGCGCCGCAGCGCCGGGCCACGCTGACCCGGGCCGCCCGGCTGCTCTCCCCCGGCGGCACCCTGCTGATGCTGGGCCACGACACCACGAACATCACCGACGGGTTCGGCGGCCCGCAGGATCCGCAGATCCTGTTCACCCCGGACGACATCGTCTCGGATCTGGCCGCGGCGGGCGATATTCACATCCGCGTCGCCGAGCGCGTCCATCGCCAGACCGAGGGCCGCGACGCGATCGACGCGCTGGTCATCGCCGACAAGGTCGTGCCGGATCTGCCGGAGCAGGCGACGGAATAGCCTGCGGGTCAGCCGGTTTCGCTCCAGCGGCGCAGCCAGGGCTCCGCCGTGTCCGCGATCAGATCGAATCCGGTGCGGAACGAATGCGGCTGTCCCGCAATGATTGTCACCTGCGCGGCATCGGCCGGATCCGGTATGCCGAACGGGTCCTTCTCGCCGTTGATCACCACGACATCGAGCGTCCCGGACGCGGCCAGCAGTTCGTCGCGGCGCGTCTTGTCCGGCTTACCCGGCGGATGCAACGGGAAGGACAGGGCCAGCACGCCCCTCGCCCCGGCCGCGACGGCGGTGCGGCAGGCCACGCGCGCACCGTTGCTGCGCCCGCCCTGAATCAGCGGCGTCGCGCGCACCTTCTTACGCAACGCCCCGACGATCTCCAGCCACGCGGCGTCCTGCGGGGTCGTCGATCCGGGCGCACGTCGTCCCGCCACCCGATACGGCTGCACAACCCGTGCGACGGCGCCACCGAGTTCGACCGCGCGATCGCGCACCGCGAGCAGATCCTTCGCCTCGACACCGCCGCCCGAACCGTGCGTCAGCAACAGCAGGAATCGCGCCGCCTTCGGCTTGTCCAGCTCGATCTCCGCAGGTCCAGCACTCGTCTCGATCCGCACAAACTCACAGTAACTCCCCGGCGTCGACCGGCCGCGCGGACATCGCCGCGGGCGGCGACACGACGCCATCGCTGTTCCTCGCGTCACACTGCGCGATCAGCTCTTTGTAGCGGAATTACTGATCAGTAATATAAGTTGTAAGTTACCGACGAGTAGAAGACCGCTACCCGGCGGTGAACGGGCGGGAACGGCAGTTCCGAACAGTCCGGCCGCACCAACTCGATGGAGAGTGAGTAGACAGATGGGTCACTACAAGAGCAACGTCCGCGACCTGGAGTTCAACCTCTTCGAGGTGCTCGGCCTCGGTTCTGTCCTGGACAGCGGCGCCTACGGCGATCTGGACAGCGACACCGTCAAGGAGATGCTGAGCGAGGTACGCCGGCTGGCCGAGGGCCCGCTGGCCGAGCCGTTCGCCGATGCCGATCGCAACCCGCCCGTCTTCGATCCCGCCACGCACAGCGTGTCGATCCCCGAGTCGTTCAAGAAGGCGTTCCGCGCCCTGCAGGAAGGCGGCTGGGAGAAGCTGGGCCTGCCCGAAGAACTGGGCGGCCTCGGCGTCCCCAGGGCCATCCACTGGGCGATCAGCGAACTGATCCTCGGCGCGCAGCCCGCCGCGTACATGTACGCCGCCGGCCCCGGCTTCAACACCATCTTCTGGAACAACGGCACCGACGAGCAGAAGAAGTGGGCCAAGATCGCGGTCGATCGTGACTGGGGCGCCACGATGGTGCTGACCGAGCCCGACGCCGGCTCCGACGTGGGCGCGGGCCGCACCAAGGCGATCCAGCAGGAGGACGGCACCTGGCATATCGAGGGCGTGAAGCGCTTCATCACCTCGGGTGACTCCGACGATCTGTTCGAGAACATCGTGCACCTGGTGCTCGCGCGTCCCGAGGGCGCGGGACCGGGCACCAAGGGCCTGTCGCTGTTCTTCGTGCCCAAGTTCCACTTCGACCACGAGACCGGCGAGATCGGCGAGCGCAACGGCGTCTTCGTCACCAACGTCGAGCACAAGATGGGCCTGAAGGTCTCGGCCACCTGTGAGGTCACCTTCGGCGGGCACGGCGTGCCTGCCCAGGGCTGGCTGGTCGGCGAGGTGCACAACGGCATCGCGCAGATGTTCGACGTCATCGAGAACGCCCGGATGATGGTGGGCACCAAGGCCATCGCCACGCTGTCCACCGGATACCTGAACGCCCTGGACTACGCCAAGCAGCGCGTACAGGGTGCGGATCTGACCCAGATGACCGACAAGGCCGCCCCCCGCGTCACCATCACCCACCACCCGGACGTGCGGCGCAGCCTGGCGACCCAGAAGGCATACGCCGAGGGACTGCGCGCGGTATACCTGTACACCGCCGCCCATCAGAACGCCGATATCGCACAGCTGGTCTCCGGTGCGGACGCGGACCTGGCGGCGCGGGTCAACGACCTGCTGCTGCCGATCGTCAAGGGCGTCGGCTCGGAGCGGGCCTACCAGTACCTGACCGAATCGCTGCAGACCTTCGGCGGCTCCGGGTTCCTGCAGGACTACCCGATCGAGCAGTACATCCGCGACGCGAAGATCGACTCGCTGTACGAGGGCACCACCGCGATCCAGGCGCAGGACTTCTTCTTCCGCAAGATCGCCCGCGACCGCGGCGTCGCGCTGGCGCACGTGGCCGGGCAGATCTCCAAATTCCTCGAGCGCGAGGGCGGCAACGGCCGCTTGAAGGCCGAGCGCAAGCTGCTGGCCACGGCGCTCGAGGATGTGCAGGGCATGGCGGCCACGCTGACCGGGCATCTGATGGCCGCGCAGGAGAACCCGAGCGAGCTGTACAAGGTCGGCCTGGGTTCGGTGCGGTTCCTGATGGCCGTCGGCGATCTGCTGATCGGCTGGCGACTGCTGGAGCAGGCCGAGATCGCCATCGCCGCGCTGGACAACGGCTCGAGTGAGGCGTTCTACACCGGCAAGGTGGCCACCGCGCAGTTCTTCGCGCGCAACGTGCTGCCCGAACTGACGGCCGTACGCACCGTCCTGTCCAACCTGGACAACGACATCATGGAGCTGGACGAGGCCGCGTTCTGATCCCCTGCGGCCGGATCTGAGCTTCAAGGCAACCGGCATCCGATCAAAGAAACAGCCCCGCGAATAGGACTCATCGTCCACATCGCGGGGCTGTGTCGTGTCTCGCGCGACATAGGCCCTGTTCGCGGGTTCTACTGGACGCGCCGATCGGTGTGATTTATCACGATTACGTAACAGACCGCCTGTTGCAGGCCGACGCGCAAGATGTCGCGGGGCGCAAACCTCACATCCATGCCGTAAACCCGGCACAATACCCACGGCGCGAACTCTAGGAAGGGACCAGAGGTATGAAACGACTGTCCGCATTAGCCGGAGCCTGTGCGGCGGTTGCAGTCCTTGCGATCGGATCGTCCCCTGCGGGGGCCGACCCCAACAACATCAACCCCTTCCCAGGGCTGAACGGTACCTACGGCCTTCCTCACCTACCCGGCCCCACCCAGGCGATCTTCCAGCTGACGGGTATGGCCAGCCCCAACCACACCGACCAGCAGAACGTGCTCGGCACGGACCTGGGCATCATGTGGGACGACGGGCGCGGACATATGATCAGCGCCTACGGCGACACCGCCGGATTCGGCGCGCCGAACCTGCTGGCCGGAAGCATCTGGGCGTGGCGCTCGAATGTGCTGTACCGCAGTCCCGCCGGCGAGAATCCGGCGCACGGCATCCGCTACAACAGCATGGTCGACAACCCGCTGCCCAGTCCGAAGATCCCGGGCATCGAGATCAGCTTCATCCCGACCGCCGGGGTCTCGGTCGGCGGCGTGCAGTTCATGCGCATGATGTCGGTGCACGACTGGGGCCCGGACGGAAAGTGGAACACCAACTTCTCCACCCTGGCGGCCTCCGGTGACGACGGCCAGACCTGGGCGCAGCTACCCACGACCCGCCGCGCCTCCCAGGGCCCGTGGAACAGATTCCAGCAGAGCGCCTACGTGAAGGCCGGCGATTACGTCTACGAGTACGGCAGCCCGCCCGGCCGCAACAACCCCGCCTTCATCGCGCGGGTCAAGCAGGCCGATATCGCCAACAACGAGGCCTACGAATTCTGGGACGGCAAGACCTGGAAGCCCAAGGACGTCAACGCCGCCCAGCCGATCGCCGGTGGCATCGGCGAGCTGTCGGTAGCGTGGAACGATTATCTGCACCAGTACGTGATGCTGACCACCGACCCGTTCAACTCGGTCGTGATGCGCACCGCACCGAACCCGGAGGGCCCGTGGAGCCCGGCGCGAGTACTGGTCGACGCACGCAGCCTGCCGACCGCCTACGCCCCCATGATCTACCCCTACCAAACCGGCAGCTCGCTGTACTTCGCACTGGGCGTCCACAACCAGTACAACGTCGTACTGATGCGCACCCCGCTCTGAAAAAGATAGAGCCCCGTGCGGTTGCCGGGTCGGGGGTCTGGCAACTGCACGGAGCCATCCTGAATATCGGCGCGACCCGGTAGGCGTTACACCCATCTATTTCGGAGGTCGCAACCATGGGCTTCGAGACGCAACCCACCACCCACAAGAGCGACGGCAAGCTGCCGGGTACGCTCAAACCCGGATCGGCCCCCGTCCGCAGGCACGCATATACGACGGGACCGCAGCACTGAGCCGCGCGAAAAATTCGCGGAGAGGCGGAATAGCATGCAGCTGGGAATGATCGGCCTGGGCCGGATGGGCGCGAACATCGTGCGCCGCATCGTCCGGGATGGGCACACCGCGGTCGGTTACGCCCGCCGCGAGACGCAGATCAAGGAGTTCACCGAGGAGCTCGGTGACAAATTCACCGGCGCGACCGACTACAAGTCGTTCGTCGCGCAACTGGAGTCCCCGCGCATCGTGTGGGTGATGATCCCGGCCGGGGCGACCGGTGCGATCATCGACGAGGTCGCCGAGCTGCTGGATCCGGGCGACATCATCATCGACGGCGGTAACAGCCGCTACCACGAGGACATCAAGCGGGCGAAGCAGCTGGCGCCCAAGGGCATTCACTACCTGGACATCGGCACCTCGGGCGGCGTGTGGGGCCTGGAGCGCGGCTACTGCCTGATGGTCGGCGGCGAGGCCGAGACCGTCGCGCATATCGAGCCGCTGCTCAAGTCCATCGCGCCCGGTGTAGATGCCGCCGAGCGCACGCCGGGCCGCACCGGCGAGCCGTCCCGGGCCGAACAGGGCTACCTGCACTGCGGGCCGGCGGGCGCGGGCCACTTCGTGAAGATGGTGCACAACGGCATCGAGTACGGCGCCATGGCCGCCTACGCCGAGGGCCTGAACATCCTGCACAAGGCCGATATCGGCGCGCAGGTAGAGGACTCGCACTCGGCGGAGGAGACCCCGCTGGACAACCCGGAGTACTACAAGTACGACATCGACGTACCCGAGGTCACCGAACTGTGGCGACGCGGTTCGGTGGTCGCGTCCTGGCTGCTCGACCTGACCGCGCAGCAGTTGCACCAGGATCCGGCGCTGTCCTCGTTCGGCGGCCGGGTCTCGGACTCCGGCGAGGGCCGCTGGACCATCGATGCGGCCATCGACGAGGGCGTTCCGGCGCCGGTGCTGTCAGCGGCGCTGTTCGCCCGCTTCTCCTCGCGTGGCGAGTCGCTGTACGCGGACAAGGTGCTCTCGGCGATGCGCAAGGGCTTCGGCGGGCACGACGAGTTGCCGTCTGCCAAGTAGCTCCCCTGTCCGGTCGTGGCGGCCGGGTGTATGTACGAACGGCGCTGTCCCGCACTGTCATTCCGGTGCGGGACAGCGCCTTTTCGTCGCCGTGTATACCCGCCAGGACACGGGCGCATGTTCCAGTTGCCAGTAGATAGCCATCAATCGGATCGCGGCTCGTCCCTGCCGCGATACGCGGCTATAATTTGTGACAAATGCCGCAACCACCGGAGAGGTCGCATCGCGCTGCCAGTTTGCCGAGCAGCTCTCGGCAGACCGGTCGCCGATTCGGTGACGGCGACGGGAGTAGGCGCGGGCGGCCGAACCCGCTACGGTCGGGTGCCATGCGCATGGTTCCCGGGATAGTGCTCGCGGTGATGGCCCTCGGCCTGACCGCGTGCTCGAGCGGCTCCACCACCTCGACGTCGACGAGTTCAGACGCCGCCACGAGCGCCCGGGTCTCCCGACCGGCCACCCCGACGAAGACCCAGCTCGACTGCAACGCAGGCTATCTCGCCCAGTTCACCACCCGGCAAAAGCTGGCGCAGCTGCTCACCGTCGGGGTCACCGGCACCCAGGACGCGCTGAACCTGGTGCGCACCGAACAGGTCGGCGGCATCTTCATCGGCAGCTGGACCGAGCCCGCGCTGCTGGCCGATAAGCAGATCGATCAGGTCAAGGCGGCGGCGCGGGTACCGCTCATGGTCACCATCGACGAGGAGGGCGGGCGGGGCTCCCGGCTGGCGGACCTGATCGGGGAGGCGCCCTCGGCGCGGGTCACCGCGCAGACCCAAACGGTCGACGAGTTCTACCAGAAGAGCCTGGCGCGCGGGCGGGCGATGAAGGATCTGGGCATCACCGTCGATTTCGCGCCCGACACCGATGTGAGCAACGAGCCCGACGACGGCGTCATCGGTGACCGCTCGTTCTCCAACGACCCGAATGTGGTGACGCAGTACGCGGGGACGTTCATCCGGGCCATGCACGACGCCGGGGTCGGCACCGTGATGAAGCATTTCCCGGGTCACGGCCACGGTTCGGGCGATTCACACACGGGCGCGGTGCAGACCCCACCGCTGGCCCAGCTGCAGAACGACGATCTGGTGCCGTTCCGCGGCCTCATCGGCTCCGGCGCTGCGGTCATGGTCGGGCATCTGGACGTGCCCGGGCTGACCAACGGCGTCCCGGCCAGTCTCAGCCCACAGGCGATGTCACTGCTGCGCAAGGGCGTCGGATACAACGCCGCGCCCTACAACGGGCCGATCTTCACCGACGATCTGAGCGGAATGGCCGCGATCACCCAGCGGATGGGGATCGAGGACGCCGTGGCCACCGCGCTCGAGGCCGGGGCCGACAGCGCCCTGTGGATCAGCAGCGGCGCCGTCTCCGCGGTACTCGACCGGCTCGTGCAGCAGGTGCAGTCCGGCAAGCTCCCGATGGCACAGGTCGACGCCTCGGTGCTGCGAATGGCCGCGTTCAAGGGCATCCATCCGAGCTGCTGAGCGGCGAATTTCCGGCACATGGCGGTCCACGTATCTTACCTTGGAGTAAGATGTGACTTCACCATGGGCCTAGGAGTGTGAATGGCAGGCGGTACGAAGCGGCTCCCCCGAGCGGTTCGTGAACAGCAGATGCTGGACGCCGCGGTCGAGGTGTTCTCGCTCAAGGGATATCACGACACGTCGATGGACGCGATAGCCGCCGAGGCCAAGATCTCCAAGCCGATGCTCTATTTGTACTACGGCTCCAAGGACGAGCTGTTCCGGGCCTGCATCACACGGGAGAGCATGCGCTTCATCGAGTCCGTCGCGGTCGCGGGCAATCCACAGCTCACGCCGCACGAACAGCTGCGCGCGGGGCTCGAGGCGTTCCTGTCGTATGTCGACTCGCATCGTTTGTCCTGGCAGGTGCTCTACCGGCAGGCGCTGGGCCAGCAGCCGTTCGCCTCGGAGATCGCCAACAGTCGCGAGCGGGTCATCGAGCTGACCGCGAAACTCCTGGAATCCAGCGCCAAATACGCCGAGCCCGGCACCAATTTCGACATCGTGGCGGTGGCGGTGATCGGTGCGGGCGAGGCCATCGCCGACCGCATCGCCAGCGGCGAGGTCCAAGTTCAGGAGGCGGTGAACCTGCTGGACGACCTGGCCTGGCGGGGTCTGTCGGGCAAGAAGAAGCCCGAATAGCTCACCGGCGTCTCACGATTCGCGGCCCCAGCCCGCGGGATCGCAGTAGTGGATCCAGCTGTCGGTATTCAGATGCTCGGCGGCGGCCAGGCCCGCGCGCAGGGCGACACGTTCGGAGTCGCTGTTCCCCGGTTGAATTCGCGCGATCACCGGCAGCTCCGGCAGGTGCGCGCGCGACCAGGCCACCACTGCCGCGGCGGCCTCGGTGGCCAGGCCTCGGCCCCGAACCGCCTCGGCCAGGTGGTAATACAGATTCAGCGCCGGACCCTCGTGCATATTCATCGACCGGATTCCGCAAAAGCCCACGACGGCATCGGCCGCAGTGTTCTCGCGATACCGGATCACCCAGTAGCCATACCGGTACCGCCGCCAATGGTCGTCCCAATCCTGAAATTGCCGCTGCGCCATGGCCTGCGTGCGAATCGTCGTGACCCCGGGATGCGGATGGCGGCCGATCTCCAGGATCGCGTCGGCATCACCGGGCGCCGGGCGGCGCAGAATCAGCCGCTCCGTCTCGATCTCCACATCCTGCGACACATCACGCACAGCTGCGACTGTAGTGGTGGACGGGCGGCCCGGCCCATCGGCGATGGGCCGGGCCGGGGTCTCAGCGCTCCAGGATTGCCACGACGCCCTGGCCACCCGCGGCGCAGATGGAGATCAGGGTGCGTCCGGAACCCTTCTCGGCCAGCTGTTTCGCGGCCTGGGCGATGATGCGGCCGCCGGTGGCGGCGAAGGGGTGGCCCGCGGCCAGGGAGGAGCCGTTGACGTTGAGCTTGGCCCTATCGATGGCGCCGAGCGATCCGTCCAGGCCCAGGCGCTCCTTGCAGTACTGATCGGATTCCCATGCCTGCAGGGTGGCCAGGACCACCGAGGCGAATGCCTCGTGGATCTCGTAGTAGTCGAAGTCCTGCAGGGTGAGGCCGTTGCGGGCCAGCAGGCGCGGGACCGCGTAGGTGGGGGCCATCAGCAGGCCGTCGGGGCCGTGGATGTAGTCGACGGCGGCGACCTCGCTGTCGATCAGGTAGGCCAGCGGCTTCAGGTTGCGTTCGGCGGCCCATTCGTCGCTGGACAGCAGCACCGCCGACGCGCCGTCGGTGAGGGGGGTGGAGTTGCCCGCGGTCATGGTGGCGTCGCCCAGTTTGACGCCGAAGACCGGCTTCAGCGTGGACAGCTTCTCGATGGTCGAACCGGGACGCAGGTTGTCGTCGCGGGTCAGGCCCAGGAAGGGGGTGATGAGGTCGTCGAAGAAACCGCGGTCGTAGGCGGCGGCCATATTGTGATGCGACCGATAGGCCAGCTCGTCCTGCGCCGCACGAGCGATGCCGAACTCCTTGGCGGTGATCGCGGCATGCTCGCCCATCGACAGGCCGGTGCGCGGCTCGGCGTTGCGGGGGATCTCGATGCCGACCATGCTCGGACGCAGGCGGCCGACCAGCTTCACGTAGTCGGAATTCTTCCGGGCGCGGTTGGCGTCGAGCATCCATTCGCGCATCGACTCGCTGACGCCGATCGGCGCGTCCGAGGTGGTGTCGCTGCCACCGCCGACACCGGCCTCGATGCGGCCCAGCGCGATTCCGTCGCCAACGGTGACGATCGACTGCAGGCCGGTGCCGCAGGCCAGCTGCAGATCGTGCGCCGGGGTGTACGGCGACAGCTCGCTGCCCAGCACGCTCTCGCGGATCAAGCCGTGCTCGCCGACGCGCTTGAGCACCGCGCCGCCGACCACCAGGCCCAGTCGCTCGCCCTGCAGCCCGAAGCGGCTGACCAGGCCGTTGAGCGCCGCGGTGAACATGTCCTGATTGGAGGCGTGCGCGTATTTGCCGTCGGAACGGGCGAACGGGATCCGATTACCGCCCACGACGGCGACCGGACGTGCCTGCTTGGTGTTCGTGGCCGAACCAGCCTTCGCCGAACGGGCTTTGGTTGTCACTTCGACTCTCCAGTCGTCTCGTCATGTGTGCGCTGTCGGTTTACATTAAACTTACTCCGGAGTAAGTTTGTTGTCGATACGGACGTCGCCGACCAGACAAGGAAAAGGTAGGAACAGTGGCAGCCAGCAAGAGCAAGGGCGCTCCCAACCTCTACGGATCGTTCGTTCACTCCGCCCCCGGTAACTTCCTGGCCGGCAGGCTGGGCCTACCGAAGCCGGAAAACCTGCGCCGCTACAAGGCGGGCGAGCCCGCACTGCCCGGCCCGGTGCTGCTGGGCGGTAAGGGCCGGGTCGCCGACGCGGTGCGCAACCTGCTGTCGGATTATGCCTTCGCGGACGCGCCCGCCCAGGGCACCAAGCTCGGCGCGTTGGTATTCGATGCCACCGGCCTCGGCTCGATCGAGGAGCTCGAGCAGCTGTTCGCGTTCTTCCAGCCGGCCATGCGCTCGATCGCGGCCAGCGGCCGGATCCTCGTGATCGGCACGCACCCCGAACTGACCTCGGGCGTGGACGAGCAGATCGCCCAGCGCGCGCTGGAGGGCTTCACCCGCAGCGTCGGCAAGGAACTGCTGCGCGGCGCCACCGCGAACCTGGTCTATCTGCACCCCGAGGCCGCCGCGGCCGCCACCGGCCTGGAATCCACGCTGCGGTTCATCCTGTCGGGTAAGTCGGCCTTCGTCGACGCGCAGGTGTTCCGGGTGGGTAAGGAAGACGCTGCGGATTCGTCCGTTGACTGGGACAAGCCGCTGGACGGCAAGGTCGCCGTGGTCACCGGGGCGGCGCGGGGCATCGGCGCGACCATCGCCGAGGTCTTCGCGCGCGACGGCGCGACGGTGATCTGCGCGGATATCCCGGGTGCGGGCGAGGCGCTGTCCAAGACGGCCAACCGGGTCCACGGCACCGCGCTGGCCGTGGACGTCACCGCCGCCGACGCGGCGGACAAGATCGCCGAATTCGCCACCGAGCGCTTCGGCGGCATCGACATCATCGTGCACAACGCCGGAATCACCCGCGACAAGCTGCTGGCCAATATGGACGCCGCGCGCTGGAATTCCGTGCTCGGCGTGAATCTCGCCGCACCGCACCGCATCACCGAGCGGCTGGTGGCCCAGGGCGTGCTGAAGCAGGGCGGCCGGGTGATCGACGTGTCCTCGATCGCCGGTATCGCGGGCAACCGCGGACAGACCAACTACGGCGCGTCCAAGGCGGGCGTCATCGGGATGGTCAACGCCGAGGCGCCGCAACTGGCCGCCAAGGGCGTCACGATCAACGCGGTCGCACCCGGTTTCATCGAGACCGCGATGACCGCCGCCATCCCGCTGGCCACGCGCGAGGCCGGTCGGCTGATGAGCTCGCTGAACCAGGGCGGGCAGACCGTCGATGTCGCCGAGACCATCGCCTACTTCGCCGGTCCCGCATCGAATGCGGTGAGCGGCAATGTCGTTCGCGTCTGCGGTCAGAGCCTGATCGGGGCATGATGACACAGACCATCACGCTGCACTCCGCACCCAAGACGGGCAATCTGTACCTGAAGGCCGCGCTGGGAGCCGTTCCGCTGCCGATGATTTCCGATCGCAAGTCCGAAATCCCGGATCGCGCGATCGAATTGAACGGGCTGACGGTGGACGCCGATCATCTGGCCGCGTACTGCCACGCCACCGGCCTGCGGTTCGGTGACGCGCTGCCGCTGACCTACCCGTTCGTGCTGGCCTTCCCGCTGGCGATGCAGTTGGTGACCGCCCGGGACTTCCCGTTCACCGCGGTCGGCGCGGTGCACGCGGAGAACCTGATCGAGCGCACCCGGGAGATCTCGGTGAGCGAGCCGCTGGATTTCCGGGCCCACGTGGAGAATCTGCGCGAGCATCCCAAGGGACTGCTCGTCGATGCGATCACCGAGATCTCCGTCGGGCGCGAGCAGGTGTGGCGGCAGGTGACGACGTTCCTGCACCAGCAGCGCACGTCGCTGTCGGGCGGGCCGAAGCCAGAACCCAAACCGCAGGAGGCTCCCCCGCCGCCGCTGCGGACCTGGAAGGTGGATCAGGCGATGATCCACCGCTATGCCGCCGCCTCGGGTGATCGCAACCCGATCCACATGTCGGCCTTGAGCGCCAAGGCCTTCGGATTCCCCCGGGCGATCGCGCACGGAATGTGGTCGGCCGCGGCGATCCTCGCGACCGTCGAGGGACGCATACCGCACGCCACCACGTACGCGGTCAAATTCGGCAAGCCCATCCTGCTGCCGTCCACAGTCAACGTGTACGCCGATCAGGTCTCCGGCGGTTGGGATCTAGCCCTGAAACATCCGAAAAAAGGATACCCGCACCTGACTGCGACTGTCCGCCTCTCCGCGACTCAGCGCCCAACTGAGTGCCGTTGACTGTCGTGTATGCGTGCTCGCGGTTGGGTGCGAATCCCATTTTGGGCGTACCCGGCAGCTTGCCGTTCTCTCGACCGCAGGGGTTCCGTTGGCATCATTCAGGGTGTGCCGATGGGATTAGCTGGTAACGGCGCCTCTCGCCGCGTGAGAACGTGCGGCCTGCTCCTGTCGGCATTCTCAGCGTGAAACCACTTGTTGGCGGGCGAGGTCGAAGGTGCGGCGGGCTAGTGCCGAGATGGGGATGTTGTCGTAGCCGGATACTGCGGTGCGCAGGCGATCGTGGAACGGTCCGGTCCAATGGTCCGGTATCTCGCCTGCGCCCGACAGGATTCCGGCGACCGAGCCGGCGGTCGCGCCGTTGGAGTCGGTGTCCCAGCCGCTTTGCACGGTCAGCGCGATGGTGAGGGTGAAATCGCCTGCACCCCATAGGATTCCGGCGGCGATCAGGCAGGCGTTGCCGATGGCGTGCGACCAGTGGTAGTGATCGTGGCGGGCGTGCACCGTGGCTACGGCCTGCTCCCAGTCGACACCGGCACGGTAGTCGTCGATCACCTGCCCCAGTGCCACGGCCAGCCGGGAGTGCGACGGGATCATCCGCTGCGCGGTTCGCAGCGCCGCGGACGCGTCGGCGGCGGTGAAGGCCGCGGCGACCAGCGCGCCGGCCCACCCCGCGGCCCATAATCCGTTGCCGGTGTGCGAGATCGAGGCATCGCGAACGGCCAGGGCGGCCGCGCGCACCGGATCGCCGGGGCATACGTAGCCGTAGATGTCGGCGCGGATCAGCCCGCCGATCCATTCGCGGTACGGGTTGCGGTAGTGCGCCGTGGCAGGGGGTTCCAGGCCGTCGATCAGGTTGCGGTATGCGACGCGGTCGGCGGTGTAGGTCTGCATGAACGGCAGCCGCTCCAGCCATTCGCCGGCCACGTCGGCCGACGTGAAACCCGTACTGTGTGATTCGAGCAGGTGCAGACCCAGCACGGTGTAGTCCAGGGCGTCGTCGCGGGGGCAGCCGTCGACCCGGCCGCGCGTGGACTCCGGCCAGCTGCGCTCGAGGCGATACCCCTCCGGCATCGGGCTCGGCACCGGCACGTAGTCGGTGAGCGGATATGCGTCGGCGCGGTCCAGATAGGAACGGATTTCCCCCGGCGTCCACCGGAATCCGTTTCCCAGCGGCTTACCCAGGGTGCATCCGGCACAGCGGCCGAGCCAGCCACCCAGAATGCGGTCGTAGAGCCGGTTCGGCAGAATCGGCGGCACGGCTTGCCCATCGACCCCGTCGACCTCATCGACTCCACCGGCCGTGGCGGGGAACCGAATCCCGTCCTCGTCGTACGGCCAGTCCGGATCGTGCCGGGCGGCCTCGACCCGCTCGACCATGCGCCAGCAGGCGGCGGCGTTGGGGGTGGCGGTATGCGTGAGCTCGTACACCTCCTCGGCGAAATCACCCACGGCATAACCGGATTCGAGGCGTTGCAGCCATTCGAAGTACAGCAGCGCGCGGGGATCGCCCTCGGGGTGGGCGAAGAAGTCCTCGACGAGTTCCAGGTGCGACGGTAACGATTCGTCGCGCCGCAGTTCTCGGGCCCACCAGCGCCCCTCGTGGGCGCGCCGGCCGAATCCGGTGGGCACTGTGGCATTGCTTCGATGCGGGCCGATATCCACGCCGTGACGCTCCCAGGGGACGGTGCATTCGAGGCCAGGATACCCACCGGGGGTCACAATGAACGCACGTAGCGGTAATGGATCGCAACATTGCGTCCTCGCGTACACATTCGCGCTGGAAAGCCGTGCCGAGATCCCCGTTACAGACCACCCGGCCGGGTACTCTCACACCATAGTCAAGGCACCGGAACCCGGAGGTTCGTCATGCCCTGCGACATGATGTTGATCGCCTACGACGGATCGGAGAACGCCAAGCGGGCGGTCGAATACGCGGGGCGGTTCCTGTCCGCGCCCAAGGCGGTGGTGCTCACCGCGTGGGAGCCGATGGTCCGCCAAGCCGCTCGACTGTCCAGTATGTCCGGCGTCATGCAGCCGGAGTGGGTGTCCGACGAGGAGACCGAGGACATCGCCTACATCGACGCCAAACAGATCAATGCCGAAGGGGTGCGGCTGGCCAAACTGGCCGGTCTCAACGCCGAACCCCGCACCGCCGAATGCACATCCACGATCTGGAACGCGATCGTCGACGTCGCCGACGACCTGAACGTCGACATCATCGTCGCCGGAACGCGCGGGGCGACCGGACTGCGCGCACTACTGCACTCCAGCGTCGCCGAGGCGGTTCTCAAACACTGTCACCGTCCCATCCTGCTGGTGCCGCCCTGCAACCTGTCTTCGGTCCGCACCGGCGAGTCCTCGGCCGACCAGGCTCGCCGGTAGTCGCGTCGCAGGCGCTTGGCGCGGATCACAGTGAGAGATGCGTCCCGGTCGCGGCGATCAGCCGATGATCCCGGACTATCGTCGGGAACATTATGGATGGATTTCTGCTCGCTCAGCCCGAGAGCGTCGTTCGGGCCTCGGGGATCCGCCGCACGATCGACGACACCGAGCGTGCGGCGGCCGAACTGGCGGACGGAGCGGCCGAACTGATCGTGGGAGCGCTGCCGTTCGATCCGAGTAGACCGGCCGCGTTGAGCGTTCCCGAACGGGTGCGGCGCACCGCGGGTTCCTGGCGCCCGGCCGCACTGCCGCCGCTGCCGGACGTGCGGGTGATCACCGAAATTCCCAGTGCCGCCGAACATATCGCGCGCGTGACGAAACTGGTGGAGCAGCTGTCGGATTCGGCGCAACCGCTGCGCAAGGTGGTGGCCGCGCGCTCGGTACTCGCCGAGGCCGCCGCGGCGCTCGATCCCGAGGTGGTGGCCGCCCACCTACAGGTCCGCCATCCCCGGGCCAATGTCTTCGCTGTCGATCTGAGCCCCGCCGGGCACGACGCGACGCTGGTCGGCGCCACGCCCGAGGTGCTGGTGGCCCGGCACGGCGAGACGGTGACCCTGCGCCCGATGGCCGGGACCATCGCGCGTCACCCCGACCCCGCCGTCGACGACGACCGCGCGCGCGAGCTGCTGGCCAGCACCAAGAACCTGGAAGAGCACGCCTTCGTCATCGACTGGATCCGCGATCGACTGGCGCCGGTGTGTGAACTCACCATCCCGGACGCGCCGGAGCTGACCAACACCAACGAGGTGTGGCACCTGGCCACCCCCATCCACGGCCGCGTGCGCGACAGCCGCACGACCGCCCTGGACCTGGCGATCCTGCTGCACCCGACCCCGGCCGTCTGCGGCACCCCCACCGATCTGGCCCTGCGCGCCATCACCGAACTCGAGGAGGACCGCGGCTTCTACGGCGGCGCGGTCGGCTGGTGCGACGCCCGCGGCGACGGCGACTGGGTGATCGCGATCCGCTGCGCCGAACTGTCGGCCGACGGCCACACCGTGCGCGCCT
Organism: Nocardia alni; assembly: GCF_019038435.1. GTDB lineage: Bacteria > Actinomycetota > Actinomycetes > Mycobacteriales > Mycobacteriaceae > Nocardia > Nocardia alni. The sequence goes on from NZ_JAGPOX010000142.1 coordinate 24,839, forward strand.
ACGGCGGCGGCGGCATCGTCGCGGCCTCCGACCCCCGCTCCGAACTCGACGAGACCACGGTCAAGCTCCGCACCTTCCTCGGCAGCCTGAACTGCGCACTCCCGGAACACTGATTACCGGAGCCGAATCCAGGACGAAACATCGCCGGCGCCGTTGGCCGCACCGAGCCCGGCCCACCCCCCGGC
>NZ_JAGPOX010000143.1 GCF_019038435.1 Nocardia alni
GGGTCGCGGTGCGACTCGAGCGGGCCGGGGGACCGGGGGCGGTTGCCTCGGCCCATGCGACGACATCGGCGAGTGCCATAGCCGCGGCGGGAGACGCCGCGGCCGCGACGTCCGAAGCGGCAGCGTCGTCGACCGAGACCGTTTCGGCAGCGGGTAATCGTGCATCGGGGGCGGCGGCCGGTGTGACTGCGGCTGTCGGCGAAGCCGACAGCGCGGCGAACGGTTCGGCGGCAACGGTTTCCGGGGATTCCATCCCCTCGGCCGCCGATCCGATGTACGACCTGTCCGGCGAGGCGCCGGTTTTCGGTCCCGTCGCCCCGCCCGACCCGCATGTGCGGATCCAGGCGCAGGAGCGCCAGTCGCAGCTGACCAAGCCCGTCGGATCGCTGGGACGGCTGGAGACACTGAGCAATTGGGTCGCCGCGTGCCAGGGCGCCTGCCCGCCGCGACAGTTCCAGCGGGCCCGGGTCGTGGTGTTCGCCGGGGATCACGGCATTGCGCGGCACGGCGTTTCGGCCTACCCCAGCGAGGTCACCGTGCAGATGGTGGCCAACTTCCTGGCCGGGGGCGCGGCGGTGAACGCCCTTGCGCGGCTCGCGGATGCCACGGTCCGCGTGGTGGACATCGCGGTGGACGGTGACACCGATCCGTCGGTCTCGACCCACAAGGTGCGCCGCGCCAGCGGGGCCATCGACCGTGAGGACGCCCTGACACAGGAGCAGGTGCACGCCGCGCTCGCGGCCGGGCGTGCGATCGCCGACGAGGAGATCGACGGCGGCGCGGATCTGCTCATCGCGGGCGATATGGGCATCGGGAATACCACTCCCGCAACGGTTCTCATCGCCGCGATCACCGACACCGAACCCGTGCGCGCGGTCGGCCGCGGCACCGGCGTCGACGACGCCGGCTGGATGCGCAAGACCGCCGCCGTGCGCGACGCCATGTGGCGCGCCCGGCCGCATCTGAAGGATCCGGTCGCGCTGCTGCGTACGGCCGGTGGCGCCGACCTGGCCGCCATGGCGGGCTACCTGGCCCAGGCCGCGGTGCGCCGCACTCCGGTGATCCTGGACGGTGTGGTCGTCACCGCCGCCGCCCTGCTCGCCGAGGCCCTGGCCCCCGGCGCGACCGCCTGGTGGGTGGCCGGGCACCGCTCCACCGAACCGGCCCACCAGATCGCCCTGACCAAACTCGGCCTGGAACCGCTGATCACGATGGATATGCGCCTCGGCGAGGGCTCCGGCGCCGTCACCGCCCTGCCGATCCTGCGCTCGGCCATCTCGGCACTGTCCGAGATGGCCACCTTCGCCGAGGCGGGCGTCAGCACCGCCGATGAACCCGCACCGGCGTCATGATCGGGCTGCACCGGCCTACCGCTGCATTTCTCGGTGCCATCCGGCCGGTAGCAGACGATTCGATGCCGAAAATGTACGTTGCGGCCGGATTCGTATCGGGTTCGGTGTGCCGCCGGTGAACGGGTTGCGGCTGGCGTTCTCGTGGCTGACGGTGTTGCCGGTGCGCGGTCCGGATGAGGTCGATCGGACGGTCGCGGCGCGGGCGATCGCGCTGGCGCCTCTGGTCGGCATCGTGCTCGGGGCGTTCGCGACGGGTGTGATGTGGGCATTGCACAGGGCCGGAACGAGTTTCGCGCTGGCCGGGCTCATCACCGTCGCCGCCCTGGCCCTGCTCACCCGGGGTATGCACCTGGACGGCCTGGCCGACACCTTCGACGGTCTGGGCAGCTACGGCCCGCCCGATCGCGCCCGCGAGATCATGAAAAGCGGTGGTGCGGGCCCCTTCGGCGTGGCCGCGATGATCTTCGCCATCGCCGTTCAAGCCTTCTCGTGCGCATCCCTGGCCGAATCCGGCCGCTGGTATGCGATCGCCCTGTCCATCGCGGCGGGGCGCGTCGCGGTGGTTCTGGCCTGCCGCCACGGCTACGAACCCGCCCCCGGCTCCGGCTTCGGAATGCTCGTCGCCGGCACCCAATCCGCCCGCGTCGCCGTCCCCTGGACGGTCCTGGCCCTGGCCGCGGGCTTCGTGGCGACACGCTCCGCCCTCGGCGTCGTCGCGGTCCTGCTGGCCCTGTCCGTCACGGCCGTCCTGATTCGCCACTGCGTCCACCGATTCGGCGGCCTCAACGGCGATATCCTCGGCGCCGCACTGGAACTCACCACCAGCATCACCCTCGTTACGGCGACCCTGCATCCCTAGCGGACCGCTCGGCCCCGTGCGAACAGATCGTCCTGCCGCTCGTCGTGGGGCAACGGATGGTCCGCGTATGCCAGGTATGACGTATCTCGCCCGGTCAGCGATCGGAGCGGGGACGCGTGAGGGTGAACTTGTCGACGACGGTCAGGTCGCTGGTGGGGCCGGTGAGGGCGTAGTAGGTGGCGTGGATGGAGGTGTTGCCGCCGGGCTTGCCGGGGTCGACGTCGAACGCGACGAAGCCGTAGGGGTGCTCGGAGTCCTTGAAGGCCGACCACGGGGCCTGTTCCAGGACGTAGACGGGGGTTTTCTTGCCGGTGGCGGGGTCGACGTCGCCGACGGCGGTGATGACGCGGCACTGGTCGCCGGGGAAGAACAGGCCGTTGGAGGGAGCCGAGGTTCCGCCGCCGCCGATCACCAGATGCACTGTGCCCCTGCTGGTGTCGATCAGATCGGTGCGGGTGTCCACCGGTTTCGGGGTGAGGGTTTCGGTGCCAAGGTCGCCGCGCAGGGGGTGGGTGCGCTCGTAGTGGTGTTCGTGCCCGGCCAGGACCAGGTCGACCTGGTACTTGTCGAACAGCGGCAGCCATTCCTGGCGGATGGCCAGGTCCGCGCCGTTGAATTTGTCGGCCGAGGAGATCGCGACCTGGTGCATGAACACGACCACCCAGTCGATGCCCCGATCGGCCCGGGCCTTCACCAATTCGGCCTCCAGCCAGCGCTTCTGGGCTCCGCCGGAGTAGCCGCGCACATAGCTGCTGCCCGCGTCCTGGTAGCAGATGTCGTCGTTGGCCAGGGCGATCACGCGCATGCCGCCGACGGTGAACGAGTACCACAGGCCCTGCGCGTGGTTCTCGGCGCCGGCGTCCGGCACGGTGAAATACGTTTGGAACGCCTGATATCCGATCTCGCCGTTGCCCAGCTCGTTCTCGTGATTGCCCGGCGCGGGCATCCACGGCCGGTAGCGGGCCGAGCGAGAGTTGTTGGCCCAGTAGTCCTCCCAGCTGCGGATGCGGTCGGTGGACAGGTTGGCGTAGCACAGGTCGCCGTTGACGAGGTTGAACAGTGGTGCGACGCGCTCGATTCCGGCGGTGACGTCCCCGGCGAAGGGTGAGCCGAGATTGTCGTTGACATACGTGCCGTTCAGGAGCTTGCCCAGCGTCGGGGTGCCCTGATCGCCGAAGCTGGTGAACCGGAACGCCGCCCGGCCCGTGGGCGCGGTGTGCAGGGTGCCCATTTCCGGGGGCGCGCCGTCGTGTCCGGCCGCGTAGACGTAGTCGGTGTCCGGGGTCAGCCCCGTCAGCCGAGCGTGATGAGCCTGAATCTCGATACCGGACTTGGCGTCCCGGTATGTCCGGGTCTGCGCGTCTACGGTGGAGCCGAAGCCCGCCGCCGCCGTGCCGTACCGCACCACGGGCTTACCGACCGAGGCGTTGGTGTGCCAGGAAATCACCGCCTCACGCGACGCGTCGGCCCCGAACTGGATATGCAGTCCCGAGACCCGTGGCGCCGCGGCCCGCTCCACCCCCATGGTCAGATCCGCCGAACGAGGCCAGACCACGCCCCCACCGGAACTCGGCGACTGAACTCCGGCCGTCGCACCGGCCCCGACCGCCAGCCCCGCCACGGCGGCCCCCGCCGATGCTCCGAACAGCCACCGCCGGCTCACCCCCCGCCGCGCCGGATCGGAGGACTCCCCGCCACCCGAGTCGGAACTCACGATATGGCTCGCATCCTCACCCGGAGCACTATCACCGCTCGGCCCGGTACCCGAGGAATCCGCACTGTCGGTCATGAACTACAGCTAACTCGGATGCCGTTCTACGAATACGACTACACGGCAAACTCCAGGTAAAAACCTCGTCTACCGGTCGACCGGCTTCGTGGTTCGTACCGCAGGCTCGAGCCGATCTCGCGGACCGCTTGTTGCTGATCCGGGGTCAGGGCGAGCCCGCGGTGGCGGCGTCGAGGTAGATGCTGCACGCCCATTCCACTAGGAGCGTCTACTTGCGGCCTCGGTCAGGTTCGGTAGATGTCGCGGCGATGCCCTACGTCGACGACCGTCACCACCATCCGCTTGTCATCGATTCGGTACAGAATCCGGTAGGTGCCGCGTCTCGCCGAGAACCGGTCATCCATAGGCGGAAGAAGCCGCTTGCCAACCCGGTAAGGCTGGTCGAGTAGTGGTCCGGTCATGAACTCGAATGCCGCCGCCGCAACTGCTTTGGGTAGCCGCTCAGTCAGCGTGCGTCGGACTGTCGGCGTGGTCTCCAACGTGTAGTCGCTCATCGGGCCCGGTTCGCCATCGCTTTGGCCAACTCGTCGGCGGTGACTACCTCGCCACGTGCCAGTTCGGCATCCGAGGTGACCATTCGGGTCACGGTCTCGGGGTCGGACAGGACCGCGATGGTCTCCTCGAGCGCTTCCAAATCCTCGACGGCGATCAGGACAGCTGCCGGTTCGCCGTGCACTGTGATCGTGACGCGCTCATGCTGGGTACGTACGCGGGACACTGTTTCGGACAGGGTCGCCTTAACCTCGGCTAGCTTCACGTTCATGGTCATAAGTATGACCAATTTTTGGTGCGACTACAACCGCACTGGATGGGCGGGCTCTTCGAGGGAGGGTCTGGTGCGGCCGGAACCAGCGGGTGCGTGTCTCGCTAAACCTCCTCTTGCGCAGCGCGGCGGCATTTACCTCGTTACAGCCGCACCGGGTAGGTGGGCTGTTCGATGGCGGGTTTGATGCGGTCCTCGACGAAGATGCCGTGCCAGATCATGAAGATCAGGACCGTCCACAGGCGGCGGCTGTGATCGACCTCGCCGGTGCGGTGGGCCTCGAGCATGGCCTTGACCGCGGCCTTGTGTAGCAGGTGGTCGGTCTGGGACTCGGCGATCTGCGTCGCGGCCCAGTCGTAGAGTTCCGGGCCGCGCAGCCAATGCCGCAGCGGGACAGGGAAACCCAGCTTGGGGCGGTGCAGCACGTGCGGCGGCACGATCTCCGCGAGGGCCCGCCGCAGGGCGTATTTGGTGGTCTCCTTGGTGATCTTCTGGTCGAACGGCAGGCGCTCGGCGACGGCGAACACCTCCGGATCCAGGAACGGCACGCGCAGTTCCAGGGAGTTCGCCATCGTCATCTTGTCGGCCTTGACCAGGATGTCGCCGCGCAGCCAGGTGAACAGGTCCAGATGTTGCATGCGCGCCACCGGATCCCAGCCGCGCGAACGGGCGTAGATCGGCGCGGTGACGTCCTGATGCGTCCACTCGGGGCGGAAATCGCGCAGTACCGCACGCAACTGGGCGTCGCCGAAGCTGCGGGCGTTGCCGTAGTAGCGCTGCTCGAGCGGCAGGGATCCGCGGTGCAGCAGGCTCTTTCCACGCGTGCCCTCGGGAATCCGGTCCGACAGCTTGCCGGCCAGCCGTCGCACACCGCCGGGCAGATACTCGAACGGCTTGAGCGACAACGGCTCGCGGTAGATCGTGTACCCGCCGAACAGCTCGTCCGCGCCCTCGCCGGACAGCACCACCTTGACGTGCTTACGGGCCTCCTTGGCCACGAAGTACAGCGGCACCAGCGCCGGATCGGCGACCGGATCGTCCAGATACCAGACGATCTCCGGAATCGCGGCGGCGTACTCCTCGGGAGTCACCGTGCGGATGTAGTGCTTCGCGCCGATCGCCGCCGCGGTCTCCGCGGCCACGTCGGCCTCGGAGTATCCCTCACGCTCGAAGGAGGAGGTGAACGTCAGCAGGTTCGGGTTGTGCTGGATGGCCAGCGCGGCGGTGGCGGTGGAGTCGATGCCGCCGGACAGGAACGCGCCGACGGTGACATCCGCGCGCATATGCTTGGCGACCGAATCCCGCAGCACCTCGGCGATTTCGTGGTACCGGGCATCGGCGCTGCCCGGCTGGAACGGCCGCACCTGGAACTTCGGCTCGAAATACCGCGTCACCGCGGGCTTTTCGCCCGGTCCGAGGGTGGCGTAGCAACCGGACTCGAGGCGGCGCACATCGGCGTGCAGCGATTCGGGCTCGGGCACGTACTGCAACACCGTGTAGTGCTCGATCGCCCGCACGTCGAGGGCATCGGACAGTCCCAGGGCGGGAAGCAGTTCCAGCAGGCTCTTCTTCTCGCTCGCGTACGCGGTGCCGCCCGGCCCGGTCGCCAGGAACAACGGTTTGATGCCGAACCGATCGCGCGCGATCACCAGGCGCTGGGTCTCGGTATCCCAGATCGCGAACGCGTACATGCCGCGCAGGCGCGAGAACGCCTCGGTACCCCAGTGGTGGTACGCCGCGACGATGGATTCCCCGTCACCCTCGGTGCGGAACCGCGCGCCGTGCTCGGCGGTCAACTGCTCGCGCAGCTCCAGGTAGTTGTAGATCTCGCCGTTGAAGGCCAGCGCGTACCGCTCCGGATTCTCCGGCGGGCCCCAGCGCAGCGGCTGGTGCGAATGCTCGATATCGATGATCGACAGGCGGTTGAAGCCCAGGATGATGCGTTCGTCGTGCCAGGTGCCGCGTTCATCCGGGCCCCGGTGACGGCCACACTGCAATGCCTCGTATACCTGGTGGACGACCTCGTCGAACGAGTCACCGCTCGCGCCGTCGGCTGGTGTCAGAAATCCGAGCAGGCCACACACTGCGTCGAGAACCTCGTTTCGGGGATCGGGGGCTGGTCGAGACGAGCGGGGACCCGGGCGCGCCGGGCTTGTACCGGTAACTTACCGGCATTACCCCGGAATCTTTCCATGAAGATTCCGGATCATCCGACCTGGATTCCCAATCATTTCGGAACCCGCCGCGACCGCTCGAGGGGCGGCGGGGTGCGCCTTCCTCGATGCGATGTGGTTCGCGCAGGTCCGGGGGTATGCGCGCGGTGGTCGCGTGCGAGACCCGGCCGCTCCGGGTCGGCATGCCCGGTGTGTCGAATCCGACCCGGGCACAACGCGGTACCCAGTTTGGTCTACGCTGCGTAGTACTCGGGAACTACCGGACCGGATCGCGCGTTCGCGCAGTCCTCCGGAGGGCCCGAAAACGTGCTGAATATGTGTCGTCCGGCCATCCGGGCGGCGCCGAGTCGGATAGACGACCAGGAAGGCGTTGAGCGTGGCGCACAAGGCGAGCGAAGCGATAGGGTCGCGGCCCACCGGGCGTGGCCGCATGCTTCGGCGGGCCGGACTGGCGGTGTCCCTGGGGATCACCGTCATGGCCGTCTCGGGCTGCTCGATCGACAATCCCGTGCTGCGGTTCGGGTGGCCCTCGGGTGTCACCCCGCAGGCGACCAAGATGCGGGAGCTGTGGACGTGGTCGGTCATCGCCGCGCTGGCGATGGGTGTGCTGGTGTGGGGTCTGACGTTCTGGACGATCATCTTCCACCGCAAGAAGGCCAACTCCCCGGAGTTCCCCCGGCAGACGGCGTACAACGTGCCGCTGGAGCTCACCTACACGGCCATCCCGTTCGTGATCATCGCGGTGCTGTTCTACTTCACCGTGGTCGTGCAGAACTACGTGCACGAGAAGGTGTCCAATCCGGACGTGACCATCGATGTGACGGCGTTCCAGTGGAACTGGAAGTTCGGTTACCAGCACGTCACCCTGAACGACGGCCAGAACTACAACGGCGTCGACACCAGCCGTCAGGGCCTGGACCAGCAGATCATCAGCGAGTACGCCGAGCGCCGCAAGGACGGCCACGCCCAGCCCGGCCCGGATCACGGCCTGCCCGGTAACGACATCTCCTATCTGCACTACGACAAGGTCGAGACGGTCGGTTCCAGCTCCGAGATCCCGGTGCTGGTGCTGCCGACCAATAAGACGATCGAGTTCCAGCTCGCCTCGGCCGACGTCATCCACTCCTTCTGGGTGCCGGAGTTCCTGTTCAAGCGCGACGTATTCCCGGATCCGAAGGAAAACCACTCGGACAACATCTTCCAGATCTCGAAGATCGAGAAGGAAGGCGCGTTCGTGGGTCGCTGCGCCGAGATGTGCGGTACCTACCACTCGATGATGAACTTCGAGGTTCGGGCCGTCTCGCCGGAGAAGTTCGACCGGTACCTGGCCGCTCGCCAGGCCGGTGACACCAATGCCGAGGCGCTGGCCAGCATCGGTGAGTCGCCGCTGTCGGTGACGACCCACCCGTTCAACACCGACCGCACGCTGCGTTCGGCCTCCTGACAGGCCGAGAGCAAGTAAAGGACTGAATTGACATGAAGGTCGAAGCACGCATCTTCGAGCTGTTGACGGTGTTCTTCATTCTGGTCGCCATCGTCTACGCCTTCTTCACCGGCCAGTCGAGCACCGGCGTGGAGTGGGCCGGTACCACCGCGATCGTGCTGACCGCGGGTCTGACCCTGATCGTCGGCACCTACTTCCGCTTCGTGGCCCGCCGCTTGGACCTGCGTCCGGAGGACTACGAGGAGGCCGAGATCGCGGACGGCGCCGGCGATCTGGGCTTCTTCTCGCCCGGTAGTTTCTGGCCCGTCACGCTGGCCGCGGCCGCCGCGATCACCGCGACCGGCTTCGCGTTCTTCCAGCTGTGGCTGATCGCCATCGGCGTGATCTGCATCCTGTCCGCCGCGGCCGGACTGGTGTTCGAGTACCACATCGGTCCCGAGAAGCACTGAGCAGCTCCGACAAACCGAAATGCCCCGGCCATTGTGGCCGGGGCATTTCGGTTTGTTGTGCAGCCTTCAGTCGGCCGACTCGTAGCGGATGGCGCGCTCGGACCGGCAGATATCCTCGACGGCCGCGGTGATCTCGCGCAGTGCTTCGCCGCCGCCCAGACGACCCGGGTACGCCTCGACAGGACGCATGCGGCAGGTGAAGCTGATGAAGCCGTGGTCCTCGCCGCTGGTCTCGTGCAGGCGGGGGGAACGCACCCCGTAGGTCAGGGCCGAGATGACGGTGAAGCAGTCCTCGCGCTCGCGATAGGCCGAGAACAGATCGTGCAGCCGGTGGAAGACCGACGGATACGTCGACAGCGGCGCGAAGACCGAGACCCGGTAGGCCGCGCCACGCTCGGAGGTGCTGATGACCGTATCGGCCAGATATTCCGCATCGCGCAGGGTCAGCACCTTCGGGGAGAACATCAGCGCGCCCGCGGCGGCGTTGCGCACCGGCGACGCGGCGCGTCCGCTCGTGGCCGAGGCGATGGCGCCCAGCGACTTCCGCGCCCGGGTGCCCAGTTCGCGGCGGGCCCGCAGGGACGGAGTGGCGGCGGTGGGGTGCAGGCTGGACCACTGGCCGAACCGGACGGTGCCCAGCTGGATGTTGCCGGTGCCGACCGGGCGGCTCACGCGCAACGGCGCGGTGTCGACCCAGCGGCCCACCTGCAGCATCGCGTCGCCCGGATGTTCGGTCGCGGCCAGGCTGTGCTCGACGAAGGAGTCGAAGTCCAGGAACCGATGCGTATCGGAGGCCAGCAGGGTGTGATCCTTGTCGACCTCGACGGCCTGCAGAGTGAGCGCGGTGATGATGCCGGTGCGGCCCGCCCCGCCGAGGATGTGGTGGAAGCGGTCGGCGTGGTGAGTGCGCCCGCAGGTGCCGAATCGCCCCTCGGGATCGACGTATTCGATCGAGACGACGTTGTCGCTGAACATCCCGTAGCGGTGCGACGCGGTGGACAGCCCGCCCACCGCGGCGAAGCCCCCGGCGGTGATCTCGCGGTGGTCGCCGACGATCGGCAGGCCCAGCCGGTGCGCGGCCAGGGTGCGATCGATATCGGACAACCGGGCTCCCGCCTGCACCCGCACCAGCCTCGCCTCGGCGTCGACGGCCTGCACGCGGTTCATCCGGCGTAGCGACAGCACCACGCGGCGGTCGGGCGGGCTGAGCCGATTGCGCCGGTCTCGCGGGTGTGCGCCCTGGTCGACCTCGGCCCCGCTGGGCTCGGCACTGCGCTCGCCGCCGCGGACCGTGAGTCGCTGTGGCCGTGAATCTCGCACAGTGCGAACGACATCCGCGGTATCGCGCGGTAGATATTCCTCGGGGTGTGCGGCCAGCGACGTGCTCATGACCTCAAAGCTAACCACAGTTGCGGGCGTACGTCTGCCCCGAGCTGGTGGTGGTCGGGTGATGTGCCTGTTCACCCTGTGCGGATTGTGTTCGATCAGTCTATTTCTGTGCGCTGCAATCGAATCGGCATAAAATACCGGATGTCCGGTCGCCCCCGACCGGGCTTACGGACTCGGCGCAGGTAGTCAAGGTCATACCGGCTGTCCGCGCGGCCGATTTCCGCCACCGACAGGCGGGCAGTCGGGCCGCAACGGCCTGCTCGTGTCAGCCGGAGGCGGCCCGCCCGACGCGGCGGACCGACCCGATCTTGTTCGACTCGGCGGGAGCGAGTAGGCATGAGTACATGAGCACGGTTCTCGTGACCGGTGGCAGTGGTGTCCTCGGTCGGCAGATCGTTGAACGATTGCAGGGGCACGACGTGAGGGTGCTCTCCCGGCGCGCGGGCGCGGGGACTCATGTGGGCGACCTGAACACCGGCGCGGGGGTGCGGGAGGCGGCGGACGGCGCCGAGTTGATCGTGCACGCCGCGTCGGATTTCCGGAGGTTCGGCAAGCCCGATCCGGACCAGACCCGGCATCTGCTCGCGGCGTCGGGCGAGGCGCGGCATCTGCTGTACGTGTCGATCGTGGGAATCGACCGGATTCCGTTCGCGTACTACCGCAGGAAGCTGGAGTGTGAACGGCTGATCGAGGCCGGCGCGGTGCCGCACACGATCCTGCGGGCCACCCAGTTCCATGATCTGATCGCCCAGATACTGCACGGCGTCGAACGGTTGCCGGTCGCTCCGCTACCGTTGGACTTTCGCTTCCAGCCGGTCGCGACCGAGGATGTGGCCGCCCGGGTGTCCGAACTGATCGCCGGCGAGCCACTCGGTCACGCACCGGATTTCGGCGGTCCCGAGGTGCTCACGCTGGCACAGATAGCGAAGGTATGGCGTGCGCGCCGGGCCGGACCGCGCCGGACTGTGCGAATACCGTTGCCCGGCAGTGTCGCTCGTGAATTTCGCCACGGTACGAACACGTGCCCCGGCCATGCGGACGGCACCCGGACCTGGGCGCAGTTCGTCGAGGGGTACAGCGGTAAGTCCTATCGGCTGATCGGATAGTCGGCCGACAGGGTCGCGGTGAGTCCGTCGGCGATCTCCCGGGTGGCCTCGCCCAGGGCGGTCAGTTCCCGTGCGGACAGCAGCGTGTCGGGGCAGGCGACGACCGCGGCGGCGACGGCGCGGCCCTGGAAGATCGGCGCGGCGACCGTCACGACGGCGTTGGCCCGGCCGAGTTCCTCGGGCAGGTAGTCGATGGTGATGAGGTCGGCGATCATCGCGCCGAGCCTGTTGCGCAGTGGGTCGGTGACGGGGGAGTTGCGCAGCGCGGCAAGGGCTTCGAGCATCGGTACGGAGTCGTCGGCCAGGCGTTCCACCGAATAGCCGCGGGCGCGCACCGCCTCGAGCACGGCGACGAGGCGATCGCGGTGGGCCGGGTCGGCATGGGCCAGCCAGGCCGCGCGCTCGGAATCCGGTGCCCACGCCACGAATTCGCGGATCACCGGCGGGGCCAGCGGTAGCCGGCGACCCGGCCGGATCCAGGGCAGCGAGGGGGTCCCCACGAGTTCGGTGACCACGACCGCGCCGTCCTCACGTTCGGCGAGGAATACCGGAATGTCCTGGCGCGCGGCGAATTCCCGCAGGACCGGCCCGGCCAGGCGGCGTAGCGGGAAGGCCGCCTCGGCGTGCCGGGCGATGGTGAGCAGCCCGAGGCCCAGCCCGTAGTCGCCATCGGCGTCCCGGACGGTCCACCCGTCGGCGGTGAGCTGGGTGAGCACAGCGTGAGCCGTCGCCCGTGACAGGTCCGTCGCGCGCACGATGCGAGCCAGGGAAAGCCGTTCGGTGGGATGCCGGGCGAGCAGCCCGATCACCTGCACGACGCGATGTGTGGGTGGGGATGCGGGCGCGGCAGAACCATGCTCTGCGACATCACTGTCTGAAACAGGTTCTTGACCGGCGCGGCCCGGGCGGCCTATCGTCGGTGTCACAATATCGAACAATAGCGTCGAATATTCGACACTGCAACCGCGCGGGGCCACATTGTCCGGAAGCGGGCCGGGCGAAACCCGGGACCGGGTTCCGGCGACGGGCCGGACGCACAGGGCGATCGGGTCGCGATAGCGGTTGTGATGTGGGATGTTCGACACGGTGAGTGAGGGTGGCGTGCGATGAAAACCGGGTACGAGCTGTCGCACCTGGCGGCCCTGGAGGCCGAATCGGTGCATATCTTCCGCGAGGTCGCGGCGACCTTCGAACGGCCGGTGCTGCTGTTCTCCGGGGGCAAGGACTCGGCGGTGATGCTGGAGTTGGCGCGCAAGGCCTTCTGGCCCGCGCCGATGCCCTTCGCGCTGCTGCACATCGATACCGGGCACAACTTCGACGAGGTGATCGAGTTCCGGGATCGCACCGCGGCCCGGATCGGGGCGCGGTTGCTGGTCGCGAGCGTGCAGGACGATATCGACGCCGGGCGGGTGGTCGAGCGGGAAGGCGGTACGCGCAACCGGCTGCAGACCACCACGCTGCTGCGCGCGATCGGTGAGTACCGATTCGACGCGGTCTTCGGCGGCGCCCGGCGCGACGAGGAGAAGGCGCGGGCCAAGGAGCGGGTGTTCAGCTTCCGGGACCAGTACGGGGCGTGGGAGCCGCGCGCCCAGCGCCCGGAGATCTGGAACCTGTACAACGGCAGACATGGTGCGGGCGAACATATCCGGGTGTTCCCGCTGTCGAACTGGACCGAGCTGGACATCTGGGAGTACATCGACCGCGCGGCCGTGGACCTCCCGCCGCTGTACTACGCGCACCGGCGGCGGGTGTTCCAGCGGGACGGAATGCTGTTGGCCGACAACCGGTATCTGACGCTGCGGCCGGACGAGGAGTTCTTCGAGACGACGGTGCGCTTCCGCACCGTGGGCGACGCCACCTGCACCGGATGTGTGGAGAGCACAGCCGACAACCCGGCCGCGGTGATCGCCGAGACCGCCGTGACCCGGTTGACCGAACGCGGCGCGACGCGCGCGGACGACCGAATCTCCGAGTCCGGCATGGAAGACCGCAAGCGAGAGGGATACTTCTGATGAGTCGCAACCTGTTACGACTCGCGACGGCGGGCAGTGTGGACGACGGCAAGTCGACGCTCATCGGCCGCCTGCTCTACGACTCGAAGAATCTGTTCACCGATCAGCTGGACGCGATCGAGCGGGTCAGCGCCCAACGCGGCGACGTGGCGGCGGATCTGGCGCTGGTCACCGACGGGCTGCGCGCGGAACGCGAGCAGGGCATCACGATCGACGTCGCCTACCGTTACTTCGCCACGCCGCGAAGGAAATTCATCATCGCCGACACACCCGGGCATGTGCAGTACACCCGGAACATGGTGACCGGCGCCTCGACCGCGGATCTCGCGCTGATCCTCATCGACGCGCGCAAGGGCGTCGTGGAGCAGACCCGCCGCCACGCGTTCCTGGCGGCGCTGCTGGGCGTTCCGCACCAGGTGGTGTGCGTCAACAAGATGGACCTGGTCGATTTCGCGCAGGAGCGCTTCGACGAGATCCGCGCCGAATTCGCCGATTTCGCGGCGAAACTGACCGTCGGGGATCTCAGCTTCGTGCCGGTGTCGGCGCTGCACGGTGACAACGTGGTCGACGGCTCCGAGCGGATGTCGTGGTATCCGGGGCCGCCGCTGCTGTCGCATCTCGAGGATGTGCATATCGCCTCGGACCGCAACCTGATCGATGCGCGGCTGCCCGTGCAGTATGTGCTACGCCCGTCCGAGTCCGAAGCGCGCGCTTACGCGGGCACGGTCGCGGGCGGCATCTTCAAATCCGGCGACGAGGTGGTGGCGTTGCCGTCCGGGCGCACCACCCGGGTGGCACGCATCTGGGGGCCCGGCGGCGACAAGGTGGACGAGGCGTTCACCGGCATGGCTGTCTCGATCACTCTCGAGGACGAGATCGACCTCGGGCGTGGAGATATGCTGGCGCGTCCGGGAAATCGCCCGCACATCGATCGGGAGATCGACGCCACGGTGTGCTGGTTCGACGACGACGTCGTCCTGCGATCGGGCGCGGAGTACTCGATCCGCACGGCGGCGCAGTCCGCGCGCGTGCGGGTGACCGGCCTGGACTACCGCCTGGATGTCAACACCCTGCACCGCGTGGAGGACGCCGATCGCCTGGCGCTCAACGATATCGGGCGGGTGAGCCTGCATTCGCGGGCGCCGCTGATGTTCGACGCGTACCGGGACAATCGCCGCACCGGCAGTTTCATCCTGATCGACGAGGCGACGAATCGTACGGTGGCGGCCGGCATGATCGTGGCGCGCGACACCGGTCGGCAGACCGATATCGTCTGGCACAGTTCGGCTGTCGAGCGGACCGAGCGCGCCACCACCGGCGCGACCCTGTGGCTGACCGGGCTGTCCGGATCCGGAAAGTCCACGATCGCCGTGGAATTGGAGCGTCAACTGGTGCGGGCGGGCCGTCCGGCCTATCTGCTGGACGGTGACAATCTGCGGCACGGCCTGAATTCGGATCTGGGTTTCAGCGACGACGACCGCCGCGAGAACATCCGCCGGGTCGCCGAGGTCGCGGCGCTGTTCGCCGATGCCGGTGTGGTGGTGATCGTCTCGCTGATCAGTCCGTTCACCGCGGAGCGCGACCGCGCGCGGCAGGTGCACGCCGAGCGCGGGTTGCCGTTCAGCGAGGTATTCGTCGACACCCCGCTCGAGCTGTGTGAGCGGCGAGATCCCAAGGGGCTGTACGCCCGTGCCCGCGCAGGTCAGCTGCGCGATTTCACCGGAATCGACTCACCATACGAGCGGCCCGAACACGCCGATCTCGTGATCACCCCCGAGGACGGCAGTCCGGTCGACGTCGCCGCGCGGATCCGGCGCCAACTGCACATGTAGTCGGCCGCCGGCCATACGTGAAGGAGTAACAGCATGGAAAACACGCACGAACCTACGCTCACCGAACCGTTCGTGGCCGCGGTCGCCGAGGCCGAAAGGCTGGTCGCCACCGCCGATTTCATCCACGACGAGCACGATCTGGCCGAGGGATACGAGTATCTCGCCGGAAGTATCGCCGCGGTTCTGCAACTGTCCGGTGTGCACGGCACCAGCCATCCGCATTTCGTCAGTTCGACCGGGCCGTATACCAAGATGGGCCTGGACAATCCGGATACGCTGTACTACCACGCGAATATCGAACCCGGCGCGGAGTACCTGGTCACCGGCACCCGTGGCAATACCGTGGACCTGAGTTTCCAGGTGCTCAAAGGGGATTATTCGGCCACCAACGTGCCCAACGGCGACGACGCCTTCGACGATCGCCGCCTGGACATCGACGTCGACGGCAACTATCGGCTGCGGTTCGGGCCGCCCAAGGACGATCCGGAGCCGGAGTATTTCGTCCTGGGGGAGGGCGCCTCGACGCTCGCGGTGCGTGAGGTCTACGGCGACTGGACCAGCGAGCGCAAGGGCACCATCCGCATCGAGCGGGTCGACACCGCCGGAACCCCGCCCGTCGCAGCGGATCTGGACCGGATGCGCAAGCGTTACCGGGCGGCCGCGCGAATGCTGGTGCAGCGCATCCACACCTGGTTCAACTTCCCGAGATGGTTCTACCTGGACCTGCCGGTGAATACGCTGACCGAACCCCGGCTGACCCCCGGCGGCTTGAGCACCCAGTACTCCTCGGTCGGTCACTTCGACCTGGCCGAGGACGAGGCGCTGCTGATCACCGTGCCGAAATCCGATTCGCCGTACCAGGGTTTCCAGCTGGGCAGCCGCTGGTACATCTCGCTGGACTACGTCAACCACCAGACGAGCCTGAACAGCGCACAGGCACAGGTGGATCCGGACGGCGTGATCCGCATGGTGGTGTCGGCGCGTAATCCCGGCATCGCCAACTGGATCGAGACCACCGGCCGCCGCCAGGGGATCATGCAGTTCCGCTGGCAGCGCACCGATCGGGCGATCACCCCCGCGGACGGGCCGTCCGTGCAGGTGCTGGCCGTCGACGAGGTCGCGAAACACCTGCCGCACCACGAGACGAATCGAATCGACGACAGCGGCTGGCGGGCACGGATCGCCGACCGCCAGCGCGCTTTCGCAGACAGGATGCTGTGACTATGACCGTCCGTACCGATGTGGGGACCGTCGAGGATCTGCACGCCTCGGCGACCAAGGCCTGCGGGCTCACAGATTTCGGCCCCGCCGACTACACCGAGGCTCTGGGCGTTCTCCTGGAGTCCTATCAGCGCGACGCCGATCTGACCGAACTCGGCAGCAAGATGAACCGCTACTTCCTGCGCGGCGCCCTGGTGGCCCGCGCACTGAGCGAGGCGTCGTGGGCGGCGAATCCCGCCTATGCCGAAACGCCGGTCACCAGGCCGATATTCGTGACCGGCCTGCCGCGCACCGGAACCACGGCACTGCATCGCCTGCTGGCCGCCGACCCGGCGCATCAGGCCCTGGAGATGTGGCTGACGGAATTCCCGCAGCCCCGCCCGCCGCGCGAAACCTGGTCCGAGAACCCGATCTACCAGAAGATCGAGGCCGGATTCACGCAGCATCACGTGGAGAACCCGGAATTCATGGGTCTGCACTACATGACCGCCGCCGAGGTCGAGGAGTGCTGGCAACTGCTGCGGCAGACCGTGAAATCGGTTGCCTACGAATGCCTGGCGTATCTGCCCACCTACTCGCAGTGGCTGCAGCGGCAGGAGTGGACCAACGCCTATGCGCGCCACCGCAAGAACCTGCAATTGATCGGCCTGGGCGACCAGCGTCGCTGGATCCTGAAGAACCCCAGCCACCTGTTCGCGCTGGACGCGCTGCTCGAGGTCTATCCCGACGCCCTGATCATCCAGACCCACCGTGATCCGGTGACGGTCCTGGCATCCTCGTGCAGCCTGAACGAACAGGCCACGGCGGGCTGGTCGAACACGTTCTCCGGCAAGGTCATCGGCGAGACCCAGCTCGAACTCTGGTCCCGGGGCCTGCGCGATTTCACCGCCGCCCGCGCTCGCCACAACCCTGCCCAATTCATCGATATCGACTTCGCGGACCTGCGCGCCGATCCCCTCGGCACCGTCGAGCGAATCTACCGCGCCTTCGCCATCGACTTCACCGACGGCGCCCATGCCGCCATGACGGCTCTCGACCGGGAAAGCCGTACCGGCGACCGCAAGCCCGACCACCGCTACGACCTGTCCGACTACGGCCTCACCGAAGATCAAGTGCGCGAACACTTCGCGATGTAACGTCCCAAGCGCACCTCGCGCCGATGCGCCCCTGGTCCGCAGCGAAATGCTCTGTCCGACGGTCGATGGAGCGGCTATGGACCGTGCCCGGCGGAAGCGAGTCGAGCAGGAACTGCTGCCGCAACTCGGCGTGCTGGACCTCGGGGCGGCCACCGGCGCGGTCGAGCAGGACGGTCCTGTTCCGGTCCAGGACCCGTATCGCCTGGCGGCTCTCCAGGACGATGCCGCGGAACTCGTGTCTTCATGCGTCGGTGCTTCATCGGCTCTGTATGGAGCGCGGCAGGCCGAACCAGGGCAGGACGGTGTTGTCGAAGCGGGTCATGGCGCTGATCCGGTTGTCGGCGAGGGTCAGGACGTACAGGCCGGTGCCGTGGCTGATTCCGTTGGGGGAGCGCAGATATGCGCCGAACGCGGGTTGGCCGTTGGCTCGGGTGGGTACCAGCTCGAAGCGGCGTCCGGCGCGGAAGATGGTGGCGCAGAAGCGCTGTGCGGGCTCGCGCCCCTCGTACTCGAAGGCGATCGGCGGCATCGAGATGAAGACGTCGTCGGTCAGCAGTGTGATCAGGGCATCGAGATCGGCTGTCTCCCAGGCGCGCACGAACCGCGCCACCAGGGCGTCCTCGGTGGCCCGAGACGGGGGCGCCGGCGGCCGGCGCTGCATGGTGGCTCGGGCGCGTTTGAGGGCGCTGTTGACCGAATCGACCGTCGTGTCCAGCATGTCGGCCACCTCGGCGGCATGGAATCCGAGGACGTCGCGCAGGACGAGGGCGGCGACCTGACGCGGTGGGAGTGCCTGCAGCGCGGTGATGAACGCCAGCGAGATCGATTCACTGCGTTCGTAGCCGGCCTGCGGGTCGTCGGTTACGCCCTCGAGCAGGATATCGGGATACGGTTGCAGCCAGACGATTTCGCCGAGCCGGGTAGGTTCCGGCGGTTCGACGTCGGGCACGTTCCACTCCTGCGCTCGGCGTCGGCTCGCGCCACGGCGTGCGTTGAGGCATCGGTTGGTCGCGATCCGGTAGAGCCAGGTGCGCAGCGAGGCACGCTCCTGGAATCCGTCGATGCCCTGCCAGGCGGCCAGCAGTGTGTCCTGCAGGGCGTCCTCGGCGTCCTGCAGCGATCCCAGCATCCGATAGCAGTGCACCTGCAGTTCCCTGCGGTACGGCTCGGTGAGCGTCCGAAACGCGTCGCCGTCACCGGTTCGCGCCTTCGACATCAGGTCACCGGTCACTCGCATCACCCTTTCCTATGACGGTTGTCCAGGTACAGACACCTGCCGGTCGTCGAAATGGGCGGTTCGTGAGCGCCCAGTTTCCCGGGGCTGCGGTTTCTATATCGGTAGTTCCCGACACCCTCACACCAGGAGCATCGACATGGGAAAGATCGTCGTCACCGAGAATATCTCGCTCGATGGAGTATTCCAGGACCCGACCGGCAGCGAGGGCATCCGCCCGTCCGATTGGCGTGCCGAACTCACCCCGGCCGACCGGGTTGCCTGGAACCAGCTGATCCTCGAGGACGTGTTGTCCGCCGAGGCGCTCCTGCTGGGACGGAGCAGTTATGAATTCTTCGCCGCCAGCTACCCGTCCCGCACCGGCCCGATGGCGGACCGGATGAACGGACTGCCCAAGTACATCGTCTCGACCACCCGCACCGACCTCGACTGGAACAACTCGACGGTACTGAAAGGTGAAGCCCCCCAGCAGATCGCGAAGCTGAAGGAAACCGTCGAGGGCGACATCCGCGTCTACGCCAGCTCCCGCCTCGTGCACACCCTGATCGACCACGACCTGGTCGACGAACTGCGCCTGATCGTGTTCCCGATCCTGGTGGCCGCGGGCGCACGCCTGTTCAGTCCCGCCGCCACCGATAAACCCTTGCACCGCACCGACATCCGCGCCGTTGGCGACTCCCTGGCACTTCTCACCTACCAATTCGCCGGACAGGGCGGCGCATCGGTCCGATAGGCAGGCTCCGGCCGGGCCTCACTCCTCGCTCGCCGCGCCCCGGTGCCCGGCACGCCGCCGCTGCACCTCCGCGAAGCGGGTTTCCAACCCGTCGACGAAGGCGGTGAGCACCAATTCGAAGCTCTCCGAATCGATCTCGTCGGCCTTGGCGCGCAGCAGGTGAGCCTGTTCCAGGTGCGGGTAGCGGTCGCGGTAGACCTGCACGTCATCGACGAAGCCGCGGGAGAACGAGCCGACCGTGGAGCCCATGACCACGTAGCGGGCCGCCGCGCCGATCATGGTGGCCTGGCGGGGCGGCCAGCCCGCCGCGACCAGGCCGCCGTGCACCGCGTCGGCCATGCGCAGGCTCTCGTCGCGGCGGCCGGGGCCGGTGGCCAGATAGGGCACGAAATTCGGGTGTTCGGCCAGTGCGGACCGGTAGGAGCGGGCCCAGTCGGACAGGCCGCGCCGCCAGTCGCCGCCGTCGAAGGGTGAGGTGTCGATACCGGCCATGATCAGGTCGGCGACGTCGTCCAGCAGTTCGTCCTTGGTGGGGTAGTGGCCGTACAGGGAGGCCGCCTGCACGCCCAGTTCGGCGGCCAGTTTGCGCATCGAGAGTTCGGTCAGGCCGTCGCGGTCGATCAGCGTGAGCGCCGTCTCGCGGATGCGTTCGCGGCTCAGCAGGGGTACGCGGGGGCGGGCCATGTCGTACCTCCTTCTCGTCGGCGACCGGGCGGAGTGTCGAACCTATCATCGGACCCTTGAAAAACCATACGTTGTTAGGTTAGCGTGACCCGGGACAACCTAACAACGTATGGTTAGGAGACGGATCATGGATTTCGAGCTCGACGACGCGCACCGTGAGCTGCGCGACGTAGCGCGGGCCTGGGTGGACAAAGAGGTCATCCCGTTCTCGCGCGACTGGGACCGCGCCGAATCGGTCGATCCCGCCATCATCGGCAAGCTCGGTGACATGGGATTCCTGGGTATCGAGATTCCGGAGGAGTACGGCGGGTCCGGGGGCGACACGCTGGCGTACTGCGTGCTGCTCGAGGAGCTGGGGCGTGGTGACAGTTCGGTGCGCGGCATCGTCTCGGTGTCCTTGGGTCTGGTCTCCAAGTCGATCAAGTATTTCGGCACCGAGGAACAGAAGCGGCAGTGGCTGCCCCGGCTGTGCGCCGGCGAGACGGTGGGCTGCTTCGCGCTCACCGAGCCCGATATCGGTTCGGACGCAAGCAATCTGAAGACCAGGGCCGAGCGCGACGGGGACGACTGGCTGATCTCGGGCACGAAGATCTTCATCACCAACGGCACCTGGGCCGAGGTCGCGATCGTCTTCGCCCGTACCGGCGGACCGGGGGCCAAGGGCATCAGCGCCTTTCTGGTGCCCACCGACAGCCCCGGATTCGGACGCACCGAGATCCACGGCAAGCTCGGCCTGCGCGGCCAGCGCACCGCCGAGTTGACGTTCGACAAGGTGCGGGTGCCGGATTCCGCGCGTCTCGGCGAGGAGGGCAAGGGCTTCCGGATCGCCATGTCGGCACTGGACAAGGGGCGCATGGGCGTGGCGGCCGGATGCGTCGGGGTGGCCAAGGCCGCGCTCGAGGCGGCGGTGCAGTACTCCACCGAGCGCGTCCAGTTCGGTAAGCCCATCGCGTCCTATCAGCTGGTACAGGAGATTCTGGCCGATATCGCCGTCGACATCGATGCCGCGCGGCTGCTGGCCTGGCGAGTGGCCGATCTGGTGCAGAAGGGCAAACCGTTCGGGACCGAGGCCTCGATGGCCAAGCTGTTCGCCAGCGAATGCGCGGTGCGCTCGACCAACAAGGCGCTCGAGGTGTTCGGCGGGTACGGCTTCATCGACGAGTACCCGGTGTCCAAGCATCTGCGCGACGCCCGAGTCCTGACCCTCTACGAGGGCACCAGTCAGATTCAGAAACTGCTCATCGGTCGCGCCCTCACCGGCGTGAATGCATTTGTCTAAGGAGAGTTTTCATGTCCGGTAAGCGCAGAGTCGCCTTCGTCACCGGCGCCGCCCGCGGCATCGGGGCGGGTACGGCGGCGCGCCTGGCGGCCGACGGAATCGCCGTGGTCATCGCCGACCTCGACGAGACCGCCTGTAAGGCAACCGCCGACGCGATCGTCGCCGACGGTGGCACCGCGATCGCGTTGGGCTGCAACGTTACCGACGAGGCGCAGGTCGATGCCGCGGTGGATCACGTTGTCGCCGAGCTGGGTTCGCTCGACATCCTGGTCAACAACGCCGGGGTGACGCGGGACAACCTGCTGTTCAAGATGTCCGCGGACGACTGGGACACGGTCATGTCGGTCCATCTGCGCGGGGCGTTCCTGTGCAGCCGCGCGGCGCAGCGGCACATGGTCAAGGCCAAGTACGGCAAGATCGTCAATACCTCCAGCGTCTCGGCGCTCGGCAACCGCGGTCAGGCCAACTACTCCGCGGCCAAGATGGGCATCCAGGGCCTGACCCGCACGCTCGCCATCGAATTGGGCCCGTTCGGGATCAATGTCAACGCCGTAGCGCCCGGTTTCATCGTCACCGAGATGACCATCGCGACCGCCGAGCGCATGGGGCTCACTCCCGAGGAGCACCAGGCCAAGGCCGCGGCGATCACGCCGGTGCGCCGCGTCGGCCAGCCCGAGGACATCGCCAACGCCGTGGCCTTTCTGGCCTCGGACCAGGCGTCGTTCATCACCGGTCAGACCCTGTATGTCGACGGTGGCCGCCGTCTCTAGGCGATCTCGGCTCTATACCGGCAACCCGGTCGACCGCATATACGGTGGACCAATGACGTGATCAAGATGATCGTCGCCGAGAATAGAGCTGTAGAGCGTGCCCGTGCCGATCGGTGGAGCACCGCCGACAGTGCTGCACTTAGACTGCATTAATGGTGGTGGTCCAGCGGATCGGCGCCCAGCATCGAAGATCGGAAGGAGTCTCCGTGAACGCGACTCTGTCCCTGGCGAGCATCCTCGCCGAACCCGCCCGTCGGCGGCCGGACCACCTCGCCCTGATCGAGGGTGAGCAGCGCATCACCTTCGCCGAGTTGTGGCGTCAGGCGCGCGTGCAGGCCACCGCGCTGATCGAGCTGGGGGTGCGGCCGGGGGATCGGGTCGCGCTCATGGGGCCCAACACCGCCGAATTCCCGCGCGCGTACTACGCCATCCTGGCCGCCGGGGCGACCGTGGTGCCGGTGCACCTGCTGCTGACCGCCGACGAGGCGGAGTACGTGCTGCGCGACAGCGGTGCGACGGTGCTGATCGCACATCCGATGGTCGCGCCGGTCGCCACCGAGGCCGCCCGGCGGGTCGGCATCCCGTACGTCGAGCCCGCCGCGCTGACCGCCGACGAGCCGATCGCGCGGTTCGAGCCGCGCGGCCCGCTGGACACCGCCGTGGTGTTCTACACCAGCGGTACCACCGGACGGCCCAAGGGTGCGGAGCTGTCGCATCTCAACATGGTGATGTGTGCGACCGTGAACTCGTTCGACGCCAACGATGTTCATCGCGACGACATCGCCCTGGGCGCGCTGCCGCTGTTCCACGTGTTCGGGCAGACGGTGTCGATGAATTCCACGTGGCGGGCCGGGGCGACGCTGGTCATGCTGCCGAGATTCCATGCGGCGGAGGCGATCTCGCTGATGGTGGCCGAGGGGGTCAACACCTTCCACGGCGTGCCGACGATGTATCACGGGCTCATCGAGGCGGCGGCGGTCGCTGCCCAATTGCCGAAGCTGAGGTTGTGCATTTCCGGCGGCGCCCCGCTGCCACCCTCGGTGCTCGAGGAGTTCGAGCGGGTGTACGGCGCGCAGGTCCTGGAAGGGTACGGACTGTCGGAGACCTCACCGACCGCCACGGTGAACCAGCCGGTGTTCGGTGCGCGGCCCGGTACCGTCGGGCATCCGGTGTGGGGTGTGGACGTGGAGATCGCCGATCCGGACGACCGTGAGCGAATCATTCTGCAGCCCAACGGAACCACCGGTGAAGTGGTGGTGCGCGGGCACAATGTGTTCACCCGCTACACCGGCAAGCCCGAGGCGACGGCGGCCGCGGTGATCGACGGCTGGTTCCGCACCGGGGACCTCGGTGTGATCGACGCCGACGGCTATCTGACGATCGTCGACCGGATCAAGGAGATGATCATCCGCGGCGGGTTCAACGTGTACCCGACCGAGGTGGAGGCCGCGCTGCTGCGGCATCCGAACATCGATCAGATCGCGATCATCGGCGTGCCGGACGAGACCTACGGCGAGGAAATCCTCGCGATTGTCGTACCTTCCGGCCCGCTGACCGCCGACGAGGTGATCGAATACGGCAAGGAGCACGTCGCGCGGTACAAGTACCCGCGCCGAGTGGAGTTCGTCACCGAGTTGCCGCTGGGGCCGACCCACAAGGTGCTCAAACGAGAACTGAAGGAGCGCTACGCATGACCGATTTCCCGGACCTGGAGAGCCTGAAGGCCGCGGTAGGCACCGAGATCGGCGTCAGCGACTGGCTGACCATCGACCAGAAGCGCGTCGACACCTTCGCCGACGCCACCGACGACCACCAGTGGATCCACGTCGACCCCGAAAGAGCCGCCACAGGCCCCTTCGGCCGGACGATCGCCCACGGCTTCCTCACCCTGTCCCTGTCTGTCCCCCTGGTCGCCCGGGCCACCTCGGTAGGCGGCGTCCGCCTGGGCATCAACTACGGCCTGAACAAGGTCCGCTTCATCACCCCCGTCCCCGTAGGCGGCCGAATCCGCGCCCGCGTAACCCTCGATGCCCTCCGCGAAATCCCCGGCGGCGTCCAAGCCGAACGCACGGTCACCATCGAACTCGAGGGCGCCGAAAAACCAGCCTGCGTAGCCGAGAGCATCGTCCGCATGATGTCCTGAACGGGATCTGTCGACAGCCATCCGCCATCGGCTTGCTCAGCCGATATCGGATGGCTTTCGGTCAGCTCAGCTAGTAAGTACCTCTTCGAGGGTGTTGGAGGTCAGGATGTGGTCCGACCACGTCTCGAGCTGTTCAGTATTCGCCTTGCGGATGGTATCGAGGACGGCGTCGGATTGTCGGTTATTCCGTTGAAATTGGAATACTTTATGTTGTGCCTCAGTCGTTTCCGAGTTTATTGCTCAGGGTTGCCCAGCGGTCCAGGAGATCCCTGGCCGCGCCGGAGTCGACGGCGGTGGCTACGCGAGTGAGGGCGGCGGAGAGGGTTTCGTGGATGCTCTCGATGGGTGCTGCGGGGGTTAGTTCGTAGGCGACTACGGCGGCGGCGGAGTTGAGTAGGACCGCGTCGCGGACGGGGCCGGGGGCGCCGGAGAACATGTCGCGGGCTATGGCGGCGTTGGTTGCGGCGTCGCCTGTCTCTTATAAACATCT
>NZ_JAGPOX010000144.1 GCF_019038435.1 Nocardia alni
AGCTGTGTATAAGAGACAGGTCCCGAGGTGCGGCACCTTCCCGGGGGTGTGATCGGCGGGGATTACGCCGAATGAAAAGCTCTGTTGCACAATAGATTCCGTATATGCCAGGGCGGAAGCGGTGGCCGGGGTTCTACCGGACAGCCCCATCCAGGGCTGCGGAGCGTCAGGACTTGGTGCATCACAAGTGCCGCCGGCTCACGACAGAAGCCCCGTCGCAACGGCATTCCGGCAGACTGGGTGTGTGCGATATGTGATGCGGCAGCGTGTGCTGAGCCTGGGGCAGGACTACTGGGTGACCGATGAGGCCGGGAATAGGGTCTTTCTGGTCGACGGTAAGGTGCTGGCGTTTCGGCGGACCTTCGAGTTGAAGGGGGCGCGTGGGGAGGTTTACGCGGTCGCCCGCAAGAAGGTGTTCGCCCTGCGTGACACCATGGTGGTCCGGGTGGGGGGCGCGCACGTGGCGAGTGTGCGCAAGAAGCTGTTCAGTCCTGTGCGGCACAGCTTTACGATCGCGTTCGCGTCCGGCGAGCAGTGGATCGCGCAGGGAGATCTCATCGAGAAGAACTACGTCCTGGAGGGGCCGCAGGGGGTGGTCGCACAGACCTCGCACAAGTGGTTCCGGATCCGGGATACCTACGGCGTGGAGGTGTATCACCCCGATGTGCCGCTGGCGCTCACCATCGTGGTGTGCATCGACGAACTCGTCGCATCAGAGCGCGCGCGGCGAGAGCGCGGAGCGTGAAACACCCTGTCCATCAATGCGGTTGCGCGTCCGGCAAACTCAGGCCGTGCGCGCCCGCCCACTCCCGC
The DNA here is from genome assembly GCF_019038435.1 of Nocardia alni. Taxonomy (GTDB): domain Bacteria; phylum Actinomycetota; class Actinomycetes; order Mycobacteriales; family Mycobacteriaceae; genus Nocardia; species Nocardia alni. The sequence goes on from NZ_JAGPOX010000144.1 coordinate 814, forward strand.
TCGGCGGCGGCGATCGACGACGCCAGCCGGCGATGCAGTGCCATGCCCCGTTTGCTCAGCCGCACGCGAACCTTGCGCCGGTCCTTCGCGTCCACCTCGCGAAACAGCAGCGCCTTCGACACCAGGTGATCGACGACGCGGGTCAGGGTCGGCGCCGACACCAGCGTCCGGACGCGCACCTCGGTCAGCGCCATCGCGGTTCCCGCCGCGAGCATCTCGACGACCAGCCAATGATCGATGGTGAGCCCCTCGGCGCCGAGTTCGCGTTCGACAGCGGCGATGGCGCCCCGCGCCGCGGATACCAGCGTTGCGACCAGCGACCGATCATCGGCGTGTGGTACGGCAACCATCCGCTGCATCGTGAGCCCTTCCAGAGCGGTTGCGCGCGAGCGGCATCGCGCCGATACTTTCACATGAAATGGTAGCAGCTGATGTGTGGCGCCTGGCGATGGTGGTGCCGCTGCAGGGGCCGGCGGGTATCTTCGGCCCGTCCTGCGAGGCGGTCGGCGATCTCGTCGCGCGCGACCTCAACACCGCGGGCGGGGTGCTGGGCCGCGAGGTCGAGATCGAGGTAATCGACGGCGGATCGCCACCCGCGACGGTCGCGACGACGGTCGGGGAATTGGCGCGCGCGGGCCGCATCGACGCGGTCAGCGGATGGCACATCTCGTCGGTGCGCCGGGCCCTGGCGCCCGTGCTGGCGGGGCGAATTCCGTACGCGTACACCGCACTCTACGAAGGCGGCGAGGATCATCCGGGCGTCTACTGCACCGGCGAGACGCCGCGCATGCAACTCGAGCCGGCCCTGCGCTGGTTGCGCGACAACGCCGGGGTGCGCCGGTGGTTCGTCGTCGGAGACGACTATGTGTGGCCGCGCCTGTCGCTGGCCGCGGTGCGCCGGTACGCGGCGCGGTTGGGGCTCGAACTCGTCGGGGGCGCCTTCGTGGAGCTCGGCAGCGGCCGGATGGACAGCGCGGTCGAGCGGGTGGCGCGCTCCGGCAGCGACGCGGTGCTGATGCTGCTGGTCGGTCAGGACGCGGTGCGGTTCAACCGGGCCTTCACCCGTCACGGCCTACCGGACTCGATCCTGCGCTTCAGTCCGCTGATGGACGAGAACATGCTGCTCGCCAGCGGTGCGGCGGCTACCAGGGGCATGGTCGTAGCATCGGCCTACTTTCCCTCGCTGATCGACGCCAATTCGATGGATCTGCAAGGTCGCTATGCGGCGCTGCACGGCTCGCGCGCACCGGTTCTCGGCAGCGTTGCCGAGTCCTGTTATGAAGGCGCGCAATTGCTTTCGACGATGATTCAACGTTCGGGCAGCCTCACCGATCTCGGCGGCGTGGCCGACGGTCTCGCATACGACGGGCCCCGCGGCGTGGTCGAGTTCCAGGGCCGGGTGGCCCGTCAACGCGTGTATCTGGCCGTCGCCAACGGTTTCGACTTCGATGTGATCACCGCACTGTAGCGGCCTTGACAGGCCGATACTCGCCGAGTAATTTCACATGAACGTAATTTCACATGAAATAGTTACGTGAGAAAATACATTCGCGCCGTCGAGCCCCTTCATCGCCGAACCGGTTGTGGCGCAAGCAATGGATACGACCGCGATGCCCAGCGCATCGTCATCACGAGGAGACCCTCATGCGACACGGCGACATCTCGTCCAGCCCCGACACCGTCGGCGTGGCCGTCGTCAACTACAAGATGCCGCGCCTGCACACCCGCGCCGAGGTGATCAGGAATGCGAAGGCCATCGCCGAGATGGTGGAAGGCATGAAAGTCGGTCTGCCGGGGATGGATCTGGTGGTATTCCCCGAATACTCCACCCAGGGCATCATGTACGACGAGCGGGAGATGTTCGACACCGCGGCGACGATCCCGGGCGAGGAGACCGCGATCTTCGCCGGGGCGTGCCGCCGGGCGAAGGTGTGGGGCGTTTTCTCGATCACCGGCGAGCGGCACGAGGACCATCCGAACAAACCTCCGTACAACACCCTGATCCTCATCGACGACAACGGCGACATCGTGCAGAAGTACCGGAAGATCCTGCCGTGGTGCCCGATCGAAGGCTGGTACCCGGGCGACACGACACACGTCACCGTCGGCCCCAAGGGCATGAAGATCTCGCTGATCATCTGCGACGACGGAAACTACCCCGAGATCTGGCGCGATTGCGCGATGAAGGGCGCGGAGCTGATCGTGCGCTGCCAGGGGTACATGTACCCCGCCAAGGAACAGCAGGTTCTCATGGCCAAGGCGATGGCGTGGGCGAACAACTGTTACGTCGCGGTCGCCAACGCGGCCGGATTCGACGGCGTCTATTCGTATTTCGGCCACTCGGCGCTGATCGGATTCGACGGCCGCACCCTCGGCGAGACGGGCGAGGAGGAGTACGGCATCCAGTACGCGCAACTGTCGGTCTCCGCGATCCGGGACGCGCGAGCCAACGACCAGTCGCAGAACCACCTGTTCAAACTGCTGCACCGGGGCTACACCGGCGTGCACGCCGCAGGCGACGGTGAGCACGGTGTCGCGGAGTGCCCGTTCGACTTCTACCGCGAATGGGTCACCGACCCGGCCAAGGCGCAGCACCGGGTCGAGTCGTTCACCCGCGACACCATCGGCGTGGCCGACTGCGCGGTCGGATCGCTGCCGACCCAGCCGCGGGAGTAGCCCGGAAGCTCCTCAGAGGCCCTCGCCGGTCGGTTCCCCGGCCGGGATCGGTCGCGCACTCTCCGCATCCGGCACCGAACCGACCGCGTGGTGGGCCCGGGCGACAACGGCGCGGCCCAAGGCGAGGTTGCCGACGCCGCCGATGACGGCGCCGAGGCCGACCGGGAGTGCCCTGCCGAATACCAGAACGGCTCGTTTGGCGGCGAACCGGACGATGAATCGCTTGACGAAGGAATCGTCCATATTGCGCAGCCCAGGAATCCGATTCGCCACCCAGCCGGGCCAATCGCGGGCCGTACCGCGCACATCCCGCTCGCCCAGCTCCGCCCCGCTCTCCCCCAGAACCACGGCGAACACCAGGTCCCGGCGAGCCCGCGAATCCACGATTTCCGCACCCCGCAGATCGGCGTTCGCCACCGCGAACCCCGCCGAGACCTCCAGGAAGAACACGGCCTCCACGCCACTGGCCAGCAACCCGATCACGGTGCCGACGCCCGGCACGGCCGATATGAGCCCGACCGTGGTGCCGCTGGCCGTCACCAGCGCCAGATAATGACGCTCGGCGCGAACGGACAATTCTTCGGCCGACTCGTGCGTATGGGCATCGCGCAATCGCCGCACGTAACCCTCCACAACGGGCCCCTGCCAGCGCAAGCCACCCCCCAGCAACAGCTCCCTGGACCGCTGTTCCAACTTTTCGAGCATTACATCACCCATCCTCGATGATCACGGCTCAATTCCGACCGATCCAGCAATTCCGGCAGCCACACCAGTGTGCCTTGCCCTGCGGGCGACTACCCGCTGCGACCCCCGGCTAACGGACCGGCGCGGCGATATTCACTTGCCGAAGCCGATCAGGCCGTCGGCGAGATCGCTGATCTGCAGAGCATCGAGGGCCTGCTGGCGCGTGGCGGGACAGGTCTGGCTCGTGATGCGATCCACCATGGTGCGGTCCTCGAGCACCTGCGTGTTGAGCCCGCCGCTGCGGGCGGCCCAATCGTGCACGACGAGATTGAAGTCCGCCTTGCGGGCCGTGGCGCTCTGGTTACGCCAGTCGCCGATCTTCGGAGAGATCATGTCGCACAACTGCTTCGCGGACTCCGGGGTGACGGCGTCGGGGCGGGGGAAATCGGTGGTCGCGGACGGGGAGGTGAAGGTCATCGTGATCCCCGAGTGGGAGGTCGGCGTGACGGGCAGTGGATTGGAACCGCTTCCGGCGCAACCGGTTACCGCGGCCAAGACGGCCAGTGCCGTGGTACAGAAGACTACCTGTCGACCCCGATACATACTCACTCCTCACGGCCGCGATTCAGCCAGTGACGCAGCGATACCCCTCTTGTGGCGTATCAATCGGCCGGTGCGGGGCGACCTCGGCCGACCGCCCAGGTGAGAGCGATCGGAGGCTCGTGGTGCGCGCCACAACAAGCTGTGACGACGGATGTGTTAGAGCTCCGGATATCGGGGTATTGCGGGGCCTGTGGCGGTCATCGACTGTCCGGATCGATTGCCGTTCATATATTTCGAAGTAAGGAGTTCAGCATGATTACGCTCGGAGTCATTCTCCTGGTTCTCGGCTTCATTTTCGGGATTCCGATCCTGTGGACGCTGGGGATCATCGCCCTCGTAATCGGCGTGATCCTCGCACTGCTCGGCGCCGTCGGCCGCGGGGTGGGAGGCCGCGCACACTATTACTGAATGCCCGGCCCGGCATAGGTAGCAGCGGTCCGGCACCCGATCACTTGATCGGGTGCCGGACCGACCTGCCGCCCACAGGGTGATGCTCGTCCTGCCATCGGCGCTGAAGCCAAGTGGCGGTCCAGGTTTCAGCCGATTCGTGCTCGAAATCGGCGTTCACAGAACGATGGAAGATTATGCCGCAGGTAGACAATCTTGCTGCCGGGGCGAGGCGCCCCGGGGTGCTTCGCCGTGCAGAGAGTAAGGGTGCGTGATGTCGGTGAATCAATCGGATGCGGATTACGATGTCGTTTTACATATCGATGTCGGCAGCCACGGTGATCTGCTGGTGATGTCCGTCCGAGGTGAGGTCGATGCGTTGACCGCCCCGGGGTTGCAGGCCGAGATCGAGAACCTGCGCGAGATCATCGAGCGTACCGAGCAGTACACGGCCCTGGTGATCGATCTGTCGAAGGTCGGTTTTCTCGGATCCGCGGGACTGAGCGTATTGCAGTTCGCCGCGCAGATGACCGAGCCGCGTCCGCTTCGCGTGACGGCCTCGCCCGTCGCCCGGCGAGTGATCCAGGTGACCGGCCTGGATCGCCTGGTGGACCTGTACGACGATCTGCCCAGCGCCCTCGCGGACGCATCGCCCGAGCCCGCAGTCGATTGATCCGCAGCCTGCTCACCTCGCGGGCGCGGACGGCAGGGTGTCGTAACTGTTCAGCGCGGCGGCCTGGGACAGCATCGGACCGGCGACCAGCCGGCCCACGATCTGCCACGGCGCAGGACGCGGGGTACTCCCCAGGCCGAGGACGGCCGCCGTCCGGACGTCCGGTACCCCGTACCGGACGCCCGCGTCGGTGATGTAGAACAGCGGCCCCCGGGCGACGCTCGTCGGCGCGATATCGGTGGCCTGCACATACTCCCCCGTGCCGGGCGGAACATAGGCCGCGTCGGCGTGGTCGCCGGTGGAGGCCATCGTCACCGGCTCGGCCGTCGAGGTCAGGGGTAACGCGTTGCCGGCCAGCAGGGATGTCGTCGCGGCCGGATCACCGGTGTTCTTCGCCCAGGACAGGCACGTCACCGGGTCGTCCTGCGCGTCGAGGATCGTGGGAACCCGATCGGGGAACTGATCGGTCGCGAGCTTGTCGACCACGGGGATGCCGCGCAATCGGTCCGGCGTGACCATCGGAATCTCGCCCATCCCTTCGGAATTCGCGGTTCGGATCACCTCCGCGGCGAACGGCGACACCTTCTGCACTCCATCGTTCAGCACGACGTACAACCCGTCCGAGTCGACATCCTGCACCCGGATCACGGCGCCGACCGGCACGGACGCCAGTCTCCCGGGCCCCGGACCACCCAGCCCCTGGATCGTGGGCGGCACGAGCGCGGGCACCGGTGTCGCGGAGTTCAACAGTCCCGCGCCGACCGGCCGAGCACTGTGGAACGACAGGGACATCACCCTCGCCAGGGTCGGATCGCTCGGGTCGAGTTCCGCGCGCTTGCCGTCGAACAGCAGGTAGGTGTGATCGTCCCGGGTCACCAGTACCGACTCGTCCGCGCCGAGCGGCCGTGCGCGGCCCGCCGAGGTGGTCCGCAACGGTCCGTCGATCACCGTCGAGACGACGTTCCCCGTCGCGGCCGAGATCGCGTCGCAGACGGACCACTGCGATCGGCCGCCGGACGCGGAGCCGAGCAACGCCGCGGGAGCCCCCGGAATCCCCATGACCGGGCCGCGCGGCTCGGTCAGCCGGGCATCGGCCAGCGCGGTCGGCGTCTCGTCGCTCTGCGCGATCAGCCGGGCCGAGGCCAGATTCAACGCCGGATGCAGCACGCCGTTCACCACGACGAACAGTTGACCGGAATCCTTGCCCATCACGATCTTCGCGTTCCCCATCGTGGGCTGGGGATGGATCAACGCCAGGATCGCCGCGCCGGCGACGATCATGATGCTCAGCACGGCGCCGATCACCAGGGAGCGGAACTGGGCCCGCATGGGATCGTGCAGCATCCGGGCATCCCAGCGGATCAGGGCGTGGTCGTACCGCCGCAGCAGGTAGCGATAGCCGTTCACCTGCGCGCGGGTGGTCAGCGGTGCGGGCATCAGTCCTCCGGGAACATCACGTCGCGCCCGGATCGGTTGCGGCGGTTACGGTTCGAGGCGGCGTAGCCGAGCCCGACGGCGGCGAGCGCCAGCAGCGAGCCGATACCGGCGACCCGGCGCGGCATCGGGTCGACGCGCGGCGGCGGCGCGGGCGGCGGAACGGCCCGCGGCACATCGGAATTCGCGGTGTCGGGGGCGGGCGGCAGTACCGCGGTCAGCGCCGCGACCGGATCGATGAGGCCGAATCCGACGCTGTCGTCGCGGCCCATGCCGGGGTGTTCGCCGGTGCGCTCGATCCGATCGATCACCTCGGCCGCGCTCATCGACGGAAAGCGCGAACGCACCAGTGCTACAAGGCCGGACACGTACGCGCAGGAGAAGCTCGTGCCATCGATCGGCGCGCGGCCCTGATCGGTCTGCACCGAATCCACCAGGCCCGTGCTGCCCGGGCCGCTGTCCAGCGAGACGATATCGCGACCGGGCGCCGCGACTCCTACCCAGGGACCGTGCATCGAGAACGACGACGGCGAACCGTCCGGATCCGTGGAGGCCACCGACAGGGCGTACGGGGCGAACCACGAGGGGCTGGCCACGGTGCCGACCCCGGTCCAGCCCGAACCGCCGTTCTGGGTGGTGCACTCGCCGTCCTCCTCGACGTTCCCCGCCGCGGTCACGACGACGACATTGCGGCCGTACGCGTACTGGACGGCGGCGCCCAGGGGTCCGTCCACCCGGTTCGCGGCGGCGGGGGTGCACGCCTCCTCGGAAATGTTGATCACGGTCGCGCCCAGGTCGACGGCGCGGACGATGGCGGCCGCCAGTGTCAGGACCGTGCCGTAGCCCTGACTCGACATGCCGCCCGCCTGATTGGCCGCGGTGTAGTTCGTCGACTCGTACTCCAGGCTCAGCTGGCGGATCGACAGGATGGTCGCATCCGGCGCGACGCCGGAGAATCCGTCGGCCGGACTCGGTTGCGCGGCAATGATTCCGGCCACCAGCGTGCCGTGACCATCGCAGTCGGCGGTACCGTCGGAATTCGACACGAAATCACCGCCGGGACGCAGCCCCGGCAAGCGCGGATGCCGCTGGACCCCGGTGTCGATTACGGCCACGGTCTGACCGGCGCCCCGGCTGAATTGCCATGCGGCGGAGAGGTTCAGGACCTGCTGGGCCGTCGGCGCATCGTGCGGCGGGCCGTTCGAGAGCATCGGTCGCGCGCAGGCGGATCGCTGCTGGGTCGGGTCGGGTGGGCCGCCCTTCGCGTTCACGGCCATCGCGACCGCGAGTTGACCGGGGTCGATGATCGGCGGTGCGAGTGCGGCGGCCGGCGGTGGCCGAAACACGATCGCGCCCACCATCGTTCCCGCGAGCACCGGTCGGACGATCCACCACATCCGCTGTCTCTCAGCTGTTTCCGGCGTATACGTTCATCGTCCACAGCATCAGCGGAACGATCAGCACGATCAGGGTGTACTCACCGATATCGGCGGCGCGGCGCAGCCTCGGGGACAGTTCGATGCGGGGCCCGACGACCCCGAACACCACACCGGCCATCCCGACCGACAGCGTCGAACCGGCGAGCAGCGGCTGCCACGCGCCCGCCGCCGCGGCCACCACGAGCGACAGCGCGAGCAAGGTGATGAGCCCGGAGCCGATCAGCGTCGCCGCCGGCGTCAGCGCCGGGAACATTCGTCCCCGCAGACACATCACGAGTGCGACCGCGATCGCCAGGCCCAGCCCGGGCCATCGCAGGTCGCCGGACGAGGTCGCCGAGAGCAGCGCCCCGGCCGCGGCGGCGAGGGCCCATCCCGCGATCAGGCCCGACCGATACCGGTCGGTGAGCCGGGCACGCTGTTCGAGTCCGCGCGCCGCCGGCAGGACCACCGCGCCGATATCGTCGGCGGGCGATCGTTCCTCTGGGTGCGGTGGCTCCTCGGGGTCGGCGGGCACGGCCGGCAGGCCGGACGGCAGCGCGAGACGGGCGACGGCGGTCGCGATGCGCGGCGTGGCCGCGATACCGGCCAGGGCGACGACCGCCGCACCCGCGCCGATCTTCGGCAGATCCACACCCCACCCCATCCGCGCGACCGCACCCGCCACCACGAACGTCGCCGCCGGCACCGCCGCGCCCACCAACGCGGCCCCCGCACGAGTCAGCAGGTACAGGGCCGGGCCGACCACCAGCACGACCGCACCGGCAACCAGCACACCCCAGCCGCCCACCTGGCTCGACGCCACCAGCGCCGCACCCGCACTCTGCAGCAGCAGCGCATACAGCGACAGCATCGTGACGGTCAGCTCATCGGTCTGCCGATTCGCCACGATCACCGCGGCTCCGGCCGCCAGCAGCCCCGCGCACAGCACGACGACGCCACCGGCGAGACCGCCGCCGTGCGCCACACCGAGCACGACGATCGCCGTGATCATCGCGACCAGCCCCGCGATCAGCCCCACCCATTCGGCGGCCGACGCCGACCAGGGGTGCAGTGAATTCGCGCTCAGCCGGGCGACCGCGTCGATGACGTCATCGAACAGATCGGGTGTGCGCGGCGCGGCGGCCGAACGCACGACCAGCAGCTCACCGTCGCCGATCGCCGCGTCGGCCAGCGATCTGTCCGGCGGGATCGGCTCGCGGCCGACCCGCGCCAGCGTCCAGTGACCGGTACGAACCGGCGGGCCGTCCTCGGACTCGACGACATCGGGGCTGCGCGAGTCGATCAACTCGACCACGTCGGCGATGTATTCGGCGATCGGGACGGTCGCGGGCAGTCCGATGTCCACCTGAGTATTGCCGCCGATCACCGACACTCGACGCATATGCGATGGTGCAGCGGCCGTTTCGAGCGCTATGGGGACGCTGGTCATGTGTTTATTGACGTGCCGGAGGCGCGGGAGGTTCATGCCCCCTTTCACCTGGCTCGACAGGATCGACGTCATGACGTACTCGAATTCATCGATACGAAACACTCAGCGCCACAACCAAATACAAGAGGCACGAAATCCGGGCCGAGAGGCTGACGAACCTCAAGCGATTGTAAAGAAGTGGACCGCGCGCCCCGAGCGGCACATCGCCGAGTCCCACCATGGGGATGAAACGACCGTTCATCCGCGCTCCGGTCGAATTCCACCCGAGGCAGTGCATCGTGACGAATCGACAACAGGGTTCGGCCACCCGCACCGAATCGATGCGAATCGTCTACGACCATCATGCCGGGGCATTGCGGCACTATGTGGCCGGCCTCGTCCACGATTCCGGCGCAGCCGAGGACATCGTCCAGGAGACCCTCCTGCGAACCTGGCAGCATCACCGCATACTGGACGACTCATCGATGTCGGCGCGCGCGTGGTTGTACCGCGTCGCGCGCAACATCGTGATAGACGAATACCGCCGGGCACGCAACCGCTACGAGATCCGAACCGATTCTCCCCCCGAACAATTCACCCCCGACCTATCCGATCGCATGCTCGATTCCTGGCTGGTCGGCGACGCCCTGAATTGCCTGCCGAAAGACCAGCGCATCGTCATCCAGCGCGCGTACTACCGTGACATGACAACCCATCAGATCGCCGCCGAACTGAGAATCCCCGAGGGAACGGTGAAGTCGCGCATGCACTACGGCATGCGAGCATTACGGCGCATCCTGGACAGCATGGGAGTCACCCCGTGACCACGGAAACAGGCGACTTCACCGCCTGGGATACCGCATAGACGGTGCGATGGGTGCTTCACCGCGGCTGTGTCCGGCGGACAGCTTCGGTGTCCGGAAACCGTCGGTGCGGGCTGAACACGAGCGCGTGCAGGGCGGGCCCGCCCGCTATACCCGCGACTGCCAATGCGACGGCGACGAGGATTCCGGCGTGGGGCAGCCACCGGCTCACCAACCAGTCGAGTCCGAATACGATCGCGACGAGGGTCAGCTTGGTGGCGATGAGTCGTCCTTTGTCGGGCATCGGCATGGTCGCGGACGTGCTCGCGCCGGTATGTGCGCTGCGGCGACGCGCGCGCACGATGAAGACAGGCACGACCACGACGAACAGCGCCGCACGAATGAGCCCGAGGCCTGCCGTCGTGCGGGCGTGGTCGTGAACCAGCGCGAGGCTCGCCAGTGTGGCGAGGGCCATCGTCACGGCGAGCAACGCGGTCACCGCGACGATGCGTGCGTTGGACATGGCGGCGGGGCGACGCATCACCATGATGATCGGAGTCAGGGCTGCGAACATCACCAATAACGGGATCGTGGTGGCGGAGAAGGGGTCGCCGTGACCGACCATCGCGAAACCGAGCGTGAAGCCTATTACCGCGTAACGTATCCGAAGCGACATGACGTGCTCCCTCTGTGTCGATCGAGCTCGCCCGGTGGGCGACGCTGACAGACGCTATTGGGGAGGGTGTCAACAGAACTTCAGCATTCGGCGGGGAAGCGCACGCGGACCAGGAGGCCGCCGTTGTCGCGTGGTCGTAGCGAGACCGTCGCGTGGTGGGCGTCGGTGATGGTGTGCACCACGGCCAGGCCCAGGCCCGCTCCGCCGTTCGCGTCGATCATGCGATCGGTCTCGCCGCGGCGGAAGGGCTCGCTCAATTCGGCCAGTCGTTCGCCGCGCAGCTGTGGTCCCGGGTTTTCCACCGCGAGCGTGTGGTCGGCGACGTGCACGCGCAGCCAGCCGCCGGGCCGGTTGTGGGTGATGGCGTTGCGGATCAGGTTGTCGAGGAGGATGTCGAGCAGTGTCGGGTCACCGTTGATGAGGGTTGGCGACAGGTCGGTGGCGAGGGTCAAGCCGCGGTCGGTGAGTGAATGGGCCCAGCGTTCGAGAACTTCCCTGGTCAGAGCGGCGAGGTCGACGGCGGTGTCGGCTTGCGGGCCGTGCTGGCTCAATGCCAGCTCGAAGAGGCCCTCGACGAGACGTTGTTGACGCAGCGCCACCTCCCGTACCGCGGTGGCCAGCTCGCGGGTGCCGGCGTCGATGCCGGGTTCCGCCAGTGCCACATCGGCCAGGGTGCGTTGGGTGGTGATCGGGCCACGCAGTTCGTGGGAGGCGTTGGCGATGAACCGGCGCTGGGCGGCGAACGCGCGCTCCAGCCGGGTGAGCATCGTGTTGAACGTCTCGGCGAGTTCGGAGAGCTCGTCGTGTTGTGTGGGGACAGGCACGCGTTCGTGCAGGTCGTGTTCGGACAGCCGCCGCGCGGTGGCCGACACCGTCCGGACCGGCCGCAGCACACTGCGGGCCATGAACGCGCCCGAACCGATCGCGATCAGTGTCATCACGGCGATCGCGATCGCCGAATATTGCAGCAGACGCATCTGCATCTCATGGCGGGCCTGCTGTTTGACATGCCAGGCGATCTGGTTGATTTGATCGGGGGTCAGGTCGGTGCGGGTGAACAGGTGGCCGGGGTCGCTGACACCGCCCGGCGGTGAACTGAACACCGCGATCACGATCACGGAGATCAACAGGAAGCCCGTGACCAGGAACAGGGTGCCGTAGAACACGGTCAGCCGGGTGCGCACAGTCATGCCCCGACGAGGGCGTGGTCTGCTCATCGAATTCGGTAGCCCGCGCCGACCAGCGTCTCGATGATCGTCGGTGGGCCGAGTTTGCGGCGCAGGGTTGCGATGGTGGTGCGCATGCTGTTGGTGAACGGGTCGGCGTTCTCGTCCCACGCGCGGTCGAGGAGATCTTCGGCGCTGAGCACCGCACCGTCCACGGCCATCAGCACTCGCAATACCGCGAATTCCTTGGGGGCCAGCCGGATCGGCGAACCGTCACGAGTCACGAGGAAACGGGCCGGGTCCAGTTCGATACCGCCGCGACGCAATATCGGTGACGTGGCCGGACCGCTGCGGCGCAGCAGCGCCTGCACCCTGGCCACCAGTTCCTCGAACGCGAACGGCTTGGTCAGGTAGTCATCGGCGCCCAACCCCAAACCTTGCACCCGCGAATGCAGATCGACGGCGGCGGTGAGCATCAATACCCGAACCTCGCCGCCCCACCGTGCCAGGATCTGCCCGCACACCTCGTCGCCGGGCACCAGCGGAAGGTCACGGTCGAGCACCACGATGTCGTAACGGGTCACTCCCACCCGTTCCGAGGCCTGCGCACCGTCGTAGGCGGTGTCCACGGCCAAAGCGTTGCGGCGCAGGCCACGGGTGATGGCATCGGCAAGCAGCCGATCGTCCTCCACCACCAGCACCCGCATCCGGTCTCCCGTCTCTGTGTCCTGGTCAGTGAACCATCCGAGACATCAACACATGATAAAGAAACCTCGTTTACGTTCTGTTGACCTCGCATCGTGTCCACTCGACCCCGACCGGCGGTCTCGTCCCGCCGTGAACGCGAATCCGACGATCATGTGAAGGGTGAACCGATGACCACCGCAGAACCCGACAACGACGACATCGAAACCACGGCCGAGGTCCTGATTGCCGGAGCGGGTCCGGTCGGGTTGATGCTGGCGGGGGAATTGGCGCTGGCGGGTGTCCACGCTGTCGTCGTCGAGGCATCCGCCCATCCCCACGGCGAGGAGAAAGCGCGTGGCGTCGGCGTGCTGGGGGCCGAGGCGCTGCGGCGGCGAGGCCTGGGCACACGGTTGCGGATGCCGTTTCGCCCGGGCCGCCCCGATACTGCCTGGTACATGGGCCAACATCAATCCCATTTCGCCTGGATACACAAGTTCGACCACGGGTCCATGCGTGAACCGGGTCGTACTCCCGCGGTGATCTTTCAGCCGGAACTGGAGCAACTGCTGGCCGAGCATGCCCGCGATCTCGGAGTCCGGATCCATCGCGGCTACACCGTGGTCGAATTGGCCTCCCACGACGACCGGATCCTCACCTCCACGCAGACCCGCCATGGGCAGCGGGAATTCACGTCGCGTTATGTCGTGGGTTGCGACGGCGGCCATTCCGACGTGCGAAAACTGTGGAACTTCGACTTTCCCGGCGTCGCGCCCACCGGAGTGCATCTCATGGCACGACTGAAGGTCGAAGACCCCACGCGGCTGCCCGCCGAAATGGAGGGCCCGAAGGGCGCGTTCGCCTCCCGCGGGCCTCGCGACGGCTGGATGGGCGTACGCATGTCCGAACCCGTCGACGGTGGCGAACGCGGTCCGCGGGATCCGCTCACCATCGAGGAAATACGTGACGCGATCCGCCGCGTCACCGGCGTCGATATCGCCATCACCGAGATGGAAGGCGCGCGCCGCGGATACGACAACTCCCGCCAGGCCGGCACCTACCGACTCGGCCGGGTATTTCTGGCCGGCGACGCCGCCCACGTGCATTCCCCCCTCGGCGGCCAGGGACTCAACCTCGGACTGATGGACGCGGTCAACCTGGGCTGGAAACTCGCCTACGCCGTGCGTGGCGCCGTCAACGCCGAAGACCTCCTCGACAGCTACACCCGCGAACGGCACCCCGTCGGCGCCGCCGTACTGCACAACACCCGCGCCCAGACCGCGCTGCTGGCCCCGACACCCCACGCACAGGCGATGCGCGACATCGTCAGCGACCTGCTCGACATCCACGAGGTCAAGGTCTTCTTCAACGAGATGATGACCGGCACCGCAATCCGCTACCCGCTACCCCACACCGTCGGCGACCACCCTCTGCTCGGCGGGCACATCGGCAATGTCGTCATCGACGACACCAGTCTCTACACCCTGATGGCCGACGGACGGCCACTGCTGATCCACCACGTCGCGCTGACCGACATCGCCTCCGTCGCGCAACCCTGGGCCGACCGCGTCCACATCCACTCCGCCCTCACCCTGGATCGCACCGATCTGGCCGCCGCGCTGATCCGGCCCGACGGCGTCGTCGTCTGGGCGGCCGAGCCGCGTACCCCGCCCGACCCGCAGACGTTGCTCGACGCGCTCGCGACGTGGTTCGGGCCGGCCTCCACGCAGAAATGAGAAACCACGACCATGCTTCCCCTGGAATCGTACGATCGGGCGATCGACCTCGCCACCGGCGTCATCGCATCCATTAGCGACGATCAATTGTCCTGCCCGACACCATGTTCGGAATGGACAGTCCGCGACATCCTCAACCACTTCCGGCTCGCCACCCTCCTCATGACCGCGGCCATCCACGGCACCCCACCACCCGACCGCGGCAAAGACCACCTCGGCGACAACCCCCGCGGAACCGCCGTCGAGAGCCTGCTCGCCTGCCGCGCCCTGGTGAACGAACCGGGCATGATCGACAAACCGGCCACCGGACCGATGGGTCCGATAACGGTCACGTGGTTCGTCGAACGCTCGACCGCCGACCTCACCGCGCACACCTGGGACCTGTCCCGCGCCATCGACCGCCCAACCGACTACGACCCCGAACTCAACGAATTCGTGCTCGCGCACTACCGAGCCAGACTCGACGGCAAGGACCGCACCGGCCTACCCCTCGCCGCCGAACGGGAGCCACACGCGGACGCCACCGCCGCCGACCGACTCGCCGCCTACCTCGGCCGCGACCCCGACTTCACTTTGACGTCATAACCTTCCCCGGCGGGATGTAGGCGATCCCCACCCGATCACCGAAAAACTGTTGCCGCGCATGCGAAATCATCTCTGGACCGTTGTCCGTGCGCAGCACTCGCGGTGGCGTCCCTTACAGGGGTGGAAGATAAACGGTTTGGATCATTTCCCGGCCGCGAGAGCGGGAGATGAAAACGCCTCGGCCAGGGGGAAGTTGGGCTGGTTTGACATCGCCGAGGAGGATGCCCTCGTCTTTGGGGGTGCTCATCAGGACGCCGTCGGTGGATAGGTCTTTGAGGGGGCCCAGGACCGGGTCGAACAGGGCGCGGGCGGCGCCGCCTGCTCGGCGGGCGACGATTACGTGGAGGCCTATGTCGCGGCCCTGGGGGAGGAATTCGACCAGTTCCAGGAGTGGGTTGATGGTGGCGCGGGCGACCATGTCGTAATCGTCCACCACCACGAAGATTTCGGGGCCGGTCCACCAGGAGCGTTCGCGGAGTTGGCGGGGGGTGATGTCCGAGCCGGGGATTCGGCGCTGGAGGTAGGTGGCTACCTCCTTGGTCATGGCCTGGGCCGTCTGTGATGCGCTGGAGTAGCCGGCCAGGTGCTGACCCTCCACTACGCCGAGCATGGTGCGGCGGTAGTCGATCAGGACGACTCTTGCCTGTTCGGGGGTGGCGTGTTCGACCACGCCGGTCACGATGGTGCGCAGCAGTGTCGTCTTGCCGCACTCCACGTCGCCGAAGACCAGCAGATGCGGTTGTGCGGCGAAATCCAGGATCACCGGCTGGAGTTCGGACTCGCCCAAGCCCACCGCGACGTGTGTGTGGTCCAGTTGCCGGCGCGGATCGGGCACCGACTCCAGGATTTCCGCGCGCGACAGCTTCGACGGGAGCATTCGCACCTGTGGCACACGGTGATTCGGATACAGCTCGTACAGACCGCTTCTGGCGGCAGCCAATCCGTCCGGCAGGCTGTCCGCGTCGGTCCGGCCGTCCAACCGGGGCAGCGCGATGAGCATGTGCAGTTGTTCGGCGGTGATACCGCGTCCGGGGCGGCCCATCGGCACCGCGGACGCGGCGATCCTGCCCATTTCCGAATCGCTCGGATCACCCAGGCGCAGTTCCACTCTCGTGCCGATCTGATCCTTGACCACAGGCCGGACCTCCATCCACCGGGAGGCCGACAGCATGACGTGCACCCCGTAGGACAGGCCCTGGGCCGCCAGGGCCGTGACGGTCGGCTCCAGCACCTCGAACTCGGCGCAGAACGCCGACCAGCCGTCGATGACCAGGAATACGTCGCCGAACGGGTCGGTGGAATCGCGGCGCCGACGATATTCGGCCATCGACACGATGCCCAGTTCGCCGAATCGTCGTTCCCGCCGGCGCATGACGGTCACCACCTCGGCGATCGTGCGACGGACCCGATCGGCCTCCAGCCGCCCGGCCACCGAGCCCACATGCGGCACCTCCGCCACGCTGGACAGCGCGCCGCCACCGAAATCCAGGCAGTAGAACTGGACCTGCTCCGGCGTATGCGTCGCGGCCGCCGCGATGATCATGGTGCGCAACGCGGTCGATTTACCCGATTGCGGACCACCGACGACGGCCACATTGCCCTGTGCCCCGGCCAGATCCACGATCAGGACGTCCCTGCGTTGGTCGTAGGGCTTGTCGATGATGCCGATCGGCCAGCGCAGATTCCCGCGCCGATTACCCACCGCACGCCAGTCCGGCTCGGGCAGCAGCAGATCCACGGCGGGCGAATCATCCAGCGGCGGCAGCCATACCGCGTGCGCCGGAGTGCCGTACCCCGACAACCGGCCCACCACGACCGCGAGCAATGTCGGTGGCATCGCAGAGGATTCGGGCCGCTCGTCGGAGGCGCTCTCGGCGGTGGGCGCTCCGGCGGATTCCTCGGTGATCGGAACCGGTGACGCGGTGAACACGACCGGAGTCCGGCCGCCCGCCCATCGGCCGATGCCCAGGTTCCCGGTGTCCGCGGCGGAATACGGCCCGGACACGTAGGTCGAATTGAACCGAACCGGTTCGTCGGCATCACTTTTCAGATAGGCCGAGCCGGGCACACTCGGCAGGTGATACGCGTCGGTGATTCCCAGCACCGTGCGCGACTCGCTCGCCGAGAACGTCCGCAGGCCGATCCGATACGACAGGTGGCTGTCCAGCCCGCGTAACCGGTTCTCCTCGAGTCGCTGACTGGCCAGCAGCAGATGTACGTGCAGCGACCTGCCGAGCCGTCCGATCATGACGAACAGATCCGCGAAATCCGGCTTCTGCGCCAGCAATTCGGAGAATTCGTCGACGATGACGAACAGCGCGGGCAAGGGCTGTAGCGCCGCGCCGCCGACCCGGGCGCGCTCGTAGTCGGTGACATTGGCGAAATTGCCCGCAGCGCGCAGCAATTCCTGTCGCCGGTTCATCTCCCCGGACAGCGCGTCCCTCATCCGGTCGACCATCGACAGATCCTGCTCGAGGTTGGTGATGACCGCGGCCACATGCGCCAGCGGCTCCAGCCCGGCGAATGTCGCACCGCCCTTGAAGTCGACCAGCACCATGTTCAGCGCCTCGGGTGAGTGGGTCGTCACCAGCGCCAGCACCAGCGTGCGCAGGAACTCCGACTTGCCCGACCCCGTCGCCCCGATACACAGGCCGTGCGGACCCATGCCGTACTCCGCGGACTCCTTGATGTCGATCTCGACCGGCGTGCCGTCCGGGGCGACGCCGATCGGCACCCGAAGCCGTTCGCGGGCGCTGCGCGGGCGCCACACCTGCGCCGGGACGATCTCGGCGGCATCGGGGATCTTCAGCAACGACATCAGTCCCGGGTCGGTCCGCATGTCGTCGCCCAGGCGCACGATCTGCGCCGCGGTGGCGATCCGATACCGCGACAGCTGGCGGGCGAACGCCGTGGCCTCCGCGACGCTCACCCGATCCGGCGTCGCGAACTTCTCCACGCCGAGCGTCGAGCGCACGGCGATCATGCCGTCCGCCATGACCAGCCGCAGACCACGCCGCACCGCCAGTCCCTCCGTCCGCGCCTGCATATCGATGACGGTGACCCCGTCCAGGCCCGGGTCGCTGACCGTGCGCTCGGCGCCGGAGGTATGCCCGTCGCCGATCACGATGACCAGATGCACACGGCTGCCGTCTGCTTCGGCGTTGCGCAGAAAACGCCCCCGCTCGACCAGGTCGGCGTTCAGCGCCGCCTCGAGCTCGACCAGCGAGCGATAGATCATGCGCCCGGACCCCATTCCGTCGCGGACGCTCGAATGCTGAATGTGCGGCAGCCATTTCGTCCACGCCCAGGATCCGGAGTCGGGATCGTTGCAGACGATCGCCACCGCCAGATGATCCGGACCGTGAAATGTGCACAGCTCCATCAGCATTCCCCGCACCAGCGTGGCCGTCCGGTCCGCGGGCCCCTCGATGCTGATCGCCGGGAACGCGCGCAACGACACCGCGGTCGGCAGCCGGTGCACGACCGAGTGGGTGCGCAGGAAGCGCCGCAGCGCCACCACCGAGACGGGCTCGAGATCCTCCACCGGACCGGTCTCGGGCCGCGCCAGGCGGGTGGCCAGCCGATGGCTGCCGGTGCCGAGCCGGACATGGCCGAAGTCCGGATCTTTCGGCCTCCGCTCCCACATCCGCCGCGAACCCACCACCGGCAGCAGGTCTTCCGGCGCGGGATGACTCCACTCCAGCGACTCTCGCTGGGCCACACCGGTCTTGCGCACATCGTTGCGCAACTGGTTCAGGTATCGGCCGTAGTCCTTGCGCTCCTCGTCCAGTTCCCCGGCGCCCTTGGTGCGCCGCCCCATCCCGACGAACATGCCGACCATCGACATCAGCATCATCATCGGAAACATCAGCGACAGTGGATTACTCAGAATCGCCGCCCCGCCGACGGTGATCATCAGGGCCATCATCCCGACCATCGCGATGACCATCACGAACGGCAACATCCGCAACAGCAGCGCCATGGCCACCGGTCTCGGGACCTCCGGTGGCGCGGTCACCGCTACCTCGCCGCCGGGCGGTCTCGGCGGCGCGATGCGGGGAAGCCGTATGAAACCTGTCGTACTCATGCGGCTGTTCCCTGTCCGGCCGCTCAGACGAACATATTGTGCACACCCTGGTCGGTCTGCATCATGCTGTTCTGAGCATTTTCGATCGTCTTCGCATATGCCCCGGCGGCATCGGTGTAATCCTGATGCGCGGAGATGTATCTACTCAATGATGTGGATACCCCATCACCGCCCGCACCCTGCACCGCGGCGGTGTATTGGGTGTGGGCATTCTTCAGGTCCTCACCGTCCTGTTGAAATCCCTTCTGATGTGAGTACTGCCGCTGAATGTGATCGCTCAAACCCGCGTGGTTGTAGAGGATGACCCCATCGGACATGTCGATTCCTTTCGTATTGTGATCACAGCAGGTTGGTGAAATGCTGCGTCGAGTCGCTCTCGGTGTTGCTGAACGACGAATCGGCCGATCCGATCGACGCGTGGAATTGGTCGGCCGCCTGGACGAGCTTTTGATATCTGTCGTGCATGCGCACGGCGGCCGCCGTCGCCGCGCTGTTCGCGCCGCCCTTCCAGAAGCTGCTCGCACTCTCGGCCTCGGACAGCTGCGTCCGTGCGCGTTGAGTGCTCTGGTCGACCGCATCGGTCGACGTTTGACGCGCCTTCATCAAGGCCGCGTGGTCTACCTGGGTAGTTCCACTCATTTCGACAATCCTTCTCCCATGGTTCGACCGCTTACGCGGACGCTCTGGCGCCGGAGGATCCGGCGGCCGCATTGATGACCGCTGGTGGCGACGCCTGCTGCGGCATCTCCACCAGCGGGGTGCCGGCGGCCTCGTAGACCTGCATGACCCGGGTCGCCCGAGCGCCCGCTGCCGCGAGCCGGCACTCCAGCTCCGCCGCCGCACCCAGCAGCGGGCCGCCGAGACCGATATCGAACGTCGTCGGCAAGGCGTCCTCGTCGACGATGTTCGCCATGCCCAGGAACGCCACCCTTTGCGAAACACCCTGATACTCCGCCGCATCGGCGGTTCCGGCGGCCGTCGCGGCGGCGTCGGCGAGCCAGTCGCGCAGCACCCGCAGCCGCGGTAGCACGGCATCGCTGTTGCGAGACAACCACATGCCGCCGAGGTCGTCGATTATCCGGCCGAAATCCGCTGCGGCCGCGCCGATCCCCGTCGCCAACGCGCGCCAGGCGAGCACCGCGTCGGCGGTCGCCGCCGGGCCCGGGCCGTTCGCGATGTCCCGCACCAGACGCGCCGGTGTGCGGGCCGCCCAGATCACCCCGGTGAATCCCGCCACCGGCGGTTCGACGACGGTCATCGGCGCACCGCCTCCGGGACGATCTCGTCGAACGACTTCGCGGTACGGGCATCGGTATCCCGCATCCGGGATACCCGAGTGCGCATCGCCCGCGACAGCGCGCGTATCTCGCACACCCCGTCCAGCACCGATGCCCGATACGACTCGCCGAGCCGATTCAGACTGCCGGCCACCCGGCATGACACCTCGTCCGCCCCTGCCGCCGTGACGCGCACACCGGATTCGCTGACCCGCAACTCGGTTTCGATCCGATCGGCCAGTGTGTCCAGCCGCGTCACCACGGCGAGCACGGCGGCCGGATCGAATCGCACACCACGACCGTTCATCGATACGTCTCCTGTCGCCGCGGTCACAGCAGCAGCTCCCGATCCGAAAGTCTTGCGCCGCCGGATATCTCGCCGACGATCGGCGTCGTTCCCGGCCCGAGGTCCCCGACCGCCTCGTCGAGATTCCTGGCATCCATCAGCGCCGTATGCACGGCGTCCGAGGGCATCTGGGCACGTGCGGGCACCAGACCGGCGCCGGCCGCGCTCATCGGCATGACGGGCGTCCCCGCCGAGCTCGTCGTGCCCGGGAGCGCGGCGGGTCCCACCGTCTGCGCCGGCGAGACCGCCGCATCACCCAGCGCTGCCGGGGAAGCACCGGAATCCGTTGTGCCCGGCAGTGTCTCGCTGGCGACATGCGGCGCCGAGACGGCCGGGCCGAGAGCCGAGGCCACCGCGGTACCTCCGGTGACCACCGGGGAGCTCGGCGCGAGCAGATCGGATCGCGGCGCATCCACGAGTTCGGCCGACCCCGCCGACGTCGGCTCCAGCGACGCACTCGCCGCGAGCGATCCGGGCAGCCCGGCCTGGCCTCGCATGCCTGTCGCTGTCGCCGCGGAGGTGAACCCCGGGGTCTGGGTTCCCAACCCCCGAGACCCACCCAGACCCTGTATCAGTTGCGTGAGATCTCCGGTCGAGTTCGATGAGCCGGCCTGGGCCGTCGAGCCGGAAGAGGTTGCCGCAGCGGTATTTCCGGCCGACGAGCTCATCGCGGAGGTGTTCGCGCCGAGTTTCGCCGACGTCTTCGGCGCACTGGTGACCGGCACCTTTCGCCCCGTCGCTGTCATCTTCGCCGAGTGCGCGCTCAGTTCCGCACGGGTCTTCGCGGTGACGGCGAGTGCCTGCGCCAGACTCTCGGCGGTCATGCCGAGGACGGCGGCCTGTCCCACCGGAGTGACCAGGGCAGGACTCGCCGCGGTCACCGACGTGGCCAGTTGGGCGATGATCGCCGACATCTGCGCGGCGCCGGTCGCCACCGTCCCGGCCGCCGCCTGCGTACCTGTCGAGGCCTGCGTGCCCTGGGACGCCAGCTGTGTGCCATTGGACTGCGCCGCAGTGGTTTTCGAGGTTGCGGCGTCGGCGCCCTGTCCCTGCCACAGTCCCTCGAGCAGCGACAGCGCCGACGTGCCGAGCGACACCACACTGCTCAGCGCGCTCACCGCCTCATCGAAGACCTGCGAAGCCCCACCCGCACCCAGCTGCCCGGTGCCGAATCCGGCGGCCAGATCGGTCAGCGGCTTGAACAGGGCCGTGAGATCCAGCGGCGGGACCGGCGGCATCCCGGGCAGCGGGATCGCCGGGACCTGCGGCAGCGGCGGCAATCCGAGTTCGGCCAGCATCGAATCGACGGGCCGATCCAGCGCCGACACCGTGGGATCCATCGGCGCACTCACGAGTGCGCCCCGATGACGCCTGAGAAGTGCAGTGCCGAGGCGTCGTCCCTCCGCGCGCCGCTCATATCAGATCGCACCGAGCGCCGAGGACGAATCCTCCTCGGAAGTACGGTAATTCGCCGCACTCCGGTGTGCCGCCGACGAGGCGCCCGCGTGCACCGCGGCCAGTTCGCCGATCGACGTGACATGGTTGGTCAGCGTGTAGGCCAGAGAGCCGAGAAAGTCCTGACCGATAAGTCCGAACACGGGGACCGCCGAGGCCATGACCGCCACCTGGTCGACCGCCCCGGCGCCGACGAGCTGCGCCGACATCGCGGCGTGCGCGTCCCCGAATCGATCGATCGCCTCCGGCGTCACAACTACTGTGCCACTCATCGAAAACCTCACATATTCGACGGTTGCTTATATGTTCAACACGATCGAGTGTGCCCATACGGTTCGATCGACGTCTGTTTTGCCGCCGTAATTTACATTCACTTGAGCTTCGACGGTCGATACGGAGACGGGCGCACAGGATTTACATTTTCTTCGGATTGTCCGAGCCGGAACGGGTCTTCAACGCTCGTCCCGCAGCCGGCGCACCAGTAATGCGATATCCGCGTTGACCATCGCCGCCAACCGGCCCGCGTCCACCGGAATCGCGGCCGCCGAATCGCCGGACGTCACCGCGTACCGGCCGTCCTCGGCGACGTCACGCCACATCAGCGAGCTGCGGGACATACCTCGCGGACCGAATTCGGACCGGCTCTGCACCACCTCGACGATCCCGGCGCCGCTGATCGGCGCGTCCAGAAAACGACGGGCCCGGTCCACGGCCGAACCGTCGGCCGACTCGTGCACGGGTGAGCTGCCGTACGAATAGTCCATATCCGCGTCGTCTTCGGCGGTGACCAGGACCATCCCCGATTGCGCTCCGGCCGGCAGATCCGGAAGGTGGGCGACGACGGCATCCGCCAACTCCGGCACGCTGCTCTCGGTGATCGTGAACGCACCGCACGCACGGTCCGCGTCATCTCGGGCCTGGCAGATCACATAGGCCCGATCTCGACGCCGCGCGCCGTGCACGCGAATCATCGCCCCGGGATGATCGGAATCGCTGTCGTCCCAGCCGTAGGCGGTCACCCGAATATCGGCCCGGGCGATCGTTTCCAACGCCACGTCGAGCTCACGCCCGATCCGAACCCGCAGCCGGGCAAGCGCGGCCGTCTTCTCCCGCAGAAAATCGTCGTACAGCGGGATATCGCTGGTGAACAGCAGGGGCTCGGGCAGGATTTCCTCGCCGCACGCATTCCACAGCGCCAGGAGTTCCAGCGCGCTCAACGTCCAGCTGAAATTCGTCACCGTTGATCCACAACCGGTTTGGCGACGCTCGGTGGATCCCCGAACGCCTCCTCCAGATGCGCCGCCGAATCCAGACCGCGGGGACGCTTGTGGTCCCGGGCCTGGCCCTGCTGCCCCGCACCACCCATACCGGGCGGATACGGCGTCATCGGGGACGCTCCGGCCCGGGCGGCGGCCGCCTCCGCCACGGTGGCCTCCTCCGCCGTAGCCGCTTCTCCCGCAAGGGGATTCCCGGTCAGACTGGCTCGCGGGAACAACGACGCCTGGTTGGCGGCCGGACCGCCCAACGCCGATGCGGTATCGCCTATGCCGCCGAGTCGGGCGCCGCCCGCACCACCGCCGCGCAGCGCCGCCGACGCACCGCCGAGATTACCCAGGGCGGCCGCCGCGCGGGAGGAATCGCCGAGGGCCCGCTGCGCCTGCGCGGCTTGCTGCGCCTGCTGCACGGCACTGGACACCTGCTGCGCACCGTTCACCGCCTGCTGCCCCGCGCCGGCCAATTGGGACAGGGTGTCCAGACCTGAACTCGAGCTCGCACTCGGCGTACCGGTTCCGGTGCCGGAAGACGGATCCGTGCCGGTACCGGACGTATCGGTGCCGGTGCCCGACGTATCTGTGCCAGTAGACGTCCCCGTCCCCGATGTACCCG